>NZ_AP023368.1:2900000-3500000 GCF_014218355.1 Anaerocolumna chitinilytica
TGAGTATCTAATCTACTATACAAGCAATATCTGATATTTAATATGTATCTCGTACAATTAAAATAATCATATAAATTAACTGTTTTTTATTGCCTTTCTGGCATATTTATTATAGAATTATAATGAAAGGAGGACTAAAGAGAGATTTGTCATATAAACTCCCTTTATGCCCTGGGTGCGTAAAGCAGGATGACGACAGGTATCATACAGATTACTGCCAAGTCAGGTCTGCTGTTTTAAACAGTTATGTTCTGCTATGTCCTTTAATCTCAGATGATTCTTGTATCCTTAATTTCTATTCAGTAACATTTCAGCCATGTATTTAGCTCTTCGCAATATGATAGATATATTTCTTACCTTCCATGTAGGACTGAATTGTTACATATTCAAGAGGTCGGCAAATAGCTTTCATTGATCTGCCACTTATCCAAAACTTATATTTCAAACAAAATATGATGTTATGTGAAATAGCTTGGATAAGTAAAATTAAATATTATGTAACTGTTAACCATATGATTAAGTCATAGGATTGCCTAGAAATGAGGTTTTTAATGAACAATATTGCATCAAAAATCAAGGAATCCATTTATTCAGTCCTTCCCATAACCATATTGGTTTTACTGCTCCATTTGACCATAGTAAAGCTGCCGAAAGCGACTTTAAGTTCATTTTTAATTGGCTCTTTGTTATTAATACTTGGTATGGGGTTATTCACACAGGGAGCTGATATGTCCATGATGATTATGGGCGAGAAGATGGGTTCATTCTTAACAAAATCACGAAAAATCTGGCTGTTGGTAATAGTATCTTTTCTATTTGGAGTTATTGTCACCGTCGCAGAACCAGACTTGCAAGTACTTGCCAGACAAACCCCCGGAGTTCCGGATAAGGTTTTGATATGGGCAGTGGCTCTTGGAGTGGGAAGTTTTTTAGTAATTGCTTTCCTTCGTACGATACTGCAGCTTAAGATGAAACATATTCTTGCTGTTCTCTATGGAATCGTGTTTATCATTGCAATTTTTACACCAAATAATTTTGTTTCTGTTGCTTTTGACTCCGGTGGTGTTACCACAGGACCGATTACCGTACCTTTTATAATGGCTTTGGGTATTGGTATGGCTGCCGTAAGAGGCGATAAAACTTCTCAGGAAGACAGCTTCGGCCTGATATCTCTATGCTCTGTGGGCCCCGTAATGGCGGTGCTTGTCTTAGGAATATTCTATAAACCTTCCGGCAGTTATGAAAGAATCATTCTCCCTGAGGATAGTTCCTTCCTTATAGTCCTCCAAGCCTTTTTAAGACACGCACCCGGCTATATGCATCAGGTATTTGTAGCTATCGTACCAATTCTGGCATTCTTTCTTGTTTTTCAAATTTTCGCAATAAAGATTCCTGTTAGACAACTGATTAAAATTGGTATCGGACTTATATATACCTTTGTAGGGCTTGTCATATTCCTTACCGGTGTAAATGTGGGATTTATGCCAGCAGGTTATTATATCGGTGAACACGTGGCAGCGTCAGCATACTCATCACTTATCATCCCTTTATCTATGATTTTTGGTTACCTGACAGTTGCAGCTGAACCGGCAGTTCACGTTCTTGTTAATCAGGTAGAGGAGGTGTCAGAAGGTAACATCTCAGGCAAAACTATGCGTATCAGCCTATCAATAGGAGTTGCCCTGTCAGCAGGATTATCTATGATACGCGTACTCCATGGCCTTTCTATATGGTATTTCATATTGCCAGGGTATCTGATAGCCGTTATAATGACATTTATAGTACCTCCTATCTTTACCTCCATCGCCTTTGATTCCGGTGGTGTGGCTGCTGGTACCATGACTGCCACTTTTTTACTTCCGCTAGCTATAGGTGCTTGTGAATCTGTTGGGGGAAATGTTTTAGAAGATGCTTTTGGTATTATAGCTCTTGTAGCAATGACACCTCTTATTACCATCGAATGCCTTGGACTATTATATAATAGAAAGGCTGCAAGGAAGCAGCCAGAAATCCCCGAAGAATTAATAATAGATATACCGTCAGAACCAAGTGGTGAGATTTCCATGGAGGATGAGTTTGTATTCTTTGAATTGGAAGATGAGGACTATCCGGAAAATGGGCTTTCAGCATCCATGGCTTATGAGGAAAATCCACTTCCTGAATTTATCAACAGCGACGAACTCAGTTCTGAGGGTACAGAGCAAGGGGACTCGAAATATCTGGAAGGTCTAAGCTGACCTGTATTATCAGAAATAACGGAGGATTATATAGAATGGAAAAAATGAAACTGTTACTTTCGATTGTTGATTCCGATTCTGAAAACAAACTAACAGATATGTATGTGAAGAATCATGTGCCATATAATATTCTGACCCATGGGCAGGGAACTGCAAGTTCGGATATTCTCGACTACTTAGGAATAGGTGAGACTAGAAAAGGTGTTGTTTTCAGCATAGTAGCAGAGGGACAAATCAATCATATCATAGGATTATTAAAAAAGGAGATGGACTTTGATAAGCCCGGTATGGGAGTCGCTTTTACCATCCCCTTATCCTGTATCAGCAGTATTCTTACTAAGCTTGATAAAAACCAAATGGACTTATCCCGAAAGGATTGCGAGGAAATTGTCATGAAAAAAGAAAGATCACACGAATTGATCATCATAGTCGTTGCTCAAGGGCATAGTGAGATAGCAATGGACGCTGCCAAAAAAGCCGGAGCCAACGGTGGTACTGTAATTCATGCAAGAGGTGCCGGAAGTTCAGAACTTGCTAAGTTCTATGAAATAACCATTCAGCCGGAAAAAGAATTAATTATGCTTGTTACAGCTATTCAAAACAAAGTAAAGATTATGACAGCTGTAAATGAAGCCCTTGGCAATCATAATGATTCGAAAGGAATAATGTTTTCGCTGCCTATCGATGAAACCGTTGGCCTTGGTACAGATATTCCGGGATTTTGTGAGTAACTTCTTAAAAAGTGTCGACGAACGCTTCAAAGTAGGGTATACTTAGTAAGCATCAAACAAATAAACTGGATTTTACTTGATTAACCCGAAATAAGCGAGGATATAGATGATTAAAGATTTTTTACCGATAAGTAAAGAAGATATGGAAAAAAGAGGCTGGGAGCAGTGTGACTTCGTATTCGTAATAGGTGATGCCTATGTGGATCACCACTCCTTTGGCCCTGCAATAATCAGCAGAGTACTGGAGAGCCATGGCTACAAGGTGGGTATTATAGCTCAACCGGACTGGAAGGATCCAAGCAGCATACAAATTCTTGGTACTCCAAGACTTGGGTTTTTAGTTAGTGGCGGCAATATGGATACCATGGTAAACCACTATACTGTTGCCAAGAAAAAGAGAAGTATGGATTATTATTCCCCCGGCGGAGTTATGGGTAAGAGACCGGATAGAGCAACCATATGTTATTGTAATCTGATACGTAAAGTCTATAAGCATGCACCTATAATTATAGGCGGAATTGAAGCAAGCCTTAGAAGGCTTGCCCATTACGATTACTGGAGTGATACCGTAAAGCGTTCTATTCTCCTTGATTCCCAGGCTGATATTCTTTCATACGGAATGGGTGAGCATTCCATCGTTGAGATAGCAGATGCCTTGGAAAGCGGTCTTAAGATTTCAGATATTACTTTTATTGATGGTACTGCCTATAAGACTAAAAATCTGGAGTCCGTTTATGACGCTGTAATGCTTCCGTCCTTTGAAGAAATCACAAAGAGTAAAGTTGATTTTGCAAAGAGTTTTAATATACAATACAACAACACAGACCCGTTTTCCGGTCAAAGACTGGTGGAGAAATATAAAGAGAATGAGTATATTATTCAGAACCCTCCGGCAAAACCTCTTACCCAGGCAGAGATGGATAGAGTTTATTCTCTTCCTTATATGAGAGAATACCATCCATCCTATATTCCTTTAGGTGGCATACCTGCTATTGAAGAACTGAAATTCAGTCTTATCAGTAACCGAGGATGCTTTGGAGGCTGCAGTTTTTGTGCTCTTACTTTTCACCAGGGAAGAATAATTCAGACTAGAAGTCATGAATCTATATTAGCCGAAGCAAATCATCTGATTTGGGATAAGGATTTTAAAGGCTATATTAACGATGTAGGCGGACCTACTGCAAATTTTCGGCACATGGCTTGTGAAAAGCAGAAGACCAAAGGCGCCTGTACGAATAAACAATGCCTTTTCCCGACACCTTGCAAGAATTTAAAGGTGGATCACAAGGATTATCTTACCCTTCTTCGAAAGCTTCGAAGTCTCCCGGGTGTAAAAAAGGTCTTTGTTCGTTCCGGAATCCGTTTTGATTATCTGGTTCAGGATAAAGACCCTGAATTTATGAGAGAACTTTGCGAACATCATGTCAGCGGGCAGCTTAAGGTTGCACCGGAACATATCAGTGACAGCGTATTGGAATTAATGGGTAAACCTAAGAATGCGGTATACGAAGATTTTATTAGGAAATATAAGAAAACCAATGAAGAGGTTGGTAAGAAGCAATTTGTAGTACCATACCTAATGTCCTCTCATCCTGGCTCTACCTTAAAGGAAGCAATTGCGCTGGCAGAATATTTAAGAGATTTGGGTTATATGCCGGAACAAGTGCAGGATTTTTACCCGACTCCTTCCACTATCTCTACCTGTATGTATTATACTGGCTTGGATCCCAGGAACTTAAAACCGGTGTACACTCCTAAAACCCCTCATGAAAAGGCAATGCAGCGGGCATTAATTCAATACAGAAATCCTAAGAACTATGAGCTGGTGGAAGAAGCCTTAACACTTGCCGGGCGCAGAGATCTTATCGGATTTGATAAAAAATGCCTCATAAGGCCAAGAGGAGGAGCATATTCTCATAGTAATGATAAAAATCGTGAGAAGAATGGTGTTCAGCAGCAAAATCATAAGAAAGAGGCAAACACTTCAAGAAATAACACTAAAACTTCCTCCAGACAAGCCTCAAACAGTAAACAGGCGGTTAAGACAAAGACCAATCAGAAGGAAAGCGGCAGAAACAGCAGAGTATCTGCACCTTCCTCCACCGGAAAGAGAAAAGGACGATAAAAATCAGAGTTAGATAAAAAACAGAAATTTTTCTTTTACCTTTTTATATTAAGGAGTAATCTACGAAGTAAAAGAGGAGTGGTTTAAGCTTATGAAATATTATATTGGAATTGATCTTGGAGGTACAAATCTTGTTGTCGGACTTGTAAGTGAATCTGCTTCGCTAATAGATAAAGAGTCTGTCTTAACGAATGTTAGGGCAGGAGCAGCCGAGCTGCTTGCTGATATGAAAGCTGTGACCGATAAGCTTCTGAAAAGAAATAACCTTGAACTATATCAAATTGAATCGATTGGTATAGGTGTTCCCGGAGCTGCTAATCGTGTGACCGGAATGATTGAATTTGCTAATAATCTAAATGTCAGCAATGAGCCTTTTCTGCCGATGGCAAAAGAAGTCTTTAAAGGCCAAACCGTATATTTTAATAACGATGCCAATGCCGCAGCCTGGGGAGAGTATCTGGCAGGTGCCGCTTCCAATGCAAAATCCTTTGTTGCGGTTACATTGGGAACTGGTGTCGGCGGTGGGATTATTATAGATGGTGAAATCTTTGAAGGAGTGAATTTTGCAGCCGGTGAAATTGGCCATATGGTTATTGTAGCTGACGGCATCCCCTGTAACTGCGGAAGGGCTGGTTGCTTTGAGGCTTATGCTTCCGCTACCGCTCTCATACAGCAGACAAAAGCAGCCATGAAAGGGGATGTATTCTCCCTTCTATGGGAATTATGCTCTGATGATATCAGCAAAGTAGAAGGAAAAACGCTATTTGATGCCGTTAGAAGAGGCGATGAAACAGCTGTCAGAGTTTTAAAACAATATATTAAATACCTGGCCGCAGGAATAATTAATATCATTAATGTATTCCAGCCTGAAATAATCTGCATCGGCGGAGGCATCAGTAAAGCCGGAGACCTGTTAATTGAGCCGATAAAAGAACTCATTGCCAAAGAAAGCTATTCCAGAACGTCTGCTAAACAGACAAGAATAGTAACTGCAAAGCTCTATAATGATGCCGGAATTATCGGTGCGGCATTACTAAGAGATGTCAATCAACCGTCTTAAGATCAAATCCTATACCTGTGTTGAAAATAGACTTTGTACTTAAACTTATAAAGGACTGAAACCTTACAATCAAGGGTTTCAGTCCTTTATCTTTTTCTAATAAAAATCTATTATATTTGTTGGCAGTCTCTTATTATTAACAGGCTTTAACAAATGCTTTAAAAAGTTTTTCTGCCCCTTCATTCACCCGGAAAAGGTGCTCCGGATGCCATTGAACAGCCAGGAAAAAGGGATGATTCTCCAGATATACGGCTTCTATTAAACCATCCTTTGATTCTGCCGCAACTTTCAGAGAAGGAGCAAGTTCCTTGATGCCTTGATGGTGAAAGCTGTTAACCATAAGGGAATCCGTCTTAAGGATATCATGAAGCAGGCTTTTCTTTTGGATTGACACACTATGGGATAAAACCGTTCGTCCGGATTTTTGGGAATGGCAAAGACTTAACTTTCCCTGAAACTGTGCCGGAATATCCTGATACAATGTACCACCAAGAAATACATTAAGCACCTGTATTCCTCTGCATATTCCAAACACCGGTTTATTTACTTCCATAATCAGATGAAATAGAATTTCCTCCATTTCATCCCTTTCAGGATTAACCACATCACACTCCGGAATGGTTTCCTCTCCAAAACGGAAAGGGTCGATATCAGGCCCTCCTGTAAAAAGAAATCCGTCACAGACCTTTACCGCAGCGGCAAGAGCTTCCTTTCCGGCTTTTAAAGGAAGTAAGAGTGGTACGCCTCCTGCATGGAGAATGGCTTCCATATACATAGAGGCAACACAGACTTTATTATTGTCAGTTTCATAATGAGGGGTAATGCCGATTACAGGAATTTTCATTAATAATATCATCCTTCCTGCCAGCTATAGCACAGGCATTAGCCTGCTGGTTTTATACCAGGAGGAAGCCGGTTGGCTCTGTCTCGGTACAAAACATAGTTTTATTGCTGTTATAGCCAGCTTTTTACTATCCAATTGTTATAGTATATGATTTTTGAAATATTTTGCCCGCCTCTAATACATTTCCCCATTCTCTGTTTTCTAGAGTTCCATTATAATCTTCACTATCACAACGGCCGTACCAGGGTTCAATACATACAAAAGGTGCATTCTTTTTAGTAGGTGACCAAAGACCAAATAAAGGAGCATCAAAAGCAACCGTTACATAGGGCTTTTTATCCGGTGTCAGTAATGAGACAGAATGATATTGATTATTTTCAATAACCAAAGCGTCATCATCAAAGAGGTGTGAATCAATTGGAAGTAATCCATCTTGTAATGGTATAATAACCGGTGACAACGAGGAATCTGTAACAATTAGACCATTCTCACTGACTTTACTCACCGTAATAGGAGCATTAGAATCAAAACTAAAATAGTAATCGGTTTGTTTGTCCTCAGGATTAATGGGACATAAAAACGCAGGATGTCCTCCAATGGAAAAATACATGGATTCTTCACCAGGGTTTTTCACTTCCCATGTAACCGTAACAGTCCTTTTAATCAAAGTGTATCGAATAATAAGCTGAAAAGGAAATGGATATACTTCTAAGGTTTCATTGGAAGATTCTAATAAGAAACTCAAGGAATTTTCCGTTGATTCTAATAAAGCAAATTCCATATCTCTGGCAAAACCATGCTGAGGTAAGGAATAGTTTTGTCCTTGATAGGAATAAGTTTTATTCTTTAGATTACCTACAATGGGAAATAATACGGGTGAAATCCGTTTCCAATAAGCAGGATCGGCATTCCAGAGATATTCTTTTCCTGTTTTTGTATCCGTTATAGCCTGCAACTCAGCTCCAGCATCAGAGAAAGTAAGAGTTAACTCTTCATTTTTTAAAATATGGGATGACATAATGGCCTCCTAAAATTTATGATATAATGCGTATTTAATTATTTTAACACGGATATCTTATAATTACCATACACTGTATAAAGTACAGTGTATTCTATCTTCCAATAAGTAAGATTTAGTCTTTGTCTTGCCAATTGGTATTTCTATCTGATATAATAGTGAGAAAAGCATCTAGGTAATATTTGGATGTTATCGGAAAGAGAGGGCAACATGATTCATAATTTTTTTCCTGATGAATCAGCAGATTCTGCATATAAGATTGATTATAAATCTCTTTATAATAGAGGTTACAGAGGTATTCTATTTGATATTGATAACACCCTTGTAGAACATGGTAAGGATGCCGACGATAAGGCTGTTAAATTAATTCTTGACTTAAACAAACTTGGCTTTAAGGTCTGTTTTATTTCCAATAACAGTGAAGAACGTGTAAAACGATTTAACAAAGATCTCCATCAAAGTTATATTTATAAAGCCGGAAAACCCGGAAGATCCGGTTATTTAAAAGGTGTAAAAACACTTGGTACAACCCTTTCAAATACTGTATTCATAGGGGATCAGCTATTTACAGATATTTACGGAGCAAGAAGGGCAGGACTTAAAAGTATCTTTGTGAACCCGATAGGTAAAGATATAGAAATTCAAATTATTTTAAAACGCTATCTGGAAAAGTTAGTACTATTCTTTTACAATCACTCTCATACGAAAAAGAGAAAATAGAGAAGATGCATATGAATAATATAATTTTAATTGGATTTATGGGCTGCGGTAAGACAACCGTGGGACAGCAGCTTGCACGAAAGCTTAATTTTAGCTTTTTGGATACGGACAAGTACATTGAACAAAAAAATGGACGTACAGTGAGCAGTATATTTGAAGATGAGGGTGAAGAGTATTTCCGAGACCTTGAAACCGAAACAATAAAGGAGCTTATTGGAAAGTTAAGTCAAACGATAGTATCTGTTGGAGGCGGCCTTCCGATTAAAGCTGGAAACTCAGAAATTCTTAAGTCATTTGGCACTGTTATCTATCTGGAAGCTACCAAAGATACTTTAGCCATGAGATTAAAAAACGATAAAGTGAGACCTTTATTAGCCGGAAATGACGGACTTAGAAAAATGGAGCTTTTATATGATAAAAGGCTTCCTTTTTATGAAGCTGCATGTGATATTAAGATTATAACTGAGGGTAAAAATCTGACAGAGGTTGTTAATTGTATTTGTGAAAGAGTGAAATTGTAAGGATAAGATACAATTATAGTGGAGGAATTATTTATATGAAGCTATTGGTTATTAACGGACCCAATCTTAACTTTCTAGGTATCCGTGAAAAATCCGTATACGGAAACGAAGATTACGGCTATCTAAAATCAATCATTCAAGAAAAAGCGGTTAATGAAAATATTACCGTAGATATTTTCCAGAGCAATACGGAAGGAAATATTATTGACAGGCTTCAGGAAGCATATTATGACGGGACACAGGGTATTATAATTAACCCAGGTGCTTTTACCCATTATAGCTATGCTATTCGGGATGCTCTTGCCTCTTTGTCTATACCGATTATTGAAATACATATATCCAATGTTCATAAGCGTGAAGAATTCCGGCATACTTCAGTTACAGCACCTGTTTGCACCGGTCAAATTGTAGGGCTTGGCTTAAAAGGATATTTGCTTGCCATGGATGCATTAAAGTCCATGATAAATTAGATTTAAAGTTATTAACACAAGAATCGTTTTAATTGTATGTTTTTTTTCGCTTACTAAAAAAATAGTTGAAAAAAAGTATCAAATACGATAAACTATAGTGTAGTTAATTTAAGGAGGAAAATATCATTTATGGTATCAGCAGGCGATTTTAGAAATGGCTTAACTATCGAATTAGATAATAATGTTTATCAGGTAATTGAATTTCAGCATGTAAAACCGGGAAAAGGTGCAGCTTTTGTTCGTACTAAGCTTAGAAATATCAAGAACGGCGGTGTTGTAGAAAGAACTTTCAGACCTACAGAAAAGTGTCCTCAAGCTCACATTGAACGTGCAGACATGCAGTACTTATATAAAGACGGAGATCTTTTTAACTTCATGGATGTTAATACTTACGATCAGTTCGCTTTAAATGAAGAATCCGTAGGAGATTCTTTAAAGTTCGTAAAAGAAAATGATATGGTTAAGATGCTTTCTCACAATGGACAGGTATTCGCTATCGAACCCCCGTTATTCGTTGAACTTGTTATTACAAGTACTGAACCTGGCTTCAAAGGTGATACAGCACAGGGTGCTACAAAACCTGCTATCGTTGAAACTGGTGCAACCGTTTATGTTCCTTTATTCGTTGATCAGGGCGATAAAATCAGCATTGACACCAGAACAGGTGAGTATTTAAAGAGAGTATAAGCGAGTATCAAAGATTAATATGAGCGCAATCCAAGAAAATCAAAGTTTTCTAGGGATTGCGCTTTTTTTGTGTTTTGCAATAAGTAATGAGAGATAACCTAAGAACGCTTGAAACAATGTGGGTAGCGTACAGATAGCTAACAAATAGCATACAAATTTCTAGATATTAGTATATGAGTATAAATTATAAGATTAAATATTATGAATGGTTTTTAGCCAAAATAATAAATTTAGTTTCGCTAGGAAAATCAAGGTTTTCTGGGGGTTGCGCTTTTTTAATGATTTGGTATAAAATATGAGAGATAACTTTAGAACGCTTGAACAATATAGGTAGCGAACTAGTAGATAACAGATAGAATACAAATATTAGTTTACATTCATCTATCGAAAAAAGATAATGTGAATTATAATATTTATTTATTAAACAGGAGTAATTATTTTTTTCGTTATATGATGAAGATGAACTCTCATAAATAAATGACAAAAGAGAGGATTCTTGTTTTTTCTCCTGATATACTTGTGAATGAAAGGAGATGTGATATTTGGATTGGAATATACGGCTGAATAGGGCACTTGATTACATTGAAGAAAATTTGAGTAATGAAATTGAATTTGACTATGCTGCTAAGCTGGCATTTTGTTCTCGCAATGATTTATCAAATATGTTTTTCATTGTTACAGGAGTACAGTTAAGCGAATACATCAGGCGCCGACGTCTTTCGCTTGCAGCACTTGAACTACAAAACAGTAATGAAAAAATCATAGATATAGCAATGAAATATGGTTATTCATCGCCTACAGCATTTAATAGAGCTTTTCAAAATCAACATAAGGCATCACCTCAATATGTAAGAAGCCGAAAAATCTTTATCAATTCCTATCCTCGCATCACTTTCCAAATAATATTGAATGGAGAGATCAAAATGAAGTGTAGAATTGAGAAAAAAGAGGCTTTTAGAATAGTTGGAGTCAAGAAAACATTCCGAAATGATATGGTGGAAAATTTAGTACCATTTTTCTGGCGTGATTTACCACAAGAAACCTATGAAAAAATCATAAAACAATCTAATGGTGAACCAAAAGGTTTGTTAGGTTTATGCGCTGACTTTGATAATGAACATACATTTGATTATTACATTGCCACATCAACTAAAAATTCTGAGGTACAGGGTTTAGACCTGATTGATATTCCAGAAGCTACTTGGGCTATTTTCGAAGCAGAAGGAACATTAATGGAGTTGGTTAATCGTATATGGCGGGAATGGTTTCCATCTTCCGGATACAGAAGGGCGGATAATTCTATCCCTGATGTTGAAGTGTATTTTGATTATGACTTCCCGAAAGATAATTATACTTATGAACTTTGGTATCCTGTTGTAAAGGAGTAGTCCAATAATAAGCATAAGATAAAATTAAGTTGGTTAGCTATCTTTTACAATTGAGACAATGCCAGATAACATAGAGTGATGTAGGTAGCTTACAGGTAGCTAACAAAAATGTCTGAACCTACAGTGTTTCAAGGGTTCCAATATAAAGAGAGTATAGTCAAGTATCAATGATTAATATGAGCGCAATCTAAGGGAAATCAAGGTTTTCCGTGGGTTGCGCTTTTTTATATGATTTGTTAATGTAATAAGAGGTAGCTTGGAAAAGTTTATAATAATGTGGGTAGCGAACAAATAGCTATTAAATAGATGATAGAAAAGTAGTAGTAACTTATCATTAAATAATGTATGATAGCTACAAATGTAATTTTAGAATTCCATTCACAATCGTTATCAAATACGAAGTAGAAAATTAATATTTTCAGTTACTTACCCGTCAATTTCTCTTAATAGAATAACGGGCAATGCGAAAACTGTTCTTTTATAATTGTTATCAAGGAGATGCGAAAATGGATTGGGTAGATAGAATGAATAAAGCGATTGATTATATAGAAGAACACCTGACCGAAGAAATTAGTGAAAAAGAAATAAACAACATTACAGCGTGTTCATTCTCAATGTTTCAAGGCTCTTTCACACAAATTACAGGGGTTTCTCTTTCGGAGTATTTACGTCGTCGTAAGCTGACCTGTGCCGCATATGAGTTGCAGAATACAGATGAAAAAGTAATTGATATTTCGTTAAAATATGGCTATAATTCTGCTGATGCGTTTACAGTTGCTTTTAAGCGATTGCATGGTGTTACTCCAACCGAAGCAAGATTTTCAGGTGTAACTCTCACATTCTATTGTCGTATTCGCTTCTCACTTAAAATAGAAGGAGTTGATAAAATGGACTATACCACGATTGAAAGATCATCATTCAAAGTAATTGGAATAAGACGTACAACACCATATGGCGGTGGTACGTGGGCCATTGTAAAAAGTGATGGAAGCAATGAGAAAATCAAGGAAATTAGTGGCATATTTTATGATTTAGGTCTATGCTTTGGATTTGGTGATGACGGAAGCAATGACTATATGTGCGGTATTGAATGGGATAAAGAAGATATTGAAGGTTTGGATACCTATCAATATCCGAGTGTTACTTGGCTCAAGTTTGAAGCGAATGGCTCTATTACGGGTCAAACTCTTGGAGGTGTATGGAAACGAATTCATGAGGAGTTTCTACCACAAAGCAAGTACAAGTTATCTGGACTTCCTACTATAGAAAAATATGTCAAATGGGATGATGCTGATGATATGTGTATTGTTGAGATTTGGCTTCCTGTTGCATTAAAGTAGTTTATTCCAATTATCAGGAATTTTATATAGCGCAATCCAATGTTTTATGTGGATTGCGCTATTTTTATATTGTCTGATAAACAATGTGAGATAGTATTTGATTGCATAAAATAATTCTTATACTAAGTTTGATATAAGATACAAGGTAATGAATATACGCGTTAAGGTCAGTAACATCTTAATAGTTTAAACATACTTTATTAAAAAAGGCATAAATAAAAGAAATGGAAAGTTATACCAATATAAGTTTACAGTTGAGAAAGGAGTTAGAAGCATTACCACGTGATTATACAAGAATAATAGCAACAAGAAATTGGGATGTCATGACTGATTCAATAATGAATTTTAATATAGGTAGACTTTTACTTTTCATGGATAATTACGGCAGAGGGATACCGGACAAGATATCCATTACAAAGTTTGGCGTTGACGGCCCAGCAACTACAGCAAGACTATATTATAATAGCAATCTTTTCTCTTATGTAGTCGATGAAACCCGTTATGCAAGTGGCAAGTTTTATACCTATTATGGACATGAGATGAAAGTTAAAAAACGGTATCTGAACAATAATGAAATTGCCATAGACTATAATTTAATTTCATTAGATGGTAATGAAGTACCTATATTAATTATTTGGGCAGGGTTAAAATCTGATAAGATATAAATATCGAGGAGTTTTTCACAATCATTGAATCATGTAAAAGATGATTTTAAACTATGTATAATTTGATTATAATTATTTATTAAGTTGAATTCATTACATAGGGAAGATATACTATCATAAATCTGGACTTGTGTCTACATTATTGACACAAGTCCAAGTAAGTTGAACAATATAAACCTAGTAAAATCTATGTAGATATAGAGACAAATAATTAACCCAAATATAGCAAATTTGTTCTGTATCAATAGAGTATTATTTATTAGCAGTATAGACCTTCTTAGCTTACTGATAGATTGATTCTGAAAGGAGTAACGATGAGAAAACCTGGAATAATTAAAATTGATAAAATTGTACTAGAATGTAAAGATCCGGTAGAACTTTCTGATTTTTATATCAAACTACTTGGATGGGAAAAAGGATATGATAATAATGATTTCATTATCATTGGATCAGAAACGGGCAATATAGACATAGGTTTTCAAAAAAATACTGACTTTATTGCACCAAAATGGCCAGATGTTGAAGGTGAACAACAGATGATGCTACATTTAGATTTCTGTGTCGCTGCTTCTGAGCATCAAGAATGGGTTGAGTATGCTATTTATTGCGGCGCAAAAAAAGCAGATTTTCAATATTCGAAAGATTGGACAGTAATGATTGACCCCGAAGGGCATCCTTTTTGCATCGACCCATCGTAACAACATAAAAGATTTATGCATTGGGTATTAGCTTTCTGTGTTTGGAAATAAGACATATATGTTTGGAGATAATTATAAAAAGTTATAGCAGATAATATCGAAGAACAGAGACTAATATGCATTTTGTTCTCGAAATGATTTATCAAATATATTTTACAAATGATATCCATAATATAGTATACAAAATTTAGATAAATTTCGGTTGTTAAAATAACAACTATTCTTCGTTAGACGAAATCCTTAAATTTTATTATAATATCCATATGAACAACCGGCCGTTCAAATAATTGAGAGGACGAATCAATGGAGATTAAAATCTGTAATAACATTGCTAAATACCGTAAAGAAAATGAAATAACTCAGGCTGAACTTGCTGAATACCTTGGTGTATCTCCCCAAGCCGTGTCCAAGTGGGAGCAGGAAATATCCATCCCGGATATTTATTTAATTCCGAAAATAGCATATTTCTTTAACATATCAATTGACACATTATTTGGAACTTCCAATTTTGATACTACCGAGTTGTTAGTTTCTAAGTATTCAGCTGTACGTAATGATAAAAACTATAAAGAAGCAAAGGAAGCTATCGATGCTTTGCTGGATATGAATCCAGAGGACCTAAAAGCACTTAGCCTTCTCTGTCGGTTGGAACATCAGAGATCGCTTGAATATCTCCACAAAAGTATTAAAGCATGTGAAAAACTAAAACATACAGCAAAGGATAAAGATACCTATTGGGAAAACATGGCTTCTATACAATTAATGCGTGAAAATTCATTGATTGGCAATTATGATTTTTTAAATGAGTATATTCAAAAATTTGAAGAAAATAAAACAGCAGACAATTTTAATTATTTCTTGCTTGCAATAACACTTAGTACCGATGAACAATATAAAAAGGCCCTTAAGAAAGGGAAGGATTATATCGATTCCTTTACTTTTCAAGAGCAATTAAAGATATATCCTAACCTTATGGAAATAGCCTATTCTTTGGAAGACTTTGATTATGTTCGAAAATGCTTTGATGTTATAATAAAGGATACAGAAAATAAAGACCAAATATTCAATGCCTGGTGGCTGCTATGGAAATCCCATAAAAGTGCAGGAAAAGAAAAGGAAGCAGAAGATTGCAGAAAAAAACTATTAAATCTACTGCCAGCTCAGAATTATAATGAATATCTTTATGAGGAAATAGAACGACATCTTTTAGGTGAAGGTGACAAACCTGAAATAATATGGTAGTCTATCTATAAATAGAAAAGAAGGGATTGAAATATGAGCTGTCTAATCTGTGAAAGAATTGAAATGATAAAACAAGGAACAAATCCTTATTTTGTTACAGAGCTGGAAACTGGGTATGTTGTACTGGCAGATTATCAAAGATATAAAGGCTATACTATTTTTTTATGTAAATCACATGAAACGGAACTTCATTATTTACCCTACGACTTCCGGATAAAACACTTAGCGGAAATGAGTCTTGTTGCTGAAGCAGTCTTTCAAGCCTTTCAAGCAAATAAAATGAATCATGCCATGCTTGGAAACCTCGACAGCCATGTTCATTGGCACCTGATTCCAAGAGTTAAGGGGGACACTCCTGCCAACGCACCTATTTGGAGATTGCCGGACGAAGAATTATTTCAGGAAATTTATCAGCCTGATACAAAAGATTTAAATGATATGAGGTTCAAGCTAAAAGAAGAGATTAATAATTTGCTGAGAGTGCATAATAATAGATTGTAAACAACTCTAGTTAATTAAACTTATAGCTTTATTTTCTGAACATAATCCGGATTTACTTATGTAATTTCATATAACCAGCTAACTAAAACAATGCCCAAAGGAAAATTTCTTTTGGGCACTGTTTGTTGTGCGTCTGGCGGCGCACAACAAAGAGAACAGCCGATTACCGAACTTTATGCTCGGTGGTGTGGGAGGTCGATAGATGAAATAATAACCCTTACACGATTCTAACTTAAATTGTGAAGATTTTGCCCACGTAAAGAACTTATAATACCGGTTATAAGAAAAATTATAGAAAAGAAAAGTAAACTTAAAAAGATAATCATGTTTATATTACCACTAGTAGTGAGACTATTCCAATTTAAAAGGTCATATTGAAACCCCATACTGCTGTCACCATCATTCAGTATAAAATGAAGAAATCCCTGAATGGTATACTCAAAAAGAGAAGCAAGGGCAAAGCAGCTCGAAAATTTAAAATAAATATTAATTGGAGCATATCTCATAATTAACATTATTCCCCAAGGTAATATACAAGAAAACCCGGCAATTGGCATCCCACGGTTTAGGAACCAGTTACCACCGGTAAATTGATTGCACACAAAAAGCAACAGGAACAATAGCAGTGTCTCAGTAGTAAAATAAATCAGAGTCTTCTTATCTGAAAGTATAGGAATAAGATAAGTCCCTCGCAATATTAAGGGTAAAAATAGAAGAGATAATCCAAATATTACTGATATGAAGGAAATAATGAACCAATTACCACCGGTATAAAGATTACATATAAGTAAAAGCAAGCTGAGTGAAAATGTAAAGGACCCTAAAGTTATCAGGGCTTTTTTTACAGGAACCATAACCGGCACCAATGTTAGGGAAACCGCAATCATCTCAGAAGCCAGCACAATAAAAAACCAAGTTAATTTATGTGAAACAGCGATGTTAACGATAAAACAAACGGCCAAGGGAATTCCATATAAGACCATAAGTATATTACGATAAGCTTGAACGATTCTTTCATATTTTTTAGCCATTTTTTCGGAATTTCTTCCCTTGATATCATCACTGGCAGTCAGTAGTTCGTGCTCGCTTATTCCAAGTATTTCACAAATTTCCCTTATCAGAGTAATATCCGGATAAGAAATCCCCCTTTCCCATTTTGAAACAGCAGATTCTGTTACAAATAATTTTTCAGCAAACTCTCTTTGAGTAAAACCCATTTCTTTTCTTCGTTTTGTGACATATTCTCCGAATGTTTTTTTATCTTCCATAACTACCTCCAAGTTTTGTTAGTGTTAGGATAACTCATTGCCTTAAAAAGGTCAATCGACTGTTAAGCCAGTCAGTAAAATCAAGGCTTCTAACGGTATTAGAAGCTTACACAACTATTTTTATTATATACGAAAGTGTAATCTTTTTCCATACAAAATGTGGGGCTTACTTGTAAAATTGGTATTAAAATGGTAAAATAAAGAAAAAATCAAGGAGTTAAGAGTGAAAAATAATGTGTATTTTAAGGTGACCTTAACTAAGGGTTCTCAGAAACCCCAGCGTTTTAAGTATTAAAGATTATTATTAGTTATCGTTGCATTTTACTAATAAGGAAAGATCATAACCCTTCGCTTCAAGGTAAGCAAATACATTTTCATCATTTAGAGTAACCATAGAAGTTGAGTAATGAGGATCCATCAATTCCTCATAATCAGTCGGGTTGAAAGGCTGTTTTTCAGATATCATGTGATAGATACAAACCATCATCATTCTGGCTATTGCAATAATTGCTTTTTTATGACCACGTCGTTTCTTGATTCGACCATATTTAATTGCAAAATAAGGTTGTTTTTTACTCTTGATCGCAGCAAGTGCACACTGAACCATCATTGGTTTTAGATAAGCGCCAGCTTTCGCAATACGAACAGATTTCTTTTTTCCTGCGGATTCATTGTTGGATGGAGAAAGTCCGCACCAGGAGCAAAGATGTTTGGCGTCATCAAAGATGCTCATATCGATACCAATCTCGGCAAGGATAATGGTTGCACTGATTTCCGTTATACCAGGAAGTGAGGATATGTATTCCACAAATTCATAATAAGGTTTGATTCTTATATAAAGCTCAACCTCAGTTTGCGTAATCATATCATCCAGATAATCAAGATGCCCTCTGGCAAGCTCCAGTTTTTTTGCCTGGTCGGTTTCGATGTTATAACCTTTGATTGCTTCAATAATATCATCAGACTTAACCTTAGCATTTTTTTTGATGAGTTTGCGAACAGCTTTGTCATTAATGGTATCCGTAGTATTAGAAAGCAGATAGGTCATGATTTCAGTTGCCGTTTTACCAAATGGATCAGACAGAATACTGGCAATGCCGATGTTGGAAACGGTCATACAGTTCTGTATACGGTTTTTCTCTGAGGACTTCATACAAACCAGCTTGAAACGGTAGCGTGCAAGCTCTCGAAGCTGCCGGAAATTCTTCGGAGGGATAAAAGAACATCTGACCAGATCGAATTTATAAAGATCTGCAATCCATCTGGAATCTTTTTTGTCTGTTTTTTTACCTTTGATAGCTTTGACATATTTGGGATGAGTAAGGCATACATTGATGTCATTTTCAAGGTAATTAAAAATAGGAATCCAGTACTTCCCCGTGGATTCCATACAGACATAAAAACAGTCATTTTTAATTAACCAATCATGAAATTTCTGAATATCAGAATTGATGGTTGAGAAGGATTTCTGATTGTACTCAGATATTCCATTTTTATCAGTAGTAACGATGGTTGCAACGATAACATTTTTGTGGACATCAAGCCCACAACAGATGGGGTAAACAAGCCTCATCATAAGTATCACCACCTATAAGAATTAAAGAAACAGCAACATTGACTGCCATCCTGCGGCTAAATAAACATGGTTTATTACCAATGATAAGAGTCCGGGCTCAATGTCCCACTTGTTTGTGCTTGAAAGGATGACGGCACATATAACTATACGGGGTTGAAATAAATTCACCACACCTCCAACCGTGCTCTGTAGTGTATTGCTGTTTCATAAAGAATTTTAAATCATAGAGTGGTGGTTTGCAACTTTTAATATCTTGTTTGTGCCGCCGCTTGGCGGCGGAATGGAGAAAACTATGAAAAAAGCAAAAATTCTTATATTATTTGGGATGATTTTTACTATTTTATTATTGCTGACCCTTCGTGTTTATCATAACAATTTAACAGATGTCGAAAATACAAAGAAGGCACAGAACTCAAAAGATTCAAATGGAATTGAAACATTGAAGCAAGACGATTATAATATTCTTCTCAAAGGCAGTGCAAGACCTGAAAATGGTGAAATTTCGGTTGAGAAGGCTGCTGAAATTGGTTTTAATGAATATAAGAAAACAAACTCAGACAGTGGAAAAGAATATAAAGTAGAGATGGTATTTCTAGATGGTATTTTAAAAAAGACGGGTAGCTGGTCAGGACATATCATAACCGAAGAGGGTTCTAATAAATATGAATTTTTAGTAGATGGTAAAACAGGTAGTTTAGATTTTACTGATAATGCGAAAAGTGAGTAGGTGAACTTAATGGTATTAAAAGGTAAATCAATTACATTAACTCCATATACAAGTGATAATTGTCACAGTTTTTATAGAACTTATATAGCAGATCCAATGATGACAGAAAATATATTTGTTTATAATAAGGAGAAGACAGACACCTATTACCATAATAAAGTAATGGATCCTACCCGTATATTCTTTGCGATTTCTCATGAAGATAGCATTATTGGGGAAATTCAATTAAAACGCATCGATTTCCATAATAAATGTGCTACTCTAAGCATTATCTTAAGCAATGATTCTGTAAAGAACAAGGGTTTTGGTACAGAAGCTGAAAAGCTTCTTATTGAATATGCCTTTAACCAATTAGATATAGAAACTATTTATGCGGATGCCGTTCACCGTAACACCAGAAGCAGGCATGTGTTGGAGAAAATTGGTTTTGAACATATCAACGATGATGAAATCCTGACCTACTATAAGTTGGAAAAAAGCAGTTATGAAGGGCACAACAAAGATAAACTATTTCATATCATAGAAATCAATGAAAAATATAAAGGTAATGTCATCAATATAATTAGCGAAAACTGGGGCAGCAACCTTATTGTGACAAAAGGTAAGGTGTACAATGCAGAAGAACTCCCTGGACTTCTAGCCATAAGTAACGAAAATATAATAGGGTTGATTACTTATTATATCCATGAGACAGAATGTGAAATAGTATCTCTTATTAGCTTTGAGGAAAATAAAGGAGTAGGAACTGCTTTAATACAGAGGGTACTCACAATTGCCAGGGAAGCCGGCTGTAAACGATTATTTCTTATTACTACAAATGATAATACAAGGGCAATACGCTTTTATCAAAAACGTGGCTTTGACTTCGCTGCCTTTTACAGAAATGAGATCCTGGAATCCCGGAAGCTTAAACCTCAAATCCCCTTAATAGGCTATGATGGAATTCCTATTCTGCATGAATTGGAATTTGAAATGGACTTGTATAGTTAAAAATTAGTCTAGTACATAAGAATTACATATCTGGCAAAAAATACTTGTGAAATCTTGTGTCATTGTATACAATAGAAGGCAAGAAGGGAGAGAATAAAATGTGGTTTTTTTACGCACTTTTATCAGCTTTTTTTGCAGCCTTAACCTCTATTTTAGCAAAGATGGGGATGAAGAATGTGAACTCCAATGTCGGTACTGCCATCAGAACCGTGGTCGTACTGGCAATGGCATGGCTGATTGTATTTTTGACAGGAAAGCAGAAAGAAATTCCTGCAATAACACAGCGAGGCTGGATTTTTCTTGTATTATCCGGTATAGCGACAGGACTTTCCTGGTTATGCTATTTTAAAGCATTACAAATAGGTGACGCTGCAAAAGTAGTACCAGTGGATAAATTTAGTGTTGTTATCACGATGGTACTGGCATTTTTATTACTTGGAGAACCTTTAAACACGAAAACAATAGCAGGCGGTGTAATAATTACTATCGGTATGCTGGTACTTGTATTATAGAAAGGTTCCTTCTGTTAATAAGCTATAAAATTATCAATAATGAAAACTGCCATATTTCAAGTCTTTTATCGGATTACATTTTTATGGCATAAAAGGAGACTTATGAAGAACGTTGTAGAGAGATTTTTAGAATATGTAAAAGTAGATACACAATCCCAGGATGATATGGAGAATGTACCAAGTACTGAAAAACAAAGAAACCTGGCTGAAATACTTGTAAAGGAATTAAAGGAGATGGGAGCTGAAAATGTAAGACTCTCTGATCATTGCTATGTTTATGCAACGATTCCTTCCAATTCCAAGAAGAAACTGCCTTCTATCGGCTTTGTATCTCATATGGATACCTCCAATGCACTAAGCGGCAAAGATGTAAAACCCAGAATAGTAAAGAACTATGATGGCGGAGAAATCGTTCTGAATGAAGAATTAAATATCCGTATGGATGCTAATGCTTACCCAGTACTTAGTCTTTCAAAAGGAAAAGACCTGATTGTAACGGATGGTACAACCCTTCTCGGTGCAGATGACAAGGCAGGTGTTGCTGAAATTCTTACTATGGCAGAAACCCTCTTGACTCATCCTGAAATAGAACATGGTACGATTCAGATTGGTTTCACACCTGATGAAGAGGTAGGAAGAGGAGTTGACTTCTTTGATGTAGAAGGTTTCGGTGCTGATTTTGCCTACACCATTGACGGCGGTGAACTTGGAGAAATAGAATACGAGAATTTTAATGCAGCCGCAGGAAAAATTCAGATTCAAGGTGTAAGTATCCATCCCGGCAGTGCAAAGAATAAGATGGTAAATGCTTTGTTACTTGCAATGGAGTTCCAGAATATGCTTCCGGCCAACGAAGACCCTATGTATACCGAGAATTATGAAGGTTTCTATATGTTGAATGCTTTGGAAGGAACCGTAGATTCTGCAAGAGCTGTATACATCATTCGTGATCATGATAAAGCCCAGTTTGAAGCAAAAAAAGCCAGATTCATTAAAATCGGAGAATACCTGAACGAAAAATACGGTGAGGGTACTTTTAAAGTAGAAGTAAAAGATTCTTATTACAATATGAAAGAAAAAGTAGAACCGCATATACATCTGATTGATAATGCTAAACGTGCTATGGAAGAAGTTGGGGTAACGCCGATTGTTGTTCCCATTCGCGGCGGTACAGATGGTGCAAGACTTTCTTACATGGGGCTTCCCTGCCCTAATCTTTGTGCCGGAGGAAATAATTTTCACGGAAGATATGAATTCATACCGGTACAATCCATGGAGAAAATCGTTGAAATATTATTAAAGATAGTGGAAATATATTCAACAGAAGAAAATGCAAAATAGAACAAAGATGTATCATACAATGGTGTAAAATACAAAGAAGTATTTTCCGGGCACAAAATTGATGTCTTATGGAGAATACTTCTTTTTTATTGGATTTTAAATGTTCTGAATCAGAGATAAAAGTACAGATATAATTACATAGTTAACTTTTAAGCACTGAAAAGTTTTGATAATAAAGAATTTCATATTGATTTTTTATATAAATTAAGTTATTATATACGGAAACATCGTAATTTTATACATTCCAGCGTTAAACAGTCAAATTAAAAGTGAAGGTGGTATTGCTATGAATAGTGATTCAGTGAAAACAGGAATTCAACAAGCTCCCCATAGATCTCTCTTTAATGCGCTTGGTATTACCAAGGAAGAATTGGACAGACCATTAATTGGTATCGTCAGTTCTTATAACGAAATCGTTCCAGGCCATATGAATCTCGACAAAATTGTAGATGCCGTCAAGATGGGAGTTGCCATGGCAGGCGGAACCCCAATCGTATTTCCGGCAATTGCAGTCTGCGACGGAATCTCTATGGGACATACGGGAATGAAATATTCTCTTGTTACCAGAGATCTAATCGCTGATTCCACAGAAGCTATGGCAATGGCACATGCTTTTGACGCATTGGTAATGGTACCTAATTGCGATAAGAACGTTCCCGGGTTATTAATGGCAGCAGCAAGAGTAAATGTCCCGACTATCTTTGTAAGTGGGGGGCCTATGCTTGCAGGTAGGGTGAAAGGTGAGAAAACAAGCCTTTCCAGTATGTTTGAAGCTGTAGGTGCTTATACTGCTGGTAAATTGTCAGAAGAGGAGGTAGAGGAATATGCCTGTAAGGTATGCCCTACCGCTGGTTCCTGTTCCGGTATGTATACAGCAAATAGCATGAATTGCCTCACAGAAGTCCTTGGTATGGGACTACAGGGTAACGGAACCATTCCCGCAGTATTTTCTGAAAGAATCCGTTTAGCCAAACATGCGGGAATGAAGATTATGGAACTCCTTGAAAGAAACATTCGCCCTAGAGATATTATGGTAAGAGAAGCCTTTATGAATGCTTTAACTGTAGATATGGCATTGGGATGCTCCACCAATAGTATGCTCCATCTTCCGGCAATTGCACATGAAGCAGGAGTAGAACTAAATCTCGAGATAGCAAATGAAATCAGTGCAAAGACCCCGAATCTCTGCCATCTGGCACCGGCAGGTCATGCCTATATAGAAGATTTGAATGAAGCAGGCGGAGTTTATGCCGTTATGAATGAGCTTGACAAAAAGGGTCTCATCGAGAAAGATTTAATAACAGTAAGCGGTAAAACCGTAGGGGAGAATATTGCTCACTGCAGGAATTTGGACACGGATGTCATAAGAAGCATTGATAATCCATATAGTGAAACAGGTGGCATAGCAATTTTAAAAGGGAATCTGGCTACTGACTCCGCTATAGTTAAAAGGTCTGCTGTAGCTCCTGAAATGTTAAAACACGAAGGTCCTGCGAGAGTATTCGACTCTGAAGATGATGCTATTAAGACTATAAAAGAGGGCAAAATTAATCCAGGAGATGTCGTAGTTATCCGTTATGAAGGACCCAAAGGCGGCCCCGGAATGAGGGAGATGCTCAATCCAACCTCAGCTATCATGGGAATGGGACTTGGATCCAGTGTAGCCTTAATTACAGATGGAAGATTCTCTGGTGCTTCCAGAGGTGCCTGTATCGGACATGTGTGCCCCGAAGCTGCCGTAGGCGGTAATATCGCTCTTCTAGAAGAAGGAGACCTCATTCAAATAGATATTACATCGAATTCCTTAAATGTAGCTCTCTCAGAAGATGAGCTTAATAAACGCAGGGAGAAATGGCAGCCTAAACAGCCTAAGATAACAACCGGCTATCTGGCAAGATATTCAGCTATGGTTACATCTGCCAGCAGAGGTGCTATCTTAGAGGTGCCAACAAGATAATAATAACAACGAATATTACCATATCTTAACATAAAACAGATATAGATATAACATACCGGCAACGGTTTCAAATGAAAAGGCTAAAAGAGAGGTGCAAAGATGCAGTTAACAGGATCACAGATTTTAGTAGAATGTTTAAAAGAACAGGGCGTAGATACCATCTTCGGGTATCCGGGCGGAGCTGTCCTAAATATCTATGATGAATTATACAGACATCAGGACGAGATACGGCATATATTAACCTCCCATGAGCAGGGAGCCTCCCATGCTGCAGACGGTTATGCCAGATCCACCGGTAAAGTAGGTGTATGCCTGGCAACCAGCGGACCCGGAGCTACTAATTTAGTAACAGGTATCGCAACAGCTTATATGGATTCCGTCCCAATGGTTGCAATAACAGGGAATGTTGCCGTTAATCTCTTAGGAAAGGATAGTTTTCAGGAAGTTGATATCGCAGGTATTACAATGCCTGTTACCAAACATAATTATATTGTGAAAGATGTAACACAATTAGCCGATACCATCCGGAAAGCCTTTCTCATTGCCCAGACAGGAAGACCGGGTCCGGTTTTGATTGATATTGCGAAGGATGTTACTGCAAATAAAACAGAATACCAAAGAGTCACGCCTCCAATAATAAATCGAATTACAGATACTTTTACAGCAGAAGATATTTCTACTGCAATTTCAATGATTGTGGAATCAAAAAAGCCCGTAATCTTTGTCGGCGGCGGAGCAGTAATATCTGATGCCTGGATAGAATTAAGAGAATTTGTAAAAAGAACAGATGCACCGGTAACGGATACCCTTATGGGAAAGGGTGCTTTTAGTGGTGAGGATACCTATTACACCGGAATGTTAGGCATGCATGGTACGAAAACAGCGAACTATAGTGTTACCGAATGTGATCTCTTAATCACGGTAGGTTCCAGATTCAGTGACAGAGTAACAGGCAATACAGCGCGTTTCGCAAGAAATGCCAAAATTCTGCAAATAGATGTAGACCCCGCGGAAATCAACAAGAATGTCTTAGTTGACCATGCAGTTATCGGTGATATCAAAGAGGTTTTAAAAGCAATCAATAACAGATTACCAGAACAAAAACATAAGGACTGGCTTGATCACGTGATGGATATGAAGAAGAAATATCCTTTAAAATACCACGAGCGAGGTCTTACCGGACCATTTATCTTAAATAAACTTTATGAGCTTACGAATGGAGAAGCTATAATAACGACAGAGGTCGGCCAGCATCAGATGTGGTCTGCCCAGTATTTTAACTACAAATACCCGAGGACCTTTATAACCTCTGGCGGCCTTGGTACCATGGGCTACGGGTTAGGTGCTTGTATAGGAGCAAAAGTAGGAAATACAGACAAAACGGTTATAAATATTGCCGGAGACGGTTGCTTTCGAATGAATATGAACGAGATTGCCACCGCTACCAGATATAACATCCCTATCATTCAGGTGATTTTTAATAATCATGTACTTGGTATGGTACGTCAGTGGCAATCCTTATTCTATGGCGAACGCTACTCCTATACCACCTTAAATGATTCCGTGGATTTTGTTAAATTGGCTGAAGCTATGGGAGCAAAGGCATATCGTATAACCAAAAGAGAAGAAGCAGAAACTGTTTTAAAAGAAGCCATCAGTCTGAACATCCCGGTAGTAATTGACTGTCAATTGGAGAGTGATGATAAGGTCTGGCCTATGGTTGCTCCCGGTGCTGCTATCGAGGAAGTTTTTACGGAAGAAGATTTGGAAGCCGGTAATAAATAGGAAAGATATAAGATTATATTGACTAAATTTTAACTTAGTTTTATAATGTAATGGATTAAAGCGTTCACGCGTCAAAAAACCAGCGGGGCAAAGAGGCCTATCTTCTTTGCTCTGACTGAATAATAATAAGGAGGATATGTAAGTGGCGAGAATTTATAATTTTTCAGCAGGCCCGGCCGTATTGCCGGAAGAAGTACTTAAAGAAGCAGCAGAAGAGATGCTGGATTATAGGGGAACCGGAATGTCAGTTATGGAGATGAGTCACAGATCAAAGGCTTATGAGACAATCATTAACGAAGCAGAAGCTGACTTAAGAGAACTGATGAATATTCCTGATAACTATAAAGTACTCTTTTTGCAAGGTGGCGCTTCTTCACAATTTGCCATGATTCCGATGAACCTGATGAAGAATAAGGTGGCAGACTATATTGTCACAGGGTTATGGGCAAAAAAAGCATTTCAGGAAGCTAAAATATATGGCACAGCGAATAAAATTGCTTCTTCCGAAGATAAAACTTTTACTTACATACCCGATTGTTCCGATCTTCCTATAAGCGAGAATGCTGATTACGTTTATATTTGTGAAAATAATACCATATATGGTACAAAATTTAAGACCCTTCCTAATACGAAAGGAAAACCCCTTGTTGCAGATGTCTCTTCCTGCTTTCTTTCAGAGCCGGTAGATGTAACAAAGTATGGTATAATCTACGGCGGAGTACAAAAGAATGTGGGACCTGCCGGTGTTGTTATCGTTATTATCCGAGAGGATTTGATAACAGAGGATACTTTACCCGGTACTCCAACTATGTTCAAATATAAAATTCATCTGGATAATGGTTCTATGTATAATACGCCTCCCGCTTATGGTATCTATATCTGCGGAAAAGTCTTTAAATGGCTTAAGAAACTGGGCGGTTTGGAAGCAATGAAAGAAATCAATGAGAGAAAAGCAGCTATTCTCTATAATTTCTTAGATGAGAGTAAACTCTTTAAGGGCACTGTTGTAAAAGAAGACCGTTCATTGATGAATGTTCCTTTTATAACAGGAGATGATGAATTGGATGCTAAATTTGTTAAAGAGGCAAAGGCCGCAGGCTTTGAAAACTTAAAGGGTCACAGAACCGTAGGTGGTATGCGTGCCAGTATCTATAATGCAATGCCCATAGAAGGTGTTGAAAAATTAGTTGAATTCATGAAGGAATTTGAAGCTAAAAATCTAAAATAGCAGAGAGGAGTACTTATGCCGAAGTTTAAATATCATTGCCTGAATCCAATTGCCGGAGTGGGACTTAAGCTTTTTTCAGAAAATTATGAGACAACTGAAGATATAAAGGAATCAGATGCAGTTCTGGTAAGAAGTGCCTCTATGCTGGAGATGGAACTCACTGATAACATTGCAGCTATTGCACGTGCTGGTGCCGGTGTAAATAATATCCCTTTGGATAGATGTGCCGGAGATGGAATTGTAGTATTTAATACCCCGGGAGCAAATGCCAACGGTGTGAAAGAGCTTGTGATTGCAGGTCTTATGCTTGCTTCCAGAAATATAGTAGGCGGTATTAACTGGGTCCAGACTATAAAAGAAGAAAAAGATATTGCTAAGCTGGTGGAAAAAGGAAAAGCCAAATTCGCCGGCAAGGAAATCCAAGGTAAAAAGCTTGGTGTCATCGGACTTGGAGCCATAGGGGTACTGGTTGCTAACGCTGCTAACCGCCTTGGTATGGAAGTCTACGGCTGCGATCCTTATATTTCAGTAGAGCATGCTTGGAACTTATCCCGCGATATAATATCTGTAAAATCCAAAGATGATATTTATAGAGAATGTGATTATATAAGCCTTCATGTTCCCTTATTAGACGATACCAAGAAGATGATCAATAAAGAAACCCTGTCAAAATGTAAAGACGGAGTTGTTATCCTTAATTTCGCAAGAGATCTGCTGGTAAATGATGAAGATATGGAAGAAGCATTAAAATCCGGAAAAGTAGGAGCCTATGTAACAGACTTTCCAAATGATAAGACCGCTGCTATGGAAGGGGTTATAGCAATTCCACATCTTGGAGCCTCCACAGAAGAGTCGGAAGATAATTGTGCTGTCATGGCTGTAAAGCAAATCAAGGATTATTTAGAACATGGTATCATTAAGAATTCTGTTAATTATCCGGATTGTGATGCAGGAACCTTCACTGGCGGAACCAGAGTAACCATTAACCATAAAAACATTCCTAATATGTTAACGCAGTTCACCGGTGTATTTTCTTCAGAGAATATCAATATATCAAACCTTATCAATAAAAGTAAAGGCGATTATGCTTACACCGTAATTGATATAGAAGGAAGTATCGCTTCCGGTACTTCGGCTAAATTAGAAACAATAGACGGAGTATTAAAGGTCAGAACTATATCCGAATAAAAATATTACGAGAAAGACAGGTTAATACCAAGAGAAAACAGGCTTTTGGTATTGACCTTTTTTAATAAAAGGAGGCAAAATGGCAACTATCAAACCTTTTCGTGCAATAAGACCAGGAAATACAAATAATACTACAACTGCTCTGGCGGAGAAAATAGCAGCATTACCCTACGACGTTTACAATAGAGAAGAAGCAAAAGCAGAGATAATAAGAGAGCCTCTGTCCTTTCTGAGAATAGACAGAGCTGAGACCACACTTCCAGATAACATATCTACCTACGATGATTTGGTATATGATAGGGCAAAGGAACTACTGGAAGAAATGATTAACAAAGAACAGTTTATTCAGGAAGAAAAAGAATGCTTTTATATCTACGAACTCATCATGAATGGAAAAAGTCAAACCGGACTTGTTGCCTGTGCATCAATTGACGACTATCAAAATGGAGTTATTAAACGCCATGAGAATACAAGAACCGATAAAGAGCTGGACAGGATAAGACACATTGACAGCTGTAATGCCCAGACCGGTCCTATTTTTTTAACCTTTCGAGGATCCGATAGGATTAAGAATATTCTTAATCTCAATAAAACAAAGGAAAAACTCTACTGTTTTACTTCACCCGATGGCATTACTCACAATGTATGGAAGATTGATGATATAGAAGAGATTACAACAATAAAAGAGGAATTCGAACATATTACTTCTATTTATATAGCTGATGGTCATCATAGAGCTGCTTCTGCGATAAAAGTGGGTATGAAACGCAGAGAAGAGCATACAAACTATACCGGAAAAGAAGAATTTAATTACTTCTTGTCTGTAATCTTCCCCTCTGAAGAACTTATGATTATGCCTTATAACCGAGTTGTAAAAGATTTAAATGGTAATACCCTCGAAGAATTTCATGCTAAAGTGTCTGAATATTTTACAATTACGTTTTTAGGTGCTGAACCTTACCAACCAACAGGAAAAGGAGAGTTTGGTATGTATCTCAAAAATGGATGGTATAAACTTAAAATAAAAAAAGAATACGAAAAGAAGGATCCGGTGGCAGGGCTGGATGTTTCTTTATTACAGGATTATCTCCTCGAGCCGGTGCTTGGAATCAAAGACCCCCGCAGTGATAAGAGAATTGATTTTGTTGGCGGTATCAGAGGACTGAGAGAATTAGAGCGGAGAGTACAAGAGGATATGGCAGTTGCCTTTTCGATGTATCCAACAGACATCCAAGAATTAATAGCAGTATCCGACAAAGATAAATTAATGCCGCCAAAATCCACCTGGTTTGAGCCAAAACTTAGGAGCGGTCTTTTCATTCACAAGATTTAAGTATTTCTAGGAATAGGAAATTACTAATTTAAGAGAAATCATAAATTCTTTTACTAAAAATAAAAAATTATTTAAAATTTATGGAACGATACCATATTTTGCATCGTCTAATGGTTGAACTAGGAAATAATATAAAAATCTAGTAAAGGAGGAATTTTTATGATATCAAAAAAAATTGGGGCTGTAATCCTAAGCAGTGCCCTTATAGTAAGTGCCCTGCCGATTCAATCTTTAGCAGCGGCAGATCTTATTCAAACAACTAAAATAGCAGCAGGTGTACAATCAGGTGCGGCTGTGTCGTCAGAGGATTTAGAAAGTATGATAAATACTGTGAAATCTAAAATTACCATACCTTCCGAATTATCAGAGTTTTCCTACAATTATTATACTGGCGATCCTTATTCCAACAATACTTGGAACCTGATCTGGTCTACGAAAGACGGCAGTAAAAGTATCAATGTAAATTCTGATTCAAAAGGTCATATAACCTATTATAGTTATTATACGAACCAGAGTTATAAACCGGTTTATCTTCAAAGCGAATTAAAAGATAAGGCTGATGCATTTATAAAGGGGATTACACCGGATATCTTCAGTAAGCTTCAATATATCCAGACTTCTTCTACAGCATCCTATAACGGTTCTTATACCTATCAGTATCAAAGAGTTGAGAACGGAATACCCATGCCGGATAATACTGTCAGTGTAAGTGTTAATTATCAGACAGGTGTTGTAACCACCTATTCCAGCAATTGGCTTTATGATGTCACAATACCTTCTTCCAATGCCAAGATAACGAAGGATGCGGCAGCTGCCTTAATTGGAAAGAATAGCAAAATGACCTTATCTTATCAAAGCGCATATACAACTGATAACAATGGCAAAAGTACTGCCAAGGCATTTCTGGTATACAGCCCTGAAAAGTCCTATATCGCTGTTGATGCTTTAACAGGAAAAGTATATGACACTCAGAACCTTTGGAATACAGCCTATTCTTCAAAAGAAGAAGCAAGCCTTGATATGGGCAGTGCCAAAGCAGGTAATCTGACACCACAGGAATCTGCTGAAGTTGACAGTATAAAGGGTCTGATTTCTAAAAACGATGCTATAAATGCTATTAAAGGTAATACAAAGCTGCTTTTTGATAAAAACATGACATCAATAACAGCCAATCTCTATAAAAATACGAATATAAATGGTACTACAGCTTATGTTTGGAATGTTAGCTTTTCTGATCCAAGAGAGGTAAAAGAGGGTTCCACAAATTCTTACCGTGCATATGCTTATGCATCGGTAGATGCTAAGACTGGTAAGATAATGTCTTATTATTCCAGCACAAACAATTATTATAATACCACGAAAGATAAGTGGAACGATACTAAAATCAAATATACTGCTAAGCAGGGAAAGAGCATCTTTGAAGGCTTTTTAAAGACAGAAATACCGGATTATTTTAAGAATTCATCCTATACCGGTACTTCCAATGATTACATTATTGCCTACAAAGACAGCAAGCCGGTATATGGCGGTTACACCTATAATTATCAGCGAATGAATGAAAATATTCCGTATGCTGGTAACAATATTAGTGGTGCCGTTGACGGTGTAACCGGAAAGATTTATAACTTCAATTATAATTGGGATACCCAGTTAACTTTTGAAGCACCTACTAATATCATTTCCGCAGATAAAGCTTTCACGAACTATATTGCTAACGAAGGATACCACTTGGTTTATGAAGTATATTATAAGAATGCAGTTTCCAGTTCTTCTTATACTCAGACTCCTTTGGTTCGACTTGTATACCGTACCGATATCTCTCCGGATTATATCTCTCCATTTACCGGAAAGCAGCTTGATTATGATGGCAAAGAATATGTAAAGCCTACTAGTCTTTATAACTATACGGATATTCAGGGGAATTCCTCAGCCAGAAATATAATTCTTCTTGCTAATATGGGAATTGGTTTTGAAGGTGGGTTATTTAAACCTACTCAGGCAATTACAACTACAGAATTAAATGATTTTATTTCAAAAGCAGGCTTCTATGCCGATTCCTCTAAATATAAACTCACAGGAACTTCAGTAAGCCGTATGGATGCTGCAAAATATGCAGTTCAAGTATTAGGTCTTGAAAAAGCAGCTAAAATCAGCGGAATCTATACACTTAATGTAGCAGACCAGTCATTAATTAACCAGTCTGATTTAGGTTATGCAGCCATCGCATTTGGACTTAAGCTTTTAGTGCCTAATAATAGTAACCAATTACATGCAAGTGATAACCTTACACGTCAGGATGCTGCTGATTTAATCGTAGCAATGTTAAATAGTCAGGAATAATTTTATAATATGTATATCTAAAGGGTTGTTGCAAGATGAACCCTGTAGAGCATAACTTGCCAGAATGGACTGTTTGACCGACAGTTGATACGAATTGGCATACTAGATCTAACATTTTATGTAAGATTTTAGTATGCCAATCATATCGTTTGCCGATCAATTGTTTAATCAAGCATTTATCCTCTGCAGTGCTTCCTTAGCAACAGCCCTTTTTTAAGAATTTAAAAATTACATGTTTTATTTAGATAATTTTCACTTTTTTAAGCCAAGCTTTTGTGGTAATATAAGTATAAGTATATAAGCTATTGATATATGCCGCTATCAGCGGCGGAATGAGAGGAAAAGATGCAAGATATATTATTTTTAGAACCAGTATTTAAAGAAATGATCTGGGGCGGTAACAGGCTGAACACAGATTTCGGCTATGATATCCCAAGTGATAATACCGGGGAATGTTGGGCTGTCAGTGCTCATACTAATGGAGATTGCAAGATAAAAGCAGGTGAATATAAAGGAGAGACCTTAAGCAGTCTGTGGGCAAATCACAGAGAGCTTTTTGGTAATGCAGAAGGTGACGTATTTCCGCTTTTAATTAAAATTATAGATGCCAAACAAGATTTAAGTATTCAGGTTCATCCGGATGATAATTATGCAAAAACCCACGAGAATGGCTCACTTGGTAAAACAGAATGCTGGTATATCTTAAATTGCAAAGATGATGGTAAAATTGTTATCGGACATAATGCTAACAACAAAGAAGAATTGTCTTCCATGATCCATAATAACCAGTGGGAAGAACTTATTCGTGTAATCCCCATTAAAAAAGGTGATTTCTTTCAGATTATACCCGGAACCGTACATGCAATCAAAGCCGGTACCGTAATCTTAGAAACCCAACAGAACAGTGATATAACATATCGGCTTTACGACTATGGCCGATTACAAAACGGCAAACCCCGTGAACTGCATATTGATAAAAGTATCGATGTTATTACCTGCCCTCAAAAGCTTACTGAGCCAGTAAGAAAAATATGGGACATAAAAGGCGGACAGATAGAAGAGCTGGTAAACTGTGAATTTTATACCGTAGAAAAGATAACAATAAATGGAAGCACAGCCTTAGAGCAGGTTGAGCCTTTTACCATTATGAGTGTTATTAATGGTGAAGGATATTTAGATGGTGAACGAATCACCAAAGGTGACCATTTTATTCTTCCATCCGGATTTGGAAGCTATGTGCTGGAAGGTAATTTGGAGTGTATCGCATCTCACATCTAAGTACCACCAGTTAAATAAATATAAATTATTTTATATATACCAAATAAAGTATGTTACCACATGTAAGGAGATAACTCATGAGCAGTATTTTTAACTTGGACAACCCATTTTTTTCAGGACTGAATAAGATTGTAGATGCATTCTTTTTAAGTATTATATTTTTAATTACCTGTATTCCTATTATTACCATTGGTCCTGCTTTAACAGCTCTTTATTATGCGACTGCCAAATCTCTGCGCAGAGACAGAGGTTATATCTCAAAAGAGTATTTTAAAGCTTTTAAGTTAAACTTTTTACAAGGTCTTGTCAGCGGACTTATATTAATTGCAGCTTCCTCTATACTTGCTATCGACTGGAGATATGCAAAAAATCTCCATAATACTACAGGAGTTATTCTTTTTAGCATCTTTACTGCTTTATTTATTGTCCTGTTTTTTATTACAATCTATATATTTCCGGTATTATCCAGATTTAAGACAAAGACCCTGCACCTGTTTAAAACAGCATTCTTTATGTCAATGAGACATCTGCCCAGTACGATACTAATGGCTATTATAGTTATTTTCTTTGGTTTATTAGTTTACCTGTTTCGTATCCCTATTGTATTTGCGCCGGCTTTATGTACTCTGCTGGTTTCATTCCTGATGGAACGTATCTTTAAGAAATATATGCCGGAGAAGTCAGAAGAGGAAGAATCAAATGGCGTAGATGAGTGGTATATGGAATAAGAATAAACTTAGAGCGGAGGCTGTATGATGGAGGATATTCTATATAGTTTAATGGATTGGGCCGGAATTGAGGCAATCATTTTTTCGGAAGAGGATCACCCCCGTGACATTTTAGGTCCTCATCTTATAGACGAAGGTCTGTTAATTCAAGCTTATATACCCACAGCGATAGAGGTAAAGGTCAAATTACAAAAGACTGAAAAAGAATATTCAATGGTAATGGAAGAAGAGAGCTTTTATGCCGTTCTTATTCCAAAACTAAAACGGATATCTGCCTATACGCTGATTGTTACTTATGATAATGGTGAAACAAAAGAAATAATTGACCCTTATTTTTATCAGCAGATATTGACAGATATTGATTTGAATCGGTTCTCAAAAGGTATTCATTATACTATATACGATAAACTCGGTGCTCATCCCATGGAGATAAATGGGGTTAAAGGCGTACACTTTGCCGTTTGGGCTCCTAATTCCGTTAGGGTAAGTGTCGTAGGAGATTTTAATCTTTGGGACGGCAGAAGACATCCTATGAACAGATTAAAGGATTCCGGTATCTTTGAACTCTTCATCCCTGGCCTTACGGAAGGGGAAATCTATAAATACGAAATCAAAGTAAAAGGCGGTATGGTTGTTTTAAAAGCCGACCCTTATGCCAACAGAGCCGAGTTAAGGCCCAATAACGCCTCAATAGTATATGATTTAACTACTTATCAATGGAAGGATTCGGATTGGCTGCATACCAGAAAAATTAAGAACTATAAAAATGAGCCAATGAACATACTGGAATTGCACCTTGGATCCTTTCGAAAACCAATTAGCAGTGATAGAGAATTTTATAACTACAAAGAATTAGCTCCCATGGTTTCTGATTATGTATTAGAGATGGGTTATACTCATGTAGAGTTAATGCCTGTGATGGAACATCCTTTTGATGGTTCCTGGGGTTATCAGGTTACCGGATATTATGCCCCTACAGCCAGATATGGTTCTCCCGATGATTTTATGTATTTTATTGATTTCCTGCACGAAAAAGGGATTGGTGTAATTTTAGACTGGGTACCAGCCCATTTTCCCAAGGACAGCTTTGGTCTTGCCTCCTTTGACGGCACCTGTCTCTATGAACATTTAGATCCAAGACAGGGCACTCACCCTCATTGGGGAACCTTAATATACAATTATGGAAGGCCGCAGGTTTCTTTGTTTCTGATAGCAAATGCCCTATTCTGGATTGAGAAATACCACATTGACGGAATCCGTATGGATGCCGTTGCTTCCATGCTATATTTAGATTACGGCAAAAATTCAGGTGAATGGGTTGCCAATAAGCATGGCGGAAATGAGAATCTGGAAGCCATGGAGATGCTAAAACATTTAAATTCCATTGTAAAGAAAAGAAAAGATGGAGTTGTACTCATCGCAGAAGAATCAACCGCATGGCCAAAGATTACAGGAGCTTTGGAGGAAGGCGGTTTAGGTTTTGACTTAAAATGGAATATGGGTTGGATGAACGATTTTACTGGTTATATGAAGACTGACCCTTTATTCCGTAAGGGCCGCCACGGTGAACTTACTTTCAGTATGGTATATGCATATAGCGAGAAGTTCATCCTTGTATTATCTCACGACGAAGTCGTTCATGGAAAAGGTTCCATGATACAGAAAATGCCAGGAAATCCGGAAGATAAATTCTCCAATCTTAGAGCCGCCTATGGATTCATGATGTGCCATCCGGGTAAAAAATTGTTGTTTATGGGACAGGACTTCGCCCAATTTAAGGAATGGGATGAGAAGAAAGAAATTGATTGGGAATTATTAAAGGAAGAACCTAATGCTGCCTTAAATTTATACGTAAAAGAGCTGAACAACCTTTACAAAAAAAATGCCGCTCTTTATGCATTGGATTTTGAGGAAAAGGGCTTTGAATGGATCAGCAGCTTAGATGCCGACCACAGTATTGTAGTGTTCACCCGAAAAACTGAAAATATAAATGACACACTGCTTGTGGTCTGTAATTTTACACCGGTACCATATGAAAATTTTCTGATAGGTGTTCCATTTGCGGGAAAATATAAAGAGATTTTCAGCAGTGATTATGAACGTTTTGGCGGTAAAGGATATTGCAATAAGCGCTTGAAACAATCAAAGCACAAAGAAGCGGATGGAAGAGAACATTCTCTTTCTGTCATAGTTCCGCCTCTTGGAATCAGTGTGTATTCCTGCGTACCCACTGACGCAGTTAAAACGAAGAAAACAGTAAAGGATATCGTCAGAGAGAAAAGGAGGTAAACACACCGGTGGATATAATGACATTAATAAAAGGTGATGTGCTTACATCCTTAAGAAGCATCTGGAAAAGCTTTGTAGACAATGGTTTTGATTTGATTCTTAAAATCCTCATAACCCTATTGGTATTCTTTATCGGAAAAAAGATTATTAAGATATTTCTTGCCATGGCTGAGAGAGCCTTTAACCGCGGTAAAATGGAAGCAGGGGTTAAGAGCTTTCTGCTTGCACTTTTAAATGCCGTACTCTACATTATATTAATCTGGATTATCTTAGTACAGGTATTTAGTGTAAAGGATGCAAGTTTGGTTGCTGTTTTAGGCTCAGCTGGTTTAAGTATCGGTCTGGCTTTGCAAGGCGGACTGTCAAACTTTGCAGGAGGCGTTATTATTCTGCTTCTTCGCCCTTTTAAAGTAGGTGATTACATCATCTATGCCGGTAATGAGGGTACTGTAATTTCAATTGATATCTTTTATACCAAGATGCTTACAGCTGACAACCGTCTGGTAGTTATGCCAAACGGAGCACTCTCGAATTCTAATATAATAAATACCACTAATGAAACTCAGAGAAGACTTGATATCAATATATCAATTTCCTTCAGTGAGGATATAGATAAAGTAAAGGAAATTCTGAATAGAATCATTACAGAGAATGAAAAGATTGTAAAGGAAGCAGCAAATTCAATTCTGGTAAATAGCTTTGAACCGGGGGCTATCAGCATGGGAATCCGTGCATGGGTTAAGATAGAAGACTATGCATCCGGTAAATCTGAGATTCTGGAAAGTATCAAAAAAGAATTTGAAGCTCATAACGTTAGAGTTCCTATCAGTTTTGCAGAGATGAACTTAAAAAATAAAGTATAAACGGCTTTTTTGTTAATAAAATAAAGTATCGAAAGATTTTTCAAAAAAAGCTTTCCTTTTTACTGAAAAAGTGGTATTTTATCTGTAGGCAAAATTTAAGCCGGAGCGAGGACGTTCCCATGTTTTATTAGGGGACGTTTTTTTTATACAGGTATCCTTAATAGTACAAGTGCTTTTTACAGTGCGAGTGCCGTTTACCCTGCATTAACGTATAATGTTTATGTCTGGTCTATGATGCTTGTATTTGAAATAAATATATTTAAAGACAAAATATAAATGTATGGAAGGAGCTTTTTTATGGCAGAGAAATTGACTGATATCTTTGGCGTTGATGTATTTAATGAAGCCACCATGGCAGAACGTTTACCCAAAAAAGTTTTTGCCGCTTTAAAGAAAACAATTAAAAACGGAGAGGAACTGGATCCGGAGGTAGCAGATATTGTTGCAAATGCTATGAAGGACTGGGCAATCGAAAGAGGAGCAACTCATTATACCCATTGGTTTCAGCCAATGACAGGTATTACTGCTGAAAAGCATGATTCCTTTATAAGCCCTACATCTGATGGAAAGATTATACTTGAGTTCTCCGGTAAGGAATTAATTAAAGGCGAGCCAGATGCTTCTTCCTTCCCTTCCGGCGGTTTAAGAGCAACCTTTGAAGCTAGAGGATATACAGCTTGGGATTGTACTTCACCTGCTTTCTTAAGAGAAGATGCAGCCGGTGTTACCCTTTGCATTCCTACTGCATTCTGTTCATATACCGGTGAAGCCCTTGATAAGAAGACTCCTCTTCTTCGTTCAATGGAAGCCATCAGCGATCAGGCAGTACGTGTTCTTAAATTATTCGGACATGATGAAGTGAAATCAGTATCCTGTTCCGTTGGTCCTGAACAGGAATATTTCTTAATAGATAAATCAAAATATTTAAAGAGAGAAGATTTAATCTTTACCGGACGTACTTTATTTGGTGCACAGCCTCCTAAAGGTCAGGAAATGGAAGATCACTATTTCGGAAGCTTAAAAGAAAGAGTTGCGGCTTTCATGAAAGAAGTAAATGAAGAATGCTGGAAGCTTGGAATTCTTGCCAAGACACAGCACAATGAAGTTGCTCCCGCTCAGCATGAATTAGCTCCAATTTATTCTACTGCAAATATTGCAACAGATCACAATCAGTTAGTAATGGAGACTATGAAGAAAGTTGCTAACCGTCATGGTCTTGTTTGTCTCCTTCATGAGAAACCTTTTGCAGGCGTTAATGGTTCCGGTAAACATGACAACTGGTCAATTGTAACTGATACCGGAAAGAACCTTTTAGATCCCGGAAAGACCCCTCATGAGAATATACAGTTCTTATTATTCCTATCTGCTGTCATTAAAGCAGTAGATGATAATGCAGACTTATTACGTCTTTCTGCATCCAATGCTGGTAATGACCACAGATTAGGTGCTAACGAAGCTCCTCCGGCTATTATTTCCATCTTCCTTGGCGAACAGTTAGAAGATGTAGTTAAGCAGCTTGTTGAAACTGGTGATGCTAAGAGCAGTAAGCAGGGCGGAAAATTAAATATTGGTGTTCATACTCTTCCTGAATTAAAGAAAGATGCAACTGATAGAAACCGTACTTCACCTTTTGCCTTCACCGGTAATAAATTTGAATTCCGTATGGTTGGTTCTTCCATGTCTATCGCAGGTCCTAACACTACCTTAAATACAATTGTAGCTGATGTATTAAGCCAGTTTGCTGATGAATTAGCTGAGGCAAAAGACTTTGATGTAGCAGTTCACGATTTAATAAAGAAGACTTTAACAGAGCATCAGAGAATTATCTTTAACGGCAACGGATACTCCGATGCTTGGGTTGAAGAGGCTGAAAGAAGAGGTCTTCCTAATTTAAAATCTCTTGTTGAAGCAATTCCTGCAATGACTTCTGAAAAATCAATAAAGATATTTGGCAAGTATAATGTATTATCCGAAGTTGAGCTTCATTCCCGTGCTGAAATCGAATTTGAAGCTTATTCCAAGACAATTAATATCGAAGCTAAGACTATGATTGAAATGGCTAATAAGTTATTTATTCCTGCTGTTATCAAATATGCTTCAGGTCTTGCAAGCTCAATTAATTCAATAAAAGCTGCTGTTCCAGAAGCAGATGTTTCTGTTCAGGCAGGTTTATTAAAGGAAACTTCAGCTTTATTAGCTGAGGCAAATGCTGCACTAGCCAGCCTTCAGACAGTAGTAACAGAAGCTGCCGAAAAAGAAGGCCAAGAGCAGGCTGTTTTCTTTAAGAAAGTTGTATTCCCTGCCATGGAAGTTTTGAGAAAACCTATTGATGAATTAGAATTAATCGTAGATAAGGACATTTGGCCTGTACCTACTTATGGCGACTTATTATTCGAAATATAATCAGATTGTTTCTGTTACTTGCCATTATATTAAATGAATAATTCTCTTCTTGTAATAAAGAAAGGCTGCTGTTAATACGGCAGCCTTTCTTTGATTCCCATCACTTTGTATTATTAAGTTCGGTTTTCGAAGTATTTCTATATTTCTATAAATTAATGCAATTTACTATTTACAATTTACTTGTAGTATATAATAATGGAAAAGGAATGGGTTGTATGCTGATCTGGTGCGCTTCCCATAAACAAATGTTTAGAAAGGGATTCTACATTAGATGAGAAACATTAAATTAGTCCTTGAATACGACGGTTCCCGATACGACGGATGGCAAAAACAACCGGGAAACAATAAAAGTATTACAATACAAGATAAAATAGAATCTGTATTAAGTAAGATGGAAAATGAAACTGTTGAGCTGATAGGTGCAGCCAGAACGGAAGCAGGTGTACATGCTTATGGTCAGATTGCAAACTTCAAAACAAATACGGATATGAAGCTGTATGAGATTAAACATTACCTAAACCGTTATCTTCCAAGAGATATTGCAGTTCTTGAAGTATTTGAGGTACCCGAACGCTTTCACAGCAGTTTCAGTGCCAAATCCTTTCAGTATGTCTATAAGATAACCACCGGGGAAGTCCCTTCTGTTTTTGATCGCAAATTTAATTATTATTGTTTTCATAAATTAGATGTTTCTCTCATGAAAAAAGCAGCACAAACACTAATAGGTGAACATGACTTTAAAGCTTTTTCCGATAATAAACGAATGAAGAAATCTACAATTCGTAAGATGAGCAGTATTGAATTCAAGACAGGTATCAACAGCATTGATATTACCCTGACTGCCGATGATTTCTGGCCCAATATGGCACGAATCATTGTAGGAACGCTAATAGAAATCGGAGAAGGTAATATCGCACCTGAATATATGGAAGAGGTACTTTTAAGTGGTGATAGAAGCAAAGCCGGAGAAACTGCTGAGGCAAGAGGACTTTTCCTGTTGGATGTAAAATACGAATAATCATAATAAAATAAATTTAGCTAATGTTAAAAATTATTATCTAATGTTCTTATTACAGGAAGAATGGATTATCAATGACCAGAGTGAGGATGATATTTTTAATAAGCTAACCCCATCCCTTCCCTTTCAGATATATATATCCCTTTACTGGACAATACCAGTGAAGGGATATATATATCTGAAAGGGAAGGGTTATTTTTTATTTCAATTTCAATTTTTATTTCAATTTCAATTTTTATTTCAATTTCAGTTTTTACGCTGCCCTTTTTTACCGTTCATTCTTTAGAATTAACATTGAAGAATTCTGCAATAATACAATTAAATAATACTATGTCAGGTACACAGCCTTACATAGAAAAAAAGTTACACAGAGCCTTATACATCATACAGTACTAAACATTTTCTATTTGTTTTCGTGAATCAACTGTTTACTTTATTGTTATTATGCTATAAAATATAACTATTGTTTATTTGATAAACAAATACGAATTAACGGAGGTTGTCATGAAATTTACAGACGGATTTTGGTTGAAACGAAAGGGAGTTACTGTTTTTTCCCCTGCCGAAGTAAGAGACTATGTTATCAATGAAAAATCAGTTATCTTATATGCTCCAGTAGTAAAAATCAATCACAGAGGGCAAACTTTGCAAGGCCCTTTGCTTACTCTTGAGATTAGTTCTCCTAGCTGTGACATCATAAAGGTAAAATCCCAGCACTATATAGCAAAACTTCCGGTGTATCCGACTTTTGAGTTAAACTCAGATGATGCATTTGTTCCAGAAATCGTAGAAAGCGAAGATGAAATCGTTTTAAAAAGCGGTAATACATCCGTAACCATTGTAAAAAAAGACTTCTCATTAAGTTTTTATTATGGAGACAAGCTTCTTACCAAGAGTGGAAATGGACAAATGGGCTATATTACGACTGATGATGGTCCTCACTTCCGTGAACAGCTGGATCTTGCTGTAGGAGAGTGTGTATATGGACTTGGTGAACGTTTTTCTGCTTTTGTAAAAAATGGACAGAGCGTTGATATCTGGAATGAAGACGGCGGAACCTCTTCAGAACAGTCTTATAAAAATATTCCCTTTTATGTAACTAACAAAGGATACGGTATCTATGTAAACCATCCTGAGAAAGTATCCTTTGAAGTTGCCTCCGAAGCGGTATCAAGAGTACAGTTTAGTGTTCCCGGTGAAAAATTAGAGTACTTTGTAGTTGGCGGAAATGGCTTAAAAGAAGTAATTAGTAATTATACTGCTTTAACCGGAAGACCTTCATTGCCACCGGCCTGGTCCTTTGGTCTGTGGTTGACAACTTCTTTTACCACCAATTATGACGAAGCTACCGTATCTTCCTTTGTAGACGGTATGGCTGAGAGAGATATTCCTCTAAGAGTATTCCATTTTGATTGTTTCTGGATGAAGGAGTACGAATGGTGTAATTTTGAATGGGACAATGAAGTATTTCCTGACCCTGTAAATATGATAAAGCGATTGAAGCAAAAAGGTCTTAAAATATGTGTTTGGATCAACTCTTATATCTCCCAAAAATCCAAATTGTTTGATGAGGCTGCTGAAAAAGGATATCTTATCAAACAAACTAACGGGGAAGCCTGGCAATGGGATTTGTGGCAGCCTGGTATGGGGATTGTAGATTTTACAAATACAGAGGCCTGTAAATGGTTCGCCAGCAAGCTGCATGCCCTTATTGATATGGGTGTAGATTGCTTTAAAACGGATTTTGGTGAAAGAATTCCTGTAATAAATGCTGTTTATAGCAATGGTGCGGACCCTGTTAAAATGCATAACTATTATACCTATCTTTACAATAAGGTGGTTTATGAGGTACTGGAAGAGAGATTTGGTAAAAAAGAAGCAATCCTTTTTGCCAGAAGTGCTACAGTAGGTTCCCAGAAGTTCCCGGTGCACTGGGGCGGAGACTGTGTTTCCAAATATGAATCCATGGGTGAAAGCCTTAGAGGAGGATTGTCTCTTTGTATGTCAGGCTTTGGTTTCTGGAGCCATGATATCAGCGGCTTTGAAAATACCGCTTCACCTGACCTCTATAAGAGATGGTCTGCTTTTGGTCTTTTATCCACCCACAGCAGACTTCACGGAAGCAGTTCTTATCGTGTGCCCTGGTTATTTGATGAAGAATCTGTGGATGTAGTACGCTATTTCAGTAAATTAAAATGCAGCTTAATGCCATACCTCTATGGTGTTGCCACTGAAACTGCTAATACCGGCGTTCCGGCAATGCGTTCTATGATACTTGAATTTACAAAGGACAGAGCCTGTGATTATCTGGATACCCAGTATATGTTAGGAGATTCCTTACTTGTAGCACCTGTTTTCAGACCTGATGGAACCGTTGATTATTACCTTCCCAAAGACCCAAGTAAGGGAAGCAGTCTTTGGACTAATTTCTTAACCAATAAGCGTGTAGAAGGCGGGACTTGGCAATATGAAACTCATGATTTTATGAGCCTTCCCCTTATGGTAAGACCAAATTCCATTATATCGGTCGGCAATAATGAGAATGTGCCGGATTATAATTATCTTGATGGTACTGTGTTACATGTATTTGAGTTATCGGATTTCGAAGCTGCAACCACTATTGTTTACGATATGGAGGGAGAAGCGAAAGGAACAGTAAAAGCTGTAAAAGAAGGAAATAAGGTTACCCTTTCTGTGAACGGTCTAGAAAATTACTCTGTAATTATGAGAAATATTGAAAAAATTGGTGAATTAAACGGTGCTATACTGGAAGAAAACAAACTGGGAGTAAAACTTATCCCTCAAAAGAATAATACAGAAGTAAGTTTTATTATTTTATAATACCCGCTTCATCGCATAATTTTAATTACCAAGAATATAAGACAAGGGCTAAGCTTAAATCAGCTTAGTCCTTGTTTTTTATCAAGATTATATAACAATTCTTTATGTAAAATTGAACTTCATAAATGGAATACAGCCATAAGCCCCACCCAGCATCAGTCCCATTTTTTCATAGAATGCTCTTAAGGTTGGATTATCATCTGTCATTAATATAACTTGATATACCTCCTTGTATTTATTTAACGCCTTCTTCATAAGCGCAGAGCCTATACCCATGTGCTGATAATCTTTTAATACAAGTAAATCCTGTATATAAACAATCGTATATCCATCACCTACAATACGCAGTATACCTACAAGTTTATCATCAGACCATGCGGTTAAAACATACATGGAGTGATGATACGCTTTTAAGAGCAGCTCTTCATCTTTGGTATAATTACTCCATCCTGCATCGTTATAAAGCGTAAGTAGATCAGGTAAAGCTGGTATTATATTTTCTTTTAAATTGTAGTTCATCCAAAAACTCCTCTGATTAATAATTATGATGTGATTCTCCCAAATTTGTTAATACGTATTAATTGAATTTCTTTATCAATGATACTTTTTACAGACTTCATTATTTTACCATGATTTTTTGAAAATAAATAGATTGGTAGAAAAAGAATTAAAATAACTCCTGCCATCTTTATAACCTTAACAGCATCTAAAATTTGAAAGCTGAAATTATCTTTTATAAAATCATGGATTTTTGCAGGAAAAACAAGTATAATATAGTCCTTATGACCTAACATATTCGGGTGAATTATATTATTATATTAAGATTATTATCGACAGCATACAGAAGGGAAAGACATAAATGATTGTTTCAAAGCAGGAATTACAGCGTTTATTAAAAGTAGAACAAGACTATGAAAACAGTTTGTATTTGATAGAGGAATTAAGTAACAATTTTGATAAAAGTAAAGCACAGTTAGTAAAGCGGGAGCAGGAAAACAAACAACTTCAGCAAAAAGCAGCTTATTTACAAGGGGAGATATCAAAATATAATGAGATTACTACTGAAATTGAGGAGTATGTTAAAGAAAGAGAAAAACAGCTTACCAATTTAAGTCAGGATGTAATGGATTATAAAGCAAAAATATCATCCATGCTAATTGAAAAAGAAAGTCTATCAGCTATTATCCAAGAGCTCCAAATGGATATTCATTCTCTGGAGGAAAAGCAAGACCAGCATGAGACTGCCTTAAAAGCCGACAGAGAAGAATTGGATGAAAAAGACAAGCAAATTAATGAATACATAAAACTATTGGAAGAGGCTAAGCTTATTTTTTCTGAAAAAGAAAATGAGATTGAAAGGCTTTTAATAAGTTCAAAAGAGAATGAAACAAAGCTCGAAGAAAAAACATCTATACTAGAAAGTAAACTCTTACTTATTCAGGAATTAGAAACAAATGCAGAAGTAAACAAGAGCTCATTCATAAAGTTACAGACCCAATTGGAAGAAATTCAGCAGGAGATGCAAGAAGTTAAGCAAAACCATGCATCAATAACTTTACAGCTACAGGATAAAGAAGCTGAACTAGAAGTATCCAGAGAACAATTAGCTATTTCCAGAGAAGAGTATAATCGCAAGGCAGAAGAATATGATACTTTAAACACTCATACTCAGACTACTGAAAAGATTCTAAACAATCAAAAAGAAGAGATTAACAGTCTAACAGAAACTATACATACAAGTTCTCAGAAAATAGCAGAATTGACCTCTATATTAAGTATCACGGATAAAGAAAAATCTGATTTGCTGGGCCAGTTAGAGGGTAAATTTACAGAAGCCGAGGAGTTAAGGGCCAAAATTAAGGAGTTAAATGATCTACTGGAATTGTCTGGGGAAGAGAATCTTACAGTATCTAGTCAATTGGATACTGCAAAGAAAGAAGTTCAGAATCTTCTGGAGGAAAAAAGAATAATTTCAGAGGAATCTGAACAACAAATTAACTTATTAACAGAACAGTTCCAGCTTGAAAAATCCGAGCAGCAGTCGAAATATGAGCAAGAAATATCCAAGGCTTCTAATACTATAAAAGAACTTGAAGGAGAATTGGATTCAGCAAAAGCTGCCGCTATACAGGAATTGGAAGAGTATAAGGAATATGCTGAACAAGAAAGAATCATATATGAATCCCTTACCCAACAGAAATTAGAAGATTTCAGGAATCAGTTCGAAGAAGAAAAGAAAAAAATAAAGACCCAATCAGAGCAAGAACTTGGAGAATATATAAAACAGGCTGAGCAGGAAAAAGCTAATATTGAATTGCTTGCAGCACAAAAGCTGGAAGACTATCAAAAATATGTTGAACAAGAAAAAACTGATTTTGCGACCCTTACAGAACTGAAGTTTGAAGAATTTAAGAAAAAGCTGGAACAAGAAAAGATTGAATTAAAAGAGCTTGCAACCTTAGAGTTAAAAGAATATAAAAACCAGGCTGAGTTGGATAAAAATCTTATAAAGGAACAGGCTGAGAATAAATTAACGGAACTAAAGAAACAGACAATTATTGAACAGGAAAGAATATTTGACGAGTTTGAAAAAGAAAAATCATCTCTAGAAAAACAGTTATCCGATTCTAATAATGAAAAAGACAAATTGCAAAAACTACTCAATGCTGCAGAAGATTTCATCAGCGAACTCAATCAAAAACTTAACCTGCTGGAGGATGTGAATCATTCTTTACAAATGGATAAGGAAGAGTTAAAAGAACTTAATGAAACTGAAATAAATGTTCTGCGTAAAGAATTCGAAACTGAAATAAATGTTCTGCGCAAAGAATTCGAAACAGAAAAAACTTCTTTGCAGACTCAATACACGAAGCAACTCAATCATCATATAGAACAACATGAAATAGAATTAATGGAACTTAAGAAGGAATACGAGGAGACACTTTCCGTAATAGAACAGCAACAAAATCAAATAGATACTCTTCAAACTTCCGGAAAAGAACTTTCAGAAGAGGTACTGAGACTTCAGGAATATGAATTATTAATAAAAGAAAAAAATGAACAGCTCGAACAAAGAAAACAGCATGTTTATCGATTAGAACAAAAGCTGCATGAGCTTCATCTGGAGGAGGAAAAGAAGGATGAAGAATTCAATGTAAAACTAGAACAGATAATGCAATTAATGAAAGAAAATGAGATATTATCCGAAGAAGCCAAGCAGTCTGAGGACTCTTATGAGTTATTACAGCATCAGCTTAAAGATCTGGAATCTGAGAGAGAGAGCTTATGGAACCAAATCAGGGAGAAAGAAGAGAAGATAAATCTTTTCACCCATAATTTAGAGGAACAGAAAGATAATTCATTTGAGCAATATAAAGCTTTAGCAAAGCAGAATGAAAAAATAGAAGAGCAAACAGAAGTAATACAGCAATTATATGATAAAAATAAGGATTTAGAAATCAAATATGCTTCCTTACTTACTGACTTTAATAAGTTACAATTAACTGCAAATAAATCAATTGAAGACACGGATTTAAATGAAGCGTTAATAGAAAAGGACAAACTCATTGATAATCTTGAAACACAAGTACTTGAAATGATGATCGAACTAGAGAGGAAGGAAGATAGGGTAGTATAAGATATTCTTCCCTTTAAAAGAGTTCACTAAACCACAATTTGCACCAAATAAAAAAGTATGCCGGCAGCTCCAAATGACTCTGCTGACATACTTTTATATATTTATTCAACCGTTACGGATTTTGCCAGATTTCTTGGCTGGTCTACGTTTAATCCTCTATGCAGTGAAGTATAGTATGCTAAGAGTTGTAACACGACAGCTGCCGGAAATGGAGCATATTCATCCTTGATCTTTGGTAGAACTATATGATAATCATATATAGATGCTTCCGCTTCCTGATCCTCAACGGTAACTAATATTACAAAAGCATTCCTTGCTTTGACCTCTCGGATATTAGAAATCATCTTGGAATAAACTTTTTGCTGAGTCGCAAGTGCTACAACAGGAACTCCTTCTGTTACCAGTGAGAGAGTACCGTGCTTTAATTCCCCGGCGGCATAAGCTTCTGAATGAATGTAGCTGATTTCCTTTAATTTAATAGACCCTTCGCAGGAAAGTGCATAATCTAAACCTCTGCCGATGAAGAAAAGGTCTTCCTTATCTTTCACTTGTATGCTGATTTCTTCTATTATTTTATCCTGGGACAGCACTTCTTCCAATACTGAAACCGCATGCAGGAGCTGCTGCAGTTCATCTATGCAAGCATCCTTTTCCATTTTACCGGTTGCATAAGCAAATCGAAAGGCAAGGAGATAGAGGCAGGATAACTGCGCTGTATACGCTTTTGTACTGGCAACTGCAATTTCAGGACCGGCATGGGTGTAGAGAACATAATCACTTTCTCGTGCTATGGAGGAGCCTTTGACATTGACAATGGAGAGCGTTGCGGCACCTCTTTCTTTTGATAACTTCAGTGCAGCCAGCGTATCTGCAGTTTCTCCTGATTGAGATATTGTAATAACTAATGTCCCTTTATCAATAATAGGATCCTGATAACGGAATTCTGACGCAACCTCAACACTGACAGGAATTCGAAGGAGTTTCTCTAACATCATCTTACCGATAAGTCCGGCATGCATAGCGGTTCCGCAGGCTGTAATAATTATTCTGGATATACCATGGAAGAGGGAGTCCGGGATATTATCAGCAGTAAAATCCGGTAATTTGTTTTGAACTCTGGGCAGGATTGTATTTCTTAAGGATTCCGGCTGCTCATGGATTTCCTTTAACATAAAATGAGGATATCCGCCTTTTTTTGCTGCCGTCATATCCCAGGTAACATGGAGCATTCTAGGGCATACCAAATTACCATCAAGATCTGTCAATTTAACTTTATCCTTCATGAGAGTTACGATATGCATCTCTGGCACAACAAAATAATCCTTGGAATAATCAATCAGCGCAACCATATCTGATGCAATAATTGACCCTTCTTTTGTGTGGCAGGCCACAAGGGGACTGCTGTTTCTTAAGGAATAGATAACTTCCGGCTGATCGGCAAAGAGGATGCAAAAAGCATAAGCGCCTTCAATTAATTCAACGGTTTGCTTAATAGCCTTTATAGCATCTCCTTCATAAAGACTGTCAAGAAGAAGAGCAGCAATTTCCGTATCCGTTTGGGAGATGGGATTTCTGCCTTCTTTTTTCAATAGGAGTTCCAGTTCTCTATAATTTTCTATTATTCCATTATGAATTAATGTGACCTTTCCAGCGGTATGAGGATGTGCGTTGGTATCAGTAACCCCTCCATGGGTTGCCCATCTGGTATGACCGATACCGCAGCTGCTTTCTGCTTGTAATTCTAGGGTATCTAGTGCTTTCACCTTCTCAGCAAGATTAGACACCTTCCCGGTAGTTTTGATAGTATTAATGGTTCCCTGTTGATAAAATGCAATGCCCGCGCTGTCATAACCTCTGTATTCCAGGGTTGTAAGACCGTCAATCAGAACCTTCTTTGCCTCAGTATAACCTGTAAAGCCAATAATTCCACACATAATGTTTCTCCTTTATTCTATTTTCAAAGTTCTAATTATGAATTCATAGAAGGCGCAAACTTAAATCTAAGTTCAAGGCATAAATATAGCCTGAATATAGACAGTTTTTTGGCTTCCTAATTCAATTATCTTGGTATTGCCGCTGTTGTCCTTTAGTTACCCAAAGATTTTTCGACAATTCACACAGCCAAGCCTATGAGAGAGCATCCGCCGAACATTTCGCTAACTCTCTACCTCGTTAACCTCTGTATTTCTCCCAAAGAGGTACATGGCGCTAATTTAAACATTTCTGTTTGGAGAACCTTGGGCGGTCCGTTAATAGTTTCAGTACAAAATTATTATATGCTTACGACTCCTTTCTGTGCATAGATGTCAAGGATATGTACTAATCCCAAAAGTTACTTTAACATATTAACATTTATAATTGGGTAAGTCAACTTTTTGCTTTTGAATGTGAAAGAAAAAATAAAAGAGTAGTTTAATCCAGAAAAATACGGTTCTATAATAAATGTTGGGGTGTGTAAATAAAACACATTCCAACTTTTATTTTTATGTTTTATAATAAAAGAAACCTCCCTCGAAAATGCCGTCTACCAAACAACCACTTTCAAAGGAGGATCTCTCAATGCATTCTAATTGTACCAGAAAACTTTTAGGATTAGAAGATATTTTAATTAAAAATGTAATTCAAGCTGACTCTTTTGTCCGTATTTATATCGAAACAAAGCCATCGACACAGATCTGTCCTCATTGTGGCAAACAGACAAAACGCATTCATGATTACCGCTCTCAGACAATTAAGGACCTCCCATTTCAGCTTAAGCACACTTATTTGGTGTTGAGAAAGAGACGTTATTCCTGTAGTTGCGGGAAAAGGTTCCTCGAGAAATATACTTTTCTCGCTCCTTACAAAAGGCGTACCCTTAGATTGTCTTATAAAATCATCGACCTACTCAGGAATCTACGCAGCATGAAGTCCGTTGCTGTTGATACGAATGTTTCCGTTAGTACCGTTTCCCGGTTATTGGATACCATCAACTACTCCTCCCCTTCTGTTCCTGAGTGCATCTCAATTGATGAGTTTAAAGGTAATACGGATGCTGGAAAGTTCCAGTGTATTCTGGTAGATGCAAAGAAACATCGTATTCTTGATATTCTACCTGACAGAACTCAGAAGCATTTATCCGCCTATTTCCGTACATGGAACCGCACCCAAAGGTATCGAGTGAAGTTCTTTATCTGTGATATGTGGGAACCGTATGTAGACTTGGCGAAAGCCTATTTTCCTAATGCAACTATTATAATTGACAAATATCACTTCATTCGATATGTTACTTGGGCGATTGAAAATGTAAGAAAACGCCTTCAAAAGAAGATGCCTTCGAATTTGCGCAGGTACTACAAGAGAAGCCGGAAGCTGATACTTACAAGATATAATAAACTAAAAGAGGAGAACAAGAAGGCTTGCGATCTGATGCTACTTTATAATGATGATCTGAGGACTGCCCACCGACTTAAGGAATGGTTTTATGAAATCTGCCAGAGCGAGAAGTATAAGTATCAACGGGAAGGATTCTGGGAATGGGTGAAGACAGCTGAAAAATCAGGTATTCCCGAATTTGAAGCCTGTGCGAAGACTTATCGGAATTGGTCACAAGGTATTTTGAATGCCTTTAAGTACAAATATACCAACGGACCTACAGAAGGGTATAATAACAAGATAAAAGTATTAAAAAGGGTATCTTTTGGCATGAAGAATTTCGAGAGGTTCCGTACAAGGATTATACATAGTTCTATCTAAATAAAAAGAAGACGGCAGGAGGTTTATTTCTCATGCCCTAAAACATGGATTATAGACCAGTACATTAAAATAGCTCTAAACTCAGTGATGGAGTGGGATTCAAATGAATCCCACCCCCATCATTGACAAAGAGCCAAAAATACAGCAGCCGGGCTTCACCTTGATTCACTAGCTCAAAGTAAAACCTAACTGCTGTTACCAGGTTTCTAATTATTTTTTATTCGTTTTGAAAGAAAGCAAAGCCGCAGACCCCAGGTCCTGTATGAGTACCTACAACCGACCCTATAGGGCTTTCAATGAAGTCGTGCAGATTAAGGGTCTCTTTGTAATTATTAATAAAAGCTTTCATATTATCTTTTTTAGCGGAGTAACCAATACAGACTTCCTCATTTCTGTTGATTCCCTTATCCTGTGTAATGAGTTCAAAAAGCTTTGAGTAGCCGCCGGAAAGGCCTCTTGCTCTGGCTGCCAGGGATACTTCTCCATCCCTTACTTCTATAATCGGTTTAATATTTAGTAACCCCCCTGCAAAAGCACTCATACCGGATAAGCGTCCGCCTTTCTTAAGATATTCCAAGCTTTCAAGAAGGGCATATAATTTTACTTTTGTTTTGGTATTTTCTAGCTGAACTGCAATAGCTTCAGCCGACATCCCTTGATTTTTAAGGGTTATTGCTTTCCTCACGAGCAACTGAAGACCAAGAGTTACTGTCAAACTATCAACAATATGAATATCTTCATATTCCACCATATCTTTGGCAATAACAGCACTTTGATAGGTACCGCTTAACTTGGAAGAAATCGTAATCACTATAACTGAGTCACCTTTTGCCTTTGCTTCTTCAAAATAAGGAATATATTGCTCCGGTGCCGGTTGACTGGTGGTAGGTAGATTTTTAGAAATCACCAGTTTTTCATAAAATTGTTCATTTGTAATGTCTACGCCATCAAAATATTCTTGTTCATCAAAGATAACCCTTAAGGGTACAATAGTGATATCCAATTCTTTTGCCAAATCAAGATTAATATCCGAAGTAGAATCTGTAATTATTTTTATGCTCATTTGTCCTCCTTTGGACTGATAATTTTATGAAAGAAATTATTGAAAAAAATATGAAGCGTGGAGAGAGCAGTAGAGAGTGATTTCAACTCCTCTTCATTTAATTTGAGAGAAATCTCCTCTACCAGTTCTTTATGAAATGTATGATGGCTGTCATAAGCCTTTTCACCTAAAGGAGTGAGACATACTTTTACATACCTTTTATCTTCAGGTAGTTTCTGGCGAATAAGGTACCCTTTTCTCTCAAGGGTTTTTACGGAAGTAGTTAGTGTACTTGCTGTAACAGATAACTTAGCGGCTATTTCATTCATGGCATACAAGCCAGCACTGTTACCATCATAAACCGCTTCTATAACATGCATTTCATGAACAGATAGATTCTGGAATTCGTCCTTTGCCAAGGCAGCCTCTTCAAGACGGAGTAAATCATGAAATGCATCCACCAGAAAGCTGTTAATATTATCTTTATATTGTTCCATTTGGCTCCTTTCATGAAAAACGAGCGTATATACTTTGAACTTCAAAGTATTAACAGTCTATCAAACGGAATTTATTTTGTCAATATTAATTTGATATTCAAAGTATTTATTCTGAATAACTTTATTGAAATTAATTTGCTCTTTGGAAAATCTTTCATTATAATAAAGGTAGGTTCAGAAGGGGAGTGGTTTGCTGTTATACATAAATAGTATAGTCTTTTTGTGTACTCATAGATCAAGTTTAGAATATAAGTATAAACTTTTAATAACGCCACAGCTAGCGTAAGAATGAGAGGTAATTATGTCCGGAATTATTTTAGAGGGTGGAACCTTCCGCCCGATTTTTAGTGCAGGAGTTATGGACGCCCTGCTGGAAGAAGATGTTATGTTTCCTTACTGTATCGGTGTATCAGCTGGTATCAGCTTTGGAGTTTCCTATATTTCCAAACAAAAGGGCAGGAATCTTGAGGTTCTTTTAAAATGCAGAAAGGATAAGCGCTATATCAGCACAAGAAACCTTATAAAGTGCCGAAGTCTGTTCGGCTTGGACTTTGTCTATGATGAAGTGCCTAATAAACTCTTTCCCTTTGACTGGGACACTTTTCTGAAATATGAGGGCAAGGTATTAGTAGGCGTGACCAATGCCAAAACCGGTAAAGCTGAATATCTAAACGCTCTTGAGACAGATCGAAAATGCACCATTCTCCAGGCTACATGTGCCATGCCGCTTTTTTTTCCTGCAATCAATTGGAAGGAAAATCTCTACTATGACGGAGGCCTTGCAGATTCTATACCCATTAAAAAATCCATAGAAGACGGCAATCAAAAGAATCTGATAATCCTGACCCGACCCAAAGGATATTACCGAACCCTTGGCAGAGACAGTAAATTAGCCATGAGATTATTACGAAATAAATATCCTGAAATGGTTGAAGTAATCCGAAAAAGACCTGACATGTATAATAAAACCGTGGAGTATTGTGAAAAGCTTGAAAGAGAAGGTAAGGCGATAATCTTAAGGCCGGAATATAATGTTGAAAGTATGGAAAAGGACCTTGCCGCACTAGAGCGAAATTACAAGCATGGTTATGATATGGCAAAACGTCAGATGAATGAAATTAAGAAGCTCTTAGTTGAAGACTAGAAACATTGATGAGCAGTAGCTGATATTACGTACTTGTTGTTCATGTTAAATATCGTTTATATTCATGTATTGAAAAATAAAAGGGTATGCCAGGAACAAAAATATGAAAACTTCCTGACATACCGACTCTTATAAGTTTTAATTATGCACCTTTTGAGATTTCCTCTAATCGGTCAATAATGGGAAGATGCTGTGTACACAATTTTTCACATTTACCGCACTTAATACATTCAGCTGCTATTTCAGCAGGAATTCCCCAATGATATTTCAATCTATCAAACATATTGTTACCAAGAAGTTTTTCATTGTAAGCATCCATATATTTGGGGATATCAATATTCTTTGGACAGTGTTTACAGTAACCACATCCGGTACAGAGATTATTCAGAGCAACACCTCTGCTTTCATATTCCTCAAAGATTTCCTTTGCCGGTCTTTCTTTCAGATTCTCAACAGCCTTACAAGCATCATCAACATGTTCTTTTGTAGTACATCCTGCAAGGGTGATAGTAATTTCCTTATGTGAAGCTACAAAATTTAAAGCTGCCTGTGCAACGGTTAGATCTGTTCCTTCTGTAAGGTATTCAAAGGTCTTAGGGTTGCTTGGAATCAGACCTCCGCCTAACGGATTCATGACAACAACGCCCATTCCTTTTTCATAAGCAGCAGTAATACCGGTCTGACGGAATCTATAATTCAGAGCATTATAGCCAATTAACATACCCTTAAAGCGGTCAGTAGCTACAGCACCTTCTAAGTCATTTCCCTGCATATGGGAAGAAAAAACGATATTTCTTATCAGTCCGTCTTTTTTGGCTTCCTCAAAAAATCCATAAAGAGACTCACACTGGCTCTCGAAGGACTCCAGATTTAATAAGCACCATAAATGATAAAAGTCCAAATAATCCACCTTAAGACGACTTAAGGTAGTCTCAAGCCTGCTGCGAAAAGCATCCCTTGTAGCTTTTCCGCCAATAGTGCCCAGATTCATCTTAGAAGAAACATAATAGCTATCCCTGGGTAATTGTGAGAGTGCAATACCGGTTATGATTTCACTTTTATCATTGCAATAAAAAGGGGCAGTATCAAAGTAATTAATACCTTTCTCGTGTGCATACAAAGCAACCTCTGCACATTTCTCAAATCTCTCCGCCTTAACATCCTCATCATCATAACGCATGCAGCCCATACCAATAGCGGATACTTTCATATCCGTATTACCATACTGTTTATAATACATAGATTTCATACCTCCATAAAAAATTCTGACAGGCATTATGTAATAGAGCCTCCTCGTCAGATTATTCTGTTTCTTTATCATCCAGACAAGTATAACATAAGAAAAGAACATTCCTCAACTAAAATTTATTATACTTACTTCCAAACCCTTTTTATAGTAATGTATACTCGAATAAAAACAATAATGATGAGTCTTTCACAAAGGGACGGAAATTTACCCAAGGCAGAAAGACTTATGCGCTGGTTCCAAGGCGCATTCGTTCTTTCTGCCTTGGGTAAATTTCCTATAACCATTTTGGACAAGATTTTCAAGCTTATTTACAATTGAAGCAATTATAGCTATAGATATTTCAGTACACAGATGACGCAGGGGATTTCTTTCTGTTTGATCTTGAGAGGACCCTTAATGACACTTAAGGTACAGGAAACGTAACTAGGTAAAACAGTGCCATGTTTGAGCTTTGTAAAATACCGTTTCCAGTTATGTTCGGCGAGTTTGGTACTGTTTTACCTGTCAAGTTACGTTTTCTGTCCCTTTAGTGGAATAAGGGTTCTCGAATAATCAAACAGAAAGAAATTCCCTGGGTCATCGTACGTTTCCATCTATTTACATCGAATGTATTTTATAATACTTTTCCTTTTAAAATAAAAGTAGTATAATAAATATTAGACTTTAAAATTGATTTCAAAATCATGAAAGGGGTTTACGTGAAAAACATCGGTACAGATAACAAAAACATGAATAATTCTTACAAAAAGAATACAACTACTAAAGCAATCGGAAAAACCACACAAAGTATTCATAAAAACAGCCAAAACATTAATAATAAGAAAAAAATCCAAAATACCGTACCAGCTTCCGACCCAATAACAGATTGGTTTTTTATGTCACCATCTGAGATTACCGCGAAAGAATTCTCCACCTTTATATCCTCCTTGAACTTAGGTGAGATTGATCTATGGGAAGAGATGGATATCCTTTCGCTTCAATTGGAGGATAAGACCAGTATAGACTTTGAAGGTCTAAAAGATGGTTTTCCGGATAAGAAAGACAGATTGTTTTTAGAGGAAAATGGCTACAAAACCGTATTTTCTGTTACCTTAAGCAATGACAGCAAACAAACAAGGGAAATGTTTAATGCCATTCTGGAACATTTTCCTGGCGGATTCTATGCAGATACAGCAGACTTTAAACCCAGTATTCTAGGCAGAAGGTAAAGGCAGGTAAACACATGAGGATGATACGAGGAATATTCGGCATGTTACTTGGAATGCTTCTTATCCTTGGTATTATGTTTATAACTTTAATCGTAAGAGAAGATAAGAATCGCGAAACCGTAAGTAAAGCAACTACAGCAAATTATCATCTGCAAATCCTTGTACAAAATACAGACGAATATTTCTGGCAATATTTTAAAGATGGCGCAAAAACGGCTGCGGAAGAAATGGGTGTATATGCAGAATTTGTTCCTATCGCCGGTAAAGACAGTGAAGCGATTAAAGACGCTGTGGAAAAAGGTATTTTCAGCGGAGTTAATGGTATCGCTCTGAAACCTGCCGATGCATTTGGCACCAAGGAAATCGCAAAAGAGGCGAAGGATAAGAACATTCCTCTGTTGATATATGAGAATGATAGTTATAATATTTCGGATCTGCCCATTGTAGGCTCAAACAGTTATACCATTGGAACTATGGCTGGAACCATGGGAGCTAAAGCTATCGGAAATGGAACGAAGGCTGTCATTATTATGAACGAAGCTGGAGAAGAAGGCGATATTTCCTATCGAAACCTTAGTATACAGGGTATTGCAGAATCTTTTTCCTTAAAGGGAAATATTGAGATTGAAGAGATTTATACCTTAAAGCAAAATATGTTTGATGTAGAGAAGGTAGCATACTCTATCATCACCAAACATAAGGATGTGAATCTGATTATATGCCTGGATGAAAAGAGTACTCCGGGTGTAGCTCAGGTTTTAGTAGATAATAACCTTGTAGGTGATATCAAGCTGGTAGGTTATGGAAGTATGCCGCTGACACTGGATTATGTTGAGAGAGGTGTTATATACGGAACCGTAAGCCCTGATGCTTATAAGATTGGCTATTATACGGTAAAACAATTAGCCCAGGAGTTAAATGGGGTACAAATAAGTAATTACAAGAGTACCCCTCTATATTCAATAGATGAATCTAATGTGGCAAGTTTTTATAGTGGAGCAGTGAAAAAGGATGGTGGAGAATGAAGAATAGAAAAAGACGGGATTTATCCTATCGCACAAAGCTTACCAGCTTCTTTCTTCTTGCAACTGCTATTACCATAATTGTTGGTCTTTATAATTATATTTCTTCACGTATGTTAATGGAGGATATGACGGACCTTCTGAACAAGAGTCAGGAACTTACCGCTCTTTATAAAGAGGTAGATGAGATACAAAACGATCTGGAGGTATACTTGTCCACCAGAAGTTCCGAAAGTTTACAGTCTTTCTATAATCACAGTAATTCCATTAGCTCCGATAATGATATTCTAAAGCAGGATGCTGAATATTCTGACAGAGGTGTCCGGATTATGAATCTGACCGGAATGATTGAGCATTACCTAAAGACCTTAGATGAAACAATAGTAGACAAGCGAAACCGTAAAATCAGTGATTACACCAAGGGGTACCAGCAAGCTGTAAAAGAATATAATTTTATCGGAAGCTACATCAAGGAAATTATGAGCTCGGATTTAAGCGACAGCGCTCAGAGATATCAGGAAATACAGACAGAAGCAAATAATAGTACTGTTTTAAGTTACACCATGTTCGGTATTAGCTTTGCTTTGATTCTTGTTATCATAGTTCTATTCAGTTACGAAATTACAAGACCGATTACAAAGCTTTCTTCTTATGCCAAGGAAGTTTCAGAGGGTAACTTTGAAGTAGATATAACGGAAGAAGGTACCAGCAGTGAGATAAGAGTTCTTTACCGTGCTTTTAGTAAGATGACGAAAAGTATCAGAGAATATATTAATGAGTTAAAGGAAAAGGAGCGCTTGGAACGTGTTCTGATTCAGGAGAAGTATGATAATCTGAAGATGAAGAATGCTTTACATGAAGCCGAACTTCTTGCCCTTCAATCTCAGGTCAACCCTCATTTCATCTTTAATTCTATCAATATTGGAGCAAAGGTTGCCATGCTTCAGGGAGATAGTGTAACTTGTGAATACCTGGAGAATTTTGCTGATATCTTCCGTTATAATCTAAAAGGCCTTGATTATAATGCTACTTTATCGGAAGAAGTTAATAATGTTTCCTCCTATATGAGCCTTTTAACAACCCGCTTCGGGGATTTTGTCACCTTTCATATGGACATACCGGAGGACCCTGATATCTTGGAATTTAAGATGCCAAGAATGACCCTGCAGCCTCTGACGGAAAATGCTTACATCCATGGAATCAGTAAATTGGAAGAAGGCGGGCGGATTGAGCTTAAAGTCATAAAAGAAAAAGGCCGTGTAGTTATTGAAGTTTCAAACTCCGGTGATCATTTTCCAAAAGAAGCAATTGAGCGAATTCTTGGCAGGAGTAAAAAGGTTGAGAAAAGCCATGGACAAAAAGGTCATACCACGGGTATCGGCATGGATAATGTATTGAAACGGCTGCGATTATTCTATGATAAAAAAGATGTAATGAATATCGTCAGCAAAGACGGCGTTACAAAAGTTATATTGCTGTTGCCTATTAACAACAAGAGAGAAGTGGATAACAATCAATATGAGAATGCGATATAAGGTGTTAGTAGTGGATGATGAGCCGATTGCGGTAGAATCTGTCATATACATGCTAAACAAAAATTTTGGAGAAATTGAAATATGCGGAAGTGCCAGATCCGGTAAAGATGCTATTGAAAAGGCTTATAATCTCCATCCGGATATCATAATCATGGATATAAATATGCCGGGTATTAATGGATTGGAAGCCATGAAGCAGATTCGCGGGGTTAATCCGAATGTACTTTTTATCATTATGTCTGCTTTCGATTATTTTGATTATGCGGTAGAAGCACTAAATCTCGGCGTAGTAGAGTATCTTTTGAAACCGGTAAAAGAAGTTACCCTTACAGAGACGATGACAAAGGCACTGGAGCAAATCCGGGTTAGAGAGACTAATATCCAAAAGACTCTTGAACAGCAGGAACGTATGGAGATGATTATTCCTGTGCTGGAGACCGGTTTTATGAATTCCCTCTGCCTTTATTCCGGCAGCACCGAAGAACTGAAGAGCTACTGTCAGTTATTTGGATTTATGAATGGCGGCGGTTATGTGATGGCTCTGGAATTCGGACAGAAAAAAAGTCATAAAATCGAGAATAAGATAGGTGCCGGTGTCTACGGCGAAAAGATGTACGGTGAATATAAGAAGATTATCCAATCAAGGCTAAAGGCTATCGTTGGTCCCATTATGTTAAACCGTATTATTGTCTATGTATTTGATGAAAATAAAACACAGGATTACGAACAGAAAAGCCATTCCGTCGAGGAAGCAGGCAGAATTCTGGAAAGAGCAATAAGAATATACCCGGATATCTTTATTGGTATCGGGCGCTACTATGAAAATATTGAAGAAGCAAAAAAGTCCTATCAGGAAGCTTTATTTGCACTGGGGGTTCTCACAAGTGATAAAGAAGGGGAAGAAGCTCAGATTCTTCATGTAGATGATATCCTTGAAAGAATTGAATATACAGACAGTGATTATGAAGACCAGCTGGAAGAAATCTGCCTTCATGCCGCTGAACAGGAGGAAAATGAATTAACCGCATTATTTCATGAAGTATACGGCAAAATGTCTAGGGATAGTTCTATGACCTTAGAAGTGGTGAAAAACAGCATGATAGGATTGGTAACAAGCTTTGCCTCAAGATGGAAAAGTGCTGTCGGAAATTATTATGACGTTTTAAAAGATATAATTGGTACTGAAAGCAAAGACAGACTTTATACAATTGTCAGAAACTTTCTTGAAAGAACCGCAGGCAGAATTCAAGAAGGCCGAAAGATAAAGGTAAATTCCATAATCGATAAAGCCAACAAATACATGCAGCAAAACTTTGCCAGGGAGATATCTCTGGAAGAGGTTGCAAGAGAGGTGAATCTTAGCCCTTATTATTTCAGCCGGTTTTATAAAGAAGAAACCGGAGTTAATTTCAGCGACCGTCTTACAGAAATCCGTATGGAAACAGCAAAAGAGCTTTTAAAGAAAGATGAGTATACCATTAAAGATGTATGCTATATGACAGGTTATACCGAGCCAAATTACTTTTCTAAGATATTTAAGAAAGTTACAGGAGCTACTCCTACGGAGTACAAAAGATTATTTGGCGATTAGCAGGAAATGAAATGTTTTTCTGTAGAAGTTTACGTCTGAAAATCCTCAGTGTAAACTTAAGTTGTATAAAAGTAGGCAGGTATTAAAGGAGGAGGAAATATGCAAAGGAGCTTACTTACAAGGGTTGCAGCATTGGGGTTGACATTTGTTATTCTGTTTTTAAGCGTGGGGTGCGAAAAAAAAGAGGATAGAAGAGTAATACCAAAGGAAGACAAAAAAATGGTAGTGGGATTCTCCCTTGGAACATTAATGGAGGACCGCTGGATCAGGGACCGGGACATCTTTATTTCCAAAGCTGAGCAGGAAAATATTGAAGTTATCGTCAATAATGCTAACAAAGATTCTGATCTGCAATATCAGCAGGTGAAAACAATGTTAAACCAAGGTATTGATGTCCTTGTTATTGCGCCGAACGATTGTAATACAGAAGCCAGGTGTGTGAAAGCAGCAAAGGAAAAAAAGATTCCCGTTATCTCTTATGACAGGCTGGTATCCAATAGCAATGTGGATGTCTATATATCCTTTGACAATTACCAGGTAGGACAGATTATGGCCGAATACCTGACTAAAAATGTACCGAAAGGCGGATATATTATTATTGGCGGTTCAGAAAATGACAGCAACAGTAAGATGCTTTATGACGGGGCCATGAAAGTCCTTGACCCCTTTATTGAAAAAGGAAACATCAGAATTCTTGACAAGACTTGGATAGACGGCTGGATAAGAGAAAGTGCATATGACTTCATGCGTAAGGACCTAAAAAACTATAAAAATGACGTCAAAGCTGTTATCTGCGGCAATGATTCATTGGCCTGGGGTGCAATTGATGCATTATCCGAGGCTCAGATTGCAGAGAAAGTTCAAGTAGCCGGACAAGATGCTGACCTGGTAGCCTGTCAGAGAATCGTAACCGGAAAGCAGGCACTTACAGTTTACAAACCAATCAAAAATTTAGTAGAAAAGACTGTTGAAGTATGTATGCAGCTATACAAAGGTGAAAAGGTTAAGACGGATAATTTTCTCAATGACGGCACCTATGATGTTCCCTATATCTTTATCGGTGTACAGGCAGTCACTAAGGATAATATTAATGATACAGTAATTAAAGACGGCTTTCACTTGTATGAGGATGTCTATCAAACTGAATAAAATGCACAACTATGCATTATAATGAAGTTATCGAAAAAGGCTGAAAATTCAGCCTTTTTTCTTTTCTGTTTCCGCTTAGACAAAGATTTTGTTATGTATTCCTGATAAGGAATTACGGAACTGCATTATTTTGCTCTGTAAATTATTGAGCGCAATATTTTACCCTTTACATATATTGGAAGCTTTATCTGCGCAATAAAGTAATACTACACAACAATTCAGTTCATTGTTAATTTTTTTTGTATATAGTAACATATGGATGTAACAAATAGAGCAGAACTTACCATCAACATTGAAAGTGTAAGGTAGTATAGAAACACATATTTCCTGCACATACTGGAGAAGCAATGATTACTTTTTGGTAAGCAAAAGCAAAAACTATGAAAAAGAAGGGCGGAATGAATTTATGAAAAAAATGATAGCAGTGCTGTTATGCCTTATGATGGTAGTGTCATTGGCAGGGTGCGGCACCAAAGACAGCTCAGGCAGCAAGGGCGGAAAAGTAGATGTAGGTATCGTACTTCCTACAAAGGATGAACCCAGATGGTTACAGGACAAGGCAAAATTCGAAGAAGTAATCAAGAAATCCAACAAATCTGTAGAAGTTTTATTCAGCCAGGGTTCCTCAGCTAATGAGAAAACAAACGTTGAAACTTTAATCAATAAAGGTATCAAAGTATTAATTATCTGTGCTCAGGATGCTGCTGCCGCAGCAGAAACTGTGAAAGAAGCAAAAGATGCCGGAATAACAGTTATCGCATATGACAGATTAATCACCGGAACCGATGCAGTTGATTATTATGTAACTTTCGACAGCTTAGCTGTTGGTGCTGCTATGGGTCAGTATCTTGCTGACAATGCAACCGGTACTGGAAATCCTCTTTATCTGTATGCAGGTGCTGCAACCGATAACAACGCTTTCCTTTTCTTCCAGGGTGCATGGAATATTTTACAGCCTAAGATTGCTGACGGAACATTCGTAATCAAGAATTCCTCAGAAGCTGTTGGCTTACAGGCAACGAAAGATCTCTCCCATGAGCAGTTAGCATCCATTATCGGACAGGTAACTACCAACTGGGATTTCAATGAAGCAAAATCCAAAGCAGAAGCTCACTTAACAGCAGTTACTGCAGCTGATAAAGGCAAATGCTATGTATTAGCTCCTAACGATGGTACAGCACGTTCTATCGCTGATGTATTTGCAGCAGATGCAGATGTTTCTCAGTACTTCATTACCGGACAGGATTCTGAAAAAGCTTCCGTTCAGTATGTAATCGACGGAAAACAGTCCATGACAGTATTTAAAGATACACGTACACTTGCAACAGATGCTATGAATATGGCTATTTCCGTAATCGACGGAAAAACACCTGCTACAGATACTACTTATAACAACGGAAATAAAGATGTTCCTGCTAAACAGACACCTATCGTTGTTGTAACAAAGGATAATGTAAAAGCAGCATTAATTGATTCCGGATACTATCAGGCATCTGATTTTACAGGATTACAATAATTCATTAAGAACCGGCTAAAAGGGCAAGTTAGTAAGGGAACGCCTGAACGAGTGACCTGCCCTTTTACCGGTTAATTTCATGAAATACTATACTTATCGGAACTAAAAGTCAATGAAAAATAGAAGAGAAAGATGGGTGAAAGAATGAGTGACTATATTTTAGAAATGCGGAATATTGTCAAAGAATTTCCCGGTGTAAAAGCTTTGAGCAATGTTAATTTCAAAGTTAAACGCGGAGAAATTCATTGCCTTGTCGGGGAAAACGGAGCCGGCAAGTCCACCCTCATGAAGGTATTATCAGGGGTATACCCCTTCGGCACCTATGGCGGTGATATCGTTTATAACGGAGATATTGTACAGTTTAAATCTATTGCAGACAGTGAGACTGCAGGTATAGCAATTATTTATCAGGAGCTTGCATTAATTCCTGAACTTAGTGTTTATGAGAATATATACTTCGGACATGAAATCATGGAAGGAAGATTAATTAACTGGAACCAGACAATCGTAGAAGCCAGTAAAATGCTGAAAAAGGTAAGGTTAAATATTAATCCTTCTACTAAAATAAAGGATTTAGGTGTTGGTAACAGACAGCTCGTAGAAATAGCAAAGGCTTTAAGCAAGAATGTAAAGTTGTTAATTCTGGATGAACCAACAGCAGCATTAAATGAAGATGACAGTGCCAATCTTCTTGACCTGTTAAGAGAATTAAAAGAGCAGGGTGTTACCAGTATTATGATATCCCATAAATTAAAAGAAATTGTATCCATCGCAGATACAGTAACTGTATTAAGAGACGGTTCCACAATCTGTTCCATCGATGCAAAGGAACAGACGATTACGGAGCAGGATATTATCAAATACATGGTAGGAAGAGAAATAGAAAATATCTATCCTAAGAGAGAGAAATACCAGGGAGGAGAAGTATGTCTTGAGGTTAAGAACTGGACAGTAACTGACCAGGAAGCCGGCAGAGAAATCCTTCATGATGTTAATATAAAAGTTCGTAAAGGTGAAATCGTAGGAATTGCAGGACTTATGGGTGCGGGCAGAACAGAATTTGCCTTAAGTATCTTCGGTAATACTCCCGGCTACAAGATTTCAAGCGGACAGGTATTTGTAGATGGTAAAGAAAAGCAGTTAAAACACCCAAGGGAAGCCATGGATGCCGGTATTGCTTATGTAACTGAAGACAGAAAAGGAAATGGTCTTGTTCTTATCCAGGACATTAAATATAACACAACGATTGCCAATCTTGATAAATTAACAGAAGGCCTTGTCATTAACGAAAACGAAGAGATTACAGTTGCAAATGATCTCAAGAAGTCCATTGGTATAAAGGCTCCTTCCATTAAGCAATATGTCGGAAATTTAAGCGGTGGTAATCAGCAGAAGGTTTCCCTTGCTAAATGGCTCTTTGTTGGACCCAAGGTATTAATCCTTGACGAGCCTACAAGAGGTATTGATGTAGGTGCGAAATTCGAAATCTATTCCTTAATGAATCGTTTGGTGGAAGAGGGTATGAGCATCATTATGATTTCTTCTGAACTTCTTGAGGTACTTGGTATGAGTGATAGAATCTACGTAATGTCAGAAGGTACTATAACCGGAGAAGTATTGGCAGAAGAGGCAACAGAACAGAAAATCATGGCAATGGCTACAAGAGTAAAGTAGGAAAATAAAAAGCATTTTTCTACACAAATTAATGCAGACATTATATTCACAGATTGTCAGCAGGACGGAGGATTAGTATGAACGAAAACAGCAAGGCTAAAATGTCCCTTGGTACAGAGATTGCTACTATGTTAAAAAGCAATATCAGGGATTACGCCATGTATATCGCTTTAGTAGTTATTTTTATTTTCTTTGGAATCAAAACTAGCGGATTATTTTTATCATCTAGAAATTTATCCGATTTAATTAATCAAACAGGTTATGTAGCAGTACTTGCTATTGGTATGACCATTATACTTATTATTAAACACATTGACTTATCCGTTGGATATGTAGCAGGTTTCCTTGGTGCTGTATCAGCGATCTTATTAAAAACAGGACTGAATGTATGGTTGGTAATTCCCATTATCATGTGTCTTGGTATTGTGGTTGGTATCTATCAGGGATTCTTAGTATCTAAAATAGGCGTTCCTGCCTTTGTAACCACACTTGCCGGTATGTTTATCTTTAGAGGTCTTCTTTCCCTGGTTACACAAGGAACCGGAACGATTATTGTATCCGATAAGACTTTTAAAGCCCTTTCCAACGGATTTATACCTTCCATCTTTAACATTGGAAATATTCACGGCCTGACTCTTCTTATTGGTATTGTAGCTGTAATTCTTATGACATACAGCCAGTTTAAATCCAGAAAGAACATGCAAAAATACAATTTCCAAGTTAGTTCCACTCCGATATTTTTCTTTAAGATTGCCTTTATAACCTTGATTATTATTGTAATCTTTTCCATCCTTGCAGGATATAAAGGTGTGCCTTGGACAGCAGTTATCGTTGGAACCGTATTATTCATTTATAATTTTATGTTAAACAAAACGAAACTTGGCAGATATATCTATGGTATCGGCGGAAATGCTGAAGCTGCAGAGTTATCCGGTGTTAATGTTAAGAAAATTACATTCTTTGCTTTTGCATCCATGAGTATGTTAGCTGCTTTAGCAGGAATGCTTTATACCTCAAGACTTTCCTCCGCAACTCCCCAGGCCGGTCTTGGTTTCGAACTTGACGCCATTGCTTCTTCTTACATCGGCGGTGTATCTGTTAATGGTGGTATTGGTCGTGTAACCAATACGATAATCGGTGCTTTGGTTATCATGTCCCTTACAAATGGTATGAACCTTATGGGTGTGGATATTTCATACCAGTATATTGTAAAGGGTGCTATCTTTATCTTAGCTGTTGCTTTTGATGTAAGAACAAGAGGCAGAAGAAAATAATTTTAGTAACTTTGAATAAGACTTTTTTTAAGAAGACTGTAAGATTAATAAATAATCCTGCAGTCTTCTTTTTTCATTTAATTTACTGGAGGAATATGGTATAATAAAATTACAAATTATACTGAAAGACGGAGGTGTTATATATGGTTATATCGATTGCATGGTGGATCATTGCTGTAATCTTTTTTGTATTAGCTTTTTTCACTTACCGAAGTAAAAAGCCTGTCAGTATTTATTCCAATATAAAGGCACCGGATATAGAAAGAATCACTGATTTAAAGGCTTATAACAAAGCGGTTGGAAAATTATTGGCTGGATATGCCCTGCTTCAAGCCTTGACTGGAATACTGCTCCTGAATGCAACTAAGAAAGAAATAGAGTTCCTTATTATATTCTCCACCTTCTTTGGAGCGATTCTTATGATCATTTTATACGAAGCGATTGTTGCAGATAAGTATATTAAAAAGGATGGAGAGCACTGATGAAAAACAGGAAAGAAGTCATAGATTATTGTATGACTTTTAAAGATGTTTATGAAGATTATCCTTTTCATGATGAGAACTGGACGATTATGCGCTGTAAAGATAACAAAAAAATCTTTGCCTGTATCTTTTTGCGTGGAGATGATATATGGGTGAACATTAAAGCTTCTCCGGAATGGATTGACTTTTGGAGAAATGCCTGGTCATCGGTCATTCCAGCTTACCATATGAATAAGAATCATTGGAATTCTCTTATCTTAAATGGAGTAATTCCGGAACAAGATATAAAACGAATGATTGCAGAAAGTTATGATTTAGTAAAACCTAAGGGTAAACAAAAAAGTAAACGTGTAACAGAAAATAGATAAAAATTATACTTGACAATCATATCCAAAAGCAATATACTTAGGTAAATTAAAGCGTTAAACCGATGAACAAGAGAAGTAGGTAATGAAGTGCCTTACAGAGAGCGGCTTACTGGTGGAAGAGCGGCAGGGAGATAATTACTGAATGGACTTGTGAGGGTGACTCGAACGCAGTGAGCACTGTAAGTAGACGTCAACGGGAACCTCAACCGTTATCAGCGAGGTGTATATGATAGTATACAAACTGAGTGGATGCAATAGCATCAATATGGGTGGTACCGCAGAGAGTAGTCTTTGTCCCTTAAGTTTTAGGGATGGAGGCTTTTTTTATTGCTCTTTTTTGAATTTAGCCGCCCGTTTTACCCCTATTGGAATTCTTTATAATCGTTCTCTATTAAAGGAGGTATCTATGGTTACAAGTTATGAAGAGGTCTCAAAATATGAGACAGAATACAGCTTTATTCCCATATGCAAAGAAATATTATCGGATATGCTAACGCCTATTCTACTGCTGAAAAGATTCGCAGATTCAAGTGATAACTTCTTTCTTTTAGAGAGTGTAGAAGGGGGAGAACACTTTGGAAGATACTCCTTTTTAGGAGTACATCCATCCCTAAGGTTATTCGCCAAAGAAGGCAAAGCAGTTAGAATAACTGATTTAGTCGAACAAACACTGACTGTCACACCTGTTGAAGCACTTCGAAATCTTTTAGAAGAATATAAATCTCCAAAGATATCTGGAATGCCCACCTTTACCGGTGGAATGGTAGGTTACTTTTCTTATGAAATGATCGGCTATGCGGAGCCGAAACTAAGATTGAAACCGAGTAATTTTTACGATTATGATCTTTCCCTTTTTGATAAACTCATCGTATTTGACCATCTGAAGCAAAAAATAATGGTCATTGCCAATTACAGGGCAAGAGATGGGATAAAGGGATATGAACAAGCAGTAAAAAACATTGATACTATGATTACCCGTATATTTAACAATACTCCTCTTCCGGATCTTTCACCGGAAACGATCGGCGAATTTATCTGTAATACCTCTAAGGATAAATACTATGAAATGGTGGAAAGAACCAAGCAGTATATCCGGGAGGGAGATATTTTTCAAGGAGTTATTTCCAGAAGATTTGAAGCCGCATATAAGGGCAGTCTTCTTAATGCATACCGAATTCTTCGTACTACCAATCCATCCCCATATATGTATTTTATACAATGCGAGGATTTACAGATTGCCGGTACGTCACCGGAAACTATGATAAAGTTGGAGAATAAAAAGCTTACAACCTTTCCGGTTGCAGGTACCAGACCCAGAGGCAAGACAAAAGAAGAAGATAATTCTCTGGAAGAAGAGCTTTTACATGACGAGAAAGAGTTATCTGAGCACAACATGCTTGTTGACCTGGCAAGAAACGATGTGGGACGTATTGCAGAGTATGGGACCGTAATAGTAGAAGAATATATGAAGATACATCGTTTCTCAAAGGTAATGCATATTGCTTCCGTTGTCAGTGGAACATTACGTGAGGACAAAGACATTTGTGATACCATCAGTGCCTTACTGCCAGCAGGTACATTATCCGGAGCGCCAAAGTTTCGGGCCTGCGAAATTATTGATGAATTGGAGAAGGATGCAAGAGGCATCTACGGAGGAGCTATCGGATACCTTGATTTCTCCGGCAATTTAGACTTATGTATTGCTATTCGTACAGCAGTAAAAAAAGGGGATACTGTATATGTACAGGCAGGCGCCGGTATTGTAGCCGACAGTATCCCGGAGAAAGAATACGAGGAATGTGCTAACAAAGCAATGGCAGTCATGGATGCGGTAAAGAGAGCTGGGGAGGTAATGGATTATGATTTTACTCATTGATAATTATGACAGCTTTTCCTACAATCTGGTGCAGTTAATCGGAAGTATTATAAAGGAAAAATCCATTATAGAGAATAAGGCGCCGGAAGAAATCCTGGTTATCCGAAATGATGAAATGACGGCGGAGGATATTAAGAAACTTAATCCTTCTCATATAATTATTTCTCCGGGTCCTGGCAGACCAGCTGATGCAGGAATTTGTGAGGATGCCGTAAAAGTATTAAAAGGCCAAATCCCAATTCTTGGAGTATGCCTTGGACATCAAGGTATCTGTGAAGCCTTTGGCGGAGTTATTACTTACGCCAATACATTGATGCATGGCAAACAGAGCCTGGTGAAGCTTGATACTATAAGCCCATTGTTTCAAGGGCTTAATGAAGAAATTATGGTTGGAAGATACCACTCTCTGGCAGTTTATCAGAATAATCTGCCTGATGAACTTACCATTATCGCAATGGCCTACGACGGAGATATTATGGCTGTAAAACATAGAGATTATGATATATATGGTGTGCAGTTCCATCCGGAATCCGTACTAACACCTAATGGTCGAAGGATAATGGAGAATTTCCTTGATATATGAACCTCTTTTATAGTTCATAATATAGTTTTAACAATACGTTCGATATACTCAATCAATTATGCTGGAAGTAGTTAGATTAAGATCTAAAATTAACTTTAGAAAATCAAATTATATAAATTATATATGGTTACAAGAAAGGAGTCAGGATGATTAAAGAAGCCATTTATAAACTAACGAATAAAGAGAATCTTACCTTTGAAATGTCAGAAGGTGTTATGGATGAAATCATGAGCGGAGAAGCCTCGGATATTCATATAGGTGCATATCTAACAGCTCTGCGCATGAAAGGTGAAACCATTGAAGAGATAACCGGCAGTGCGGCAGGCATGAGAAAACACTGTGTCAGGCTTCTTCACAATATGGATGTTCTGGAGATTGTGGGCACCGGCGGTGATGAAGCCTATACTTTTAACATCTCCACCACCTCTGCCCTTGTAGTATCGGCAGCAGGTATTCCAGTTGCCAAACATGGAAACCGTAGTGTTTCCAGTAAATGTGGTGCTGCGGACGTGCTTGAGGCATTGGGTGTAAATATTATGATAAGTCCTGCAAAAAGTGCAGAAATACTCTCTGAGACCGGAATATGTTTCATGTTTGCCCAGACCTATCATACTGCTATGAAGTATGCCTCTCCCGTAAGGAAAGAACTGGGCATCCGAACAATCTTTAATATCCTTGGCCCGCTGTCCAATCCGGCCGGCGCTAATATGCAGCTATTAGGAGTATTTGATGAAAACCTTGTAGAACCCCTTGCTCAAGTTTTAAACAATCTAGGTGTAAAACGCGCGATGGTAGTACACGGCAGAGACGGGATTGATGAGATTTCCTTAAGTGGGGAAACCTTCTGCTGTGAGATAAGAGATGGTCAACTTTCTACTTATATACTGACCCCGGAACAATTTGGTCTGAAAAAGTGTCTAAAAGAGGACTTAGTAGGCGGGGGACCGGAAGAAAATGCACGGATAACCAGGCAAATCCTCTCCGGGGAAAAAGGCCCAAAAAGAGATGCTGTACTATTGAATGCAGCTGCATGTATCTATCTTGTAAAAGACAATATCACCTTCAATGAGGCTGTAAAAATTGCTGAAGAAACCATAGACAGCAAAAAAGCCTTAGAACAATTGGAAGCTTTTATTAGGCTCTCTAATCAATAATACAGAAAGGATAAAGATGATTCTTGATACCATTGTCTCAGCAACAAAAATCAGAATTGAAAAGGAAAAACAGGAAATCCCTCTGAATACCATAGAAGATTTGGCACAAAAAATGCCCCGGCTCGAAAACTATCCCTTTGAAGCTGCTTTGAGAAAAGATCTCTTTCATTTTATCTGCGAAGTAAAGAAAGCTTCTCCTTCCAAAGGAGTTATTGCTGAGGATTTTCCATACCTCGCTATAGCGAGAGAATATGAAGAGGCCGGTGCAAGCTGTATATCAATTTTAACAGAACCTTATTTTTTTCTCGGAAAGGATATTTATTTGACAGAAATTCGAAAAACTGTCACCCTTCCATTACTTCGAAAAGACTTTATTCTTGAACCTTATCAGATATACCAGGCAAAAGTCATAGGTGCGGATGCCATACTCCTGATATGTTCTATATTGAATGACAAAGAACTAACAGAGTATCTTAACCTTTGTAAATACTTGGGTCTATCTGCTCTGGTGGAAGCACATGATGAGGTAGAAGTAAAAAGAGCTGTACATGCCGGTGCATCCATTGTAGGAGTAAATAATCGAAACTTAAAAACCTTTGATGTAGATGTAACTTTAAGCACTACTTTAAGAAAATACGCACCAGACAATATTCTTTTTGTTGCAGAAAGCGGAATTAAAACTGCAGAAGATATCCGTATCTTAAAGGAAAACAAAGTAAATGCAGCCCTTATCGGAGAGACTTTTATGAGAACTTCGGATAAAAAACAGAAGTTAGCGGAATTAAGAGGTGAAGCAATTAATGGCAAAGGTTAAAATATGCGGACTTACCAGAGAAGAAGACATAAATATAGTTAACTACTATCAGCCGGATTATATTGGTTTTGTCTTCGCAGAGAGTAAGAGAAAGGTTACCAAAGAAAAAGCTGCCAGATTAAAGAGGCAGCTGGATACAAATATTCAAGCAGTGGGAGTGTTTGTTAATACGCCTATTCAGGATATTTTGGACCTTTGCAATGAAAATATTATTGATATGATACAACTCCATGGTAATGAAAAGGAAGATTATATACTTGAACTAAAAAATAAGCTGCCGCATCCAATAATAAAAGCGCTCAGACCTGACTCAAAAGAGAACATTGAAAAAAGCCTCACTTTACCCTCGGATTATCTCCTTGTTGATACTTATATAGAAGGACAGTTCGGAGGCAGTGGAAGGACTTTTGACTGGAGTATCCTTCCTGGGAAGGCAGAAAAAATCTTTCTGGCAGGAGGCTTAAACGCTGGTAATGCCGAAGATGCTATATTAACCTGCCGTCCATACTGCTTGGATGTGAGCAGTGGAGTAGAAACAGATGGATTAAAGGATGCCCTTAAAGTCAAAGCATTTATAGACATTGTAAGAAATGTAACCCAAAATATTAATTAAAACGGAAGAATAGCATTAGACTATTTCTATGGGATATATTTTAAGTTCTATATGAAATTATTATGGATTATCCCGAAATTTTAAGTAACATATCACAACAAAAAGACTGAGAGAAAAAAATCAAGAAAGGAAGCCATCGAAGTTCTTTCAGCTTCTTATATGGCGGTACCGTATATTCGGTACCAGATGATGATAAGATGAAAAAAGGCAGATTTTTAGAATATGGAGGCCAATACGTACCGGAAACACTGATGAATGCAGTGAATGAATTGGAGGAGGCCTATGAGCATTATAAAAATGACCCTGAATTTGTAAACGAACTTGAGGAGTTATACCGAAATTATGCAGGAAGACCTTCCCTTTTGTATTATGCAGAGAAGATGAGTAAAGATTTAGGCGGAGCCAGAATTTACTTAAAAAGAGAAGATTTGAACCATACCGGTTCTCATAAAATTAATAATGTACTTGGGCAGGTACTTTTAGCGAAAAAGATGGGAAAGAAAAGGGTTATCGCAGAAACCGGTGCCGGACAGCACGGAGTAGCCACCGCCACAGCAGCAGCTCTTATGGGCTTGGAATGTGAAATCTTTATGGGAAAGGAAGATACGGACAGACAGGTTTTAAATGTATATCGTATGGAACTCTTAGGTGCTAAGGTACATCCGGTGGAAAGTGGCACCCAAACCCTAAAGGATGCGGTAAATGAGACTATGCGGGAATGGACGAAGAGAGTGGAAGATACCCATTATGTACTTGGGTCGGTTATGGGTCCCCATCCCTTTCCCACGATAGTACGGGATTTTCAGAAAATAATTGGCAAAGAAATAAAAGAACAATTAAAACTTCAGGAAGGCAGACTACCTGATGCAGTTATTGCCTGTGTAGGTGGAGGAAGTAATGCAATGGGCGCATTTTATGAGTTTATAGAAGACTCCTCCGTCCAGCTTATCGGTTGTGAAGCTGCCGGTCTTGGTGTTGATACTAAAAAGAATGCAGCTACCATAGCAAATGGTACGGAAGGAATTTTTCATGGTATGAAATCCTTGTTCTGTCAGGACGAGTATGGTCAGATTGCACCGGTGTATTCTATCTCTGCGGGTTTGGATTATCCCGGAATCGGCCCGGAGCATGCTATGCTATATAAGACAGGGAGAGCTTCTTATGTGCCTATCACCGACGAGGAAGCAGTTAGAGCTTTTGAATATCTATCCAGAACAGAAGGAATTATTCCGGCCATTGAAAGTGCCCATGCAGTCGCATATGCGAGAATTCTGGCTCCTCAGATGGAAAAAGATAAAATTATTGTAATTAATATATCCGGACGCGGTGATAAAGATGTAGCTGCTATTGCAAGATACAGGGGGGTTAATATCTATGAATAGAATAAAAAAGGCATTTTCTAATGGCAAAGCGTTTATAAGTTTTATTACCGGCGGAGACCCGGACTTAGAAACAACGAAAGAACTTATTCTTGCCATGGAAGAGGCAGGTGCCGACTTAATCGAAATCGGTATCCCCTTTTCCGATCCGATTGCAGAAGGAGCTGTTATTCAGGAGGCAAATGAAAGAGCTTTGTCGTCCGGCTGTACTACGGACAAACTTTTTGATGCAATCCATGAAATCAAAGAAAAAGTAAGCGTTCCCTTGGTATTTCTTACTTATATTAACCCCATTTATACCTATGGTAAAGAACGTTTCTTTAAAAGATGTGTAGAATGCGGCATAGACGGAATCATTGTACCCGACCTTCCCTTTGAAGAAAAGGAGGAGCTTTCACAAGAGAGCAGCAGATATGAAGTTAATTTAGTCTCACTGATAGCTCCTACCTCAAATGAAAGAATAAGGATGATTGCCTCACAAGCCGAAGGTTTTATCTATTGTGTTTCATCTCTTGGAGTAACAGGGGTTCGTACAGACATTCAAACGGATATTACCTCAATGATTTCAATGGTTCGTGAAGTTACAGATACCCCCTGCGCCATAGGCTTTGGTATATCAACCCCGGACCAGGCTAAGAAATTCGCAGCCCTTTCTGACGGTGCTATTGTTGGCAGTGCCATTGTAAAGCTGGTTGCACAATACGGAAAAGAAAGTATTGAGCCGGTAAAAACATATGTAAGAGATATGAAAGCAGCTGTTAGTAAAGCATAAGACCACCTGTTAATCTGTCTATCTCGAAAAGGCTATTACTTATTTAAGGTGGATACCGGTTCATAATAGCTTCTGTTTAAAGATAAATATGCTTTAAATATAAAGGAAGGTAAGCTTATCAACATCAAGCCTTACCTTCCTTTATATTTAGCCTAACTAATGTCCCTTATGCTTATTTTTCCTTTTTTGCTGATGTAACAAGAACTGCCGGTTTTCTTCCTCTTCCTTTTGCTGGCGGGAATGACTTTTTCGAACTGTTTTGTTCTCTTCTTGTTGAAGCTTTAAAACCTGCTTAGCTTTTGATGGAAATCCTCTATCACGAAGTTCTTTATTAATTATTCGCTTCAAACGTTTTGGATTTACGCGGCTATCAGACTTTCTTTCAGTTTTCATGGATGGGCTAAATCGAAAACCACTATAATGATTTAGAAGAAAGGCAAAAATCTCATAATCTTTTGGCTCTGAACCAAAAATCATCCTGCAAGCTTCATATTTACCTTCATTTTCTCTTTCATAAATTCCTAACCAGAACGGGTCTTCAAATAAGACAGTAAGCTTTGATACAACTGTATCCATAATAACTCCTCCTTTTGTTTTGTATCACAAAGAGCGGACAACCAAGGAGGCAGGTTACTGACAGCATACGCTGCGCCCGGACTACCAACCGGGACTGTGTTTTTATCTTTGTACAAAAGGATTATATATTAAAACGACTTTTAATGCCAGACATATTATACTAATTATAGCAAAAATAATCTTAGAATTTTATCTCAGATGTGATAAAGTTACAGTTATATTTATAAACTCGGATATACTAATATCATCACTTATAAGTAAAAAGGAGGATATTATATATATGCTTGATTTTTTAAGAAAAACAGAGGTAACATCCATTCATGTAAACGATATTGAGAATCTTTTAGGAAAAATTGAATTATTTGATATCAGAGAACCGTATGAGTACAAAACCGGCAGCCTTAAATCTTCTAAAAATATTCCTATGGACAAGTTACTGAATACTCCTGAGAAATTTATGGACAAGGAGAAGGAGTACTATATCATTTGTCAATCCGGCGGCAGAAGTATGGCTACTTCCAAAGCACTTACAAAGGCCGGATATAAGGTTATCAATGTAGCAGGAGGTGTTGGATCTTATGTCGGAACAAAGAGACACTAATATGATAGAAAGGGTCGTAATGAAAATAACAGTATAGGGTAGATTAATGATGTTTTGTATTGTAGCTAAGAAAATTAGCAGCCAGCATACCACTATATAAAGCTCCCTGCATCCAGCCATGCTTTGATGAGGTATGTTCTCCTGCAAAAAACATACGATTATTATATTCCGGTGTTAAACTATCATAGCCAAAATTCAGTAACTGTCCTGGAAGATTCGAAGAAAATGCACCTTTTGCGTAAGGTTCTTCATTCCAATTTATTGTCTTGTGGCCATCCACTAATTTATCCAGATATCCCATCGGAAGACCATGAACTTCCTCTACATTTCTTTTAATAAAATTAAATCGCTGTCTGTCTCCAAATCCACCAACCCTGACAGCGTCAAGTCCGATATTATAGGCAGCTGTCATCACACCGGGAGTGCCAGGAGAGCAATCCGCATCATCCGGACAAAATAAATGGTCCGTAGGATAGAAAATAGAACGTATTGGCAGATCCGTTGTTGAATAACCACCGTTCATTCTTCCGTAATCCGTATTTTCTTCCCAAAATCTATCTTTGCAGAAAAAGGCTGATTTTAATGCATTGTAATAATTTAATTCTCTGATAGCCTGCATTTTCTGATTGCAAAAAAATGGATTAATATCTATCGTTCGCAACATAGAAAATGGAATTGCACAAATCACATAATCAAATTCTTCCATTTGATCCTTTACTGATCTGGTATCATATCTAAGAGTAATGGAATCATTGGAAACCTGGTAAATACCGGTTACATAATGACCAAATTTAATTGTACAATTTCCGATAGTATCAGAAGCCTGGGTATATTCTTTCGGAGCTGTGCTTGTAAGAGAATCATAGAAAGCATATGGCAGATATTCCATACCGCCGGAAATCCGGTATATATTCATATAATCCAATGAATATTCTTCATTCAGATTCTCAAAATAATTACTTGCCAGAGAATCGCCTGTTAATGAATTTACACTGGCTAAAAGGGTAATAGCTCCTTGACTTAGTCCTAATCCTTCTAATATCTGACGTATACTATGATTAATATATGGATGAAGCTCAGGGTTATAATCAGGAAGAATCTGTAGCAGTTCTCTTCGGATATCCGGCGATAACGCTTTTAGAGGAGAAACAAAAGCATAATCGTTCAGTGCATTCCAAGAAGTATTTTTTTCTGCTTCTGTTAAATTATACAGTGGATAAAGATATTGTTCAATATTTGACCCATCCGGATCTCTGCGTATCCTTGTATTATGGGAGTAGATAAAATTATTTGGGTTACGCGCAGAAGACGGAACAGTAATTAGATTAAACATATTGATATAATGCCAGGTAGTCCCATGAGATACCGGTATTCTCATAGCGCCTAATTCTCCGTAATACTTCCTGTTTCTGTCAAAGTAATGGGTATAAACCCGGCCCCCTACACGATTATCACTGGCTTCCAGAATTGTAATATCAGCACCGGTTTTACGAAGTTCAAAAGCCGCTGACAAGCCCGCTAAACCTGCACCGATAATTCCGATCTTTACCCCTTTAAAATCTCCGTAATCTGCATATGCAGTTATATCCGGAGGCGGATTCAATAATTCAATAATATTTTCAAAATCCTCTGATCTGCCTGCGTTGCTTAAAGCATTCGCTAACATCTGATATCTTTGTGTATCCGTCGGATTAATGACGGGACCTGTCTGTGTATTTGCCATTATAATATTCCTGCTGTTTATCTTAGTGTAATGTATTTTAGAAGAATCAGAAATATTCTTATAATTACAGGGTTCTATTCCATATTAATTGAATGCAAAATATAAGAAAAGGAATTGTAATCAGAAAATTTCTATTGTATAATTTATTTAAAATTAATTAAATAATTATACATATAAAGGAAGGCTGTAAAATATGAAACTACTACAGGATAGAATCAGAAGAGACGGCGTCATCAAGAGCGGAAATGTATTAAAGGTGGACAGCTTCTTAAACCATCAGATGGATATAGAATTACTTAATGAAATTGGTAAGGAATTTAAGAGGATTTTCGAAGAATGTTCCATTAACAAGATACTTACCATAGAAGCTTCCGGCATAGGAATTGCTTGTATAACCGCCCAGTATTTCAAAGTTCCTGTAGTCTTCGCTAAAAAAGCACAGAGTATAAATATAGACGGTGCTGTATATTCTGCAAAAATTGAATCCTTCACCCATAAGAAAACCTATGATGTTATAGTATCCAAAAAATTTATTAGTTCGGAAGACAGAATCCTTATTATTGACGATTTCCTGGCAAATGGCTGTGCACTGGCCGGACTTATTGAAATCGTACGCAGTGCCGGTGCTTCCATTGAAGGTATCGGAATAGTAATAGAAAAAGGATTCCAAAGCGGCGGGGAGTTAATTCGTAATATGGGTGTAAAACTAGAATCCCTTGCAATTGTCGAAAGTATGAATGCAGAAGACGGTTCTATTGAATTTCGCGAATAATAATAATCAGGAATCCGCTTTTGAAAAAGAGCGGATTTTTTATGTACTGCATCTGTCATAATTCAAACAAATATGTGCCTGCGCCTGAAGTTGCAGGTTTTAGAAAGGCATGGTTAGAAAGATGAAACATATTTTTACCTATATAAAACCCTATGGTTTTCGCATGCTGATGGGCTTTCTGATAAAGGTACTTGGTACTTTTATGGATTTAGGATTACCATGGGTATTGGCGTATATTATTGATGAGGTTATACCTTTAAAAGAAATCAAGTACATACTGCTATGGGGTATCTTAATGCTGTTGTTATCCATAGGAGCCAGGCAATTTAATATCACAGCCAATCGTATGGCTTCCAGAGTAGCAGGCGATACAGTTAAGCGTCTTCGTCATGATTTATTCCTAAAGATAGAACAATTATCCGGGGCACAGGTAGATTTTATCTCTATTCCTTCCCTCATATCCAGAATGACTTCCGACACCTACAATATTCATCAAATGGTTGGAATGATGCAGCGGCTTGGTGTTAGAGCGCCTATCATACTAACAGGCGGAATGATCTTAACCTTCACTTTGGAACCGGTGCTTACTCTGGTATTAGTGGGCATTCTTCCCCTTCTTGCCATCACAGTATATATTGTTTCTAAAAAAGGAATTCCCTTATATGCAAAGAGTCAGGCGTCCGCTGATAAAATGGTTCGAATTGTCCGTGAAAATGTAAATGGTATTCGTGTAATTAAAGCCTTATCTAAGTCAGAACATGAAAAAATACGTTTTGAGAAATCAAATGAAGAAGTTGTAGCAAATGAATTAAAAGCCGGCTCCACAATGGCAATCATTAACCCTGTCATGAACCTTTTGTTAAACGGCGGTTTGACCTTAGTTGTTATAATCGGGGCATACCGTGTTAACAGTGGTGCCTCAGAAGTCGGTAAGATTGTCGCTTTTCTTTCATATTTTACCATGATCTTAAATGCTATGCTTATGATAACCAGAATCTTTGTTACTACATCAAAAGCCAATGCTTCAGCCAATCGTATCTTTGAAGTGCTTCACATGGAAGAAGACTTAAAAGTTCAAGAAGAATTACCGGAAGAAGAAAGCAACTCTCATATAGTTTTTCAAAATGTAAGCTTTTCTTACCCTCAAAGGAAGGAAGAAGAAGGCAATGACGAAGAGTCTACAAATGTAGAAAATATAGATTTTAAGATAAAAGCTGGTGAATCCTTAGGAATTATCGGCGCAACTGGTTCAGGAAAAACAACATTAATAAATCTTCTGCTGCGATTTTACGATATTGAAGCAGGAGGAATCTATATCAACGGTAAGAATGTAAAAAGCTATACCCTTAAGGAATTAAGAAGAAAATTCGGTGTAGTCTTCCAAAACGATGTTATTTTTGCTGATACAATATCCGGTAATATTGGATTTCACCGAGAACTTACAAAGGAAAGAATCCGTGAAGCTGCCAAAGACGCTCAAGCTGTCGAATTCATTGAGCAGCTTCAAACTTCTGATAATGACGGCTATGAATATGCCGCTGCAATAAAAGGAGCCAATTTAAGCGGAGGCCAGAAGCAAAGATTACTCATCGCAAGAGCCTTAGCCTCCCATCCGGAAATATTAGTATTAGATGATTCCTCTAGTGCCTTAGACTATAAAACAGATGCTAATCTAAGAACAGCCTTACGAGAGCATTATCAGAATACAACTACTATCATGATAGCTCAGAGAATCAGTTCAATTATGAATATGGATCATATTCTGGTTATGGAAGACGGCAAGATGATTGGTTATGGAAACCATGATGTGCTTTTACATAGCTGCTCCGTTTATAATGAGATATATCAATCCCAGATGGGAGAATAATAGAAAAAATGTACCTGGCGTATGGTAATAGTCTATGAGAAAAAGGGAGTGTAACGTTGAAAAATCGGATAAAACCAGATCGGAATATAACAGAAAAGGATCTTTTTCAAGAAGAACCTGAAAAATCATATAACCAAGGTAAAAAGTTTAAGAAAACATTGGAAGATGATAAAGGTAACAATAAAAAAATAGAAGGAAACAAGGTCAGACCAAGGGATACGAAAGCTGTAGTACGGCGTCTAAGCAGATACCTTATTGCAGAAAAATGGAAAATTACTCTTGCACTTTTTCTGACTGTAATCGGTAATATTCTCGCCTTAATCGGCCCTATGCTTTCAGGATATGCCATAGATGCAATTGAACCAGGCAAAGGAAAAGTCATCTTTGAAAAAGTGTTCTACTATTGTGGACTAATGATGATCCTATATGTTTTCTCAGCCCTTTTCTCTTACTTGCTAAGCATATTAATGCTGCATATCAGTCAGAAGGTAACGAAGCGTATACGAAATGATGTCTTTACAAAATTAACAGAACTGCCGGTTAATTACTATGATACCAAGCAGGCAGGAGACATAATAAGCCGTATTTCATATGACATAGATGTCATTAGTACCTCATTGTCTACAGATGTAGTGCAGATAATGGCAAGCGTTATAACCGTTGTCGGCTCCCTTATCATGATGATAATGATCTCTCCGGTATTAGTACTGGTAATGCTTGTTACAATTCCTCTTTCCATTCTTTACACCCGCTATATGTCCGGCAGGGTAAGACCATTATACGCCATCCGATCAGAAAAATTAGGAGGGTTAAATGGATTTGTAGAAGAGATGGTTTCCGGTCAAAAAACCATTCGGGCTTATGCCAGGGAAGAGGTCATTCAGGATAAATTTGACTCAATTAATCATGAAGCAGTAGAGGCTTATTTTAATGCGGACTACTTTAGTAGTATCGTTGGACCTACCGTTAATTTTATTAATAATCTTTCCTTATCATTAGTTACAGTATTCGGAGCGGTTTTATTTTTGCTGGGGCAATTAACTCTTGGAAGTATATCTTCCTTTATTTTGTACTCAAGAAAATTCTCCGGGCCTATTAATGAAGCAGCTAATATTGTAAGTGAACTTCAATCCGCCGCAGCAGCGGCAGAGAGGGTATTTAAGATTCTGGATGAAGAATCCGAGGTTGCTGATTCCCCACAGGCAAAGGAATTGACTGTTGAAAAAGGTAAGGTGCAATTAAACAATGTTACCTTCGGTTATTTAAAGGACAGAATAATTTTACAGAACCTAAATATGGAGGCGAAAGAGGGTAACCTAATCGCTATTGTCGGCCCTACCGGTGCCGGCAAAACCACTATAATTAATCTCTTGATGCGTTTCTACGATATCAACAACGGCAGTATCATTATTGATAATCAGAATATAAATGAAGTTACAAGAGGAAGCCTTCGAAAAGCTTATTCTATGGTGTTACAGGATACCTGGGTATTTCATGGTACAATATATGATAACATTGCTTACGGAAAAGAAAATGCTACCATGGAAGAAGTGGTAGAAGCAGCAAAAGCAGCGAAAATCCATTCCTATATCAAGAAATTGCCAAAGGGCTATCATACTATCCTGGACGAAGATGGTATCAACATGTCAAAGGGACAGAAACAACTATTAACAATTGCAAGAGCAATGCTGATGGATTCCAAGATTCTGATATTAGACGAAGCAACTTCAAACGTTGATACCCGAACAGAAATTCAGATACAAGCCGCCATGCGTAAGCTGATGGAAGATAAGACCTGTTTTGTTATAGCACATCGACTATCTACCATTAAAAATGCTGATTTAATCCTGGTAGTAAACGAAGGAAATGTAATTGAACAGGGTACTCATACCGGACTTATGGAGAGAAAAGGCTTTTATTATCAAATGTATTCTTCACAGTTTGTATAATTTTATATAAATGCCTCAAAACATTACTCAGTAAATAAATATGAAAATAGGACTTGCCAAGCAACCCATTTCTTAGTAAAATATATTAGGTTACCGCAAACTTGAGGTGTACTGAGAGGCAAGTAGCTATTATGAAGAATATCAAAGAACATATAAGGCTTGGGCAGTTTAGACCTGTATATCTCCTATATGGCACAGAAAGTTATCTAAAGAGACTGTATAAAGATAAATTAAGAACAGCCATCCTAACCGACAACAATGAGATGAATTATTCCTATTTTGAAGGCAAAGGAGTGGATATACTCAAGGTTCGGGAAATAGCCGAAACTCTCCCTTTCTTTAGTGACAAGCGTCTTATCATAATTGAGAACAGCGGGCTATTTAAAAACCAAAATGATTTGGCAGATTATATCAAAGATATCCCTGAGACTACACATATCGTTTTTGTAGAATCAGAAGTTGATAAAAGAAATCGTCTGTTTAAAGCTGTGAAAGATAATGGAACCATATCGGAAATGAACAGCATGGATGAAGCCAATCTAAAGATTTGGGTTGCAACGCTCCTAAAGCAGGACGCAAAGAAGATAACAGAAGAAAGTATTCTCTATCTGCTTAGCAAGACCGGAACAGATATGGATAACATCAGCAATGAAGTTGAGAAGTTGATATGTTATACCGGTGATAGGGATATTGTAACCAGCCAGGACATTGAAGAAGTATGTACTTCTCAGATATCCGGCAAAATATTTCTAATGGTAGAAGCCATCGGAAACAAAAGACAGAAACAGGCTTTAGACTTATACTATGACCTGCTGGCTCTAAAAGAAAAGCCAATGTCCATCATGTTCCTAATATCCAGACAGTTTAATATCCTACTTCAGGTAAAAAATCTGCTGTCTTTAGGCTTTAACAACAATTCCATCGCTGAAAAGACCGGATTAATGCCATTTACCATTGGAAAATATGTAAGCCAATGTAAGAATTTTAATGAAAAGACATTAAAAGGAGCACTTACTTATTGCGTTGACATGGAAGAGCAAGTCAAGACGGGAAAAATGCAGGATAGTATTGCTGTTGAGCTTATCATAGTTCGGTTTAGCGCTGCTTAAATATCGGGTTTAACAGCGGATTACTTATATTTAACATTTATAAATGATAATTATTTATAATGATTTGGTTATATACAATCAATCTTTCTATAATACGTAATATGTACTAAAGAAAGATGATTATAATATAAATTGGAGATGTATCGAAGAGGCCGTAACGAGCTTGACTCGAAATCAAGTTGTCCGCAAGGGCACGTGGGTTCGAATCCCACCGTCTCCGCTAAAAACCCTTAGTATTTACTGGGGGTTTTATTTTTGTGTTGCATTTCATGTTGCATAAACGCTTTAATGTAACAAAGATAAATATACTTAAGAACTTTATAAGGATGATGCCTAAAACATGCAGAGATCGTTCACAAAATTGAGGACAGACGAGTTATAGCAAAGTGTAAGGAAATCGGAATAGTTCCTTACGGATATACCTTGATAGTTACTATGTAAAGAAGCCAAGTGTTATTTCTCAGCTTCACTAGTTTGATATGCAATTAATACGATATCCTTATCTGTTTTGGAGCTAATCGTTTTTTCTAACTCAGAGATGCTACTAACATCTTCATTAGAGATATTAGCTATACAATAGTCTTTAAAATTCTTTATTTCCATGAGTTCATCTCCTTTCATGGTAAGTATTTGTAATATTTTTAAAATTAAACATTGTAAATTAATTTGATAAGTTAGTAGGTTACTTATACAGAGAGAATATAGAGGTCAAAGAACAGATACAAAAGTATGGGTATTCGCTGTTAAATGGGCACCACTTGAATGGAACGTTCGAATCGTTCAAGCTGGATTATACCCAGTACACTCCTTGATAGATACGTCTGAAATATAGGCATGTCTTTTTATATTGAAAAATGTGGTAAGATTGGTTATAATGGTAAAAATAAAGTTCAGGGAGCGAATATATGAAAAAATGGGAATACAGGATATTAGAGGTATCAATGGACTTAAATGACAACGATGAAATTGAAGTAAATAATTTAGGTAAAGAAGGATGGGAAATGATAAGTGTGACCTCTATAATAAAAGACAGTGTAAGTGGTGGTTCCTATACTTCATCGGTTATATTTACACTTAAAAGAGAATTAGAATAGATATAATAAGCATCCTTCGGGGTGCTTTTTCTTGTATTTTATCATTGTAATTACTGTAATAAAGTGATAAGATCTTACTTTTTCGAATTTTTAAAAAATTTTTCCTTTTCAGGAAAAAAACACTTGACAAATTTTATATTTGTAACTATTATAGTTACAAAAGGAGATGCTTTTATGTATTCTACTAAATTATCGGTTAGCATTCATATATTAAGTGTAATTGCATTGACGGAAACTCAGCCCATTACTTCTGAGTATATAGCTTCCAGCATTAACACTAATCCAGTGCTTGTTAGACGTTTGATGAGTCGTTTGAAGAAAGCTAAGCTAATTAAGACGAGCACAAAGCTTGGTGTAACTGGGCTTGCAAGAAAAGAAGAGGATATAACACTTCTTGACATATTCCTTGCGGTTGAGGATCATCAACAATTATTCAGTATACATGACAATACCAACCCGGAATGCCCGGTAGGAGCGAATATTGAAAGTACTCTGAAACATTTATATGATACCATTCAAAAGGCCACTGAAAAAGAACTGTCCGCTATTACGCTGGCAGAAGTCACAAAGGAATTTATTCCCAGATAAATTACACAATAATGGATTCAGGATCATCAACTCGAATACTTTGTATTCACAAAAGGCGTGTAGTTCAAAAAACGAAAGACTGTTTTTCAACTGCACATGCAGAATGGAGGTTATTATGAAACTTGCAATTATAGGTGCAACCGGCATGGCCGGTACCGCACTATACAAAGAAAGTGTGTCTCGCGGACATGATGTTACCGTTATCGTACGAAATAAAGACAAAGCTGTCTCCTTACTGGGAAACGATGTAAAAGTAATTGAAGAAGATGTATTTAACCTAACAAAATCAGATCTTCAGGATTTCGACGTTATCATAAACGCTTTTGCAACGACTCCGGATAAAGCGTATTTACATCTTGACTTAGCTGCAAAATTGATTTCTTTCTTCAGAGAGACAGAAAGCCCACGATTATTTTTTATTCTCGGGGCAGCCAGTTTACTAGATCAGAAAGAGGAACTGTTTTTGGACACTCTAAAAACTTTTCCGGATACGGAATCCTGGATTTCTATTCCAATTGAAGCCTATAAGACCCTTAACTTCCTGCGAGGTATTGAAAATGTCAACTGGGTGGGAGTGTCTCCCTCGGCGGAGTTTGTAGCCGGAGATGCAACTGTTCCAGTGATAGGTAAAGATCATCTCTTGGCATCTGCAAATGGCCAATCCCTCGTAACAAGCGGAACAATGGCAGTAGCAATCTTAAATGAAATAGAAAATCCACGATTCATCCGCACAAGATTTACAGTATGTAATCAGTAATTATCACATAAATTTATTAAAATGATTGGAGGTATAATTATGAGTAAATTAATTGGTATTATTTCAGGCAGCTTAAGAAAGAATTCTTTTTCCGGAAGTATCGCTGAGTATGTAAAGAGTCATGCTCCAGAAGGTTTTGAGTTTAAAATTATTGATATTAGCGGACTCCCTCTTTATGATCAAGATTATGATGGTGCAGACCCTAAGGAGTATACCTTATTTAGAAATGAAATAAAGGCTCTGGATGGTGTACTTTTTATCACACCGGAACACAATCGTTCAATTCCTGCAGCGTTAAAAAATGCACTTGATGTAGGTTCAAGACCATATGGCCAAAATGTATGGAACGGCAAGCCGGGTGCCATTATCAGCCAGTCTCCAGGTGGAATTGGCGGCTTTGGTGCAAATCATCATCTGCGTCAGATACTTGCTTTTCTAAATGTATTAACTCTTGCCCAGCCTGAAGCGTATATCGGTTCTTACCACACCTTAATTGATGAAAGCGGTGCCTTAAACAATGCAGGTACAAAAGAGTTTATTGATAGTTTCTTAGGTGCTTTTACTTCCTGGGTTGAAAAAATATCTTAATTAATATAGGGCATACAAGTCATAAATAACTTGTATGCCCTAATTTCATTTCTACTCAAATTACACTCAGCATGATAAGCAGCCGCTTATCTATATAAAAATGCAATTCGCTATCCATGGGGAATACATAAATAAGAATTTTTGTTATAATTGCTTTTGTTAAAGGAGGTATCTACTATGGATCAAAGGCAGATAGGTAAATTTATAGCTGAGTTAAGAAATGAAAAAAGTATGACTCAGTCAGAACTTGGTGAAAAACTTGGTGTTACAAACAAAACAGTTTCCCGTTGGGAAAACGGAAATTATATGCCGGATATTTCACTTATTACAACACTATGTACAGAATTGGGTATAAGCGCAAATGAACTTTTATGTGCGCAACATCTAAAAGATTCGGAGTTTAAAATGAAAGCAGATGAAAATTTAATAGAAACACTAAACAAAATCAAAAATATCCGGCACGAAAAATCAATCATTGATTTTTTTACTGGTGCTGGCACTGGTATAGTAATTTCATGCTTGTTTTCACCTCTTTCAATTATAAGGACAGTTGTCATACTTACCGGAATTGCAATGATTGGGATAGGATGGTATAGAAAAGCAAAGTATGATAAAATGGTTTTCCAGCTCTTAGACGAACATAATCAATAATGCTGTCGTAATGGTTTAATTTATCTTATGTATCCAAACTATTATTTTAAATACCTATGCATATTTGGACTTTTATATTTTGAATTTAAATTTCTTGGAAACTTGAAAGAAATATATAATCCCTTCGTTATTGTATTGTTTCAATATCATGACGAGAGGGATTTATTTATTGGCGTTGCTATAAAGTAGTTTCAATTGATAAAAAGGAGGCTCATGTAAGTTATATACAGGTGCGAGGACTCCCAAATAGTCCGTTTAATATCATTATGAACGTAATTAAATCCTTATAATAAATAAAATCCTGCATTCAGTTTAAATATTAGGTCTACATCCTAACCTCATAATACCAGATGAAATACCGGTAAATCCGATATTTCATCTGGTATTTTTTATGAATTACTTTATATGAATGCCTAAATCTATTATTACTAATATATATTTGTAATTGTATAATCTAATTAGATATTTATATAATCAATATTGACAAAACATATGTGTTATAAGTATAATGTAAATATATTTAGATGAACATCTAATCAAAAAGGAGATATTTATATGAAAACAGATATCATTAAAAAAATTGTAAAAGCCAGTGGAGTCAGTCAGGGAGAATTAATATTGCTTCACTTTTGGGGTGAGGACAGGGATATTGATTTAATGCATAAATTTGCTGTTGCAGTAGCTGAGCTTGGTGCTTCTTCAATGGAAGTGCAGCAATCCAGAACCCATAACAGTAATATTTTCAAATCTGTTTCACAAGCAAGTTATAATGATAAATATTATTCTATATTCAATCAGGTTGATGCGGTACTTGATATATTTACTTATAAGCCGATAGTTTTAGAGAACGAACTCCCCAAGGAACAGATGGATTACTATTTGTCCTATATGCAGAATATTTTTCATGTTTTTATGAAAAAGAAGCGATTTACCCAAATTCGTATACCAACAGCTGAAAATGCAAAAGAATCAGGTCTGGAACCCTCAGAATTTATTGAGCGTATGACAAAAGCATATGATATTGATTATGACATGTTAAAAGAAACCTGTGAGAAGAAAATAACAGAATTGAGTAAAGCAAAGGAAATCCTTTTGCACACCGGAGACAATTGCATATTAAAGCTTGTAACCGAAAACAGAGATTGGATAGCAGATTGTGGTGACGGTGATTGGCCTTGTGGTGAAGTATACATTGCTCCTGTAGAAGATCAAACAGAAGGTACTATTTTTTATAACAGACTCTATCTGGAAGATACCGGTGTATTTGAGAATATAGTTCTGACAATCAAAGATGGTGTTATAATAAGCAGTAATTCAGATTTATTTAATCAATTTCTGGAAAAAAATTCAAAGGAGAACCTGACAGTTTGTGAACTTGGCTTCGGCTGTAATGATAATATATTAAGTATTACAGGTTATACCGTATTAGATGAAAAGATGTCTGGTACCTTTCATATTGCTATTGGCGATAATAGCATGTTCGGCGGAAAAAACAACGCTGATTTACATATAGATTTCGTTGGAACCGCATCCATTGAATTAAAATAATTTACTTAAAGACGCTACCGTATGATAATCAAAGAACAATTTTTGATTTATATATGCACTTTAACGCATCACAAGGAGAATATATGATGGAAAACAAAAATACTGAATTTCTAAAATACTTGGATATATCCATAAAGGCATCTCAAGATATGACTCAGGAATTAATAAAGGATAACCGAAAAGATGAAGCAGATCATGAAAAAGTAAAAACGAATGTATATCAGATTTTTAAAACAGTATTCCAGGTTATCACAAAACAAAAAGCTTTGGAACTAGATGACATTAAGAAACTCTTTCTTGAAAAACTCGAAACGATTCCGGCAAATTGGAAGACCTCTCTTGAATCTGGGAAGGAATTTCAAGACTATGAAAAAATACTGATTGAAGAAATAAAGCTGCAAACTCTTGAGGAAATTCGAAATACGTTTTTAACACTTTGGGAAAGTAATTAAGGTTCTTAACTAGAAACAAATATCTATTCCGCATTATCAAGGTGTAGCTTGATATTTACGAAAGGAGTTAAAATGACAGAAGCAGAAGCAATTAAGCTTTTTAAATGCCTTGCAGACAAGTCACGAATGAAAATCCTTAAATCATTAATAGTAGAAGATATGTATGTGGAAAGACTTGCTGAAAGATTGAATCTAACACCTGCAACCATATCCTTTCATCTTAAAAAGTTAGAAGATGCAGGAGCGGTGACTTCCTATAAAGATCAATACTATATGATGTATTCCTTGTGCAAGGATATCTTTATTACTAACATCTTAGATATAATCAAGGAGGAAACTCCCGATGCCAAGGAACAGGAAGAACGCGAAAATAACTACCGTAAAAAAGTGATAAATGCCTTCTTTGAATACGGCAGACTAAAATCAATCCCTGCGCAGAGAAAAAAGGAGCGTATTATACTGGAGGAAATCGCAAAAGCCTTTGAAAATGGAAAAGAATATTCAGAGCGAGAAATCAATATAATAATCGCTGACTTCCATGATGATTTTTGCACTCTCAGAAGGGATATGATATCCGAAGGATTATTGGAACGAACAGGAAATATCTATAAGTTGAAATAATCTGCAAGGGGCTGTTGCAAAATAGCTAATTTACTCTTTTGAAAGGATTGGGTGTATTATAATACATTTGGCTGCTTTTCCCTCGCTCGTTCAAAACGCTCCGCTTCACAAGAAGAGCTCGGCCAGTCAACGCAAAATATATTATTATACACCCAGTCCTGTTTTAGTTTTATTATGGCTATTTTGCAACAGCCCTTTAATGATATATATGTAATATTTTAAATTCTATTGGGCTCATTTGTTCAAACTTCCGAAAGCTGAACAAAAATAGCTCACATCTTGAAAACCTACCATTCTGATATGCTCCTTAATTTGTATACTCTTGTTTTGACTTTAATCGATTGAGTCCATTGGGTGTTAAAATAATTGAAGCAAATGAACAAAGATTTTAGAATCTCCCTTGGCTTGACTCTTAAATAATATTCCAACGAGATAAAGAATCGACTTTCTGATTTTAATATGGTAATATATAACTAAATTTAAATTAGCAGTATGCTATTTTTATTTGACTAGTTAATAAAAACATATAACTCCAGAAGGAGGCAGCTATCATAAAAAATCTTCCAAACCTCATTACCCTAACCAGAATTATTTTCTCTCTGGTGCTACTGTTTACCGTACCAATGTCTGGGTGGTTTTTCTTTTTTTATATACTTTGCGGAATCAGTGATATGATAGATGGATTTCTTGCAAGAAAAATGAATTCTGTTACCAATTTGGGAGCAGCACTGGATAGTACAGCTGATTTTGTATTTATAACCATAGTCATATCTGTACTGATAACAAGAATTAAATTATCTGAGTGGATGTTAATATGGCTTGGTTTTATTATCATTATAAAAGTTTTAACTCTGCTAACCGGTTTTAGAAAATTTCATTCTCTTGCTTTTTTACATACTAATATGAATAAAATAACTGGTGGCTTATTGTTTTGTTTTCCTGTACTATATACATTTACCGAATTCCTTCCGATTGTATTTCTCCTGTTTATTTCAGCAACCTTTGCTGCATCGGAAGAATTAATTATTAACATGACTTCTGAAATATTAAACCCAGACGTAAAATCCTTTTTTGCCATTCAAAAGCACAAAACCAAGAAATAATGGAACAGTAGCAAAATTTTATACAAGTCAAAGTACATAGATTGGAGCCTAAGATGAAGGATAAACATCAAATGGTAATGAATGAGCTTCTATGCCAGCTTGAAGAGCCTTATAGGGATATGTTTTTGGAACTGGCAGAATACGCAGTAGTATTAGGTTACTGCCCTGTAAGAAATAAAACTCAGGACATCACTATTGATTTTAGAAACAATAAAGTCAAAAAAACAATCTTAAAAATGGAACAGTATGAGCAAAAACATGACGGATGCAAATACAAGGAAACGACAATTCCAGGCTTAAGACTACGATTTTTTGCTGCTAAAGAATATTCTGATATTTTTAGTCAGGGGATTAAACGGGTAATTGAAGACTTTGGCGGGAAATATACCGGATGTTATGGCTGTGGCAGGTGTGATGGTACTCAAGGCTATATCTATACATATGAAGACGGAAGAAGCGTATTCCGCTGTGGCTCAGAATTGGTTTCCGTGTTTCATTATAAAAAAGATAATCTTTCAGAAATAAAGGAATTAATGAAAACCCAAGCAGAATATTATAACAAGGAGGCATGACATGGAAATCCCATGCAATTTCTTAGATTCTATTAAAGATCAGACCGCAAGAACTCTTTGGAGTTTAAATAATGTTATTGATGCTATTCCTGATTCCTACTGGGAAAAACTCTACTGTGACATGCCAGTGTGGAAGCATGTCTATCATACCCTGCATTCTCTTGATATGTGGTATATTAATCCCCTGGTCTATGAGGAACCTGCATTTCATAAGGAAGGACTTAACGATCTTGACGCCCTTACCGAGGGATTTTTGTCCAGAAACTTACTAAAAGAATATTATCATAATGTCCGCAAGAAGATTCTTACCTATCTGGATGGTCTAGATGACGAGAAACTTCTGGAAAAACCAGATAAATGCCCTTATACCAGATTCCATCTCATAATGGCACAACACAGACATCTGGATATGCATATTGGGATGCTGATGGGATATATAATTGCCGGAGAGGATCTATGGCCTAGAATTCTGGGATTACAGTCAGAATTTCCGGAAGGCAAGTATTCCTTGTATTTTTAGTTATTACTTCTAAGAATAAAAGTAAACTGATGAGCTATTTTTCGGTTTGTGAATAACAAAATATAACTCAAGATGTGAAACAAATTTATGAAAGCCTTATAAAGTGACTTCTGAGAGGAGGATATAGAAAGATGAGAATACGCCTTGTAAAAGCGGTTGTTGGCGCAGGAATTATTGCTTTCGCAGTACTTTGTATCATACTGTTAAGACCTAAAGAGATACTGAAAACGTCCTTAACAGACGATATTGCATCAATTAATCTCACCAAATATGCTTCTCATGAAACGAAGGAAACTTTAACATTAACAGACAACAATCAAATCATAAAAGTTATGGATTTATTGGGGAAAGCACAAAAGACCGAAAAGTCCACGGTTAACGATACCCCTTATACAGACCTGTATTATAAAGCAGAGCTTCATAGTGAAAACGGAATACGTACCTTCTTTATTTATCAGAACGGCAAATCTTTTTATGCTGAAGAACCATACTCCGGTATTTACCGTCTGACAAAGAAAGCCTATAAAGATTTAACTCATATTTATACTGACGGTATTGCATCAACTCCTCATTATGCTTTTGCTAATCCATAATTAAGGCTGATATAAACTAATAAAACTTACTATCACAGAGGTGTACAATGGATATGGTTAAGTTAACAATAACTGCTTCAACATGCAGAAGCGGTTATCATAAAGCAGGTGATGAATACGTTGTGGGTGATATATGCCCGCCATTATGCCACGAACTGTGGCATAATATATACCCTTTAGTTTATACTTTATTAAATGGCGGCAGTCTCGATTATGGGAATATAAAAGCCAAATGCTTTGACGCCAGATGTCCGGATGGCGGGAGGGTATGTATCCATGGTGAGATTATAATGAAATAAACCATGTATAATTAGATTGAAATTATATTATAAGTATGGTATAAATATTAATAATTAGATAACAAAAAAAGTATTAGGCGAAAGCCTCGATCCACGTCTGTTAGGGAAAACTTAACAGGCGCATTTTTTATGTTGGGAGGATTTATGAACAGAAGAAGGTTTGTTTTAGAAATACTGACTGTTATTATAGGAAATTTTATCTATGCAGCAGGAATAGTATTATTCATTATGCCTTCAGGACTTATTACAGGGGGCACCACAGGTATTGCATTATGTATTTATCATCTTACCGGACTTCCGGTATCCTATTTTGTATTCAGCTTTAATGTTATTATGTTCTTTTTAGGTCTATTTATTTTAGGGAAGAAATTTGCTTTTACAACATTAATCAGTACCTTTTGTTATCCTATTGCTCTTGAGATATTGCGTAATGCCTGGGGAGGATACACATTAACTGGTGATATACTCTTATGTACCGTTTTTGGCGGGATCTGTATCGGAACTTCCATTGCTCTGATTATACGAGTTGGTTCCAGTACCGGCGGTATGGATATTCCTCCTTTGATATTATATAAGTTCTTTCGCATTCCGGTTTCTATAACCCTTTATATTGCAGACTGTATCATTTTGGCACTGCAGGCACTCCTTCTAAAAGGAATGTCTGAGAACGGCGAAAAGGTACTCTATGGTATTCTTCTGGTACTCACATATACGATTATTATTGATAAACTGCTCATGCTTGGAACAAGCAGAATGCAGATAAAGGTTGTAAGCAGTAAATCTGAACAGGTTAAGGCAGCGATTATTTCGGAAGTGGACAGAGGTGTGACCTTAATACATGGTAAAACCGGCTACTTAGAAAATGATACTGATATTGTCCTTAGCGTAATTTCCGGCAGAGAACTTGCAAAAGTAGAGAAGCTTGTACATGATATTGATGAAGAGGCTTTTGTAATTATCAGCCGTGTTAGTGAGGTAAGAGGCCGAGGTTTCAGCTTGGGTAAGAAATATATTAAGTAACCCCATAAGAGTAACAAATATTAACATCGTTGCAGAAGTTGATATGCACATATTTATAAGACACGCAAAAAACCTGACAGTATGTTGTCAGGTTTTTTCTGCTATTATAGGTTTGTAACCAATATCTGGTATAACTTGATAAACCTAGTACAGAGTTATCTGCAATACCAAGGGATGTTTCCATTCTAAGAGTGGATATGAAAGAAAGGAGTTTTCATATGGAAAACAATAATAAAAATTTACCACAGATTAATCTGGTCTCTGTTGTATTGGACAGTAATGACATCCAGACCTTGACTAATTTTTACATCCATCTATTGGGCTGGGAGAAGGAATTTGAAGAGCCTGGCATCTGGTCCAGTATTGTTTCTCCCTCCAAGGGGACAAGAATTTCTTTTCAAAGCAACGAAGATTATGTACCTCCCGTATGGCCGGAGGAACCTGGCAAACAGCAGCAGATGCTTCATCTTGACTTTAGCGTAGGCGGAAAAGAGAACCTGGAGGCCGCAATAGCGCATGCTATTGCCTGCGGTGCGGTAAAAGCTGATAACCAGTATTCCGAAGACTGGGTAGTATTGTTTGATCCGGCTGGACATCCTTTTTGCTTTGCATAGGTGGGGTAGAATTAACTACTAAACCTGGCAGTTAATAAAATTCCATGTATCCAGTTACGGCTGTCTCTTTATTGAAAATATACCGATTCAGTTATATTCTCCTGAACAATCTAATATAATGATAAAAAGCAATTAACAGGAGTTGTTTTAGAAATGTATTGGACATTCTTTCCCCAAGAGCAGGATAATGAAAATGCCCATATGGCCTGTATATTAGATACCTTTCAGGCGTTAGTAGATACGATTATTCCAAGAACTCCCCATCTGGCACAGGATTATGGTTTAATCCAATATTACGGGGCTTTGGATGCATATATCGACCAATATTTGATACTGTCTTTACAGAATCTCTATTATCCGATGGCAAACTTTACGATGGAGATTCTAAACTTGGCTGCACAAATTGTTAATTCAGAAGGGTTTGATAACAATCCCCAAAACTCCAATATAAGCTTTTCTAATTCTACACCGGAAAAAAGACTGCAGGCAATAGAATTACTGCAGATGGCCTCTGCATTTCCGGCTAACTACCCTCAGGTTTTTTCTGATAATCCAGATATCATTTTATATATCTATGGTTTTATAAACAGAGTACCCATGCTCGGTTATTATTCTGAATGGTATGGTTACGGTGATACAAGAATTCTTCCGCCGAACCAAAGACACTTGGAATTCTACCCGTTCAGCTGGCAGCAGATTGATTATCCCGGTCCTTCTCTTGGATATCACGCGCTGCGAAATACTATGTAGAAGGAGAAATTTGAATGGATGCAGATGTTATAATTATTGGTGCTGGCGGCGGTGGTGCGGTAGCAGCAAAAGAGCTTGGGGAGAAAGGTCTAAAGGTAATCGTTTTGGAAGCCGGTCCCTGGTATGGCAATCAAAATTGGCCTTCTCCCAATGAGGATGCAGGTGGAGTGGGCAGTTCAAGTTACAGTGACCTTAGTATGGAATTGTTAAAAACCTCCTTTACAGACCTTGAGGATGATATGAATGATTTTGTCTCCGGTAAATTTCGCTGGGGACCTGCCGATAGAAGCAAACCGCCATGGTATCGTATATTTTCATCCGGTGGTTTTGCATGGCAGAACTCCGGAGTGGGAGGCAGTACGCTGCATTATTATGCAAATTCTCCACGCGCCTATCCTCAGGAAGTAGATAATATATGGCCAATATCCTATAATGAATTGGTACCATATTATGAAAAAGTAGAGGCAACCCTTCCCGTCAGACCAGCTGCTGCAACTGCAAAGGAAGATTTATTCATCTATGGGTGTAAAAAGGCTGGCTGGACTCAGTTAGATTCACCGGATATAAGGACTCCCGGATACCGAATGGACCCTAATGCTATTATTCCTCCTAATCCGCTGATTAATGATCCTGATTTTGATTTTAAGAGCAATACCTCCATTGGCTGCACCCTTCGCGGCCATTGTGTGAATGGCTGCCATATTGGGCCTACTGTTGACAGCGTAGCAAAACGCTCCACTTTGGTCAGTTACATACCATTGGCCCTTCGTACCAACAACGTAGAAATAAGACCGAATACTTTTGTTACTAAGATACTGACTGAAAATGGTGCGGATAATCAATTAGAAGCAGTCGGAGTTATTTTCCGGAATACCTGGACCAATGAAACCGGAGAATTAAGAGCTAAGGTTATTGTCCTTGCAGCTGGCGGAATTGAATCACCAAGATTATGGCTGAATTCTGAGCTTCCAGAAAACCCCTGGGTAGGGAAAGGCCTTGTTAACCATTGGTTTGATAATGTGGCCGGAATATTTGATGAAGATGCCATTATGGATGCGATTGGAGTATCAGACGTTAAGCCTTTCGTAGGGCAGAATTCTGCCGTACGCTTTGATTATCCGGGTTACGGTGCCTTATTAATGACCGGAATCTCTCCAGGCCTTTATTCCGGCTTGGCATATGGTACCAGTTATAAAGGTTACAGTGCACTACAGAAAGTGGATGCCGGCCTTCCCTGGGATTATGAAGGTATGATTGTCGGCGAACAATTAAAGGATTTCATGCGTCAATACAAGAGAACGCTAAACTGCCTTATTTTAACAAACGATGATGTAAACCAAAGTAATAGTGTAACTCTCGATCCATACGCCAAAGATGAAAATGGATTTTTACCCGTTATCACCTATCAGCCAAGCCCGGACGACATCGTAAGGCGTGATGCAATGGTGTCCGTAGCTTGTGATATTTTCAGAAAAGCCGGTGCCAAAACCATAGTTCGTGCCAATTGGCCGCCAACCACCTTCTTACATATCATGTGTTCTATGCGTATGGGGTATGTAACAGATACCAATTGCGAGGCAAATCAGGTAAAGAGACTATACATTGCAGATAATAGCGTTATTTACAACGGAATAGGCGGACCAAATCCAACCCTGACCAATCAGGCATTGGCAACCAGGACTGCTGAAAAAATAATAGAAAAATATTTTGCTTCCTAAACTTATATCTTTTGGGGCTGTTGCAAAATAGCAATTATGGCTATTTTGCAACAGCCCCAATTTTTTATATTAAGGCTTATATTTTCAAAATACCGGTTGTATGTTAAAATAAAAATATGGCACCTGTTGTTTTCAGTGTTATATTTAAGAAATTAACAAAGGTTACTTAAAATTAATTATATAGAATAACAGTAAGTGAAAAATACCAATGAAAGGCAGGTAAAAACAGTGAAAAAAATCTGTTGCTTCCTTCGGGGAGTAAATGTTAAAGGAACTTCTATGAAGATGGCTGACCTTAAGACTGCTTTTGAAAAAATGGGCTTTACAGATATTTCAACAATACAGGCATCGGGAAATGTAATCTTTGATACCCCTGATAATCTTGGGAAAGAAGAACTGAAACAGGCAATAGAAAAACATTTAAGCAGTTATTTTCAATACGATGCTAATGTATTCTTGCGGGAAAAAGGGGAAATAGAAGAGTTGTTAAGTACTGGTAAAACCCTTACTGTTCCAGGCGACTATCATCTCTATTCATTGATTTGTGATAACAAAGAAATATTAGAGGAGTTAAAGGCTCTCTTTACTGAAACTCCTCATGAACCCCTGGAAGATTACATTGTGACAGAAACAGATGCTTTTTGGACAGTTCCAAAAGGTTCGACCTTAAGTTCAGAATTCGGTTCAAAGGTCCTTGGTAAGAAACGATATAAAAGCTATCTTACTTCCCGTAATATCAATACCATTGAAAAAATATATAAAACTCTGAACGAATAATTGTCTTATCCCTCAATGAAAATAAAAACTTAAGACCAATTCAAACAATTGGTTCAAATAAAGGAGAATATTATGAAAGATACGGTTTTACTTATTGTTGATGTTCAGAATGCCATCATGGAAGAGCATCCCTATCAAGAAGAAATACTCATCGAAAACCTTCAAAAGCTTATAGCTTATTCAAGAAATAAAGGAATCGAGATTATCTATGTCCGTCATATTGACGAACAGGGAACAGAACTGGAAGAAGGTTCAGAGGGATTTCAGATATTCCACAAAATCACCCCTCTGGATACCGATAAGATATTTAATAAAAGATTTAATAGTGCTTTCCGAAAGACTGGTTTAAAAGAATACCTGGACAGTAAGAATATTCGTAAAATAATCCTTACAGGTATGCAGACCGAATACTGTATTGATGCTACATTAAAATCTGCTTTTGACCTGGATTATGAAGTGATTATTCCCGAAGACACCACCTCAACTGTTGATAATCCGTATCTTACCGGAAAGCAGCTCCACGAGTACTTTCAATATGCAATCTGGAATAACCGGTTTGCTAAGGTCATACCACTGGAAGAACTCCTTGCAAAGTAGTTTTAGAGTATGCTGTATAATTCAGGCAGCTTTGTAATTGTATAGGTTATTGGAATTCCTGATGTATTTTCCGTATTTTTACGGTTTATCCAGCAGGTATCAATTCCTGCAAGGTAACCGCCTTTTATATCACTGCTCAAGGAATCACCAATAACAAGTGCTTTATCAGCTTTGAATTCTTTGATATGTTTTTTAACGTAATCAAAGAATTCTTTAGCTGGTTTTTGGTATCCAAGTTCCTGGGATGTAAAAATATTTTCAAAAAAAGGATATAGTTTTGACAGCCGAAGCCTGTTAAGCTGGGTTTCTGTCACTCCATTGGTAATAATAAAGAGCCGGTGGGATTTTGATAATTGCTGACATAAGTCATAGGCTCCTTCCATAAGCTGATAACCCTGACCTAATAATGTGCGGTATTGCATTTCCCACAGTACTCCATCCACTGTCTGACCTAGCTGATGCAGGGTTTTAGAAAATCGGGTATTCAGTACTTCATTTAAATCCAAAGTCCCTTTTTCGTAACCATTCCATAATTCTTTATTGATTCTATGATATGTGTCAAATATTTCTTTATTAAATGCAAAACCATTATCGGTAAAAAGCTTTTCTAAGGATTCTCTTTCATTGGCTTCAAAATCTAGAAGAGTATCGTCTAAGTCAAATAAAAGCATTTCATATTTCATATCTTATCACCATTTTTCATAATGTATTCTTTCAGGTTTATAACGGTCTACAAATTCATTTTTTTGCTCTGCAGGGTATCCGACTGCTATTAGTGCAAAGGGCTTTATATTCTCTGGCAGCCCAAAGAGCTTTACTATATTCTCAGCTGCTGTTTCTGAGGTGGCAATGCCCATCCAGACAGCTCCAAGATTCAGATGTACAGCCTCAAGCAATATATTTTGGGTGGCGGCCCCCAAATCCTGTTCCCAGGCAGTAGGCACCTTCAGATTTTGGCTGTCTGCAAGCAGTAGGATTGCGGCGCTGGAGCCTTCTGTCGGTTTTGCATAAAGAGAGACTTCTGAGAGTGCTTTTAGTGTGGTCTTTTCTTTCACCACTATAAACTCCCAAGGCTGCTGATTTGCAGCGGAAGGAGCCTGCATAGCTGCACGCAGCAGCTTTTCTATTTTATCATCATCCACTTTTTCATCTGTAAATTTGCGAATACTTCTGCGCTTAAATATTTCATCCATAAAAATACCTCCTATCAAATTGAATTGTATATAACTTTAATTGAAAATCCGCAGTTTGTCAACCGATGCACATTTTTTGATATTTTAAGCCATGCTATATATGAAATATTCCATCGACTTTTCATAATCGTTTTAGTAAAATAAAACCATTACAGAAAAATAACAATATCAATTAAAGGAATAGGAGACGATCATTATGTCAATACATTTTGGAATCATCGGTTTAGGTTCTATTGCAAACCGATTTGCATCAGTTTTAAATAAAGCAGAAGATACCGTATTAACCGCAGTAGCTTCAAGAGAAATGAAAAGATCACAAGAATTTGCAAAAAAGTATGGAGCTGCTAAAGCCTATGATAATTATAAGATGTTGATTGAAGACGACGAAATCGATATTATCTATGTTGCACTAACCCATAATTTCCATTATGAGATTGTAAAACAATGTATCTTAAATGGAAAAGCAGTCCTTTGTGAAAAACCCTTTGTAACAACAAAGCAAGATGCTATGGAGCTTATTAACCTTGCCAGGGAGAAAAAAGTTCTTTTAATGGAAGCTATGTGGACTAGATGTATCCCCACCTTTCAAAAGGCAAAAGAATGGGTTGTTAACGGGTTAGTTGGCAAACCTCAACTGGTTCAGGCATCCTTCTGTTTTCATTTTCCCTTTGAAAAGGAACATCGTTTATTCAATCCTGATTTAGCTGGCGGTGCTTTATATGATGCAGGTGTATATCCTTTGGAATTTGCAACAGGTATCTTAGGTGAAAATCCGGTAACCGTTCAGGGAATCGCCCATAAATGTGCTACCGGTGTAGATGACTTTTCTGTTATGAATTTAGGCTTTGAAAGTGGTGCCTTAGCTTCATTATCTTGTGGCTTAAATGCAAGTGTTTCTCAGGATGCATTTGTTTATGGAACAGAGGGAAGAGTTGTAATCTATGATTTTCTTGGTTCCCACAAATGTGAAAGATATGATAATAACAATCAGCTTGTAGAAAGTTTTTCACAGGACTTTGAGGACGGATTTATTTATGAAATCCAGCATATCTGCGAGCTCTTCCGTGAAAACAAATATGAAAGCCCTCTCATTCCCTTAGAAGATACTTTAGCCTGCGCTGAAATGTTTGATACTCTTATTAATCAATGGAACTCTTAATTATCAAAACAATTTAAACTTCATGTAAAGGGCAATCACATAAATGGTCATTTACCATACCAATAGATTGCATATACGCATAGATTATTGTGGTTCCTACAAACTTAAAGCCTAATTTCTTCATATCCTTACTAATAGTATCCGATAAAGGAGTACTCGCCGGGACTTCACTTAAGCTTTCCCAATGATTTTTTATTGGTGTATTGTCAACATAACGCCAAAGAAAATCATGAAATGAACCATATTGATTAATGACATCAAAATAGGCAGCAGCATTTGATATGACAGCTTTGATCTTTAACCTGTTTCTTATAATACCCGGATCTTGGAGGAGTTCTTCTATTTTCCGGTTATCATAATGAATAATAACAGCCGGGTCAAAGTTGTCATATGCTTTATAAAAGTTCTCCCTTTTCCTAAGAATGGTTGTCCAGCTCAAACCAGCCTGCTGACCTTCCAGATTAAGCATGGCAAAGAGCCTGAGGTCATCAAATTCCGGACGCCCCCACTCCTTATCGTGGTATTCCATTTCTTCCTTGCTGCGATTTGCCCAGCTGCAGCGATTTAACTCTAAACTCTCCATATTCATTCCCTTCTGCAGCAAAAACTCTGAATTCAACTGCATCTGCTTTGTTAACGTTAAAATCTCTAAAACTGTTAGCAACATTTTTCCGAAAATATAAGTATGTGTAAGTATTATATCATAGCAGCCATTTATCTGCCAGATTACCCTGCAATTATAATTTAGATACATTTCACTATTTGACGAAAACTGGTAAGAAGTCTATAATATAGATTATCAATAGACTGAGGCTTTTAGCTGAAACGTGATAGTATTATATACCTTAAGATATTATTTAGGTCAAACCACAAATAAGAATGAAAAGGAGATATGGAATATGGAAAAGGATAGGCAGGAAGAGTTCGAATCTATTTTAAATAAATTTGCCGCTTCAGGATGGGACGTTATTGATGCTCCTTCCAAGGCATGGCTGGAAGGAAAAGCAAACAAAGAAGAGCTTATTACAGCTATACGTCAGGCGGATAAGGAATGCGGCAGTTGTGGCTGCGAATTTGATCCGCTTTATAAAAGAGCTTTAGAATTATGCACTGAACTATAATGGACAGCAATCGTCTGGCTTTATAAATGGAGATAACATGCAAATGATGAAAAATAAATTAACAAAACGTCTCTTGGTATTATGCCTTTGTTTATCACTTATAATTGGTATTAGTGGTAATACATCGAAAATATTAGCTGCAACAAATACAGCTAATACCCAAGAAACCGTTACTTTTGACCCCCAAGGAGGAACCGTTGGCACAACCCAGATTACAGCCACTCTTGGGCAAAAATATGGTACTTTACCTGTACCCACAAAAGTGAATTATGTCTTCCGAGGATGGTTTACCTTCCCCTCAGGAGGGACAATGATAAATGCCGATAAACTGGTACGAATAGCCAAAAACCATACCCTTTATGCCCAATGGAACGGTAAGGATTTTACACTTGCTTTAGATGCAAACGGCGGAACTCTTTTGTCGTCTAGCGTTACAGTAAGATATGGAACCAAGTATCTCGGTCTGCTGCCAATACCCACAAGAGCAAATTATGTGTTTAGCGGATGGTATACCGATAAATCAAAAGGTTCTAAAATAATTTCCAGTACAGTATACAAAGATAACCCGCCTAAGAAACTTTATGCCAGATGGACTGAACGGGTGCTGACAATAAAATTTATTGCTTTTAACGGTGAAACCTATGAGAAAGAGGTTACCTGCGGTAAAACATTCGGTACCTTACCTACACCTGTGAAGACAGGATTTACCTTTAAAGGTTGGTACATATGGGATGATGCATCCAAATCAGATGCTACCCCCATAGTAAGTACAACACCGGTTACGGATGAGTCTCCTCAATTATTATTTGCCCGTTGGTATTAACCAATCATAAAAGCCCTGTCTTTCACTCTTTCGCTATCACTGAAAGAGTGGGACAGGGCTTATTTTATTAGATTATTCTGATTAAATTATTTTACAAACTTTACCTGGAAGGTAGAACCGGCATTTCCAATCAAAACTAAGTATCCCTTTTTCGGAAGAGTTACAATCTTATCTTTCTTTATATATGAATAGGCAAGACAAGTTCCGTCTTCCTTATATAACGCATAAGCAGCATCCTTTGGTACTGTAATTGATACTTTTCTGGAAGCGGTCTTAGAATCTATGGAATACCAGGAAGCATAACCCTTTGTATCAATACGATATTTTTGATTAACAGCCGGAAGTGCTTTTATATAATCAGAGGATACATAAACAAAGGCATTCACTTTCATATATTCTGTTGAACCATCCTGAAAGAATGTATAATCTGCTAAGTCTCTTCCGGAACTATCCGGAATCGTTAAGGTGCTCTTTGCCGTATTTTCATCTACAATGGCAGCATTCATCCAGTATCCTTTTAGCTCGTCAAACATCTGTAATTTTGTGAATGGTGCAGAAAAGGCATAGGTTTCAGAACTGTATTTCTCCGTTAGCAGGAAATAATTCTTATCTGACCTTTTCTCCCAGATTTTATTTAATTTTGAAGTGAGCTGATTATCAGAAAGCTTTTCTCCTAAGTAACCGGCAGTCGTTGTTTGCCCAAGGCCCGGCATATTAACATAACCGGAATGATAAAGATAAACATTACCATTTGCATTTTTCTCAAAAGTTACATAATAGCTGCCATCAGTATAGTAGAACCTACCGTTTCCTGTATAATAATATATCTGTGTTGATGATGTGACCAGACTTGAAACAGAGAGCACTCCATCATCTTTCATTGTAATTTTCTCAATGTCGCTGACGTTGCTGTATACACCTTCATACTGCTTTAAATCTTCTGTAATTGTTGTCTTCTTAGGAGGAATAAAGGTTACGGATGGTTTTATCTCACTAATACGCCCTTTGGCTTTTAATGCGGCCAGTAATATATTCTGACCCATAATCTGATCGTAGGTGCTGGCTCCGCCGGAAGAAAGAACCGCCACCGCCATATTCTCATCAGGTAAAACAATCAGGCTGCCATGGTAGAGCAGAGTATCGCCGCCTTTTGTAAGAGCCTTGATTCCATAGCTATCAAAAGGAGATGTATTTACCGTATCCCAGCCAAGTCCATAGGAAAGGGTACTGCCTTCACTTGGCCAAAATCCTCTGCTATATTCCGGATATTTCGTTGCTCCTGCTGCAGTTAAAGACAGTACTGTCTGATCATTTCCGGAAGACATAAACAACTTTGCAAAATTGCAGAGGTCAACAGCAGAAGAATAGATACCGCCTGCTCCTATCGCATGAAAGTTCTCAATCGGTAAAGCTGACGGATAGACGGAGGAATATGTTCCGGCTAAGGCTTCTTTTGATAAATCGTCTTCCGGGGTTGTCGTTTTATTAAGGTTTAGAGGTGCAGCTATTTTACTTTCTATGTACTGGGAAAATGTCATTCCTGTAACTTTCTCTACCAGAATCTCAGCCAGGGTAAAGCCGTCGTTACAATAGACTGAATATGCTCCAGGAGCAGCCTTTAACCTTTGAGTTTTTAAATTCGTAAGGAAATTATCATGTGCACGGTTATCTGTATCTTGTAATAGCAGAACATTGGCTAAGGTACTTCCCATTAGTCCTGAGGAATGGTTCAATAGCATACGAACCGTAATATCTTTGTAACGTTCATCCGCCATTGTAAATTCCGGAATATAGGTAACTACAGGTGTATCCAGATTGATTTTCCCCTGGTCCACAAGCTGCATAACCGCTGTTGTAGTAAAAAGTTTACTGATAGAGCCAATTCCATATATATCAGCAGAAGTACTTTCTGCCGTATGATTACTTTTTATGAATTTGTCAGATTGTATAATATTTCCGTTGTCAATTAATGCATAGGATACACTGTCGGCACCATACAAACCAGTCAGTGCCTTTGCGCCTTTATCCGCTGCAAGCTTAACGGCACCAGCACTTGATTCTGCATTTACCGCAATCGTCGCTACCGATGTGGTATCACTTGCATAGACCCTTTGAGAAGGGGGTAAAAATGCAGTAAACGTTAAAGTTAGTATCAGTGTGATAGAAAAATACTTTTGAATTAATTTCTTTACCATAAGATTTTATAACTCCTGTCCTATAATTTTCTTTACGATTCCGTAAATCCTTGGAAAAGTACTTATAGTATACCATATTGTGAAATATTTGCCATAATTATATGGAAATATTTATAAAACAAGTGTATAATAGGGGAACTGGTATAAAGAAGAGGAGGATTAAAAATGAACCAGATAAAAAGAATAGCAAAAATGCTTTCCATCGTATTAATACTTTCAATGGCAGTGCAACTGGCCCTTCCGGGTTTCTTCACTTCAACTGCTACAGCAGCAACTATTGCAATCTCACCTAAGAAATTAACCCTTGAGGTTGGTAAAACGAAAGTCTTAAAAGTAACAGGCACAAAAGTTAAAGCTACCTGGAAATCAAGTGATGCTAAAATTGCAACAGTAAGTAAGACAGGCCTTGTAACAGCTAAAAAAGCCGGTAAAGCTACTATTACCGCAACTGTTAACAAGAAAGCTTATACCTGCAGTGTTACTGTTAAGGAGAAAAAGGCAAACAATCCGCTTGTTGACGCCGCACCTTTTAAAGCACAAGGGGTTACTTCAGGAAATGTTTCTTACATTTTCCCGAGCAGTTGGAACAAATATGAGGGTGCAGCATCCGGTCTCACACAGATCTTTCTATCTCCCGAAACGATGACTTCATCAACCGATGATCAGACACCATATATTTTGCTCTACTTAGCTGATTTAGCTGCACCTAGTGATGCTGATACCTTAGCCGCTTATTACAAGGAGTTCACTGCGGATACAATTGTTTCCCAATTTGCTCAGTCCGGAATGGATGTTACCGTTAATAATTTTACACTTACAAACTATGCAACTGATTTAGGAATAGGTTATCTGACTTCATTTGACTATACTTATCAGGGTTTAACTGTAAAGCGTAATATTTATGATATCTATACTGATAAAACCTTAATTAAAGTTATGGTATCAGACCCGGGTAAAACAACAACACCTGATCTTAATCAGGTTACTGACTACCTCTTAAAGACCATCCAGATTTCGAAATAAACCATATAAGTAATTATCTTGTACATCCATCTCCATTCATTTATGGCATAAAACCATACTAGGAATAGAGTTTGGATGTACTTTTTTATTGAAAAGAAGATTGATTTTAGAAAGCCTCAGTGTTAAAATCTTATTTATTGGCATAAAAATACAGACCGATTTGGTAAACATTAGAGGATGACAAATGAAAATAGAACATAACTCAAAGATGAGTATTACAGAGGGAGTAATATGGAAACAGATTTTGCTATATTTCTTCCCTTTATTATTTGGAACTTTTTTTCAGCAATTATATAACACGATCGATGCAGTGGTAGTGGGTAGGTATGTTGGAAAAGCAGCTTTATCCGCAGTAGGCGGTGCTACCGGTACCCTTATCAATGTATTAATTGGCTTTTTTATCGGTTTATCCTCCGGTGCTACCGTTATAATATCCCAGTATTATGGCGGCAAGAAAAAAGAAGAAGTAAAAGACTCTGTCCATACAGCAATCGCACTAGCCATAACCGGTGGGTTAATCATTATGCTGATTGGTTTCTTTGGTTCTCCTTACGCATTAAAACTAATGGGTACACCAAAGGAAATCTATCAGGATGCCCTTACCTTTATACGTATTTACTTTCTTGGTACGGTATTCAATGTAGTATACAATATGGGTGCCGGCATATTAAGAGCAATCGGCGATTCTAAACGCCCCCTTTATTTTCTTATAATCAGTTGCGGCGTTAACATTATATTAGACTTACTCTTTGTTGTAGTATTCCATTGGGGTGTAGGAGGAACAGCTGCCGCAACAGTACTTTCACAATTACTTAGTGCCTGCTTGATTTGTATGGTCTTAATGAAATCCGATGACTGCTATAAATTATATTTATCTAAGATAAGATTCCATAAAGAAATTTTGAATAGAATCATACATATTGGACTTCCCGGGGGAGCACAATCACTTATGTATTCCACTTCGAATCTTTTGATACAATCCAGCATGAACAGCTTTAACATCAATGTCCTGGCAGCTTGGACAGCCTATGGTAAGATTGACGGTATTTTCTGGATGATAATGAATTCTTTTGGAGTTTCTGTTACTACCTTTGTCGGACAGAATTACGGTGCCGGCAAGCAGGATCGTGTTCAGAAAGGTATACGTGTCTGCTTTGGCTTTGCCATGGCTTCCGCATTGTTTTTAAGTGTAACTATAAGTATATTTGCAGCAAGCATTATGGGTATCTTCAACAAAGATCCGGCTGTAATCAGAGAAGGACTGAAAATCCTTCATTTCCTTGTACCAACCTATTGCACTTATGTACTGATTGAAATTCTTTCAGGAGCCTTAAGGGGAATGGGGCAGGCGGTAGTTCCTTTCTTACTTACCTTTTTTGGTGTATGTGTACTACGAATTACCTGGATATTAACTGCCGTTCCGGTATGGCATGAAGTACGAACCGTAATATTTTCCTATCCTATGACTTGGTCAGTAACTTCAATACTATTTCTAATTTATTATTTCTATTATAAGAAAAAAACAGGCCTGGTAAACATCAACCTATAACAAATAAATCTGTAATTGCAACCTCCAGTTGCTAGATTGGTCATGTTCAATGGATGGTTCTGTTACCTCCAATATGATATCCTTAATTTATAAGAATCGGATATCTAAATCAGAAAAGAGGACCATATGAACTTTCAAGAGAAATTAATGTTATTAAGAAGCCAGAGGAAACTATCACAGGAAGAGCTGGCTGAACAAATCGGCATATCTAGACAAGCCGTGGCAAAATGGGAAACAGGTAAAGCTATTCCAGATATCGGTAATCTGATACAACTTAGCAAAGTTTTCAATATCAGTATAGACCGTTTGGTGAAAGAGGAGGAGAATAACTGTTCCTTGGAATTTCTGCCGGTAGAAAAAGAAAATCCATCTGATTTCATTGATTTTTTATTGAAAGCTAAGAAATCCACTTATGCCGGATATGGAGCAGAAACTGCTTCAACACGGCCAGCCTCCCATGATCTGAGATATGTTGATGGGAAATACCTCTACTACGACTCTTACTTGGGCAGCGAACAGTTTGCCGGTGAAGAGGGTGTGTGGAAAGACAACAAACCAATATGGGCAATGAATTATTCAGGAAGAGTATTACATGAGGAATTTTCCGGAGATTTCCTCAAGAAATGCCTGTCCGCTGTTTCAAAGGAATTTCCTTTCCGCGGCCCTGCTCTTTACAAAGAAGGAGAGTATACCTATCATTGCTCAATATGCGGTGATTACCCATGGTTTCAAGGCACTGAAGAGATTTTTTGCAGAGACATAAAAGTATATGAATGTTGCTTTCATGGTGGTAATATTCTATAATTGTTTATCCAACAGATCCTTTTATTAATTCAATAAAGGGATCTGTTTTTTTTATCTCTTTCCTTTACTTTTAGTAGAATAGGGAGCCTGCAATAATAAAAGTTCGTCATATTGGTATAGAAACTTAACCACTTTTGGAGTATAATAGGCATCTGAATAAGGATATACTAGGAGGCTGTGCCAATGAATGATGAGCTCTTTGGCTCTCTAACTATAAAATACCATGTAAAAGACAATCAGGCAGTCATATTATCCTGTACCGGAACAAGCGGTTATATAAAACTCCCAGATAGAATAGATGATATTCCGGTTACAGAAGTGGGTCCCTACAGTTTTTCTTCGCCAGAGTCTTTATCTGTTAAAAATCATGAAGAAGATATAAAAGAATACCATTACCAGGGCTTAGATGCTCCTTTTACAACGATGGAACTGCTCTATGGAAAGAAAGTAAAGGAAATCTTTTTACCGGATGGAATCTCCAGAATTGATGAATATGCTTTTTACAATTGTACGGAATTGGAGACTATTCATTTAGGCTATGGAACGATAGATTTTGGAAATGGTGCATTTATGAATTGTGATAATCTAAAAAATCTTCATTTTCGAACCCTTCCTGAGACGAATACAGGACTCTTTGGCTTCTTGCGGGAACTACAGGGAGAACTTGTAGTCTCTTTTGAAAAGGGTGGAAGAAGAGCTGAATTTATCTTTCCTGAATACTTTGAGGAGTCCGTCGAAAATACCCCTGCTCGTGTATTTCACTATTTAATCCACGGAGCCGGTTATCGTTACCGCCAGTGTCTTAAAGCTGGAATTCTTGATATCCCTGAATATGATGCTTTATTTTCAGCCCCTGAGATACAGACAGAAGAAGATACCGCTCTTTCCATAGCTTTGTGCCGTTTAAGGCATCCTTATGAGCTTTCAGATGTTTATAGACTGAAATATATCTCCTTTCTAAAAAAGCACGGAAAGCTTACAATAAAACGCTACCTTCAGGATAATGACGCCAAAGGGTTTATCGCGCTAAGAAAAGATGGAATATTAACAGACGATTTGATGGATTATGCTATAAAGAAAGCAATAAAGTATAAACAGCCGGAATGCATTGGGATCCTCTTAAATCTTCAAGAGGAGGCTTCCAGTAAGAAACATGACAGATTTGAATTATAACAAGCAGATGAAAGGAGTGGTGCTATGGGAACAGATGGCAATAACACGGAGATTAGTACAGCAGACATTCTGATCTCTTCCAGAACAGAATTAAGTGTTTATATGCGTTATCTGAACCTCGCTCTTAGCGCTCTTAGATTTGAAGAGAAGGAGGGTATTCAATTATTGGGTACGGACGGAAATACCCTTTTCTTTAGTCCCTCACTTTTATTGGAGGAATATAAAGCAGGAAGAATCTGGGTGAATCGAGCCTATCTGCATCAGATACTACATTGTATTTACAGACATCCTTTCAGACCATATGGAAATAACAAAAGGCTTTGGGATATCTCCTGCGATATTGCAATGGAGTATATCATCGATTCCTTCCGATATCATTGTGTCAGGATGTCCGGTACCAGATACCGAAGAATATTCTACGAGAATCTAAAAGGAAAAATAAAAATTCCTACCGCACAGGCAATTTACAAGTTATTGGAGCCTTTGGATATGTCCGATAAGGAATATGAACAACTTGAATTTGAATTCCGAAAAGATGACCATTCCTTCTGGGCCGAGGAAGAGAAAAGGGAGGTTCCCCTTCCCGACTCTGCGGAGCAAAAATGGCAGGATATCAGTGAAAAAACACAAACTGAACTGGAGACCCAGGCACAGGATGTATCAGAAGAAGTAGAAGGTTTTCTCGAACAGTTAGAAGTTGAAAACCGTAAAAAGCATGACTATCGAAGCTTCTTACGCAAATTCTCCATAATGAAAGAAGAAGCTGTGCTGGATATGGATTCTTATGACTTAAGCTTCTATACCTATGGTTTATCTCTCTATGGTAATATGCCCTTAATAGAATATCAGGAATCAAGGGAAAGTAAGCGAATTGAAGATTTTGTCATTGCAGTAGATACCTCTATGTCTTGTTCAGGAGAATTAGTTCAGGAATTTTTAATGCAAACTTACAAAGTGTTAAAAGAATCTGAGAGCTTCTTTAAAAGAACAAATATACATATTCTGCAGTGTGATGAAACAATACAATCCGATGAAGTAATCCACAGCGAGGAAGAGCTGGAGGTATACATGCAGCAGCTTCAGCTAAAAGGCGGAGGAGGAACTGATTTTCGGCCGGTTTTTGCTTATGTGGGAAAGCTTCTGGAAGAGAAAGCCTTTCATCATCTAAAAGGACTCTTGTATTTTACAGATGGCAAAGGTATCTATCCAAGAAAGAGACCGCCTTATGACACAGCCTTTGTATTCCTGAAGGAAGACTACACGGATGCAGATGTGCCACCCTGGGCAATGAAACTGATACTAAATCCAGAAGACCTTAATATGACCAAAGGAGAATTGGAATGAATATAAAGCGCGCGAAAGAAGAAATCATGAATACCGTGAAGGCTTATTTAAGCAAAGATGAGAACGGTAATTATAAAATAGCAGAAATCAGGCAGCGTCCAATATTTCTGATGGGACCTCCCGGTATCGGAAAAACACAGATAATGGAACAGGTGGCGGCGGAATGCGGCATCGCACTGGTATCTTATACAATAACCCACCATACCAGACAAAGTGCAGTGGGTCTGCCTTTTATTGAAAAGAAAACTTACGGGAAGAAAGAATATTCTGTGACGGATTATTCCATGAGTGAGATAATAGCTTCGGTATACGATAAACAGGAGAGAACAGGCCTTACTCAGGGCATCTTATTTATTGACGAAATAAACTGTGTATCTGAAACTCTTGCTCCCACCATGCTCCAATTTTTACAATATAAAACCTTTGGTAATCAGAAAGTGCCGGAAGGCTGGATTATTATTGCTGCCGGAAATCCCCCGGAATACAATAAATCCGTCAGGGAATTTGATACCGTTACCTTAGACCGGGTTCGTAAGATAGAGATAGAACCGGATTTTCAAGTTTTCAAAGAATATGCTTACAAACAGGAAATCCACCCCTGTATTCTTCATTATCTGGACATTCGCAGAGAAAACTTCTATCGTTTTGAAACAACCCCCGACGGAATTTTCTTTGCTACGGCAAGAGGCTGGGAAGATTTATCGGAGATGCTTCTCGTATGCGAAGAACTACACATGCCCATTGATGCCGAGTTCGTATATGAATACATCCAGCATGATCACATTGCAAAAGACTTTTCAAATTATTATGAATTATACAACAAATACAAAAAAGACTATAAGATAGAAGAGATAGTTCATGGCAGTTACTCAACAAAGCTTATAGAAGAATTAAAAGTAGCTCCATTTGATGAAAGACTTAACCTAACTTCCCTGCTTCTTGGAAGATTGAGCCGCTCTTTCTCTGAAACCCAGACCTTGGAGAAGTACACAGAAGTACTTTATTCATTTTTAAAGGAATTTCTGTCCCAAGTAACTCTTATTGAAACCAGACCTGATATCTTATTAAAAGAGATGATTGAAAAGAATGAAAAGGAACTGGAAGCATTAAAACAAGAAGGCTTAATAACCCGAAAAGAAGCGGCTATTAAGCTGAAAAGCCTTTCTTCCTTTAAGAACTACCAGGAGGTCTTAAGGACGAACAAAGAGAATTCCATTGATGCAAGAGATATTGTAAAAGAACTTTTTGCTGTTGAAAAAGAGACTCTTGCAAGTAAAATTCAAACCACCTCTGCTGAATTAGAGAATGCATTTGGTTTTATGGAAAAAGCTTTTGGTGAAGGACAAGAAATGGTTATATTTGTAACAGAATTATCCGTAAATTACTACAGCGCTGCATTTATTGCCGCAAATGGAAGCGCTAAATTTTATGAATACAACAAAAATCTTCTCTTTGGAGAGCGACGGGAAGAGATTATTCGTAATATTGAAAAATAAGTAACTAATGTATTAAAATACTAAATTTGACATTTTCATCCACGGATATATTTACTATTTTGTCGATATATGGTATTATATTTGAAATAAATAGAATATATAAAGTTTCATTCTGCCTTTAAGTAATGCATGCAAACAGCTCTAAAAGTCTGGATTATAGAAAGGCCGATATCTGGATAACAGGAGGAAACATCTATGGAAATGTCAGATAATTTCAGCCATGTGATTATTACAAATATGATCAGCGGCTATGCGCTCCACAGTATTATCACCGACGAAACCGGCAGACCTATTGATTATCGGTACATAGAAACGAATAAATCCTTTGAACGTTACACAGGACTTAAGAGTGATGAAATCATTGGTAAAACCATCCTTGAGATAATGCCTCAAATAAATGAGGATACCATTAACTGGATTCAATTTTACGGACAAGTTGCTCTAACTGGTACAGCAGCCAGTATCGAACAATATTCCAAAGTTTTTGACCGCTGGTACAAAGTGAATGCTTACTGTCCCGAGATAGGTTACTTTGCAGTTATTTTCTTAGATATAACAGAGCAGAAAAAACAAGAAGATGATCTGCGCCAAAGAAACAAAGACTTAAGCCTTCTTTCAGCAAAGCAATCCTCTCTGTTACATGATTTGGAAGTCTCTGACGCAAAGCTTAAAAAAAAGAATGAAACTCTGGAAGCTCTGAGTGAAGAGTTATTAAAAAATGAGCTTCGTCTAAATGATGCACAAAAGATTGCAAAAGTAGGAAATTGGGAACTGGAGTTAAAAACCCAGATGCTATGGGCTTCTGAAGAAGCTTTTCATATCTACGGCATTCCCAGAACATCTCCCGTAATTCCGAGATCAAGAATATTGGATATGCACCAGGGTGAGTATAAACGTATTTCCGATAATGCACTTTTTAAATTAATATCGGAAGATGCACCCTATGACTTCCAATATGAAATTATTTCAGAGGATGGAGTACATAAATATCTTCGTTCCCTAGCTACCTTAGAAAGAGATAAAGATGGTACTCCGTTACTTTTAAAAGGAGTCATCCATGACATTTCCGATGATGTACTGCACGAACGTGAATTAATCAAGAAGAATGAAGAACTATCCTCTCTCTACGAAGAAATATTAGCTTCTGAAGAAGAATTAAGGCAGCAAAACGAAGTACTATTCCAGAAAAACGAAGAGATTACCGCACTTTATGAGGAAGTTACCGCCCAGGAAGAAGAGTTAAAGGCGAACTATGAACAGTTGAATGAAAGTATGGAAAGACTGAAAAAGAGTGAGGCAATCAATACTGTCATTCTGGAAACTTCTTCGGAAGGTGTTTGGCAATATGACATTAATAATGACTTATTTTCAATTTCGCCTCATTTTGTAAAATCCTTAGGATACGCACCGGAAGAAATATCTGTTGTCACAGATATTGTTAAAATTGCTCATCCTGATGATACTCTTATGGCTCAAGAAGTCTTTTATCACCATTTGGTAAATAATACAGATAAATTTAGTTTAGAATACCGCCTCTTATGTAAGGATGGTTCTTGTAAATGGGTAAGATCAACCGGAAAGGTGCTAAAGAATCTAAATGGCGAACCTTATCTGATGGCTGGTTCTTACCTCGACATTACCAAATTAAAAGAGCAGCAATTCGAATTGGAATATATGGCATATCACGATATTTTGACCGGACTTCCAAACCGGACACTTTTTCTGCAAGAGTTGGAGAAAGCTCTGGCGGCTTCAAATAAAAACGATAAGCAAGTTGCTGTTATCTTTATTGACCTTGATAATTTTAAAGATGTCAACGATACCCTTGGACACAGTACCGGTGACCTCCTGCTGAAGACCTTAGCTTTCCGGCTCAAAGACCAGATACGGAAACAGGATATGTTAACAAGACTCGGCGGAGACGAATTTGCTGTAATGATTCAGGATATTGATTCAGAAGATGAGGTCTATGAATTCTGTCTTCGTATCAAGGATAAAATACTTGAACCTTTTAAATTCAATGGCTCCCGCTTCAACATCAGCCCAAGTGTGGGAATTGCAATGTATCCCTCTAATGCTAAAAATGGGGAAGAACTTCTTAAAAATGCAGATACTGCCATGTATCGTTCAAAAAATATCGGCAAGAATACCATACAGTTCTATCAGGATTCAATGCGAACTGATATGCTCAGAAGACTTTCCGTTGAAGGAAGCTTAAGAGCTGCTATTAAGAAGAAGCTCCTGACACTTCATTATCAGCCCCAGATATGTTTAAAAACCGGAAAAATCAGAGCTTTTGAGGCTTTGATTCGCTGGACGGATGATATACTTGGTATTATTCCTCCCACCGAATTCATTCCCGTGGCAGAAAGCGCCGGACTGATTGTTCCTCTGGGAGAATGGATTCTAAGAGAAGCATGTGAAGAGGCGATCCGATTAAATAAATTCCGGAATGATATACTGATGTCTGTTAATATTTCTGCAGTACAGCTAAAACAACTTGATTTTGTCAAACTTGTAAAACGCACTTTAGAAGAAACCGGTTTAAAACCTGAACTCCTTGAACTGGAAGTAACCGAAACAACCTTAATCAGTTCCTTTGATACTACCATAATAATGTTTGAAGAATTAAGGAAACTCGGTGTTAAGATATCTTTAGATGACTTTGGAACCGGTTATTCTTCCCTAAGCTATCTTAGAAAGCTTCCTATAGATACTCTGAAAATAGATAAAAGCTTTATTAAAGATCTTGATAGGGAATGTATTGAAAAGGAGATTACTGAATCCATTGTATCTCTGGTACATAAGTTAAATATTGAAGTTATCGCAGAAGGTGTTGAGAATGGGAAACAATTAGCCTACTTAATGAAATGTAATTGTGATAATATCCAAGGTTACTTAATCAGCAGGCCAATCCCGGCAATTGATGCAATGAAATTAACAGACAAAAACTTTATGGCATATATCGGTGTACAGTTATAGCTAAATTAATAAAACTGAAGTTAACAAAATAGCAGCTCGAACGATTTGTATGAAAAGAGCAGTATGTGTAAGAGGAAGTACTCAAACACAGCACTGCTCTATATTTTTCTCTGTAATAAGCTCTTTGTTATAAAAAACCATGCTATTGCATATTTTACATAGTAACTATTAGAGACAGGGTTTTAAATTAGCGAATGAAAATAAGGAGGGGACATGTCCTCAAAAAATATAAGACAATTACTTACATTATGTTTCTCAATCTCTTTTCTACTTACAGGCTGCAGTAACTATAAAGCAACCCCTATTGAATCTGGTAAGGATCTTTCACTATTCGTCACGTCGGATGTCCATTACCTGGCAAATAGTGTGCACGACGACGGAAAAGCTTTCCAGGATTACTGCACTAACAGTGACGGAAGGATGCTCTACTATTCAGACGATATTATTAACGCTTTCGGAGCAGATGTGCAGGAAGATAAACCGGATATCCTTATCATAAGCGGAGATTTGACAACCAACGGTGAAAAGCAAAGTCACCTTTCCCTGGCAGACAAATTGAAGAATATAGAAAAGACTTCCGGAACGAAAGTTTATGTTATACCTGGTAATCATGATATCGAAAATCCCTGGGCAAGAGGGTTTAAAGGTGATGAACGTTATAAGATCGACTCTATCAGCGCAGCTGATTTTAGTAAAATATATAAAGATTTTGGCTATGGTGAAGCAATCTCAAGAGATAGCGGTTCCTTAAGCTATCTGGCTGCTCCATCCGATGATGTTTGGCTTCTTATGCTCGACACCTGTGAATACCGCCTGAATAAAAATGCAGGTATTCCTGTAACTAATGGTGAAATCAAAGACACCACCTTAAAATGGATAAAGAAATGCAGTAAGATGGCAAAGAAAAACAACGCAAGAATTATTACCGTCATGCATCATAATCTTTATAACCACAGTTCAAAAATATATTATGGATTTACCTTGGATAACAGCAATGAAGTAGAGAAAGTTTTTAGAGAATGTAACCTTAACCTGGTATTAAGTGGTCACTTACATATCCAGGATATCCGGCATGGAGGAGAAGGAAATGAACGGATATATGATATTGCAACAGAATCCCTGCTTATGTATCCTATCCAATATGGTATCATAAACTACAGCCCTCTTAAGGGTTTTGATTATAATACGACTCAGGTTAATGTGGAAGACTGGGCAAAAAAGAATGGAATAAAAGATAGTAATCTGACTGATTTTATGGCCTTTTCCAGACTATTTCTCACCGATAATAGTTATAATAAAGCTTATAATGCCGTGTCCCAAACTGGTCTTTACTCTGAAGAGGATGCAAAAGATATGGCTGAAACAATAAGCTTTATAAATGTTAATTATATAAAAGGCACCGTTGCAGATGTTTTAGCGGATGTCGAGGCTTCAAACGGCTATAAACTCTGGTTAAAAGCCGACGGAATCGAAGCCATCGAAAATTTAAGAGCCTACCTTCTCAGTATGATTCCCCATACTGAAAATGATAATAATCACCTGCATTTGAATTAAGGACTTTTAATAAATTAATATAAAAAGTAAATCATCATAAAAGCAAGCCAAATGAAGGATAGTATGTTCCTTCATTTGGCTTATTTTTTAATCTTAAATATTTTTATAATTTTTTCATATTTATTGGTATTTCCTCTTGACAGTTGAGCATGTATTCAACTATAATAATATCAACAGTTGAACAATCGTTCAATTATCAAATGAAAGGCGGTGTTATTCAATGCGTGAAGCTGATTGTGATTGTGAAGTAATTCATGCTGAGGTAGTAGAAGCGGTCAGTAAGGTGATGCCGATCGATGATGAACTATATGATTTATCAGATTTTTTTAAAGTATTTGGAGACAGTACCAGAATCAAGATAATGTGGGCATTGGATGAAAGTGAAATGTGTGTATGTGACCTTGCAGTTCTTCTTAACATGACAAAGTCTGCTATATCACATCAACTGAAATCATTACGGGCTGCCAACCTTGTGAAATATAGAAAAGAAGGCAAAGTAGTATTCTATTCCCTTCAAGATGACCATGTAAAGGGAATTTTGGAAAAAGGGTTAGAGCATATAAGAGAAAAATAAAATAATAGGAGGATTCGTTATGAAAAAGACATTTAGATTGGAAGGTTTAGACTGTGCAAATTGTGCAGCGAAAATTGAGACAGCAGTTGGTAAATTGGAGGGTGTGAAGGAAGCCACTGTTAATTTTATGACCACCAAAATGGTTATTGAAGCAGAAGATGAGAAGATGACAGAAATAATAGCCGAAGCCGAAAAGCTTGTTAAAAAAATCGAGCCCGGAACTGTTATGAAAAAAGCATAAAAGGAGCAAAATCATGAAAAAGCGCCTTTATCGAATCATTATTGGAGCTGTATTTTTCATCGCAGCTTTATTGATAAACATTGATGTTTATTGGATAAAACCAGTCCTATTTCTAATCAGCTATATTATAGTCGGTGGTGATGTAGTTATAAGAGCTGTTCAAAACATTATACACGGCAAAGTTTTTGATGAAAATTTTTTAATGAGTATTGCAACCATTGGAGCATTTTTTGTAGGCGATTTCCCTGAAGGTGTTGCCGTAATGCTTTTTTACCAGGTTGGTGAATTATTTCAAAGCTATGCAGTTAATAAGTCAAGAAAATCCATTGCTTCTCTGATGGATATCCGTCCTGATTACGCCAATGTTAAAAGAGAGGATGAACTTGTAAAAGTTGATCCCGATGAAGTTCAAATCGGAGATATCATTGTAATAAAAGCAGGAGAGCGGGTACCTCTTGACGCCACAATTATAGAAGGTAATTCTATGGTCGATACTTCAGCTCTTACCGGAGAATCTGTTCCCCGGGAAGTCGAAGTCGGAAATGAAATCCTAAGCGGTTGTATCAACATTAACGGAGTAATTACTGCAAAAGTTACAAAAGAATATGGTGAGTCTACTGTAAGTAAGATACTTGATTTAGTTGAAAATGCAAGTAGTAAAAAATCAAATTCAGAACAGTTTATTACTAAGTTCGCCAGATATTATACCCCTACGGTAGTTATTATTGCAGTTTTGATAGCATTGATTCCGCCAATAATAATAAATGGTGCTACTTTTAGTGATTGGATATATAGAGCCTTATCCTTCCTTGTGGTTTCTTGCCCCTGTGCTTTAGTCATCTCTATTCCCTTAAGCTTCTTTGGAGGAATAGGAGGTGCATCAAGAAAAGGAATTCTAGTAAAGGGAAGCAACTACTTAGAAGCCTTGGCTAAAACAGAAATTGTAGTATTTGATAAGACGGGTACCTTAACAAAAGGTGTTTTTCGTGTTCAAGAAATCCATTCAGAAGGTTATTCAGAAGAGGAACTATTAGAATTAACAGCCTATACCGAAAGTTATTCCAACCATCCAATCTCTCTGTCTCTTAAGAGTGCCTATGGTAAAGAAATAGACAATAGCCGTATTACTGACATAGAAGAAATATCCGGTCACGGTATCATTGCAGTTGTGGACGAGAAAAAGGTAGTAGCCGGTAATAGTAAATTAATGCTTAAGATGAACATACCTTACTATGAAGGTGAATTAATTGGCACAGTTGTACATGTAGCGATTGATAACCAATATGCAGGTTACATTATAATAGCCGATGAATTAAAATCAGATTCCACTCAGGCAATAAAAGCACTAAAAGCAGCCGGTATCAAACAAACAGTTATGCTTACCGGGGATACCAAAAATGTTGCATCAAAAGTTGGTGAAACTTTAGGACTTGATAAAGTATATTCTGACTTGTTGCCGGGAGACAAAGTTGATAAATTAGAAGAGTTGTTTGCACAAAAACCGGCTAATAATAAACTAGCATTTGTAGGTGACGGTATTAATGATGCCCCGGTATTAGCCCGTGCTGATATAGGGATAGCAATGGGAGCATTAGGATCGGATGCCGCAATCGAAGCTGCTGATATCGTAATTATGACGGATGAACCTTCTAAAATAGCTACAGCGATAAAAATATCTCGGAAAACCCTTAAAATAGCCCAGCAAAATATGATATTTGCAATTGGTATAAAGATTTTATTTCTTATATTGAGTGTTTTTGGTATATCTACCCTTTGGGAAGCAGTATTTGCAGACGTAGGTGTTACTATAATCGCTATTATAAATTCTTTTAGAGCATTAAATGTCAAAAATATGTAAGTGTTTTAATAAACGAAAATCCTGAAACAGCCAATATTATAAATTGGCTGTTTCATTCATTGTAATCTAAAAATGGATTACAGATAAACAGATTATTAATATATTAAGTATTTAATAGATATAGTTCTGTGAGTATGTTAAACCCAGACTTGGAAATGTAACAAATTCGAATATTGATACGCGGTTTTGCTTTGTGGTTCCTTCCAATGGAGTAACTTATGTGCACGAGAAAATTGAAGATAGACCTTTCTTAAAGGAATTCATCAAAGCAATTAGTGAGCAAGATCAAACATTATCTGAGATATTAAGTATTTTTCATCGATATTCAGATTGTGTAATATGTAATAAAATGGATAATGGTGAATTTGATTATTTGATTTATTTCAGTGATGGATTACCGGATGCCTATATGTATTGTTTAAAATTTGAAAATTGTTGTCATTTACTTTAACATAGGTTTACCAAAGCTGATTACGTCAACTTTGGTTTCTAGTTTGCTGGATAATAGCATAATAAAAGTACAATATGAGATAAGCGTTTTATTATGTAGATATATCTATTGTAAAAAGTGTATATTTGGTATTTTAAATAATTCTGTAAATATATAAGAATTCGTGATTTATGTGGCCTATGATCTAAGATTGTTTCATCTATTCGTTAAACTTGCGTTTTGCGAATAGTTTATAGTCGCTCTATCTACAATAATATATATATTGGTTTCGGAATGTCGATAGTCACAAAGTTTAAACAATGTTAAATTGTAATATGATGAAGTTCAACGTAATAATGCTAAATGATTAAATTCTTCTCTCCTACATTGTAATTAGCTTAATGAAAGAAAAGTAAACGATTATTCTATATCTTCTTTAATAAATAACCAAAGATTCACATCATGAAACTGTTTATTTATGTAAGATCGTTTACGCAAGCAACCTTCAAATGAGTATCCGGCCTTCGCTAATGAACCATTTGAGGCTTTATTTTCAATATTTGCATAAGCTTCAATTCGTTCCAGTTTCATATTATTAATAGCAAATTCATTACGGCTTTAATACATCTAGTATTAATTCCTTGATTCCAATACTTACGGCCTAAAAAATATCCAATGGTAACGTATTGTTGTTTTGAAAGTCAAATAGATGAATTTGCCCTATCGCTTTCCCATCGCAATCAACTACCCATGAATAATCTCTTTTCGCTCTAAATGATTTTATTCTGCTTTGTAGGACCTTAATAAACTCATCATTATATTTATCTCCTGGGTAGGAGTAACCTCCAAAGTGTTAAAAAGCTTCGATGTCGTGGTATATATTGAAGAAATCTTTTGCATCATTGTCTGGTACATGTTGATGTAATCGTAAATGAGTATCAATCTTAATTTCATGGAACTCCTTAAAATTATCATTAAATGACATATCACTCTATCTCTACTTTCTTGCCATTAATTATTAATCCCTCAACAAGACAATTTGTTATATGAACATTCTCTAGATTGCTGAAAGTTATACTAGCTCCTTTTAAGTTTACATCATTGATCGTAGCTTGAAACATTTAACTGTGGTAAATTCGTTTTTTCGGAATAAAGTTAACTAAATTGAACATTGTTCTCTTCTATCACTTCAATAAGTCAGTATTTCATTCAAAAAAATTGTAGACTAAAATATGGCTTTCTACCAATCTCATTAACGAAGAGATGCGTTTGAGAAGAAATAAATTAATATTTTTTATATTTTTTTAAACTATAAATATAACAGCACCAGACTATGGGAATGAAAATTAAAGTAGGAAATGTTAGAAGAGCTGCTTTTAATATATTATAATAATCATGATTTATTATATCTAAAATTAAGTTTCCATAAGGTCCTAGGCAAACTAATGTTAATAAAATTACTGGAAGGAGTTTTGGTTTTGTATGTTTTTCTTGAGTATTTAGCAAATGTTCCTTTTTATTCATCAAATATTACCTCTTTATCATTTATTATCCGAATACTAATCCGTTGTTTCTTGTTTTACCCCACCAGGCATCTGCATAATCCAATTTCCGTTGTTGTCAACTGTTTGAATCCCTTTTAATGACCCGTTGGCACAATAAAAATAGTGTAATTTAGTAGTTCCTTTTTTCTCATAAAGTAACAGTCCATTTAAATATTCATAATTGGTTTTGATTCCGTTTACAGTTTTTGTTACTCGAAGTCCATTTTCGTCATAGGTATTTGATGCGGTTAATCCATTTCCAGTTATTGATTTTAATTCTCTACCATTGTCCCAACCAAAAGTATAACCATTATAGCTGAATTGATCCTGATAAATATAATGGGAAATATCATCGACTACTTGATTTGCTTATTTGCGGAAATGTTATTTTTGTTTCATTCCAAAAGCAATCCACCGTCCGTCAATATCTTCTAACACAAATTCTAAATTATTATAATCTGTCATATGGAGCGGACGAACAATTTTGGCTCCTTTACTTATGAATTCATTTTGTAATGCTTCTTGATTGTCCGTAATAAAATACGAATCTTCCCCATACCCGTAGAGTTCTCTATTTGTATAGATTTTTTCACTATTTGCTCTAGTCAATATTATTTCCACACGATCACGGTAAAGGCATATGTGGGGTTCTTTTACATCTAAATATTTAACCATTCTAAATCCCATAACCTCGTTATAATACTTCGCGGTTTCTTCGATATTCAGCGTTGGGAACACTGCAAGTATTGAATGAAGAAGTTTTTCCATATATTATTTCTCCCTTTTATGACCCAATATAAATACTGGGTATCAAATATAATCTTTTTAATGACTGCCTATAAATATAATGGGAAGTTCAGCTGTCTTGAAATTTTATATAAATCTTTTTACTATTTCTAATATGCTTATAGTTCACATGATATTCTACCATATATCTCAACCATCTTCATCGTACTTACCAATTCGCGTTTTAATAAATCGCGTTCATTACGCTTCAATGACATATTCGTCTCATTAAGAAATGCTTTGTCAATGTATTTTTTACGCAAATATTCTTTGGGAAATATGTAAGTTCCCTTTTCAGTTTTGAATTGCTCAAAATGATTTAGGCAGTCGTGAAGCCACTTAGATTTGTGCGCTATTTTGAAATGGGACATAAAGTCTAGGTAATCAAGCAATGGGTACGGACATGATTGAATGGGACGATTCTCGATTTCATATAAAGGTAATGTCGGGCTCCAACCGCACGAATGATATATCCGTCGAGCTTCAACCCATATCAACCCGTATCCTTCACGTATTTTTTGAAACTCTGGGTTGAGTATATACGTAACAATGTCATTGATTTTTTTCGTTTTCTCAGTGTCGGTACATAAATTCGTATAATACCCTAACGACCAAATATCGTAAATGGTCGGCAGGGGTTTGTCGGCAGACAAATTGAATGGGTTCAATTCGTTTTTCAAAACACCAATTTCATCCCATATTTGAGGTTTTTTGGGCAGATTACTTTCTCTTGATAAATATCAAATAGGTTTTCCTTTGCAGCCTTATGGATAGCGTTTAACCTTTTTTCTATTGATTCTACTACCTCCGGAAACAAACATCCCGATATAAAGAAAAATCTATGAAGCATTAACGAAAAATTATAACAATGAGCAGATTCATTTGCAAACGCATATAGATACTTGAATAGGTTTATGACAGGCGCCATCTTCTCGTCAAATATCGGGATACCAGTTTTAAACCCCATTTCCATAATTAAAGGAAAAAAATTTCTATACAGTTATCTTTGTAATAATGTATCAGGTGTTCTAACGTCTTTTTGTCCCTGTTCGACGTCTGAAATCCGTCTAGATTATTCAAAATGGCATGAACTTCATCGATTGCTAGTAAAGCTGAAACAGAATTGTTAACATCATTTCCTAAATCATTAGAATTTTGCAATGTAGCCATGCGTAATCTTATAGCTGGTCCTCCTTGTTCTAACAACCAATTTTCCAATATATTTAGCATACAGCCTCATGAAATATAAATAACTTACATTTATAAATGTCCGTACTCTTCTGCACTGGAAAAATATCAATCTTAATTTTATCCGGAGCAATTGCCATATTCCATCAATCATTTTTTAGAAGGTAACATATATCGATATATCATTCAGCTGGTTGCTTCTCTCTCGCTTGCATAGCACTATATGCCTCTGTCGGAGTGAAGTCAATAGAATACGGCACTGCTTTATCTTTATATCTCAAAACTAAACTGCTAGCGCAGTGGTTCTCTCGCTTTAGGTAATTCTTCCCTTTTTTACATTTTATCATTTTATTTACACACGGTAAACCTTTAAAATATAATCTTAAACTATTTTAAAGGGGTCATTTCTAAAAAATAAAATGACAACCAGAGCCGCTGGAGATATTTTTAGAAAAGCTCTCCGTCAATCAGGAGTTTATAACCCCGGAACGATTCACACATTACGACATTGTTTTGCCACGCATCTTCTTAAAAATGGAACAGACTCCCCTGTATAATTGACTATTGATTTTATTACTATATTTGGTATAATATGTATATATTGGTTTAACGTAAAACTTATAAGGTTTTACGTTAATCTTCCTGTAGTATTTAGGCATTATTTTACCAATAGAAGCAATTTAACTAATACCCAAATCAACTTAACGTAAAATGCAAATCATTAGATTCTCTTAGCTTTTTTGTGTCCTATTTTTAAAGTTTCGATTTTTATAAACCTAAATTAACATAACGTGGTTAATGAGCGGATCATGTTTATGGATATGAGATTTATAAAAGTCTTAATATATAACTTACTAAGGAGGTGAAGACTAACTTTATCTTTTGGAGGAAGTGGTATTTATGGGAGTAAACAAAAAATATTGGAGGTAAACATGAAAAAGTATTTTAAAAAGGGTATTAGTTTTTTCCTAGCATTAGTTCTAATTTTTTCACAGAACAGTTTTTTTATGACATCTTCCTTTGCAGCTGATACTGCTAATTTAGCGCAAGGAAAATCCATCACAGCAAGCAGCGTTACACAGAACTACGTAGCTACGAACGCAAATGATGGAAATGTTAATACGTATTGGGAAGGTTCACCAAATTCATACGCCAACACACTTACAGTAGATCTTGGAAGCGCTCAATCCATTAACAAAGTTGTGTTAAAGCTGAATCCTACTTGGGAAACTAGAACACAGACATTATCCGTTCTTACAAGTACCGACAATGCAACATATACTTCAAAAGTTGCATCTGCAACATATACTTTCAATCCTTCTAACTCTAATGCAGTGACAATTACATTCGCTGATACAAGTGCTAGATACATAAGATTGAATTTTACTGCCAACAGTGGCGCAACTGCAGGTCAAGTGGCAGAAATCGAAGCTTATGGTACAGCGGTTACAACTGGTACTCCTGACTTAGTTGTTACAGATATTTCTTGGAGTCCTTCTAATCCAGCAGTTGGAAATGCAGTAACTTTCAGTGCTACAGTTAAGAATCAAGGTAATGACGCAACACCAGCAGGTACAGTTATCGGTGTTAGCTTTACAGTTGATGGAACACAAGTAAGTTGGTCAGATACCACCACTTCTTCTTTAGCAGCTGGTGCATCACTAACTGTTACATCCAACAGCGGACCAACTGGATTAAAAACTTGGAATGCTACTTCTGGTAGTCATAATGTGACAGCATGGGTTGATGATGTTAACAGAATTGCAGAATCAAACGAAAACAATAATCAATTTTCCAAAACGATAATACCTGGTACTGTAACACCCACACCAACTGCTACACCAACACCAACCGCTACACCAACACCAACCGCTACACCAACACCAACCGCTACACCAACACCAACTGCTACACCAACACCAGGGCCAGATACAAATCTTTCAGTAGGCAAGTCAGTTACAGCATCTTCATCCATTTACACATTTGTTGCAACAAATGCCAATGACGGAAATACGTCTACATACTGGGAAGGTAGCGGACAGCCTGCAAATATAACAATGAACTTAGGCGCAAATGCAAACATTACGTCATTGGTACTGAAGTTGGATCCATCTTCTGCATGGGGACAACGTACACAGACTATAGAAGTACTCGGACATGACCAAAACACTACAACCTTTACAACATTAAAATCTGCTACAGTATATACCTTTAATCCTGCATCAGGGAACACTGTTACAATTCCTGTAACAGCAACTGCAAGTGAAATAAGACTCAACTTTACAACTAACTCCGGTGCACCTGCTGGACAGATTGCAGAGTTTGAGGTTTACGGATCAGCAGCTCCAAATCCTGATTTAATAATAACTAATTTAACAAGTTCACCAACTTCACCAATTGAAACTGATGTTATTACTTTAACTGCAGCAGTTAAAAATATTGGAACAGCTTCAGCTGCTACTTCCGATGTTAAATTCTACATGGGAACAACTCTTGTAGGAACTGAAAATACTCCTATAATTGCAGCTGGTGCAACCGCTAATGTTTCATTTATTATAGGAGCCCAAAATGCAGCTTCATATCAGTTAACTGCGAAGGTTGATGAAGCTAATACTTTAGTGGAACTCGACAATTCAAATAACAATTATACAAGTTCAACAAATCTTGTTGTAGCCCCTGTACAAAGTGCTGACCTTATAGGAAACATTTCTTGGACACCAAGTAATCCAAGTGCAGGAAATACAGTAACTTTCACAGCAAACCTGAAGAACCAGGGAAATATTGCTTCAGGAAGTGGAGCACACAATATTACATTAGTACTTAAGAATTCTGCAGGTGCAACTGTTAAAACCTTTAATGGTTCATATACCGGTTCTTTAGCTGCCGGAGCATCAGTAAATGTATCCATGGGAACATGGACAGCAGTAGATGGAAGCTACACACTTGCATCTACCATCGGAACAGATTCCATGGAGGTTGCAATAAAGCAGGCAAACAACACTAGCACAACAAGCCTTTATTCAGGCCGTGGTGCTAATATGCCATTTACTGTATTAGAAGCTGAATCCTTAGCGAACTCAACTAACGGAACAAGATTGGCTCCTATTTATAAACTTGCAGACTATGCAGGTGAAGCATCAGGACATTCAGCAGTAAATCTCGATGCAAATGGAGAATATGTAGAATTTACACTTACAACTCCTGCAAACGCATTTGTACTGCGTAATGCCGTTGCTGAAAATACTACAGGAACAGTTAGTATTTATGCAGATGGAGTTGACAAAGGAAACTTTAATGTTACTTCCAAGTACTCATATGTTTATGCAACACCTACAACATTAGACAGGCTTGGATATGATAATTCAGGTACAACTGCATACTGGCTCTATGAAGATTCCCAATTAATGCTTGACCAGGTTTATCCAGCAGGAACAAAAATCAAAATCCAAAAAGATGCTGGTGACGTTTCATGGATAGATGTAGACTTGTTGGAAACTGAAAACGTTGCTCCAGCTGCTACAAATCCAGATCCAAGTAAATATGTTCAAGTTTCAAGCACAAAATCTATTGACGCGGCTCTGCAAGAATTTAGAAATGATCCAACAAAGAAAGGTATATTTATTCCTGCAGGAACATGGACAATCACTAACCAGATTCAACTAAATACACGTGCAACGGAAGTTATTGGTGCTGGTCCATGGTGGACTAAGCTTCAAGCTCCACAAGACCAGTCAAATACTGATGTTGGATTCACTATCGCTTCATCAGCTAACGGTTCAACCATTAAAGACTTGTCAGCTTGGGGTAACTATCAATACCGTTCGGACGGTCCAGGAAAATTCCTTAACGGTAATGGTATGCAGAATGTAACCATCGATAATATTTGGGCAGAACACTTTGTATGTCTGTATTGGGGTGTTAACTCCTCCTACAACACGTTTAAAAACTGCCGTATCAAGAACACATTTGCAGATGGTATCAACATGACAAACGGTTCTTCCTATAACACTATTAACAACTGTTATGCACGTGCAACAGGTGATGACTCTTTCGCAATATTTAGCGCAATTGATGGAGGCGGAGCAGGTTATAACACAGGTAATAAGTTCACAAATCTTACAGCTGTCTGCCCAAGACGTGCAGCATGCTTTGCAGTATATGGCGGATCTGATAATTTATTTCAGAACCTCTATGGTGCAGACACATTAACATATCCTGGTGTCACAATCAGCAGCTTGAGCTTTGGTTACAACACACTCGGATTTGGTGATGTAGACTGCGTATTTGACGGAATAACCCTAGACAGATGCGGTGGTGACTTCTACACTAGTAACGGCGCAGATGACAAGATCAATGGCTACCAGAACTTCGGAGCAATTTGGTTATTCTGCGGAGATAGAACCTTTAAGAATATTCTCGTAAAAAATGTTGATATCAATGATGCTATATACTCTGGTATAATGTTCCAGACCAAGTATCCCGATAAGCTTTCAATGCAGAATGTACGCTTTGAAAACATCAACATCAACAGACCTGGACGTTACGGTATCAAACTCTGCGTTTCTGTTGAAACAGGACAAGGCCCATGTCTTGGCTCTGCAAGCTTCACAAACGTTAAAGTCAATAATCCGAGCGTTGCGGCAATTTACGGACAGTCAGGTTGCCCTGGCTTCACAGTAAATAAAATTGGAACAGATAACAACTGGTAAGATCAATTAGTAGCTAACCGGAGGGACTTCCCTCCGGTTACTTTATGGTGTGCCCAGTGGGCACACCATAATTAAAAGCAGATATCAAACGGTATCTGCTTTTTTGGTGCATTACTTCGGATAACTATCTATTCATAATGAGAAGTTAACAACAGAGAATAAATCTGTATTTCTAACTTATTCATCCACATATGTTTTACTATTATTTTCTAGCTTCAAAAAATAGTATGGTGTCTTTTATGTAAGTTTGTATCTTAGTAAAACCTGCTGTTCTAAAAAAAGTGCTTAATTCTTTTGAACTGTAAACTCTGACATCTCCATTATGCGAGAATGGGAATACAGCCATATTTGCAATCCACCGTATAAGAGGGGAAAAATATGGTTCAGCCATGTATATAACCCCATCATTTTTTAAAGTCCTCATACATTCATCCGCAAACCCTTGAGGCTGTTCAAAATGATGAAATGCGCAGGACACCGTAATCACGTTTATGCTCCTATTCTCAAAGCTGAGTGGAAAACAAGGCTGAGCTAAAAATGTACTATTAGGATAACGTTTCTTTGCAACTGCAATCATATTTTCTGAAATGTCAACACCAAAAGCATTTACTTTTGCATTTTTAGAAAGTTCAGCAAGCAGAAATCCATTGCCACATGCAACGTCCAAGATGGTATCTCCATTCTTAACAACGACTTTTTTTATGAGCTCAGCTTTATGAGCTCTTGTATAACTTCCCTCTGGCGATGAATCATATTCTAAAGCCATCTTGTTATATGTTATTCGAGATTGCTCTGTCTTTTTTCCCATGTACTTTTCTCCTCAAATTCAATTTGTCACAGTATAACAAAATCTTTATTTTAAATTACAAATTGTCACCAACAGCAAATCATTTTTAGTTAAATTATCATCTGTCTAATAACTATAATGGGAAGTTCATTTTATTGTATTTACTGTTTTCACTTGTATATCAAACAATCCCAATCAACTCTTCTTCCAATGTGTCCATACAATCCCGTCGTCAGAGTAACCAATTTTCTTATAAAATTCGTTCCCTCCGCCCGTCATATGAGTTGCACCAAGCTTCTTCATTCGTTCGTAATGTTTCGATAATGCAACCGCTGCCAATCCTCTGTTTCTGTATTCTGGTATTGTGCATAAGGGCTCCATATAAGCTAAATTGTTTTCCTTAACCCACCACATTCCGGAGTAACAAACATACTCTTCTTCATCGTTTGCAATGATTATATCAAATTGGGGAGTTGCATGAGGAGCCGGACACATAATACCTTTCCGCACACCATTATATCCCTTTTGTGGATTCCAGCTCGTTCCGCTATCTGCCTCTTCCCATTTTTCAAATGGACCTTTATCCTGCTCATGGTCGAATCCTTTCCAGCAACACCTAGCCAGTTTTATGGGATCAATCTCACTCTCCTTCACGAAGTGAAAACCTTCCGGCAGCTTATAAGTAAGTTCATTTTGAAAATCGAAAATGAAGTCTTTTTCTTCATAAACCTTACTATATCCTCTCTTTGTCACTGCATCAATCAGAAAATCCTGCCCTATAAATAAAATGAATTGTCTCTGCTTACCAAAATTCGGCATATATTCTTCAGCGTAATCTAATAATTCCTCCACTAATTCTTCATATCCCGGACGAAGATTAAAAAATATATTAGTAACAGGTGATTCAGTGAAAACAAATGCTACAACTTTGTCTCCATCAAACCAAATTCGATTCAAGTATTGATAAGAAATGTCCATCCATGTTGATGTGATTGCATATTCATAAAAAGGAGCCGCCACACCATTACTGAAATTGCGCCCATAGATTTCCACCATGAAATCCCATATTAAATTAATGTCTGTTAATATTTGAAATTGCTTTGTTTTAATACTTCTACTGCATTCTTCCATTCCTATATTGCAATCTGCTTTCCTCAAGTCCATTTTTTCTTTCATTTATACTTTCTCCTATACGGTATTATGCTTTCACGATTCACTTCTCATATCACTGCTCACTACAAATTCAAAATCATCTATAAGCAATGCTTTATGTAATAAATATAATGGGAAGTTCAGAATCCCACGTAACTAGGAATTTTCGTTCGCTGTTGAGAAATATTGTATATTTAATGTACGAATACTTTTAAATAGTGCATTTCCTTATAAAGTTATTAATCTCTCTATCATTTTTTATTACAATAACTTTCCCTTGATATGGAGATATTCTTTCTTTTAATTTATCAATTCCTAGATCATAATCCTTCGACCAGTGCAACATACATTTAAGCATATTAATATTAGGAATATATATACATTTTTCAACACCAAGTTGTTGTTTTATCCATCGTTTAATAATTCTATGATTTCTTATCCGTGTTGGGACTTCAAGAAGTACAATTTTATCAGCTACCTTTAAACCCTCAACAAAACACGGTCTTCCTGTGTCTTCAATTATCCACATTGACTGTTGAATTATTGAGTAAAACATATTATCTCGTTCTTCAGGTTGCCTTTTTCGATTTCCCCATGGGCTCGATTTATCTGGAATATAAACAACTTCATCAAGGGATTGATACCGAATATTTAGTTTTTCTGATAACTTTCTAGCAAGCGTAGTCTTACCACTGGACACCGCACCGACAATGTATATTTTCATAATCCCTCGTTTATTCCGTTTTTGACAATTCACCCTTTATAACAACTGTGAATTATACAATCGCTTGAAAAGTTTTAATTTATCTGTTGCTTTTGATTACATATTACCTTTTAAATATAATGGGGAGTTCAAAATCTTATGCAAATTTGAATTTGTCATTCGTGTTATGCTTATAATTCAATTAATGTTCATATCCATCTGAATGTCGTAACGATTAACAATCAATCCCGATTTTTCACCAAGAATGGTGTCAACATACACACCGCCGTTGACAAGAATTGTTTTATTACTACCAATGTTTATATCACGACAAACAATTCGTATTTTATCAATCCCAAATGCTTTTGCTTTCTGTAAGCCCAGCCGTAACTGCTCTTTTGCGTACCCTTTACCACGTTCGCTTGGACAAACCGAATAGCCAAAGTTTGAGGCAAACTCTATGTCGTCATCATCGTATTCGAGTTTGTGACGAAAAACAATGAAACCGACTATCTTACTGTCGCTTTCACGAAATGCCATATACCAAGTTAATTTGTTGGACATATTTTTGCAATACTGAAGCCAGTCAAGTACATTGTCATACTTTTCAAGATAATCTAAACCTGGAATTCTGCTTGGATCGTATGTAACTCTCTCTCGTTCAGCAGGAAATTCTGCTCTATATTCTTCAATTTTCTCTGCAAACTCAGCAGATGGTTTAATTAACTTAATGTCTCTCATTTTCTCATGCCAACTTTCACGTTAAAATTTGGTATATTATGTTATACAAATAATATGTAGTTAAAAATCACTTTTCAAATTCGAATTTTTCTGCAACATTCATTTCTACTTAACTAACTAAATAAATATACTGGGAAGTTTAGTATCCCATGTAAATTGGAATTTTTCTACTTCTTATAATACTAATTAGCTTTATCTTAAACCATTTGAAAAAACCCATGAATAAAACAATTCTTTTGATGGCTTTTTATATTCATAATCAAGTAATGATTTTGAAGTTTCAATAATATTTAATGATTTTTTAATACTGCATCAATTGATAACCCTGTAACATCGAGTTCTATTTCATTCACAAGTGGAGTACGATTTATTATCTTATCATTAAGTTTCTGTTGTAACTCAAAATCGATAAGTCCATTGTTTGGGCGATTCTTCATTTGATTTTGTAATTGATGAATATCATAACAAATAAGTTTTATAGTTACAAATCTATATCCCTTAAAAACAATTGGTATATCAGATGTTCTTAAATCATCAATATCAGATGCTATAACATTTTTATAACCTAATTTATTAAAACAAAATAACATTGCTACTTGATTTTCCCAACAGGTTAATTCTTCAAGCTCTCCGGTCATTTCTTCAACGCCATTACGAGAAAAAAAGTCAGGAACCATCCATTGCTCAACACAGGTCGTTTTATAATGTTCTAATAAACCTTTTGCTAATGTTGATTTGCCAATACCGCTGGTTCCAGTAATAAATATAAAATCTTTCATTTCAACACCTCACCAAATATGAATAATCTGACAAACCTTGTCTGATTTTTCACCCCACATAATGGTAGGGGCAGTGTTAATTCTAATGTTTTGCGTATGCATTTTAATCTCCAACTATTGAGGTATTCCTCCATAGGTTTAATAAATATAATGGGAAGTTTAGAATCCCACGTAACTAGGAATCTGTTTTATGTTTTCGTTCGCTGTTGAGAAATATTGTATATTTAATGTACGAATACTTTTTAAATAATGCATTTCCTTATAAAATTATTAATCTCTCTATTATTTTTTATTACAATAACTTTCCTTTGATATGGAGATATTCTTGAAAGTTAAAATTACTTTTTATTACGCTTTACACCATTTGTTAAAATTTTATTATATTCTTTCACAATATATTTTCGTTACTCTATTACAACTTAACAGTCCATCCACACTATCACGGTCAAATGCTGCGTTTATTGCTGCGATATGTGCGTCATATATGGGGTCGGTAGCCAATGGATATTCTTCCTGTGATGCGATGTAGGCAAGCCAGTTCTCCCGCGTATACTCCATAGGGTTAGGAAATTCCCAAGTCATTGGGTTTGTGAAGAAAGCATCAGTAGTCTTTTTACTTAAGTGTATCATCCCTCCACCGGGGGTTAGATTGTAAATTGCCATGACTAATCCACCTGGTTTAACGACACGGCAACATTCTGCGCGGAACGAATCCAGACTAAACCAGTGTAGTGCATGAGCAACAGTGAGAATATCAACACTATGATCAGGGAGTGTTGTGGTTTCCGCAGTGCCATCAATAATCTTTACGTTTGAAAAAGGTGCTAACGTAATGGTAAGTTGCTTACGCATATCTGCATTGGGTTCAACGGCAAACACAGTATATTCGTGTTCTGCCAGTTTTACTGTTAATTTTCCTGTCCCTGCTCCAATATCTGCGAATACCGCACCTTTTGGCGCAAGCCCGACGATTGTGTCTATAGCCGCCTTGGGGTAACCCGGACGTCCTTTGGCATAGTCTTCCGCCTTGCCAGTAAAATTTTCTATACTCATTTACTTTCTCCTCCAAGTAGTCTCTAGTTCGCACTTTTCATCAACACCGAAATTTATCACCTTTTTGTACCCATTTACTAAATAAACATAATTGGAAGTTACATCAACTTCTTAGTTTACTTATTTTGTATCGTACATAATGATTTTTATCTTTATTAATTAATCTAGGATTAATTTCATCCTCTATATTTTTTTAGTAGTGGAATGAAGGTCTCATCGCACCACTCAGGCAATCTTTTATAAAACCAATCCTCATTAATCCACAATTCGTAATGCAGCACTATTCCTAAAATAATCTGTAGTGCAAAATAGATATCAATTTCATCAGCATTAATTTTGCAACCCGTTAACCCTTCATAGCCTTTTATTATACTAAGCCTACAATTAGCTTCATTAATAAAGCAATAAATACTGCCGAAATCCAACATACGGGTACTATATCCGAATAAAGAGAAATCAATTGGTATTAGCTCATCATTAGTTAGTATAATATTTGATAATGATAAGTCCGAGTGCAAACAAATATAATTTGCTTCTGATTGCTTCAATTTAACACCAATTAGCTCCAATACATTGGTTATTATTACATAATATTTTTTATTAAGTCGTTCATTATTTAATAAATATAAAAAGAGTTCTTGAGACCTTTGGCATAACTTCTGATCATATCTTAAACAGTAATCTGCGTTATAGCCCTTTGCAGCTATATGAACCTTAGCCAGCATCTCACCCAATTTATACCCTAGTTCTTCTGATAATTCACCTTTGTCCAAGTTTCTGCCTGGAAGCCATGTTAACATTGTTGCAACAGTTCCATCTCTTAGCACTGTAACTAATTCATTATTATTATTTAGAATCGATGATTGCACGTTCAAGCCATTGGATTTTAGGTGTTCTAAAAATTTAAGCTCACTTTCACGAACTTTTAACATATTGATATCATTATAAAAAGGTGCCGCGCTAAATCCGGCTTTTGATTTATGTATTCTAAGTAGAAACTTATCATCAATGCAATATGTCATATTTTCATTATGGCGGATTAGTTCAGCCTTGGCACCAGTCATACCATAAAGTTGTAAAGCATTGTCTAATAAATTTAGTTCACACATATAACACCTCTGCTATTATATATTTGTTCCTTAAACATCTACGACAGTAAAATAACTTACTTCCGATTATTGTTATAATATTTATTTCCAATATATCACTTATTGGATAATATTACAAATTATATATACTATAATATTCGCTTTTATTACATTCTTAATTAATGAAAGCGACAAAATGTATTGTAGTTCTATATACCATTGTTAAAGACTAACCGACAACAATCAATTCAATTGTCGTTTAAATATAGTAACGACAAAACCCCTCAAACACTGATGTTTAGAGGGGAATTAAATATTATAGTTTTGTTGTTTAATGCTTGAACCCGATGGGGTCTTGGAGGTATGATATAATTCTAAAACTGTAATATATCTTCACTAATATATTTACCATTGCTTAAATTTCGTATATTGCCTAACCCTACTGTCGATTGTTCTTATTGCCTTCTATTATTTCTTTTACACTAATACTAGGATTAGTATAACGTCCTCTGTTTTGTGTCTTATTCTTATAATTAATAGCCTCCTTAGGGCACCACTGCACACATGCCATGCATTGTTCACAATTGTGATGGAAACTTGGCTTATTATTTTCCATTTTGATATTGCTAACCGGACAAACTTTCTCACAAATTCCACATCCAATACAATCATCGGAAACATTAAAGCCTTTGTCTTTTCTGGCATATATTACTTTTTGTCCGAAAGCCGTTGATAAATTCAGAGCCTCATTTACTTTACCTGCTGGTTGCTGTGTTTTAGAAACTATCTTTCGTACCAAAACAGGTATCTGGTCAGTAGCAGTCTGATATTTCTCCAGGTTTCTCTCGTTCATTTTATACATCGCAACGTAATTTCCAACCATAATAATTTCTTCTGCAAAATTAAGTGTCACACCCTTTTTTGCTAAAATTTTGGCAGGAACAGTTAACGCAACACCACTAATATTACCGCATCCAGTCACAGCAAAAAAATATGCATTTTTACTTTTTTCAATCGACATTTCATTTATAAACCGAGTAACTCTCCGAGGCAAATTAAAGGCATATGTCGGATAAACAAAACCTATATAATCATATACTTTCGTATTGTCATGCCTTCCTTTCCCCATTGATATTAACTCGCAATTTGGTAATGCCTCAGCAATTTTCTTAGCTACCTGTAAGTTATTTCCTGTTCCTGTAAAATAATAAACTACACTTTTCAATTAAATCTACCTCCTCATATAAGATTAATTATATAAACTATATATCTTTTTTATATAGTTATGTGTAAAATTTTAACTGACAGATGCTGCCAGTTATTATGAAAATTTACTTTATAGCGATTTAGCTATATCAGTTAAAGTTGTTTTTTTAAGAGATTCTTTCATAGCGATTTCGGCATCCTCCATATAACCTGCTATAAGAGATTTTAAATTATCAATTCTTGAATCTTCAATTAGAAAATCAATATCCATTTTAAATAAAGAACCATGTTCAACCGATAAAAATATGTCCAGCAAAGTTATTTCGGCAATTGGTTTTGCCAAAAGTACTCCGCCTTTTGCCCCTTCTTTTGTTGCAGTAAGTCCAGCTGCATTCAGACTTCTCAAAATTCTAACCACTGTAGGTGCCGGTATTTTAAGAAATTCTGCAATTGTATTTGTTGATACAAACTCAAACCCATACTCATCCATTTTTTGATTTATCAAGAGACAAATCGTAATTGCACGCGAAAACTCTGTAGAATATGCCAATGAACTTACCTCCTCATGAATTATCTATATAAACTATACATTTATTTTATATAGTTGTCAATAGGATAATTAAATGATACATAATTTTTATTGGCTCAGCCTAAAAAATCAATACTAACCACAGAACATGCCTTGAAGCGGTAAAAATGTTGCCGCCAGAAGCTGGTGGGGCCTTGGCGGCAAATATTCTGCAATATATCTATATATTATAGCGACACTATTATGTCATAAAGAATTTTTCAAATCTAAGATTCTAGAATTTTCTTTCTTACCGATAATATCATTCCCGGTGAAACGGATAATTCATCAATTCCCATTTCAAGGAATGTCTTCGTAAGTTCAAGATCCGCTCCAAGTTCTCCATAGATTCCAATCCATTTCCCATTGGCATACGCATTAACAGCAGCAATCTTGATAAGGCTTAAAATGGCATGGTGTGCTTTCTTCTAGAAATTTTTAAAAATCTGCCTTGATTTGATCAGTTATCCGTGTATTTGCACTTCGTAATCTGTAACGATTTTCCCGTCAAATTGAATCATCTGACCGTTGTGGTTTTCCGTGTCAAGTACGAGTTTGGCGATGAGCTCACCCGCTTCTTCAGCTGATTTGATAAAGCCATCAAGCGCACCAACGGTATGACCGTTGAGTTCTGTCGCCACACCACCAGGCATGACGCCAAAAATCTGTTTGCTACTGCCCGTATTTTTGAACTCAAGTGCGTAAGTCATCGCCATCACATTTTGCGCGGCTTTACTGGTCTGATAAGCGAGCGGATGCCAGAAATTATTTGGCTGAATCGGTACCGTGATGTTCACGATTTTTCCATTTTCAGCGAGTTTCGGCAAAAAACTTCTAATCATCTCGTGTGTCCCGAAGAAATTGACTTCCATTGTCTCACGGAGGTCGTCGGTCGTGTAGTCAAACGTTGTTTTCTTCTGGTCAAGGGCGGGGCGGTCAGCCTTGTAACTGTCAGGAATTCCCGCATTGTTGATAAGCAAATCAAGCTGATCAATTTCTTCTGTAGCGTTGTGAATCGTATCAAAATTGTCTAAATCAATTTTGACAAAACTTGCTGTAATACCTTTTGTTGACAGCTTTCTAACTGCATCTTGGCCACGACTTTCACTGCGTGCGCCAACCAAAATTTCAACGCCTGATTTTCCGAGAGCTTCTGCAATAGCAAAGCCAATGCCTTTATTTGCGCCTGTGATGAGTGCTTTCATAAATTTATTTCTCCTTTACCAAGTTATATTTTATCGGTTCTATACGCCAGTTGAACTTTATCAAATGGTTTATAGTCTCTCCTAAGATTTTTATGGATTTCACCGTAAAGATATTTTTATTAAGTGAGCTACAAATGTTCATTTATAGCTTTAATTATAGGACTGAACCACATGCTTCAATACGTTGTCCGGTAACCCATCCCATTTCATCTGAGCATAAAGCCGCAACAACAGCTCCGATATCAGAAGCTTCTCCCATTCTTCCTAATGCAGTCTGTGAAGCAATCCTATCTTTCAATCCCGGATTTTTTATATAGATATCTCCACTAAATTCAGTGTTAACAGCTCCTGGAGCTACAACATTTGCCCTTATGCCTTTGGCTCCTAATTCTTTAGCCAAATATTTTGTAAAAATTTCTATAGCGCCTTTAGCAGAAGCATAGAGCCCGGAACCTGGAGAGGTAGAACGAGTTAACATCGTTGAAGTGTTCACAATCCTGCCTTCGTCAGCAATAAATGGAATTAGCTTCTGTGTTAAAAAGAAAACACCTTTGAAGTGTACATTTATTATTTTGTCAAATTCTTCTTCTGTAACTTTTAAAATAGGAGTATGGTTTGAAATTCCGGCATTATTAATTAAGAAATCAAAATGCTCCCGATTCCATTTATCTCTTAAAACATCCGATAACTTAGTGACGAAGGAATCAAAGGAAGATATGTCACTTACATCAAGCCGGATAGCAGCGGCTTTACCACCATTCAATTCAATTTCTTTCACAACCTCATCTGCTTTTTCCTTTTGGTTATTGTAAGTGATAATTACATCGATTCCCTTTTTAGATAATGATATTGCGGAATTTCTACCGATTCCACGGCTTCCGCCTGTAACTACTGCTATTTTACTATTTTTAATCATGAAAATACCTCCTTAAATACATTTACTATTCACTTGAAAACTAATTTCTTATGATTTATACTCATACTAATACCTAGATATATATCTAGGTCAAGCACCTTATATATTTTTTTTGTATATTTTTTATAATTTTTTTGTAATTCTTTTAAGGGAGGTATTGGGAATTGATTTATACTATAAAAGATGTTTCAAAAATATCAGGACTCTCTATATTTACAATACGTTTCTATGATAAAGTAGGGCTTCTTCCATTTGTGTTAAAAAACAACTCTGGAATACGAGTTTTTACAGAATCTGATGTAAATTTGATTCAGATGATTTGTTGTCTGAAAAATACAGGAATGAAAATTAAGGACATAAAAAAATACATTGACATGTGCATGGAAGGTACTGACACAATAGATTCGCGAAAAAAAATGCTTTTAGAACACCGTAGAGAGATTTTAGCCAATATTGATGCGCTCAATGATAATCTTAAGCTCATTGATTCTAAAATAGAGAGTTACGATTCTCGCAATGCAGCTCAAATTGTTAATGCGCAGCTAAAAAAATTAAATGATGAAAAATATGAGAATGGCTTACTATAATCCGGTTTGTTTATTATTTTTTGGTTTTGATGATTTAGGAATGATAATAATATCCCGCTGTATATGCCAGCGTAGAATCACTTGAGCTACTGTTTTATTATGAATACCGGCAATCTTCTTAATCTCAGGATTTTCTAACAATTCTATATTCCACTGGCCTAATGGTGCCCATGCTTCATGCAAAATCTGATGTTCAATAAGATAATTATGCAGTTCATTTTACTGAAACTCCGGATAAGTCTCTAATTGATCAACAATGATTTCTCGTTTTATCTGTAATGTCCATTATGAACTTCACTCTCTTTAACAAAAATAAAACAAAGTAAAATATTTACTAATGTAATTACAAACTTTTAAATCTGATAAATATTTATTGCAGACTCTAAAGTTAGATAAAAAAGTTTCTCACGAACAGTCAAATTTCTAAACCAGTTTCTATCGTTATAGTCTGATAAATCAAGAAGTATATCGCCGCTGTATAGCAATTGTGCAAATTTTATTCCTCTAAATTGTGCAATTGCAGCCATCGTAGCGCACTCCATTTCAACTACTTGGCAGCCCTCTTCTCTTCGGTATTTAATCATATCTGGAGTTTCTCTATATAAAGCATCAGTAGTCCAAGTCTTACATTCAAGATAAGATACATAGTTTTCTCCATTCCGCCGCCAAGCGGCGGCACAAACAAGATATTAAAAGTTGCAAACCACCACTCTATGATTTAAAATTCTTTATGAAACAGCAATACACTACAGAGCACGGTTGGAGGTGTGGTGAATTTATTTCAACCCCGTATAGTTATATGTGCCGTCATCCTTTCAAGCACAAACAAGTGGGACATTGAGCCCGGACTCTTATCATTGGTAATAAACCATGTTTATTTAGCCGCAGGATGGCAGTCAATGTTGCTGTTTCTTTAATTCTTATAGGTGGTGATACTTATGATGAGGCTTGTTTACCCCATCTGTTGTGGGCTTGATGTCCACAAAAATGTTATCGTTGCAACCATCGTTACTACTGATAAAAATGGAATATCTGAGTACAATCAGAAATCCTTCTCAACCATCAATTCTGATATTCAGAAATTTCATGATTGGTTAATTAAAAATGACTGTTTTTATGTCTGTATGGAATCCACGGGGAAGTACTGGATTCCTATTTTTAATTACCTTGAAAATGACATCAATGTATGCCTTACTCATCCCAAATATGTCAAAGCTATCAAAGGTAAAAAAACAGACAAAAAAGATTCCAGATGGATTGCAGATCTTTATAAATTCGATCTGGTCAGATGTTCTTTTATCCCTCCGAAGAATTTCCGGCAGCTTCGAGAGCTTGCACGCTACCGTTTCAAGCTGGTTTGTATGAAGTCCTCAGAGAAAAACCGTATACAGAACTGTATGACCGTTTCCAACATCGGCATTGCCAGTATTCTGTCTGATCCATTTGGTAAAACGGCAACTGAAATCATGACCTATCTGCTTTCTAATACTACGGATACCATTAATGACAAAGCTGTTCGCAAACTCATCAAAAAAAATGCTAAGGTTAAGTCTGATGATATTATTGAAGCAATCAAAGGTTATAACATCGAAACCGACCAGGCAAAAAAACTGGAGCTTGCCAGAGGGCATCTTGATTATCTGGATGATATGATTACGCAAACTGAGGTTGAGCTTTATATAAGAATCAAACCTTATTATGAATTTGTGGAATACATATCCTCACTTCCTGGTATAACGGAAATCAGTGCAACCATTATCCTTGCCGAGATTGGTATCGATATGAGCATCTTTGATGACGCCAAACATCTTTGCTCCTGGTGCGGACTTTCTCCATCCAACAATGAATCCGCAGGAAAAAAGAAATCTGTTCGTATTGCGAAAGCTGGCGCTTATCTAAAACCAATGATGGTTCAGTGTGCACTTGCTGCGATCAAGAGTAAAAAACAACCTTATTTTGCAATTAAATATGGTCGAATCAAGAAACGACGTGGTCATAAAAAAGCAATTATTGCAATAGCCAGAATGATGATGGTTTGTATCTATCACATGATATCTGAAAAACAGCCTTTCAACCCGACTGATTATGAGGAATTGATGGATCCTCATTACTCAACTTCTATGGTTACTCTAAATGATGAAAATGTATTTGCTTACCTTGAAGCGAAGGGTTATGATCTTTCCTTATTAGTAAAATGCAACGATAACTAATAATAATCTTTAATACATAAAACGCTGGGGTTTCTGAGAACCCTTAGTTAAGGTCGCCTTAAAATACACATTATTTTTCACTCTTGTCCTCCAATGTCTTCTTAATTATTGAAATCATTTCCTTATTTATATCTATATTTCGTGATGGTGGTAAATAATGATATGATGCACCTTCGTCACGTAAAGCTCTCACAGGGATAATAACATCGCCAGCAGGAATGTCTACTAAAACACCACAACCACCGCAAGCGATAATTTTCTTTATACCATAGCCGATTAAGAAATCTATCATCATAGCTATAGATGCTGAGCCAACTACTGCTTGAATCATACAAAGTTCAATACCTTTATACTCAAGGACATATATTGGGAAGTTGGCCATTTCCGACCTGTAGTTATACCTGATCTCAGATTTATGTTTTGAAACGAAGTCTTCTAAAACTTCATGAAAAAATGTCATTACACATATCTCTGGTAACAAAATTTTACCATTTTTATTTGGTATTATAACTCCGTCTATTTCGTCATCATATTCAAGAATTGGAAATGCATTTTTATAAATAGTCAATTAATCACCTTTTCTAAAATATATTTTATTCTTATCAATAGTAAATTACGGACACAAATATGTATTAAAGTTATCAGTTTTCGTTTTAAAATAATTAATATCTACGTAAGGTTAAATTTTAATAATTCTCTTTCTAAGACATCAGCAAATAACTGAACCGATGTCCCTAATGAACTTAGCCATTCTTTTACTTCAAGGTTCTCTTTGTATTCTAAAGGTTTGTATCTTATCTGAAGGGAATAACATAATTGATCTTCTTCTGGGCAAAGTTTTTTCTTCAGTGCCCACTCTCCAGCCTTCGTCTTACTTATAATATCATGATATCGAAGCGTATAAATGCATCGTGCGATATCAAGCAACCAGCCACACGAATATAAACTTTCTCCGGTTTCAACAGCGTATTTGCGAATTGTCTGATAATGCTGTTGTACACCATCTCTTAATTCTTCATATGTAGGTAGAATAAGTTCATTGCGTATGTCATTCCCCAAAATCAATTGACCATATTTGATTAATTCATATAGGGAAAACACATCAAAATGATACTTGTCAGTTATTCTCTCCCCACTCGTCCCCCAATAAACTACCCTTGAATATTGCTTTTTCTTGAACTCATCAATTGATACAATCGCGCCTTCAAAACTTCTATAATATGGATTTGCTTCTTCCTCTTTTAAAAGCTTCTGCCTTAAATCAACTAATTGCTCTGCTTCATAATCAGATATTTCTTCTTTGGTTAAGCATAATATATCAATGTCGCTCCAACCAAGCTTAAAGTCTTCCATCACAACTGAACCGTATAGATAAATACAAACTATGTTATCTTCCAAGATAGCACTTATACTTTTGGCCATAACATCAATTGATCTATTCATTTCTTGCTCCTATATCAAAATCATTTTATTTGTGTTGCCACAGAATCCTTGAGTGGTTATTGATAACGAATAAAAATCAAATTACCTTTACAAATTGAAATTGCTCGCTTTGTTATTCATACATAATTAGTCAATGTGGTTTTCTATGATATTATGAATTGACTTTGTCCTTTATTGCTATTATTGTAATTCTCCAGGTAGACTCATCATGAATGGAGTCAGTATCGTATCACACCATCGATCGAGTGCTTGCACAAATTTCTCATCTTCAAATCTTTTGTTATGATGTGAAGCTGTATAGCTTATAGGATAAAGTGCGGTAAACACACTAATAAAAAATTGGTTTATCGTATGCTTTGTTACAGATTGATATCCCGCAAAGAGAGATGATGTTAATTTTTCATCGTGTAATGTCCAGCTCATATCTGATAAATCCATTTCTGCAAGTGCATACCCCGATAATGAAAAATCTATCGGACTGATCTCACCATTTGAATATATTAGATTAGACTTGCTTAGATCAGCATGTACAAATATAAATTGCTGCTTTTCTACTATGAACACTTTCCTAATGTATGATAAAGCATCCAACATCGTTCTGTGATTCCATTCCGTTATATGTCTCAATTCGTAGGCTTTCCTAATGTCGTCATAAACCTTATCTACAAACACCTCATCGTAGTAATATCTATCCGGACAGGAAACTATAGACATGGCATTATGTAATTTCCCTATCGTCTGACCAATTTTATAAGCGAGTTCATCCGTAATAACAGTTTTTTGTAGATCCTCTCCTTCGAGCCAGGAAAGCAATGTTACCGGAACTCTGTCTTCAAGATAAGTGATATAGTCGTCGTACTTATTCTTAATCGGAAATTGTGTATTTATAGTTCCGACATTTCGTAAAAGATTAAGTAGTTCTATCTCACTATCTATAAGTTTATGTCGCTGAATGTTTCTACAACCCGCAGAAAGATCTAAACCATTGACTGTTTTATGGATTCTAAGAAGATACCTCTTATTATCATCCTTTACTAAATATGTCATATTTTCATTATGACGTATTAATATTGCTTCAGGATGTTTAAAATTATAATTCTTCATTGCTTCATCCAACATGTGTTAATCCTCCTTACTTTTCTATAGCAAAGTAGAATTTTACAAACATAATGAGAAGTTCACTATCTAATCAGTTTGCTTATTTTAAACACTCAGAATTTGTTCGATACTTTTCTGAGAGTAGAACATATAGCGTTACCCATTTATTGGGTTGACCAACCATACCTACATTAAAATAAGGTTCAGCGAAAGATTCGCTAAGAATATATTTACTCTCGATGTCTTTTTTGCTGTCTAATAATTCCCATGTTTTCTCGCAATTAGGATGATTCGCCGCGCCAAGAACTGAAAGCCCATACATAATCATCTGTAAGCCTATGTGTACATGATCAATCGGATAAAACGTCCCCGCCATATCTTCGATAATTACCTTTCCGGGATCGTCAGAATGGAACGCAACGTAGTGGTTTATATAGAATTTTATTAATAGCTCAAATTGCGGCAGAATAATGCCTGCCTTTTTCAGCTCCGCCGCTAGTAAAAGATATGTAGTAGTTTGTCTATAGCAACCCATATCAAGCAATTTAGAGTCGTTTGTTTTTTTGGTTTTGTCCAGGCATCGAACTGTGCCATCTTGACGTATAGTAGAAAAAGCCAAAAGTATTTGTTCTTGCACCCAAGGATGCTCGTAATATCCAAGGGATACCAAATTTCTCAAAAATAATATTTTCGCACATTTCATACTCAAATTCATATTTTTGATGATACGTTCCATATATTCATCAATAGGTATATCAACGTGTGTTAAACCAAATTCTGCGAGTGCCAAGAAAGCGTTGATATCCTCCCACTTTTTATTATATTTAAATTTATCCATGACTAAATTAAGGCTTTTTGAGCTTAATAAATTTTCATAAGCCTTTTTCACTTCAAGATCATCTTTTGACATACCTAGAAGCTCTGTCATTGTACGGTATTTTACTTCTGGTGTATCATCTTTAAGAAGCCAATTGATTATATTATTCATTGATTTTTCCTTTATAAGCTATTGCGTCTATTTGTTTTTGAAGTCCTTCTACACCGCATTTGTTCGCAAACTCGGTGGAAATGGTTTTTCTTGTAGGATATTTGACAATAAAGCGTTGTTTGAACACCTTATCAGCGATGGATATAATTTCTAAAATATGTATTTCCAATATATCACTTATTGGATAATATTACAAATTTTATTAACTTAAATATTAGCTTTTATTACATTCTTAATTGATGAAAGCGACAAAATGTATTGTAGTTCTATATACAATTTGTTAAAGACTAACCGGAAATACAATGATGAATTCAATAGCCATTTATCTTTAATGTCGTTTTTATTATAGTAACGACAAACCCCATCAAATAATGTTTAAATATGCTCTTTTTTTTCACCATGTTCTGTTAAATCAAAACTAAGTGTTTGATAGCCTTTTTCTTCCGCTATTTTAGCAAAAAACTCTTCCTTGTTCTTTGCATGACATTTTTCCATGAACTTTATTATATATCTTGTCTGATTTTTCACCCCAAATAATGGCAGGGATAGAGTTAATAATAATACTTTGCGTTTTCATTTTTGTCTCCAATCAATTTATATTTGGTACATAAGCAAAATCGCTAAGAATCTGCCTATGGAGGTATATTCCAGCGATTTTGTTCATTGGGAATTAAACAGTTTTTTTAATTATGTAATGCACATTCATCAATCCTACGAACTACACTATTCGTATAAGCAGTAAAATATTTAAGCCAGAAACTATATGCAATAGGATTGAAACTCTCAAAGTCTACTCCTAGGAGCTTATATCCTTCACCTTTTAATTTTCGTATCGCAAAATTTAATAAATTCTGATAGATGTTCTTTCCACGATATTCAGGAAGGCAGAAAGCCCCACAAATATTACATATATTATTGACTTCTGTAACAAAATTTTCAGCAGCACTGCTTTTTACTTCAACAAATGCAATCAGCTTTTCACAATCTTTGGCAACAAATACCCTTGAGTTGCGTTCCTCTGCACGAGCCAGCCAAGATTTAAAATCCTCTAATGAAGAATACATAAAACAAGGACTATTTCCCATATGTTCAGATTCCAATCGACGCATTTCTCCAACTCTGATTACATCTGACTTAGCAAGTTCTTCAAAGTATATGCCATCATATGGCTGACATTCAATTTCCTCCATTGACCTAATGGCATCCATGCAACGAAGACCAAATCCATATGTAAAAAATGCATTTAATGACTCTGCATCATGTGCATAATGTCCAATTGCATGATATGTTATTTTACTTTTAACCCATTTTTCTGCAGCGGCTTGATACATTCTTTGATATATTAATCTTCTATTCTCTTTTATTGAACCATGGGCGTGAATAGGTGAGAATGTTCCCTTGGCAGTTGAGTTAAATGCATTGTCCCAGGGTTCATAACAACATAAATACCCTATTAATCGGTCTTCATCAAAGGCTGCAACACCAAGTCCATTATTCGCAAAATAATCTAAATCGGGAAGTGAGTCTATACTAGGCAGAATTGGCACATATTCACGCTCTTCATAGTAGTTCGCAGCAGCAATTAGCTTTGCACTTTCCACATGTTTCTTCTCAAAATCTATAATTTTCATATTAATCCTCCATTTTATGTGGAGGGTTATTTTACGTGAGCCCTCCTTACACGTTCTTTGTTAGTAGCATTTTTCTTAATCATACGCTATCGCTCCTCTTACTAAATATTTATCACAACGCAAAAGCGCGTCATCATACACAATTGCTATAATTATAACTTCTGATAATGCTCATTAACTTTATCAAATTGCAATCCACCAACACACTCCATATTTATCTATAACAGTCGCACAGCATTTGCTCCATGGAACTTCCTGAATGGGATTGATAATAACACCGCCATTACTTAAAATATTAAAGGCATTATAAACCGCCTCTTCGCTTCCCATCTCAAAAACATTAAACGTCATAGTTTCCCATTTCATTTTGTGAACTATGTTTATGTCGCAAGGATTCGATGCTTCACTTAATGCTAAAAATCCTTCACCATTTACAGATAATTCACAGTGTGCATAAGCGGTTTTATCATCATTTTTCACTTCAAATGTAATCTCTGCACCAAATGCTTTACAATACATTTCTGCCGCTTCAAAGCTATTTTTCACATAAACTTGAGTATAATTTTTCATATTTGGCTCCCATCTGCGTGCTTTAGCAGGCGTACAAAATCAGGGGGAATGAAAGATTTATCTTTCACTCTTTTCCTCATAAACCCAATCTTCCAATATAATAAAATGCATCTTTTTGGTCTCTAAATTCATTTATGCCCAGATATTTCATACCTATTTTTTGTAGAACTCTTCTTGATGCTATATTTTCCGGTTCGGCCATTCCATAAATACCGGTAATATTTGTTGTCTTGAATGCTTCAGATATTATTTCTTTTCCGATCTCAGTTGCATATCCTTTATTCCAATATGTAACTCCAAGTTTCCATTCTATCTCAGGTTCGTTTTCTTTATATGGATTTAGACCAGCTAGTCCAATCAGTTTATTGCTTGATTTTTCAATTATAGCACCATGAAAACAATCCAAGGAAACGAAATTTCTATCTATAAAGAATTGAATGTATTGTTCCGTCTTAAGTCTATCCCAAGGATGGTTCTTGTCTTTTGTAAATTGATGAACTTGGGGATTCGACATAACCTCATATAACCCATCTATATCATTCATCGTATATCGATGTAATAAAAGGTTTTGAGTTTCAATATAAATAAATACAAAACTGCTTATTATCTTATCCTCCAGTCAAATGTTGTAGGTATTTATTCAAATTGCTCCTCCCCTGCCTAAACATAATTAAATAAATAATGCTTCGCTGTTTCCACCATTTGTGACAGATATAATGAGATTATACCACAATTTTACATTTGCTCAAACATTTAAAAATAAATTATTTTCCATTTTCAAAATATTTTAAAATAATCATCTTGCTTAACTACAGCATAATTTTAGTAATTGGATATAGCAATTTTTTTATTTAGCTTAATAGTCAAAATTCCCTACTCAGTAACAGTTAAATAATAAAGGATTTTATCATTTTTTAGCTTATGATTATTCCAATCACCTTCGATAGCTTCTTTTATATTTTTAGAATCTTCAAAACTTACTCCTCTTTTTTCACAATGTACCGCAAGTAATTCATCTGAAATATCCAAATATACAACAGCTTCACAATCTAAAATAACGGTAGAAAACAAAGGATAACCTGCTTTTACTCTCCCAAATTTATATACAAGTCGATCAATTTCATTTCCAAGTTCTATTGTCCAAGGCATTTTAAGCAAATGGTTCATTAATTCTTTCTCTTCTTCCGGTATATTTGGCCAAAGCACTTCATCTAAATCTTCGCAATTGTACTCAGATAATTGGTTAAGCAGTGTTGATTTTCCAGCACATGTTGTACCTATCACACAAACCCTATCCTCTTTGTGCTTTTCAAATATTGCTCTCAATGTATTTAGTGTTTCATTCACCGTAAATTCACCAGCCATTGTATAAAATCTCCTATTCAATATGATTTGTTTTCCTATGAAAATATTTTACTTCTTTCAAAAAATGTGCCTATATTATAATTATAGTTATTTACTAATCACTCCTTTAATCCTTCTAACTCCAGCAGAAGAAGATTGTTCCTTTTCAATATGGAACTTTCCTAAGTTTGTAGTATCTTCAACATGAGGTCCTCCACATACTTCTCTACTCCAAACTTTCCCATCGTTATCTTGGATTGTATACACCTTAACCACATCCGGATATTTATCCCAAAAGCTTCCTTCCACACCACTCTCTTTGGCTTCAGTTTTAGGCAGCTCTGAAATATAGATAACTGCTTTTGATGAAATCGCATCATTCACATAGTTTTCCACTTTTTCTATTTGCTCTGACGTAAGTTTCTCATCATGGTTGAAGTCATACCTTAATCTTTCTGAAGTAATATTACTTCCTTTTTGATGAACATGATCGCCTAAAACTTCCCTTAAACCAGCAAGTAATAAATGAGCTACTGTGTGCAGTCCTGTTGTTTCCGTTGAATGATCAGATAATCCGCCTTTAAATTTACCTGCAGAAGCAGTTCTACTCTTATCGGTATGTTTCTTTGCTGCCTCAGCATAAGAAGCCTTGTCCTCCATGCTATAACCATTTTCAGTCAGAAATTCTTCTGTTAACTCTAAAGGAAAACCATAAGTTTCGTAAAAATAAAAAGCATCAGCACCTGTAACTTTTCCTTTATTCTTCAGATGTTTTTGTATTTCAATTTCTCCTTGCTGCAAAGTTTTATGGAATAGATTTTCTTCCTTCTTTATTATTTCGATAACTTTCTTCTTATTACTGATCAAATCTTCATAGGCTGTTGCTTCCTCTATATAAACTTCAGATAACTCACTTAGAAAGTTTCCTTGTATCCCGATTTTTTTACCTGCACGAATTGCCCTTCTTAATAACCTTCTTGTAATATACCCTGCATCACTATTAGCCGGCTCCGCACCATCATTTATTAAAAATGTAGCAGCTCTCACATGATCAAGTATGATTCTAAACGACTTTAAATCATCATTATATTCTGTTCCGCTTAATTCTATTAGTTTTTTCTTTGCATTAAGGAAGAACGCTGTATTATAAATGTCCCTATCACCATTAAGGGCCGTTGCAACTCTTTCTAATCCGCCACCATAATCAATATTGGGATTTTTCATTTTTACAAAACCTGTGTCCTCTTTTTTGTAACACATAAATACATTGTTACCTATTTCTAAGAATCTTTCGCTTTCAGAAGCAGGATGTTCGAGTGGATCACCGTCCGGTTCAAAATCATAGAACATTTCACTGTCAGGCCCACCCGGTTCACCGACAGGCATATCTAAGGGACTTCCTGCTCTGCTCCACCAATTCTCTTTTTCATTGTATAAGAATATTTTTCCACCTCTTGATGTTCCATATTTATATGGATCATCTTCTATAATAGGTTCTATACCAACCGATTTGAATTTTTCTGACCATATTTGAATTGCTTCCGTATCTTTCTGTATATTCATATCATCACTTCCTTTAAAAGCACTGATATATAACCTATTAGGATCAATTCCTAATTCGTTGATTTGCCAATTCCATATTGCATCGATTTGCTTTTTCTTATAGTTATTTTCATTTGCTTTAAATTCCCACCGACCTATCATTTCAAAAAATGTTAGATGCGACATATCTCCTACTTCATCAATATCCACTGTTCTTAAGCACTTCTGAATATTGGTTATCTCATTCCCTATTGGATGTTTTTCACCCAATAAATACGGAACCATAGGCTGCATTCCACTTCCTGTAAACAAAGTTGAGGGATCATTTTCCGGTAGCAAACTGGAAGATGGCACTTGGCTACCCCCTATTCTTTTCATAAAATCAATATATGATTTCCTTAACTCATCTGGCGTCATTTTCATCATGTTGAATACCTCCGTATTATTTTTTCTAAAACAAAAAAGCCCTAAGCTGACATATATATTGTCAACTTAGGGCGAACTATTTTGTCCGTGTTACCACCTAATTTCAGATTTCTCTGCTCTCTATCAATACGGGAAAAATCCGATATTGTTTCCTGAATAACGGTGGAACTCCGTTGAAGCCTACTAAGATTCTTCTATTCGGTTCACAGCTCCGAGACTGCTTCACTATTAGATCAATGAAGATTCGCACCAACCATCTTCTCTCTGTGAAATTTCTAATACTTACTATTTCTCATCATAGCCTTTTCGTTTTAAGTTAAGCCAATCCTACCACACTGAACTAACTCTGTCAATTTAATTTTATTATTGATTCAGCAATTTATACACCTGATTCAATAAAACGAACAGCAGAATTATCCCAATATTTTTTATAAACCCGATTATTTTCTCCGTCAAAATTCAACTAATACATTCGAAATATAACCGGTATATCTTTAGGCTGCCACTGTACCTTTGTGCCAAAACTCCTTACACAGCCCACTTAAATCACTTTCGGGACTTTGCTCTGTTTCGATATTCCGTCGGTGTCATTCCATATTTCTTTTTGAACTGCGCAGAAAAATATCCCATCTCTCCAAAACCACACCCATCTCCTATTTCAGAAATCTGCCAATCTGTCTCTGCCAGATTTTGAGCTGCTACAAGCAGGCGATACTGATTGACATACTGGAGAGGTGTTGTACCAAGAATTTCTCGAAAACATCTCAGACACTCACTTTTACTGATTGCTGCAGCTTCTGCTATACCTTCAAGAAGAATTGTCTCGTAATAATGCTCCTGAATGTATTTTAGCATTTGCTTTATACGCTGCTCATTTCGTCGCGTCTTCTGTGGTATTGAAATAATTTCATGCTGCTGATGGTCGAATAGCTGCAGTATAATTTCAGACAGTTCATTTCTCACTCTAAATTCATATCCATGTTTGTCTACTGCAATCTCAATCCAGGCTCGCTGTATTCGGTCAAGAACCTCTCTCTGCCAGTTAATATCTTCAGAAAATAATTGAACAGAGTACCCGTTATTATTAATCAACGGATTTAGATACTTTTCCCAATAAATACTATTCTCTGTTCCCCCAATCAGACGCGGATGAAAAACAATAGAATGAATTAATGCACCTTGTATTTCATCGGCAGCTTTGGCCATGTGGAGTATGTCGGCGTTTACAAACGCACCACTCCCCTCTTTCAGCAGGAACTGCCTTGTACCAACAGATAGATTAATTCTACCTTTTTCAACCATAATCAGTTCCAGTTCGCTATGCCAATGCCAGGATATCAAAACATCCGGAAAGTCAACTTCATAACAAGCCGCAGGAAAGAAAACACTGCCATGGGATTTTGTTTCTCTTTTAGTTGTGTCCGTATAACTTGCACTGGAGGAAATAGGCATGGGAATGCTCCTTTTGGCGTTTTTCTAATATTATAAGGTTATTATTTACTAATGTAAAGAGAGGAACCAGTGATATTATATTAATGAAAGAGAGGGAAATGATATGAAATGGGTAAACCTGAAAGTTGTAAAAAGAATTGGGTTGATGATGATAGGTATAGTAGGAATGGGCGTTTTTCTTTCCTTTCTAATTGAAGTAAACTATGGCACCGATACCTGCTCCTTTATGAACCTTGCGTTATCGGAACGTTTCCGGATTTCCTTTGGGACCTGTATGGTTCTTGCCAATATTCTTTTCTTTATCCCGGAAATTTTACTGAAACCTAAGCTGATTAATATTGGGACGATTATGAATATGGTACTTATTGGTTATATCAGTGATTACTGCCGTGTCCTGTGGTCTCGCTTTTTACCCCAGACACTGTTTACTCTTCAGCCATACCGAACAATTACCTTCCTGATAGCACTTTTTCCCTTTCTGGTATCAGTTGCTCTTTACATGAATGCTGATATGGGGCTGGCTCCTTACGACGCCATACCAACCATTATCAGCCTTCGCACTCATCTTCCATACACTGTAATAAGAATCCTCTGGGATTTTAGTGCGATTTTGATTGGCGTCCTGGCTGGAAAACATCTTTCAGTTGCAACTGTTGTTATGGCTCTTTCAATCGGTCCTTCTGTTACTTTCATTGGAAACTTTATGAAATATATTTCCAGAAAAGAGCCAAAACAGAATAGCACTGGCTTTAATACCAGTAATGGTTAGAGTTTTAAAGTAGAGTTTAGCTAAATTCTTAATGCTGTTAAAGAACATATTTCTGTAACCTCGTTTTAAACATGGGATATGTCGGAAAGGTATGGTGATATTATTATGAAAAATTTAATTGCAGATGTACACACTCATACGCTCGTAAGCGGGCATGCTTATGGAACTATCCGTGAGATGGCAAAGGCTGCGGCAGATAAACAACTTCAAATTTTGGGTGTTAGTGAGCATGCTCCTGGAATACCAGGAACGGTTGACCCGTTTTACTATTTGAATCTGGAGGTGATACCTAGAGAGTTATATGGTGTTAAAATGATTCATGGCTGTGAAATAAATATTATGAATGACGGAACATTATCTTTATCCCAGGAGTACATTGAAAAACTTGATTATGCCATTATAGGCATTCATTGTCAGTGTTATGAGAATCAGGGCCGCGAAATAAATACTGAGAATCTGATTAAGTGTATGCAGAATGAAAAAGTACGCTTTATCTCTCACCCGGATGATGATCATACACCATTGAATTACGAAGAACTTGTGCGGGCAGCGAAAGAATTTCATGTTGCATTGGAGGTTAACAATAGTTCTTTGATAAAAAAAGACAGACGATGGAACTGTATAGAAAATTATATAGCTATGCTGCACTTTTGTGAGCGTTATAAAGTGCCGATTATAATAAGCTCAGATGCACATGATCCAAGTTATGTCGGGAACTTTGATTTGGCCGTTAAACTGATTGAGGGACTAAAATTTAATGAAGATTTGATATTAAATACTGAAGTTGATAAGTTAATGAGTTTTTTATGTAACTGATTGTGGACTATCATAGTATCAAGATTCCATATTATTAGATTCTTAAGGATCAATTGTATGAAGGAGCCTGCAAAGTGTCTATATGTTTAACATAATAGGGCTCCTATGTAAAGTAAAATCATAGGAGCCCTATTATATTGGCAAAGAAAAATTCTAATCTGACATGAGAACGGTTATTTGATAGACTACTTATTTCTTTCATAAGCAAGATACTTCTTTATCAAACCATGTTTGAATGTCATCCCGTATTTCTAAAACAGAGTCATCCAATGATATGGGCATTCCACGGCAACCCCCATCACAATGACCAATCTCTCTTTTTCTGCCGCAGCCATATCCCTTTGCAATCAGTTCCTGCAATATTGGGGAAAACTTATTTATGGTGTCCATGTATTCATGGGTCTTTGTCGCTTTCACATTGATATGATACCCATTGCGTAGGGAAGCATTAATTCCCCATATATCCTTCCGTTTATAACAATACTTAATATAGATATGAAACCCTTTTACTTCCACAATGCAAGTAAGACCTTTCCCCAGATAGCGCTGATGTAACAGCAGAATGAAATCCTGCACTTCAAAAGACAAAGTCTTTATCGTTTCCTGTACGATGGAAAGCACATCGGTTTCATCCTTTTTCAATACCCTGTAATCACAACGCAAAAAAACATCCTGATTGATAAGTGTGCCATGGTCTAATTCAGCAATCGCCATTATCTTCAGACCTGTAAGCATAGTGGGATTATCCGGATATGTTATCTTGATGGTTTTGATGTCTGATAAGATTTGCTTTTTTTCATTTATATCTATACCCTCAAAGCATATACCACAACTCATCAGAAATTGCAGGCATTCAAGGTTTTTGCTGACAGGCAGCTTACTATTGAATATGTTGTATCCGCAGATAAGAGACTCCTCGTCACCTGACTTGCCATGATAACCTATGTTCATTAATAAGGTGCTTACATTGTGGAGGAATGGATAGTATACTGAAAGTGTTATACGATTTTCATATTCATGTGCAACTTTCTTGCTATTATCATAGACATCTCCTATAGCGTATAAAACATCGTAAAGCCGAACCAAAAATGCTCTGAACGCCACAACACCATACCGTATATTTTCTTCAAGTGCGACATTTGCATAGACGGGATTGATTGCATATGCTTCTTGCGATACGGGCACTATAATCTCCTTCAAATAGCTTGCCACATCCGGAAGCGTTTTTCTCATATATTTCACCTCTTTTAATGAACTTTTCGTATATCTCTTATCTGATCTGTATATTCTGATTTTTATTCTACCAGCGAAAATAATACTTTAAAGATTTATCTAGCCGAATGATTGATAAAATCAACTTCATACTGCTGTTCTCCATATTTTCTTTCATTGTCAATAATCGTACCCTCTGAAAGGGTGATACGCAGAACAATTGAAGTCAGACTGTCTTCGTCGCCAACTTCATCGAACCAATCAAAGATACTTTTAAACTTCGCTCTGATTTCTGCATTCTTCTCGTCTTTGACCCAGCCGAGATTTTCAGCTGTTCCTTGAAATGCAAACCATTCTAATCCAGCAACGGAAACCTCAGGATTCTTCTCGATCTGCAGCATTTTATTTTTCTTTGCATCCGTAGAAACAAAGAACACTCCGTTTTCATAATAGGCACAGACCATACGGACAGCAGGACGGGGATTTCCGGAAGCGCCAGGCGTCAGTGATATTGTCCCAAGGGCAATTACTACTTCCTTGCCGTTTCCGCACCGCTCTTCCATTAGTTTCATTGCATTTTCGTATTTGTTCATTCTTAATTTTCTCCTTCTCCTTGATATCATTTATGTTGCAAAGATAATCCAACCGATTGAATAGCTTCCGAAAATTATGATTCCAAGCTCAGCCACAAAGCAGGACGAACTCCACCACTGTTATCACCGGTTGTAGGATGAATCGTGTTGCTGCTGTAGCGAAAGGTACCATTTCCCTGAATACCTATATTGCCATCACCATGAATATATACGGCTCTTTTATTATCACGTCCGGGAGACCGAAGCCACCACCACCATACATACCCATCGAATTTCGAGCCTCGCTTACTGTTGTTTTCATCTTTCTTTTGAAACCAGTATCGTTGTTTGGCGCTGCGGTTTTCAAGGTTTTTACTGCTGTCACCGAAATATTTACACACTACTTCTTCAATGTTTAACAGGAATATGTAATCTCTGGTATCTTCTCCGCCTCTTGAACTATACCACTGATTATCCTGGTTTTTATTCATAACCGGAATAATTCTTGACTGCTCGTCCATGGTGAATCTGTTATAAAACTCACCATTAAGATATTTTCTTAGTGAACAGTCAGCCCATGTCACATCGCCAGTGTAATTATTATAGGGTTGCTGTTCGATTATATCTTCCGTCATAATCAATGCCGTATTTCCCTGTTGGTCAAGAATACGCCAATCATAACCGCCAAACGACATAATCTCGCCAATATCAAACTTCGTCATCCTTTTCCTCCTCATATAATATCATTTTTTCTGTTGTTTGTTTGAATGAGCACACATTTGGTAAAGGCTGCGCATTCCTCATACGGCATAATGACCAGCTTAAAGTCGTTTCTTTCATTCTGTCCGATATACTCCATAAATTTTTTATGACACGTAATTCAACATTTCTTTCAAACAAAGCCGCAAACAGATCATTAATTATATATTTAGCAATCGGTATTTGAGCTACTTTTGAGACATAATATCCTGCAACGTTATCTTGCAATTCAAAACCTTCTGGATTAAATTCATAAAGAAACAAACATGTATTTTTCATGGTTTTAAACCAGGTGCTTTCAATAATAACAACATGCTGTATGTCGGGTGAGGTAAAATATATTTCCTTGTCCTGTGATGACGTATTTTCACCAACATGGTATGTTACTCTCGGACAATCTCTAGGCGTCAAAAAATTAGGCAAGTGCTTCTCGTCTATCGCCCATACTAACCCGACATTTTTATCTAATTCAGCTCTTTCTGGTATTCTTGGATTAAATATAGCTATATTACTTTCTTCACTTACATGAAATAATCGCATTTCAATCCCTCTATTTCTTTTATACTCCCGATTTTCTAATATGTATTCAAATATACCACAATTTGGTTATTTTTTCAAATTATATATACAAAATACTACTATCCGTCCATTTATCATCAAACGAAAAAATAGCTGTTCACAGATACACCCAAAGGAGCAAATGCATCCGCTTCTATATATAGTATCGTCGAGGCCGCAAAAGCAAATGGTCTCAGTGTATATACCAAGTTATTGCATTGCTATTACAGTAATCTCTTAGTTACCGGCAATAAAAAAACACTGTAACCTTTTTTATCTCGGCTGCAATGCTTTTTTTATGATTTAGCTCATGAACTCCTTAAGATTTAAAGCTGTATCAGTAGCTTTCATATCTACCTTATATTGTTCTTCCAGATTATAAGCATGGTAATAACCCTTACTCATCATATAGTCTGAAATAACCTCATGAGTATTTATCATATCATTTAACTGATTAATTAAGGTCACCCGTAATTCCGGAGATGTAGTCTCAGTTATTGCAACTGCATATTCTTGTATACCACTTTTAGAAGACAACAGGAAATCAGTTGCTATCACCTGATCACTTAACTTATCTGTACCGGTTAGTTTTTCAATAATTGAATTCATTTTCAGCCTTCTTTCTATGGTATAACTATTTTATTTGTTCAGGTTCAGCTATCATTGATTGTTCCAGATATCCTCGTAATTCTTTAATATGCTGTTGTGAAGCAGAAATATTGTTTTTTAAAATATTCTTTAATTCTTTATCCGAAACTAACGGGGACATAGTAATTATTTTCGTTAAACTTAAATTCCTGATTGTCATAATCTCATGAAGCTGAATCGTTTCATTTGGAGCAAGCCCTTTCTCCTGCATCTTTCTCTCTCCTTCCAATCATTTATAAACTTTAAGGTTTTAAGATAACCTTTATGCAATTATCCGTCTTTGTATCAAATACTTCATATCCATATGAAGCTTTGTCAATCGGAAGCTTATGAGTAATGATATCGCTGGGATCTACTTTACCTTTTGAAAACAGATCATAAAGTGTCTGCATAATCGGGATTACAGGCGCTTGTCCTGTTCTGATATTAATATTGCGATTCATGATATCGCCGAAAGGAAATGCATTATATCTTCCTCCGTATACTCCTGTTACCTGAATTAGTCCGCCCTTTCGGACTGCCTGGGTTGCCATTACAAATGCACCCAAGGATCCACTCTGCAGCTTTAACCCCGAACCAACAAACTCCATCGGTGTCATCTTGCCATCCATGCCGACACAATCAATGACAATATCGGCTCCACCTTGTGTAATCTCTTTCAAATATTCACCGGTATTGTCATGTTGTTCGAAGTTTATTGCCTCTACATTATTATATTTCCTAGCATGCTGTAAACGGTAATCGATATAATCAACAGCTATTACCCTTTTTGCACCACAAAGCCATGCAAATTTTTGCGCTAAAAGCCCAACGGGTCCACATCCAAGGATGACTACAGTATTACCTTCTTTCACGCCTGCATTTACTACACTCCAATACGCAGTTGATGCTGCATCTGCTATAAGAATAAGTTTTTCATCTTCTACTTCACAATCATCCGGAATCCGGAAAGGGGTGAAATTACCGTATGGTACCCTTAAATATTCGGCCTGTCCTCCCGGGTATCCGCCGAAGGTTTCGCTGTAGCCAAAGAATCCTCCACCTTCTCCATTTGGATTCGAATTATCACACATACAGGTAAGATCATGCTTACAAAAAAAGCATTCTCCACAGCTAACGTTAAATGGAACAATAACTCTGTCACCTTTTTTTACCTTAGTAACCTCAGGACCAATCTCCTCTACAATACCCATCGGTTCATGACCAATAATATAACCTTGTGGAAGATTAGGTATCATATCGTGAATCAGATGCAGGTCCGAACCACAGATTGCTGAATTTGTTATTTTAACGATAATATCGTCGGGTTTTTGAATTGTCGGTGCAGGTACCTCCTTAACCTCAACTCTTTTTATTCCTTGAAATGTTACTGCCTTCATATAAATGACCTCCCTAATTATTTATCCAGAGTAGCAAACAAACCGGATCTGCTTGTATCTCCAGGGAATAAGTTCATGCTTGCAATCTCAGTGGAAGTCTGTGAGGATTCTAAATCCATCTGAAATTGTTTTTCCAGATTGACCGGGTGAAACCAACCCTTTTCAATCATAAGTGTCGAAACAGCTTCATGCATGTTGATTGCTTTATTTAATTCATTCCTGAATACCGTTCTAACTTCAGTTGAAGCAGCTTCTGTTAATGCGATTGCACAATTTCTTACACTGTTTTTGGTATTTAATAAAAGAGCCATAGATATTGTACTATCAACTAATTTTGGCATACCTTCCGCATTTCTGATCTCCAAATAATCCTTTATCAAGTTCTTACCTCCTTTTTAGTAAATGTTGTCAATTTATAACGAACAGCATAAAATCATGATATAGTGCTTCATATTGTACAAGCTGCTATCTTATTTTAGGTGCTTTTGAATACAATTTTTGAAGCTCTCCAATGGATTGAATATCTTGCTGAACATCCCTCTCCAACAGTGCTTTCAAATCCTGATCAAATACAACACCTTCCATCATTTTTGAAGAAGTCATATTAATCGTTTTTAAATTAAGCATTTCATGTAACTGCATCATTTCATTAGGTGCCAAAAAATCATTTACCATTCTTTCACCTCGCTAGTTTAATAATTGAAGATATCCGTATTATTATTTCTTCAAATATTTTTAATATACATATCAAGATATTTTATCTTGATGATATAAAAACCATTTTAATTAGAATTTCAGCTGAATTTTCATCAATCGAAGGTTAAATTGATTCATCATTTCATTATGAATATCATTTCACTATATTTTTTATCAAGTGAATGATTATACATTCATCCATTTATAAATTAATAATATTTTCTATAACTCTATAGAAAATTGTAAATACTGCAAATCTTAATGTGTATTTATATAATAAAAAAGAAAATAAAGGCTTTTTAATATAACCTTTATTTTCCTGCTAAGTAATGTAATACAATTGATAAAAAATGAATTTTAGATTTTCTGTATCCTTTACAAGTAGATTTTTGTCGTTTTCTATTTTTAATCTTCCAGATAAGTAGATTTTACATCTATTTTTTATATTCTGGTAAGCTTTAATTAGTTCTTCGTATTATTCTCTAAATAATTCAAAGTATCATTAATAAATAATTTTCAAAATGTCTTAAGTGAAAAATAAAAAGAATATACTATAATCAAATACAAAAAAGTGTGATCTATATGGACTTTCAAATTAGTATTCTTGTAAATTTACTACTTCTTAATTTCTCAGATGAATATGTTTATTTAAGATATTTGAATTATAACTGGAAAATTCCTCAGATAGGTCCTAGACCTCCATATTACACTAATCCGAGGTATAAATTAAATTACCCTATTATTTAACGTTACTACTATCCCCATCAAAACGAAAGGATTATACAAGGTAAATCACATGGATGATCAAAGTTATCCTCGAACAAATAATATGAAAGATAAAAATGCTACTGATAATTTACAAATAATTCAAGATTTACAGCATTATTTTCAAGAAAATTTAATTACAAGCCCTTATCCCATGTATCCTAACTATGGTACAATTACGCAATATAAAGATATCCCTATCAGCGTTCCTGAACAGCGTCAACTACAACAGCCTGGAATTGAAGAACTAATGGCACCAAGGCCTATTATAGAAAATCCCAATTATAAAGGTTCCGATAAGCTTTTAGATAAAGTAGCTTTGATTACAGGCGGGGACAGTGGTATTGGTGCTGCTACTGCAATAGCTTTTGCTAAGGAAGGTGCTGATATAGCTATATCGTATCTTGATGAACATAATGATGCAATCAGAACAAAAAATCGAATAGAGGAAATCGGACGCAGATGTCTTCTGCTTTCCGGAGATTTAAGAAAGAAACAGCAGTGTATTGATATTGTAAATGAAACAATTAAAACTTTTGGACGATTAGATATCTTATGTAATAATGTTGGTATTCAATTTCAACAGCATAGTTTAATGGATATAAGTGATGAGCAATTTGATGAAACATTTAAGGTTAACATCTATTCTCACTTTTATACTACAAAAGCCGCATTACCTTTTATGTGTCCGGGTAGCTCTATTATTGGTACTACATCCGTTGTAACTTATGTTGGTTCAGATCAGCTTATTGATTATACTTCTACTAAAGGAGCTATTGTTGGCTTTACTAGGGCTCTCGCTAGAAGTGTGGCCAAAGATGGAATTCGTGTGAATGCTGTAGCACCGGGAAAAATATGGACACCTCTAATTCCTGCAAGCTTTTCTGCCGATGAAACAGCTATCCCTGAAGAAAATATGATGATGCGTATCGGCCAGCCCTTTGAATTGGCTCCTACATATGTATATTTAGCTTCAGACGACTCTCGTTTTGTTACTGGTCAGGTACTTCATGTTGATGGAGGTCAATCCACCAATTCATAAAGGAATTCTCATGTCAACAAAGCAGTTGTCCATCTGTATAAGACAACTGCTTTATATGATCAGTAATATAGTAGCAACCGGAAGCTTAATTTTTCCGGGATATTCCTTTATGCAATATTAAACAAAAGTTTATAGCAATGAACTTGCCTCACCCATGCAGAACAAATTAAGTCTGTGAAGTGCCCTTGTACTTGCAATATATAGTAAGTTTTTATCGTCTTCACTGTGATAATTTGTATTATCAGCGTCACATATTAGAACAGCATCAAACTCTAGCCCTTTTGACATATATACCGGTATAATAAATACCCCTTGCAGCTCAGTTGTACTGTCATCTTTCATTATTTGAACATCAATGCGGTCTTTTAGTGATGTAAACAAGGAAAGAGAATTTTTTTCAGTTTTACAAATTAAAGCAATTGACTGGTATCCCTTATCTTTACAATACTTAATTTCGGTCATAATAAGATCGTTAAGGGAGGATTGGCTGTCTCTCGCATAAATTCCGGGCTCATCCCCTTTTCGGTTAAAGCTCTTTATTTCCATGCATTGCTGTGCAAATTTAGAGCTATAGGTTAATATCTCATTGGTACAACGAAAACTCTTATCCATCGTAGCAAGTGAAGATTTTTTCTTGCTTAAGATTTTTCTTATTTGATCGTATATTGTCATGTCTTCTTTTTTTCCAAGTGTCTGGTTGATATCTCCCAATATCGTGAATTTTGAATTTTCAAACAATAGACTGAATATTACGTAATGAAGGTAATAATAATCCTGTGCTTCATCGATTACCACTTGCTTAATATTCTTATATTCATTAACACCATATATTTTTAAATATATATAAGCAAGAACCGTTGCATCATCATAAAACAAAAGATTTGAATTTAAATTCTCCTGTGTATATACTAAAATATCTTCCATATCTTCCGGAATCTCAAAATCTTTTGCTAATGTATAAAAATACTCTTTATCCCTTAATAATTTTTGGTACAGTTCTATGATGTCAAGTTCTGTAAATTTCAATATTTCTTTTTTCGCTAAATTGTTTATTCGAATTTTCTTAAGCTCATAAATTAAATCTACAATAAAATCCTCTAAGTGCTTTAATTTTACCCCTAGCGGAACTTCTTTTCTGCCTATTATTTTCTCTTTTAGTATTTCTTTACTAACAATAAACTGTCCATCATAATAAATATCCTCAAATTCAATCCATTTATATGGAATATCATAAATAAATAAGTTTAATATTTCCATAAACTGATGGGACGTTTTGAATTCTATACTGTTTTTAATCGTGCTTCGGTATCCGGAACTTGTGATTAAGCTTTCTAAGAATTGATTTCTTGATTGGATACGTCGGTTTTGTATAATAGCAGCAAGCATATCTTCAAACACCATAGAAATAACATTATCTTCTCCAAGTTCAGGAATTACATTTGAAATATACTGTTCAAATAATGTATTTGGTGAAATAACTATTATGTTATTAGCGGATAATTTAGTTGACAGTCCTTGATACATAAGATATGCGGCTCTGTGAAGGGCAATTGATGTTTTTCCGCTTCCTGCCACTCCTTGTACCATCATTAAATCATTTTCCATATCTCTAATGACAATATCCTGTTCCTTCTGTATGGTTTCAACGATAGTTTTCATTTTTGATGAGTTGTTTTGGGACAATAGTTTTCTCAAAAATTCATCTACAATTTGAACGTCGGCATCAAAGTAATATTCCAGAATTCCTTTCTTAATTTCATATTGACGCTTTAAACTAACCTCTCCTGTTATTCTTCCTGCAGGTGCATCGTAAAATGCCTGCCCTGTCACAAAACGGTAAAAAACACTTGCTATAGGAGACCTCCAGTCATAAACGCACATCTCATATGAGTTATCCTTCATTAATGAAGAACGTCCAATATATATCTTTTCAAACATATCCTCTCCCTCGAATTTAAAATCAATACGAGCAAAATATGGTGATTGAATTAACTTTTCTAGAAGTGCTATTTTGTTTTCTACTTCTTCATAGTCTACGATTTTTTCTGTTATGGGATTTGCATACTGGCTTAATTCAGCAAGGGCTTCAAAACCATCTGAAGACCATAAACCTGAAATAGTGTGCGAGGTATTTTCACGCAGCTCTTTTTTAGCAGAAATAATTGCAGCCTTATTTATCTCATTTCGCTGCTTTTCATAACTCAGCTGTTTTTTAGCTAAAGCTATCGTATCTTCTAATCTTTTCAATTCATATTCTAATTCGGATTGATTATTTTCCATAATGTAAACCACCCCTTATCTATAATCGGCAGGAAAATCAGCTCCAAAACCGTTGCTAATTACTCTAGCACAACCATATTCGAAAAAACAGTCTTTTATTAATTTGCTATTTATGATATTATTATTATGGGAAGTGATAACTTAGAGTACTTTTGTTATGTTATGTTCTAAGCAAGCTCCGTTTGAATTTTTTCCTGCTGGATATTTCGTTTGTTAAAATATTATTTATATTGTTTTTATTAATATTTCTTACAAAAAAAGACCATCCTGTATCAACAAGATGATCTTTTTTTTATAATTCTTATTCCTGATAGTCGTTCTTTGTACTGTTTGAAGAATAATCTTTTGATGAATCTTTTGTAGAATCCTTTGAAGAATTCTTGCTGCCACTTGAATTTGAAGAGTTATTTCCGGAGTAATCTTTTGCATTGTTACTTCCGTTTACATTGCTGGAATTTTGTGTGCTGTTATTAGCATTGTTTTTGCTAGTAGTGTCTTTGGATGAATTTCTGCTTGCATCATTATAGTTGTTTGAACTTCTGTTTTCCATAGTAATCTCCTTATCATAATTATATTATTAAATTACAAGTTTAATATGTGTAATCTGATAAAGAATATACCCTAAAATAAAATATACATTTAACAATTTTAAAAATTCAAGAAAAAAATAGTACAATATCCTTAATTCACTTTTATACCTAGTTCGCTTAATAGATTAATAACTTCCGGAAAAGAAAATTTTGCATCTTTCATTTTATTTGTAGTTATGCTAATTTGATATCCTGTGGCTTCGCGAAAATCAGCTTTTCTCAAGTCACATCTTGAAAATTGGGTTGACTCCAGTTTACAACCATTAAAGTTACTCTCCATTAAGTTACATTCATCAAAAGCTGAATCCTGTATTGTATTTAATGAAAAGCTGAATCTTTTAAAATTCATATGCATAAAGCTATTGTACTTCAGAATAGATTCCTTTATCTTTGTAATTGGGTCAGCTATATTACCGGCAGGGAGTAAATCGTGCCAATTAACACCAATCAAATTACACTTTTCAAATTCTATATATTTGATTTGCGAAAATTCTGCTTTAAGACTAATGATTTTACAGTTAATAAACCTGCATTCATTGAGGGAGCTATGTGCTAACATACAGTCTTCAAATGTACAATTCATAAACGTACAATCATAAAATTCACAATCTTCTATTCTTTCACCATCCAATTTTATATTTTCGTAATTTTCATTTTCATAATATTTTCGAGACATACTTATTCTCCTTGCAAGTTTAATACACAGAATTCCCGAAATTTATGTCGAAGGGCATAATCAGTAATTTCTGTATATCTTTTTCATAAACCTTGAAAAACCAATCGATTGCTTTTCCATAGTTTTCTTTACTATCAAATTATTACTTTTATCTACTAAATTTAACTATTTGTTTTCATGTATATACAGGTTGTGTTATTCTATATATGCGATATAAAATAAATATTTAATCTATAATACTATTCTAAGAAATCACACACAATACTTATAAATATTTTACAACCGACTGAGGAAAAAGCATGAAAAAAATAATAACTCCTAGAAATATTGATATCAGTTTCCATATAAGTTTAATTATCAAAGGTCTTTTTGATTTAGGTGAATTTTTATGTGGCATTATTACAATTTTTCTAACACCGGAAAGGATGAGGAAACTAATAACATTTATAACATCTAGTGAATTAAAGGAAGATCCGAATGATTTTATAATGAGACGACTAATTTCTTTTAGTGAGACCTTTTCAATTAATTCACAGCTAACAGCTTCGGTCTACTTGCTCTCTCATTCATTTATAAAACTTCTTATAATAATCTTTTTATGGAAACAAAAGCTCTGGGTATATCCGGTTTCTTGTGTTGTATTTGCAGCTTTTGTTGTTATACAATTGTTGGATTTTACACAAACTCATTCCATAACTCTTCTGTTTGTTACTTTCGTTGATATATTCATGATAATCTTAACCATATTGGAATATAGAAATATATCGATAAAATATAGAAAATCAGTTCGTAAATCCTAATCGTATGATAGCTTCTAACTTATCAAAATAATTTGATATATTGGTACCTGGGCAGTTTAATCGGCTCTAGTACTTTCGCAAACTGGTATAAGTCCTCATAGATTTGTGTCATTAGTTGTAGTTTCCTTTTATTTATTTGATAAAGTATACCATCTGTATTTAATTACTTTAATTAAATATCTTCGGGAAGTCTACACCGTAATCTCAATTATATTTCTTTCAATTCCTATGATACAACTCTCATAATACCCATCTCCGGTTGTTCTAGGTCCGCTTGTTATTTCGAATCCGTCTGATCTTAGTTGCTCGGTTAAAAAATCAACCTTTTCTTTACTGCCAACGCTGAATGCAATATGAATATAACCTTTATGCAAACTGCTTTTTTCTGAGTCAACTAATCCTGGTTTGTTCATGATTTCTAAGCGCGAACCATCGTCAAAAGATAAAAAATAGGACTTAAAGTCAGTCTTTTGATTATGATACATTTTACTGGCCTGGGCATTAAAGTACTTTATAAAAAAGTCTTTTACAGCCTCCACCTCATCCACATACACTGCTATATGTTCTATATGCATAATCGAACCTCCTTTTATAAACTTAATAATCCTCCACATCAAACTCTCTATCTTTAAAGTAATACTTCCGATCAGCTTCCGTAATCTCTCGCAGAACCCGGCATGGACTGCCTACAGCAATCACATTATCCGGTATATCTTTTGTAACTACACTGCCTGCACCGATTACAACGTTATTTCCGATTCTAACCCCGGGAGTAATAACAGCGCTTCCGCCAATCCAAACATTGTCACCTATGGTGATAGAGATTCCATATTCATAACCGGAATTTCTTGATTCTGGATGTATGGGATGCCCTGCCGTATAAACTGCAACATTTGGAGCAAACATGACATTATCACCAATTATTACTTTACCCACATCCAGTATAGTACAGTTATAGTTGGCAAAGAAGTTATTCCCGACTTCAATGTTTTTACCATAATCACAATGAAATGGCGGTTCTATTTTTGTGTTTGTTCCTGACTTCCCTAAAATACTCTTGATTAATTCCTCCATCTTTTTTTCATCTTCCGGAGGCATTACATTTAATTCATGTATTTTCTTCTTATTCTCCATTCTTTCATCCAATAATCCATCAAGCCAAGCCTTGTATGGCAGACCTGCAAGCATTCGTTCTTTTTGGTTCATATCTTCTTCATCCTCTCAAGAATATCATTCTGTATGGCATCATTAACCATTCTAACAATGGTAGAAGGTCATGAAATCTAGTTTTATCTCCTGGCTGTTATTATCACCATATAAAACTATCCTATCCGGATTGTTCCAGTGTGCAAAAGCTTGTTTCATTACCAAGGTATGGATTGTCCTTCATTATCAATAAAGATTGGAGTATCCAGGTCTTTTATACTTTGGAATAGTTTCTCAAGTTTAACTGCTGTCTCATACGGATCAAGATCTGCATTCGGTCCCCCCATATCTGTTCTCATCCAACCAGGCTGAACTGCTAACACAGATATTTTATCCTCCTTTAAATAATTAGACAGCAATTTTGACCCCATATTTAAGGCTGCTTTTGACATACAGTAATCAAATTCTTTCACCCTGCCACTCCATGTTATACTACCGCTTTCAGACGATATGTTTATAATCTTAGGGGCATTTCCGTTCCTAATAAGGGGCAAAAAAGCTTTTGCGACTCTAAGAGGTCCTACTGCATTTACATTATATACAAAACTGCAATCATCCAGATTGGTTATTTCCAGAATCTCGAAAGAAGTATCGCTGTGAATCCCCGCAGAATTAATAACAATATCTAAATGATTGGTTAATTCCTTGATTTCTCCAACCGCTGCTTCAACGGAAGCCGTATCGGCAACATCTAATACCACAAGGTCCAATAATGCTCCATATTCTTGTTTTAAAGCCTTAAGGCCCCCTGCATTATTTCTATAACCAGCAAAGACTCGATTTCCCTCTTCCAGGTAGCGTTTTACAAAGCAAAAACCCAGCCCTCTCGAAGCACCTGTGACCAGTATCTCCTTTTTCATATATCTCCTTCCTGTGTGTTTTAACCAGTAAAATTACATTCAGCGATTCTCGTTAAACGCCTTGACAACACTCATTGATCCAATTAACAATGTTATAGGTAAGGTACTAAAGTATTTGACTTCATATCTTCAATGTTTCATTTTATAACTCTTGATATAATAATCAACTAACTCTTCCGTTTCTACAACATTACGAATGGAATCTTGTAATACTTGTTGTTCCGCTGCTTTTATTATCTCAATATATTGTAACAATTTTTCATCCATTGGTATCTTTATACTTTCATAGGCTTTTCCAAAAGTATAAGGGTTACCCATATTACAGGAAAAGCTCATGTCACCATTAGGACGTACTGCGAGAAAACCATAGGACAGCGAATATAATTTATTTTCACTATTCTCAACGATCATTCTCTTAATCTGGTCATAGTTCTTTATATTACTATCATCAATCCGGCCTGGATACTTTATCTTCAACGCTTCTACTTCTTCTAGAAATTCCTTGAATTTAACTTTTGGAACAATCAATTCTTGATTTCTATGGGTCTCATCCTTTGATTTTACGCCAAGTGAGCCAATGGGAGTAAATTTAACCATGCAGTTATACTCCGACAGCAGCTGCTTTGCAATATCCTTTATTTCAGGTATATACTCATTTGCAAGGGTAATCTGTACATAAGTAGCAATCTCCTTCTTATCAAAGAAACGAAGAGCCTTCAGCACTTTATCGTAACTGTCTCTTCCGGCTATTTTTTCATGTTCCTTTGCATTCCCTCCTAATATACTGGTAAAGTATGTATCGAGACAGTTAAACTGAGCTAGCTTCTCAAGTCTTTCTGGTGTCATAGCCAAGCTGTTAGAAGCAAAGCTGACGGGAATTCCCAGGTTCTCTATAAAGCTTAGAATCTCGAAGATATCGGTCCTTACAATAGGTTCTCCGCCAGTTATAATAATATAATTGCCGCCTTGTTCACTGAATTCTTTTATAATATGTTTTATCTGTTCTGTTGACATTTCCAGTGGCTTATGGTGCATTCCTCCGTCAAGATAACAATGCCTGCAATGTTGATTGCAGGCATGTGTTACTTCCAGATAGAGAGTCTTTATAGGTAAGTACTCCATTATTCCTCTTCTCCGATACTTTTTAACAGAATCTCTTTTGCACAGGAAATAGCCCTTGCGACGCTTCCTTCTTCAAATGGCACAGAGAGATTCGCTACCTTTAATAATTCCAGATAACTTTTACTTGCGCCGGCTTTGCAAAGATTTAAGTAATCTCGCCAAGCTTCTTCTTTATTTTCAAGATAACGTTTCTTAAATTCCATAGCTCCCATAGTTGTTAATGTATAGTTGATATAATAGAATGGATATAAAAAGATATGAAGCTTATGGTACCAATATCCGCCTCTATCCATAAATTCATCATCCTCATATTTACGCCAAGGCATATATTTTTCTTCCAGTTTGTGCCACTCATAAGTACGTTCCTTCGGTGTCAGGTTCGGATTAGCATAAACGATATGCTGGAATTCATCAACAGCCACACCAAAAGGGACAAAGGTGATTGCATCCTGAAGATGTACAAAACGGAATTTATCCGCAGCATCACCAAAGAACTGTTCTGCATAGGGGTAAGTAAACTGCTCCATGGACATAGAATGGATTTCTGCAATATCGGTACTGCCCATTGAATATTGGGAAATCTTCTGTTCTCTCATTGCTTCATAGCCTGCAAAGGCATGGCCAAGTTCATGGCTTAATACCTGCATATCAAATATAGTGTGATTAAAGCAGGAAAACACATAGGGTGCTTTCAGAGAAGGCAGAGTTGTCATGTATCCTGTGGAAGCTTTGTTAGCCTTATTTTTTAAATCCATGAGTTCATGGTCTATCATGAAATCAATGAATTCAGCCGTTTCAGGGCTTAAGTCATGATACATCTTTCTGGCTTCTTTTATTAGGTAATCATCATCCCCTATTGGTTCTGCGTTGCCGTCAGGAAATTGGAACTTCTCATCAAATACTTTAAATTCGTCAACGCCAATACGCTTTCTCTGTGCTTCATATAGTTTCTCACACAAAGGAACGATTTCTTTTCTTACCTGTTCTCTAAATGATGCGACCTCATTTACTCCGTAATCGCTTCTTCCCTGTAATAGATAACCTAGGGGAATATAATTCTCAAAGCCTAGTGCCTTCCCCATCTCATTACGTATCTCTACTAACCTTCCGAAGATGTTTTCCATCTCATCTTCCTTACTATGGTAGAAGTCAGAGTAAGCTTTAAAGGCAGCCTTTCGTAATAAGCGGTCAGGATGTTCGAAATATTTTTGGATTCCATAAAGATTAAGGGTCTTTCCTTCAAAGGGAATCTGCGCAGTAGCCATTAATTTCTGATATTGCTGGGTAAGCTTTGCCTCTTCCTGTAAATAAGGTATAAGTTCATCCCTGAATTGTTCGGTTTCCCTACGAATGCGGGTAAGATATTCTTTGCCATATTCTTTGTTAATATCTTCGGCATATTTACTCTCTAACAATGCTTTTGAAAATTCAGTTGTAACAGCTTTTACTTCAGCTGCTCTATTATTAAGAAATTCAACTTCTTTTTCATAAAACTCATTTGTTGTATCTAAGGTGTTACGGATAAATGCAATTGAACCCATTGTTGATACAGGATCTGAGAGTTCTTCATCCTTTTTTATTGCATCCTGCACATCCTTATAACTCTTTGCTTCTTTTACCTGATGTATCAGTTTTTGATACTCTGCTTCGAGTTTATCAAAATCAGGTCTTTCATATTCTAAAGTTGAAAATGTAAACTTCTCCATATGTTCTCTCCTATTAATTATATTTTAAACTTCTATACTATATCATAACAACAATCAATGTCAGATACAAGCATAAATGGAATTATAATCCATATCTATTTAAATACTTTTCTTTTTCATAACCAGATCAAAAATCATTCTTATAATACATCTCTAGGATGAGACTATAAAACTTAATAGAAAACCCCTTACTTTAATACTATCTCTTCTCCGGCTTCCATTAATACTCGTCCCTCTGCTTGAAAACGATTGGCTCTTTCTCTGTCGAACAAGCTGCCAGGTTTCATATGGACAGGAACCGAATGCCTTGCACTAATAATCGCTGCACATTGAGAGGCCTCCTCAATATCCATGTTATATATACCATCACAAGGAAGAAAAGCATAGTCGATCTTTTTTTCTCGTAAGCTCTCCATCTCCGGTATCTTGGAAGTGTCTCCTGCAAAATAAAGAAGCAGGTTATCTGTTTTTATAAGAAATCCCACACATTCATCTTTGGAATGATTTCGGTTATATGCAGGTACCGCCTCAATTTCAATATCCTTGATAGAAATAGAAGCATATATTCCTTCTTTTAACATATCAAAATTCTGAATCACCCGGCAATCTTGCTTTTTAACAGGTAATTGAATTTGATTATGGTCCCCATGCTGATGCGTTACCAGAATAATATCAGCAGGAAGATCATAGCCTTCTCCTGCATAAGGGTCTATGTATATCACTGTTCCTTGTGCTGTCGTAAGTCTAAGACTGCCATGTCCGTTATAATATATTTTTGCCATATTCTTTATCCTCCTGATTCATTTTTTTTGTTTTCAAAATACTATTAAGCCAATCTTTTATCTGATTCGCTACTCTTTTCGAAGAATATTATGAAAAAATTCATAAAACCCCTTATCTAATGCAATTTCATCAACCGTACGTTTTTCCATATCATAATAATACAATCCTGATTCAATATGTACGGACAGACTATCCAACGGAAATCCTTCCATTCTCTTTTTATGAGGTGTACTTACGATATAAAAAACCTCTCCTGAAAGGTTATCCGCCATACTTTCATAAATATGTTCTTCATCCAGAATAAAGCTTATAGCATTCTTGTACCTGGCTTTTAAATTACCAAATCGTTTCGCAAGACTGCTATAGTATTCAATCATTTCATCATCGTTTAATTCTTTGCCGTCTCTTCTTCTGACGTAAACACCAGGTTGATATTCCTCCGGGACATTCTCAAAATACAAACCAGAATCACAGGAAAACACCGGAATATGAAAGGCTTTATAATAGGCTTCTGCTTTAATTCTTGCATTTTCAAGAGGTGTAAGCCCATCCTCTTTAATAAAGGGCAGCTGACTGGAATATTCTTTCAGACTTACTATATCTAAATTTAAGCCTTTCAGGGCACGATACATTGCCTTAATCTTACCTTGATTACTGGTACCGTATAACAACTTCATCTTATGTTTCCTCCAACAACAGTATAATGTATCCTAATTATACGTAACATATTTATCTTTTGAAAGCTTGGTTTCTAATAACTGAATAGCCTCCATTGCCGCATCTTCACTGTCAAAGCTTCTTTTAGGCAATATTCTCATAAGCTTTTCAGATTCAAATATAATAATATAATCATTGGAAATCAAGACTTTGTGAATATCTTCATATTTTAGTTTCATCTGAAAATCTTCTGATTCAATTCCAATATACTCCGGTGAGAGAACATATTTAATTTCTTTCTGTACAAACTTGTTGCTGCTATATTCTTTTACCGCGGACTTTCGAATAAGAAAAGGTGTATAGATCTGAACTCCAATTACTATAACAATTACCACTATCGGTAAAATGGCTTTTGATAATATGTCCTGAAGAGAGAAAGAATTACGTATTATTGGTTCTGCGCTTGAGGTTGGTATGTTCTGGTTCTGTAAAAAACTAACAAGCATTAGAACAATTATAAACAGTAGGAAAGCATAAACAGCTATATGCACTTTTTTACCTTTTCTCATATATCTGTAGTAAAATACGCTGATATCCTTATATTCTTCTTTTGTAAGTCTTACAGAAGCCGATAAATAATCTTCCTGATTCTCCAAATTAACCTCCATATTGCCAACGTGCCGCAAATTTAGTGCAATTTTATAAGTGAATTATGCTTTTTAATAATTCCCACTACTTCTTTCGTGAATATCCAAAATTGATTTGATGTTCCTGAATCGGCAGTAAAAACTTTACGATTTATTTTAACCTATTTTTAACATATTATCCAGATTTTATCGGAAGAATTTTAAGGTATTGAAAATAAGAGCACCGCCATATCGTCTTTGATATAGTGGTACTCTCATTTTTAATTCCTATGTATCATAATAATTGATTTTAAATGGTAGCTGATCTTCCTTATATCTTTAAAGAATTGATAAAAGCCTGTCAACACCGGGTTTTGTAACCTTGTTATAGAAGAATTCATATCGGAAGAATACAAAGCCATCAACCTGACCGGTATTCCTGCCATATTCCACTTGCTCTTTTAATTCATCCGTATTATTCTTCCAATCAGCCTCCAAATCTGAACCAGCTCTGTAGGTTGCAATTCCTACATATACTTTAACAGTAGAACTTGTTCGGTAAGAAAGCCACTTCTTTAATATCTTGTCATATGGATAGGTACTATTTGAGAAAGTCCAATATAACTGAGGACAGATATAATCTACATAACCGTCATTAGATAGCCATGTCTTAACGTCTACGTAGTAAGATTGATCACTGGCAAGAGAATCTATATATCCTCCCGGGCTGATACCAAACTCAACCTTTGGATTGATTTTCTTTATCAAGCTGTAAGCACTTCTTACAAGATTGTTGACATTATATCTTCGCCAATTTGCGATTGTCATTGGCGTTACATTATTCTTCTTGCACACTTCTGCATAAGCCGTATATTCCGGTGCGTCAAAGTTGGTCTTATAGGAGCTTCCAAGAGCCGGATAAAAATAATCATCAAAATGTATACCATCCACATCGTAATTCGTAACGATCTCCTGGATACCATTTAATATCAGATCCTGAACTTCCTTCACTGCAGGATTATAGTAGAGATTTCCGCCGAAGCTGAGAACGTTCCTGTCATTGGAGGTATCCTTATCTTCTTTCCAAACTCTTGCCGGATTATCCTTTGAAAGCTTTGAATAATCTGTACTGGCTGTAGTTACTCTGTACGGATTCAACCATGCATGAAATGCTAAACCTCTTTTATGAGCTGCTTCAACCATATAAGCTAAAGGATCAAACCCTGGGTCTACCCCCTGGGTTCCGGATACATATTTTGACCAGGGGAAATAGGCTGAAGGATACATAGCATCACCATATGGTCTGATCTGTACAACAACCGCATTCATTCCAAGGCTTACGACATTATCAAACATCGTATCGACTGCCTTACCAAAGGATGCTTCTGTAAAACCATTCTTTCCGTAATTAGCAAATTCCAGATAAGATATCCAAACTGCTTTTAATTCCAGCTGAATATCCACTGTCTGAATGATTCGATTTCCGGCTTTATCCTCTGCCATAACACTGTATACACCATCTTTTGTAACACTAAAGGAAGTAGCAGCAGTTACATCCTTCGCACTGTCCCATTTTGCAGAGGTGGCGGAGATATTGCTTCCGGAAAGGTACTTTATCTTACTGATACCGGAAGCATCCTTTGCAGTCAGAGTGACTGTAGCCTTTTGATTCATTACAGAATAATCCACTGCCAGCGCAGGGCTCTTTGCATCAATATTTGTTACCGCTATAATCCCTAGTGAAGTATTTCCGGCTTTATCTTTCAGCAGAACCGTTTGTTTTCCGTTAACAGTGACAGGAAAGCTTCCGTTACCCGCATTATCAAGAGTAATTGCGGTTCCGCCTTTTGCAAAGTCATCCTCTGTTTTCTCACCGGTTAAAAAATATGCAGAAGCAATACCGGATTCCAGATCTTCACCCTTTATTTTTATCATAACACTTTCATTGGTTGGTGTGGAAGGACTTAGGGAATAGGATAACACAGGTGCATTTTTGTCAATATTGTTGATGGTAACTGTTTTCAGCACTGTATTACCAGCTTTATCTTTTAGTAAGAAAGTGTACACATTATTAGACTTTACTGTCATAGAGGCAGAATACGTGTAAATTCCCTTTTTTTCATCAGAAGAAACAGCTTTCAAGTTCAGAAATTTCAACTGACCTGTAAAATCTTTCAATGTCTTTTTACCGGTAAGGTAATATAGATTATCAATACCCTTTCCGGTTTCCTTTATTGTAAAAGACAACACTACATTTTGATTTGTTGCTTCCTTAGAACTTAATGCTACCGAAAGAGTAGGTACACTGTTATCAATATTTGATATAGTAATTGTCTTCACAGAAGCATTGCCCGCTTTGTCCAAAGCATAGAAGGTATAACTCCTATTAGCTGAATAAGATACTGTGGCAACTCCTTTTGAGTTCAGTGCCAATGCTTTACCGGCAGATTTAAAATAAGCCGCTTGCTTTTTATCATAAGCCCATTTAACCACCTTTATACCCGAGGCATCTGATGCTTTAACCGTTACATTTACTTTACTGTTTGTAGGAGCAGTCGAATCAACTGTAACCGTTAGTGCTGGTGCCTTCGTATCTTTTGCAGCAAACGTTGTTTCCGGTCTTTGTACCAGGAAACTAACCGTTAACGCCAGCAGGAAAACTGAAAATATATGACTTCTTTTTATCTTGTGTAGCATACTTCACCCCATTTCAGCGCACTTTGCTGCGCATTTTAACTTTTATACTAATATTATCCAAAAAACAATCTAGATTCGGTAAAACAGCCGGTTCGAAAAATAACCGGCTGTTAAATATTTTTCTAGTATTTATCTCATGCTGAATTATTGCTATATTACCTTCCGGTAGGATATGCATCAAATATTTCACAGATAGTCTGGTAGATGGCATAAGCTGCATCTTCCTGGAAACTTTCATTTGTCAGCATTGTCAAATCTTCTTTATTTGATATAAAACCAAGCTCTATCAGAATGGCAGGAACGTTATTTTCTCTGGTTACTACCAGGTTCTGACTGGATATATAGCGTTTCTGTGTTCCAAGCTTTGAAGTAATGGAATTCAAAGCCAGGGTAGCCAAGGTCTTGCTGTTTAATCCTGCTGAATTCACAGAGGTATTAGGAGCATAATAATATACTTCCGTACCCTTTGGTGAGGTATTGGTATTGGCATTCATATGAAGACTTACAAACATGTCTGCTCCTACTAGGTCAGAGAAAGCAGCTCTGTCATATAAATTAACCAAGGTATCATCATATCTGGAATAATAAGCTTTTACGTCAGAATCAGGACTGTCGAAGTACTGTTTGGTAAGTTCATACATAATCTTAAAATTAAGATTTTTCTCATAGATTGTCTTTCCATTCAGTGAACGTACAGCACCTGGGTCTGTTCCACCATGTCCGGCATCCAAAACAACGATATTCTTATAGATATCCTGAGGATTACCAAGGGTAACACCAACTGATCCATTTCCAAGATCAGAAAGTTTATAACCTTGAAGTACGGTTGTATCAATAACAATCTCAGTTACTCCATTCTCCAGTAACAGACCAACATTATTAATTACACTGCTGGACCATTGAATCGGATTCTGTGCAAAATAACTGGTATAGTCTCCAGGCAGTTTAATTAAGATACGATCTTTGTAGTACTGGTCTTCCGTTGTAATGCTGCTATAAGATAAGCCCGCAGGAAGATTGAATTTAATAGAGTATCCGGTAGTTACTGTTCCAAATACGATTCGATAGGTACTTCCGTCTTGGACAACATTATAAGATTGTGTACCGCTCTTTTCAAAGGTTATTACTGCCGTATTTCCAATAGAAGAGGCAGTAACGGATTTAATAGAAGGAAGTGAGGTTTGTACCGAGTTATCTCCAATACCATTAACGGTAGCAGGAAACTGTAAAGTAACCGTATTGCCGTTCTCAGTTAAATTAACCTTTAAATCCTTCATACCTGTAATCTGCAGGTATTCACTGCCGGAAGAAACACCGGCGGTCACTGTATTGATAAAATTACGATATACCTTTACATAGAGAGTTAAACCATCTCCCGATACTGATAACTCATATTTTAAATCAGGATCTGCCAGATTAAAGGCAACTGTAGCTCCAGCCGGTGACTGCCCATCCGGATTCACTGTTATATTACCGGATAAAGATCCGCCAAGAGTATAAGTCTGAGCAAAACTTGTTACATTATTGATATGCAGATTCAATATAGAATCCTGTTTCGTCAGTGCTGACTTACTAAAGGGAAGTGATCCGTGGATTGCATAGGTTTCGCTGTTTTGTGTAACAGAATCCAAGCTGATATTATTAATAGAGGAACTCATGGATGTATCCTGGGATACTTCTGTCGTATTGGTTATACTGCTCAAATTCGTATATTCATTTAGATTTGAAGAGGATAATCCCCAGCTGAAAGAGGTAGTATCCGGCAAAGGATCTCCTCCCAACTCCGGCCCTCCATTGCCTTGATCAGGCACCGTGATAATCTTACTCTTTGTGAGCGTAGAGGTCTTCGTAGAGGAACTCCAACTATAATCATAGCCCAGATAAGATGCTACAAAGCTTCCGGGCACCATAACATATGCTACGTTATTATCCAGATTAGTAATGACAAGAGGTGCTGTATCCATTACTCTCGCTCTTCCGTTTACTTTGGCGGTTTTACTGCCCATTGTAAGTTCTACAGTTGTAGTGTCATTTGCTAATGTCAGAACTTTAGTAGATTTATCGTAGTTATAATCTGCACCAACAGAAGAAGATGCAAATACCTTGTATGCCTGGACCAGTGCGGTGTCATTCATTATAATACTTGGTAAATCACTGACATCAACTTTCTTCTTCTCAACAATAACTGAACCTCTTGTGCCGCTATAGTTAACGGATTTACTATTGTAGTAAAGGTGCAAGGGCTTTGTAATTGATCCAATCAAAGTACTGCTGTTCCAGGTATATACATACCCGAAGCTTTCTGCAACAAATCTAACAGGAACCATAAACTTTGTTGCTTTTGTATCTTTAAATGTGATTCTGGTAGGTGCTAAAGACATGGTAACATTCTTACCATCAACTACAGCAGTTTTACTGCCTTCTGTCAGTACCATTTTCTTACCGTTCTGTGTCAGGGTAAGAATACCTTTTGAACTATTATAGGAATAATTAAGTCCCACTCCCGAATTCACAAAAACATCCAGAAAAGAGGCTAATGAGGTACCGTCAATGACAACACCCGGTGTATTCTTTAGATCAATGGCTTTTCCTTCATAGTAATACTTCGCCTGGTTGCCTGTATAAGCAATTGTTTTCTTCGTGTTATACAGATATAGGTTCAGTTTCGTTGCCGCTGATACCTCCGTAAAGGGCAGGCACAATAAAATAAAAGCTAATACCCCAATAAATTTCCAGTTGTTTTTTATCTTAATCATTTTAACTCCTTTTGTGAATACGCATCTTACCTGCATACGCAAATAATTTGAACGCTTTTATTTCCACTCCAATCCTTTTCAAAGTAAAGACTTTGATATGTATTTCGGAATATGTACAGCCTATAATTCTGTTGCTATTCCAGTTGTATGTTATCGTTTTGGCAAAATACCAACCTTTTGCTAAAACATCAGCTTTTTTGCAAAAATTACAAAAAAATCATCTGAAACGTGTGGTTGCCGGTAAATGAAACTTGTAACCGGCAGTTGTTGTTAAGTTACAATTTCTTCTTACGGTTATCTACCTCCTTCTACTTTCAAAGACCAATTGTTAACAGTTGAATTCATTACATATACTCACACCTACTATTCTCTTATAACTTAATGCGTAAACGTGTTAAAAATATGTCATTTTTTTGTTATTCATGAATTTTATGGTCAATTTGCCTAAATCATGTTATACTTGAGTTACTGGAGGTGTCACATGTCTGAGCATAATTACCACGAAAGTATGAATATCTATAATACAATTCGAATGAGAAAGGTATTGGAAGAACTGCCCTCTTTTTGTAAGGATTTTTTCAGAGGAATTGAACCTACCACCTCTTCCCTGACCCGGATTGCTTATGCCTATGATCTGCGAGTGTTTTTTGAATTTCTAGCAGCCAAGAATCCCTCCTTTAAGAATAAAGATATCAGAACAATACGGGTTGATGTATTGGATGAGATTAAGGCAATAGATATAGAAGAATATCTGGATTATCTCTCTTATTATAAAAAGGGAGATATGGAATACATAAATCAGGAAAATGGAAAAAAAAGAAAACTTATCTCCTTAAGAAGCTTTTATAACTATTATTTTAAAAAAGAAATGATAGTAACAAATCCGGCCGCTTTGGTTAATATCCCCAAACTTCATACCAAAGAAATCATCCGGCTGGATATTGATGAAGTGGCTCGTCTCTTAGACCAGATTGAATCCGGTGAAAAGATGACAAAGCAACAGTTAAAGTACCATGAGAAGACAAAGAAAAGAGACCTTGCACTAATAACTCTGTTATTAGGTACCGGTATCCGTGTATCTGAATGTGTAGGACTTGACTTAAATGATGTGGATTTTCAAAATGACGGAATCAAGGTCAGAAGAAAAGGCGGCTCGGAATCCATCATTTACTTTGGAGATGAGGTGAGGGAAGCTCTGGAAAGCTATCTGGTTGAACGTGATACGATTATACCGGAATCAGGCAGTGAAGAAGCCTTGTTCTTATCTATTCAGAAGAAGCGCATCAATGTCAGATCCGTTGAAAACCTTGTCAAAAAATACTCGTCTATGGTTACAAGCCTAAAGCGTATTACCCCCCATAAGCTTCGAAGCACCTATGGCACCAGCCTTTATAGAGAAACAGGTGATATCTATCTGGTAGCGGATGTATTGGGGCATAAAGATGTCAATACCACCAAGAAGCACTACGCTGCCATTGAAGATTCCAGAAGACGCAGTGCTGCCGGGAAGGTACGATTAAGAGAAAAGTCTGATTAGGAATTCATTAGATAACTGAAATTGTTCCTTCCTCACCATTTAATATAACAGTGTCTCCTGTTTTTAGAACTTCGAATGCATTGCTTACATAATAAATTGCAGGTATGTTCATTTCACGGGTAATAATTCCCATGTGGTCAAAAGGTGAGCCACCACTAACAATCAACCCTGTTACCTTTCCGACGACCGGAAACAGATCATTACCATGCCCATTCCGAACAACCAGAATACACTCTTCTTCTATCTGCTTAGGAATACAATGACCAATCAATATTTTACCTTTTACAGTTCTATTTAAAGAAGAAAGTCCTTTTAAAATTATCTTTGAATCCTCAGCAACCATTTGCACCTCGGTACCAGTGGAGGGTGCAGTCGAGGGTTCTTTCTCTTCAGTATCATGAACCGTAAATAATGGTTGAGGTGGTATCATCTTTTCTTGTTTCATGTACTTTTCTTTTCTACCGGAGATATCAACAGAGGTAATTTCATTCTGTAACGATTTGAAAATTTCATCAAATTTTAGATAATATATATCATCTGCATTACTAAGCGTCGCTAATTCTACAAGGCGACTCCCTGCAAATGATATTGCCATTTTAAGGTATCCCCATGAACTATCTTCGCAGTAGTAATGATGATTATCAATGGAAGCAAAGGTTTTTTCTGCTAAGCATAACTTTTCTAAAAACTCACTTTTCTTGTTTTCCGGTATTAACTGAAGTATACGACTTTTCTCTTCTTCTTTTTTCATTTGTATCATAGAAATAGTCGAATAATATAAGTTTCCATCCTGTTGCATTGATGACTTTATTTTATCAATAATATAATATGGTTTTTCCCTTAGATTATTTGCAGGATTGTTTTTTGGACCAGCATTTTGCATACCATAAAGTTTGATATATTCACCGATTAGCTTTTCGAGTTCTATCCAGTTCTCTGAATACTTTAATCTTTCATATACGATTAAGGGATAGTCTGAACTATGAAGAATACGAGTGCATTCTATATGTTCCTTAAAGAAATCAGAAATGTTAAGCAGCATTTCTCTTTCTTTATTTTTTATGGTTTTACAGTAAATGAGATTATAAAGTTGTTCTGTGTTTATATCTATATCCAGTTTTTCCAGATAATGATGAAATTCCTCAATATATTCTTCTCCAAGAACGGATTCCCAATGGGCTGAATCTATGAAATTGCTATAGTTAAGGGCGGTACTCAAAAAATCAGCAACTTCATAGTCCGTCAACTCTTTTTCCATGAAGTTATCCATCTGTGTTTTCATTATAAGAATCTTTGGGAGTAACTCATCTTGAAAAATGCCAAGATTCCTATCAGCTAGGAGTTTTAGCCTGGCTATAGCAGCTTCTCGTAATTCCCTCTCATTTTGCATACCACCTGTACCAATATACATGTAACCATTTAACTGCTTTATAACTGCATTTTGTGAACCATAACCCGTTCTGTAAATCCCCTCTTTTCTGTGGGTGAAACTCATACGGTAAAAATCCTCAAGCAGTGGATATATTGGATATTGCTCGGCTAGAAACCATCTATATTTTTTATCATCTTCCGTCGCTTCATATGTAAATCTTTCAAATTTCATTGTTGTGATAGGACGAGCTTGTAAAATATAGATATCTTTCCCATCGTAGGTCCATTCAATATCTGCTGGATAACCAAGCTTTTTTTCTATTTCCACAGCAGTTAATAATAATTGTTTTGTTATTTCATCCGGCAGATGACATTCTCCTTCTTTTGGTTGATTCGTATCCGTTATTTTCATCGTGCTTTTATCCATTTTGATAAAATATGATTGTGTATTCGAATCAACAAAATCAGAACATTTCCCTTGAACATAATTGATATAAGTACTGTTTGTATCATAATTTTTAGTATCCGTCGTAAATATGACCCCAGAGAATTGTCCTTCAATGTATTCCTGTATAATGACACTCATCTTTATCTTTGATAAATCATAATCATTCATTTCATAATACGATAAGGCACGTTCAGAAAACAACGACTTATAACATTCCTTAATACTTGTAAGAACTTCATCAATATTTTGTAGATTAATAAATGATTCAAGTATACCAGCCATACTGTTTTTTTGCAGATCTTCGCAGGTGGCTGATGAACGAACGACATATGTTTGGTTTTCTTTGTTCAATCCACAACTTGTTAATGTTTTAAGGATGTCCTTTATTTGTATTTTACTAAAGTTAGAAGCGGTAATAAATTCCTGTATTTCTTCATTTTTTCCATTATAATCATCAAATGAATAGGTAAAGCCATTTTCTTTCATAAAAGCAGAGTAAAATTCAGTGGATAAGGCACACCCCTTTGGAACATTGAAATCTCCAAAAAGCCGACCTAAAACATATGCTTTACTTCCGTATAAATCCTGTTCGCATAAAGACAATCTACAAATTTGATTCATATTAATATCTCCTTCTATCATTATTGTTTTACCCAATACCCCTCACCATTTGTTTTCCTATCCAAAAAACCATATTGGACCAAATATCGTCGAATAGTTGAAATATCATCGTAATAATTCTTGATTATTGCATTAACTTCTTTTTCAGAATAAATTTTATTTTGGTCAAATTCTTTTGCTAATTGCTGTAATATTATTATTTTATTCTTTTCTTTGGCAGGAAAGGTCTTGATTATCAATTGACCATCTATATTAAAATATCTCTTCAAAACCTCATCTTTTTCAGATTGGGTGATTGCATATCTATCATCTATCATCGTAGCGGTTCTGTGAATATCAATAAGGTTATCTTTTTTATTTTCATTCACATTTAGATTGTCCATCCTGTTACTATCTCTCTTTTCTTCAAGTAACTCAGTCATTGCCACGATTATTTTTGCTTGTTTATACTTTTCTCTAAATGCAAACCTTTGATTTCGGATAGTTGAGGTATTGGTAGCTTCTGTCATTTCAACAACCTCCTTATCCGTAAACCCTTTATAAAACATACTCATCAATTCTTTTTGATGTTCCGTTAAGCCAGTGTAGACTTTGCCCATATTCAATAAATAATCGAACATAGAACCATGAGTTTCTGTAACATGGGCTTCAACAGCTTTCTTTGCAGTATATAATATGTTTTCAGCAGGGTAAATCACTCCACTTTCGAAGCTTTTTCCGCAAATCAAACAGGTAAATTTTTTATTCATATTGTTATAGTAATAACCTTGCTTTAACTCTAAAATGGAAGCCTTCCAAAAGTATTCATCATAGCTCATATATAACTTTCCCTTCATATGTTTACAATTATAATAGACAATAATAACTATAGTCTATATTTATTGCTTTGTCAATTATTGGTATGATTTTTTTTAGAAACTTTACTCTGTCTTCATAAATGAACATTATTATTCGAAAAAACAAAGTTAAAAAAATAAAGTACATTCCAAAAAAATGTACTTTATCAATCTTGTCCAGCAAGGATTTTCTTCTATTCAATTTTAAATCACATTATTTTTATATATATTTCTTATGCTTTAAATCCTAAAATCCTGATAATAAGCTTTTGAGATTTTTTCCTCTTTCATACACAAATCATGATCTGTCTTTTCCCAAAATACCCGGATGATATCCGTACATTTTACAGCATCACAGTTATATACGACTGCCTTTCCAATTTCATTTTTTTAGTTATAATATCTACCTCCATGTAATGCACCTTCGTAGATTCCCAAATCAAAAGTGAAAATGATTATCTTATAGATTCCTTTATTCCCGGAAGTATATCATAGATAGAACAATTCATTTTCGCTTCAAAGTACTCCTTTATTTCAAAAGTAGCAGTCCATCGTAAAACTGTAAATGGAAAGACGCCATATCGCATGGTGGAATCTACAAACCGTTGTTCCAAAATACAAAGTCTATCCGGAAATGCAAGGGAGTCACATAAAATAATTAGTTTGTCATAATCATTAAACTCATGATTCTGAATAAAGTGCTCCATTTCCTCGTGTTCAGACAATGTAATATCCATCTTAGCAATATCATGATTAATGTTTTGGGTTGGATAGGAGTGTGTCAGGCATATTTCTGCTGGCTCGACCCAATTCTTTGATAATAAGTAACGATACCCATCTATTGTATGTTTTACGGCCGAAGGTCCGTTTCTTCTTCCAATATCATGGAGCAATCCGAGTACATAGGCTTTCTCTACATCCAGCCCACAATGCTTCGCAATTGCCTCAGCCGCTTTGGCAGCATTTCTGCAATGATTTATCCATGGTCCGGGATTTAATCTATCTGCTAATTGTAATTCTATTTCTGCTTCTTCTCTTAATGGTATCATAGATGCACTACCTTCGCTTTCAATTTTATCGGTATAAAGGTTTCCTATAATGTACACATTGCCACTTTAAGATTCCTATTCTTCTCTAGAGTTCAGATTTCTCTGAAGAGTACATATAAAAATATAATGCAGTTTCTTTCCTATACAACGGATTTGTATATACTTTTGTATCAATTCCTCCAAGCTTAAAGCCATACTTAAGATAAAAACGACAAGCAAGCAGATTCCAATCTTGTGTTTCAAGAGATACACCGCAAAGTCCTCTGTCCTTCCCCCATTGTACAGCTGCATTCATTAACCTGCATCCGATTCCTAGTCCGCGATATTCGCGGTCAACTGCAAGATCATCAATAAAAGCGTTCCCGTTCCATCGCTTGCAGACCCTGATACTGCCTATACATTCATCACCAATCAGTGCAAGAAAAGCCACTTGCTCAGGATTATTAATATACTCCCTTGGATCAAAAGAATCATTGGGATAGGTTTTTTCTCTTTTTATATCCAGTAAATATTCTGTCGTGTTCCACTTTATACCATCGTATATTGGAACAAGCCTTCCGATAATGTCAAAGGGTTGCTGGGGATGTGGCAGTAAATGAAGCATTGTTTTGTCAAATGGAACAATTCTATAATTCATAAATCTGTACCTCTTTTCTTTATCCCTCGCTATATTAAATCTATTAATTTCCCTGGCTTCATGGATGGAGAATTGTTACTTTTTCGTACTGATATTGCCCTGTGTCCACTGTCATGCGGCACATTGTTATTTCCAAGTCAAAACGCCGTTTACCGCAGCTGCCTGGATTTAGAAACAATATTCCCTCAATAATTTCCGCAGAATATTTATGCGAATGACCAAAGACCACTACATCAACATTTGTTAAGTCTTGGGGTATATCTTTCTTGTTGTGAACGATGAAGAACCTGACACCTTCAATTGTAATAGTTAGGCTCTTAGGCAGGTTTTCAGCCCAATCTCTGTCATTGTTTCCACGTACTATGTAGGTTTCTCCGAACTGCCTAAGGGTATCAATAATAAGAGGGGTGTTGATATCTCCTGCATGAATAGAGCAATCTGCTTCAGCAAGTTCAGCCATAACCTGCTCTCGTAAAAGACCATGAGTATCGGATAATATTGCAATACGTTTCATTTATTGGCCCTTCTTACTTTTCTGATAATCTTAAATCCTTAGATTAACGTTTATTTACCATTCCATTCATCTATAAACTTAACAAGAAATTCTTCCATATATGCATGTCGATTTTCTGCAATTAATATCCCAGTATCTGTATTCATTAAATTCTTTAGTTTCAGGAGTTTTTCATAGAAGTGATTAATGCTGGTACTTTCGTGTTGTTCGTATTCTTTGGCGGTCATATCTTCAAGTGGTTTCTCAAATGGCTCATGTATTTGTCGCCCTTTATGTCCGCCATATGCAAATGTTCTTGCAATTCCAATGGCACCTAATGCATCCAATCTATCTGCATCCTGAACGATCTTTCCTTCAATACTATCAGGGATTATTGATTCACTTCCTTTATAAGATACTGCCGCTATGATTTTACATATTTTCTCAATTGTAGTTTCATCCACCTCATTATCAGTTAAAAACTTTCGTGCATTCTCTAAATTGTCACCGGTATCAAATAATTTTCTATCATCAACATCATGTAATAAGGCGCTAAGCTTGATGAAATAAAGATCACCGCCTTCCTTATGTGCTATGTTTAAAGCATTATTATAAACTCGGACACTATGGTAATAATCATGTCCGCTACTATCTCCCCTAAAAATTTCTTTTATATAAACAAAAGCATTTTCTACTACTTGAATTTCATTTATCATTATTTCGTTTCCTTTTGCTCACTATTTTCTGTTTCGTAAAGTTTCAAATCTTAATTATCAATATTATTGGCTTACTATATTAAATTCATTCTAAACAGCCTTTTCAATATGTTCGAAAAAGGTAATTATCCTAAATTATAGTACAGATTCTTTGAATTATTAAAAGCAAAGAGGAAGAAAATAGCTGCGATAAAAGATAGTATCATACAAATAAATGCTGCCGGTGGTATTAACAGCAGCACAAATGACAGTACATCTAATACAGCAATAAAAGTCCAGGTAGATTTAAGACTGTCCCCATTAAGACGGACGTTATATTTTTCTTCCACCTCTATAACCCCCATGACAATATTATATGATATATAAAGAGATACAGCAGTTGAAATGATTGCAAAGATATAAGTTAATACACCAAGAGACACCGAAATACCCATTAAATCCAATAAGTATAGAAGACCTGAATAAACTGCCATACCACTTGCATATGGCTTAACCTTCATAAACCGCATACTTTGACCTGACATTTCTGCCAATCCATTAATCATAATAATGTATCCTACAAAATCCGGTATCAGACCGATCTTTGAACTTCCTAAGCTCAGATGAAAATCCAAAAAAATAAAGATGAAACCGATAAATATATTTTTCATTCTATTCCCTCCTTGTAAGATATCCTAATATTACTAATGCGTTGAACTGAATATTAATAACTTTGCTTAACCATTTTATAATTCACCAGCGTTATACCCTTTCGTATAACTTGGTTTTCAAATTCTACGATATAGCCTCGTTTTTCAAAAAATGGTCTGGCAGTAATGGATGCATAGGTTTCAAATCGAAAAATACCCGATGCTCGGGCACTCTGTTCTAATTCATTGACCAATGCTGTCGCAATTCCCATACTCTGGAAATCTTTGTGTACAAAGAGCCGGTCTAAGTAACCTGTATTATCCATATCAGCGAAACCTACAATGTTTCCATCAATCTCAGCAATAAAAGTATTGTGCTCCAAAAAAGAGGCATCCCATGCTTCTAAATTAATATTTCCTGACGCCCAAGCGTCAAGCTGCTCATTTGAATAATCTTTTGCATTTATTTTGTGCACTGTATCGTGAAATAACTTTGCCATATCGGCACAGTCACTCGGTCTATATTTTCGGAGTATCATAACTACCTCATCTATTCTAAATTGATTCTTAATTTATTCATAACGAACTTTCTACTTTAGATTAAAAAGCAGGAACTATCTAACTAAAAATACTACTATCTGGATTATTACTTCTGCTCACGAATATAGTTCTCAACAGATTCTTTACATAACTTTAGAAATCTCTCTTCCACAATAGTATTTTTAAAGAATCCTCCAAGGGTACCGCCTAAGGTTATCACGCTAATAAACAATTCTTCGCCTGTTTCTGTAATAGTAATATTCATACTTACACGGCTGCCTCCAAAAGAACTATAGCGTTCATATACTCGGACAGCTACCCGTGAATCTTTCAAGTTAATATCACTTCCATCACCAAAGCTTACCAAAGAATTGTTATTTGTAATATCTTTATGTATCCAAGTAATTAGGTCGTTAAGGTTTCCCTTCAAATATTGTTCGTATTTAGCCATATTTTTATATTCCCTTCAAGTTTTGTTCGTATTTAGCCATATTTGAATATTACCTTAATGCTTTCCAATTACTGATATAGTCCTTCGACTATATCAGTATATCTTTTAGATTGTATTTCCTTATAGAAACCTTATCAGAAAGTTTAGTTCATCCCATTATTGACAGTATCACTCTGACAAGGATTAGCCGCGTATAGCCATTTATCAAAATCCAGATTTAAAAATGTTTGTATATTCTCATGTATACTATTATCAAGCTCTGAGAGCCTTTTAGCGCTGTCATTTATTAAAACCAACGGATCGATATACCGCTTTTTGGCTGAAACGTTTACACAGTACCGGTTGGCTGGTTTTTCTGTAGAAGATGCAACTGCTGATAATTCAGTATAATTCATCCACATCTTGGATAGTCTTTTATCTTTCATCAGCTTCTTTATTACTTCTTTTTCCGTTAAATAGAAATCTTCTTGCATTATAACTCCGCTATTCATAGCAGATCGTATAATATCCGCTAAATATTCCATGGAAAAGCGGTCCTCGTCGGACACAAAAAAATGAGAGTTAAACAATGAAATTTCTATAAATTCTTTGGCAGCATTAATAGTTCTAAAACCTAATTCTTCGATTCCATGCTCGTTATGAAGGATTGTTATGTCTTTATATAAGCGGTTAAGTGTTTCCACTTTACAATCAGCCACACAGAACCCATTCCCAAGGGTATATTCCAAGCGGTCTGCAGAAAGCATAGGTGTATCATTATCTGCTATCGGATACTTGTGATAGTCACTAACATCCGCAATATCTATATGATGTAATCTCAAAAGCTCTGTGATTTCTTTTGAATTTTCTATTATAGATAAGGTCTTATCTTCCGTTGATTCCTGCACAAGATGATCACCTTGCAGGAAATCAATTGTATGTGCAAACACAGGTGTTGCTATATCATGGAACAACCCAGCTATAGACTGTCTGATATCGTGGGTGAAATTCCAAACAATCATTGAAACACCTATACTATGTTTTAGCCTGGAGTATGGAGCACCTGCCTTCCGGTAAATTGGAAAATTAGCATATTCACAGCCGCAATGCATACCAACGTCAGATAACCTCTGCATTTCTGTCGTATTTGCAAGTTGTTTTAATAAAACAGGAATTTCTTTCGTATATATTGAAGTATACATTATCCAGGTGCTCCTTCCTCAAAGATTATTAGAACTGTATCTTATATATCTGTTAAATCTTTCGCTCCATACAGACGGAATCTGCCATATCCGCATACTGTCCGTAGTTGGGTATTACTTTATATCCTGCTTTTTTATACATATTATAAGCAGCTTCTAATGCTTTGCCAGTTTCTAGAATGCACCATCTATATCCTTTGATTTTTGCTTTCGCTTCTAATCTCCGAATTAATTCTGAGCCTAAGCCTATTTTTCTATGGGATGCATCTACATAGATTCGTTTTAGTTCTGCATGTTCTTCGTCATACATTTTAAAAGCGCCACAGGCAACCGGTTTTCCATCCTTATACGCTACAATTACATCATGAATGTTATCTAATTGATTATACTGATGATATTGAACTCTCTGCAGTCGTCCGCCAACAATTTCATCAAGGGTACTATCCAGTCTGCTGCAAAGCATTACAAAATCTGAATCTTGCCCATCTGTGTCCTTAAATTCTACTTCCGCCAAGTTTAATAATTCTGATCTTTTTTTTCTACTGAATTGATTCGTTACAGCAGCGTAGGCTTCATCAATCATCTGAAATAATACATCCATTTCAAGAAAAGCATCCAAATTAACGGTATTCCAAAATGGTTGCTGGACCGGAGGGCAATGATATCCGCGAGTAACAATTTCCGGATAAATCTGACGGTAAAAGCTTGCTTTATCCGGCTCACATTTTAATGTTATCTTATAAAACTTTTCTTCTGAATTGAATTGTGCAAAGATTTTCCCCATGACCTTATAGCAAATAGGATATTCCCCAAATGGCCTTGCTTCATAAGCCCCAGCATGCTTCAAACAGTATTCATTTATTGTTGAAATTACTTTTGTACTATGCTCCATACGTTGTCTCCTGTAGTAATAGCATTCGAAACTGTAAAATCTCAGGAATAAAGTTTATTCATATAAGCTTCGATATCCATGTCTTTTAGTTCTCATAATTAAAATTGCGACATTTCATTTATTATCGATTTTGAATATAGTTCTCTACCGAATTGCTGCATAACTCCAGAAATGTTTCTTCCCCGATGGTATTTAACTTAAAGAACACTGCCTGACTGCCTCCAGAAGTGATAGCGCTTACAAAGAGCTCCTCACCGGCACCTGTTACAGTGACATTCATACTTACACGGTTACCTCCTGTCATACTGTAACGTTCATATACCCGTACAGCCACATTGGCATCACCCATTCTTATATCGCTGCCGTCCTCATAACTTACCGAGGAACTTCCATTCATAATATCATTATGCAGCCAATTTAATAATTCATTGAAGTTTCCCTTCAATCTCCGTTCATATTTAGCCATTCTTTAAATCCTTCCATATAATACTGATGGATATTCTAAAATCATTATCTATCTATTCCAGAGAGCTCATATTGAATTGATTCAGACAATATATTTCTTCCACATCGTCTCCTTCACCGCAGCTCTCGCCTGTGGAAACAAATCCAATCTTCTCATATATATGCTTCCCTCTATTATTATTCGGAGCAGTACTAAGAAATATCTCTGTGCAGTGAAAGCAGTTAAACATAAATTTTAGAATAGCCCTTAACGCTTCTTTACCATACCCTAATCCTTGGAATTTCTGATCAATCATAAAACGGCATAACTCATATGCTTTCATTTCTTCACTATATCCGAACATAGTAAATCCAATAAGCAAGTTATCATTTACAATTCCTTTCGTTATCCATCCCTTTTCATAGAAGGACTGAGCAAGAGAAAACGAATTTGATGCTACAAAATCTTTCCCTTCCTTCCCAGGGTTTAAACAACATATATTTATCCAGTTATCTGATGTAATATCGATAAGTTCAATCTTAGACATATTATATCCTCGTAAGGGTAAACCCCTTTCATAAAATAGAACTTAAATTTTGTCAAATACAAGTTCTCGTTCCTGCTCTGACTTAAAATGCATCGTCAGACATTTTCTTTCATCACTGAAGATGAATCTTAGCTTTGTATTAACAGGAGTTTCATAGTGCCAGATATTTGTTTCAAATTCTTCCTTCTTCCACTCACCATAGCAAACCGCTCTATAATAGGAACCTTGTTCCCAAAAGGGCTTAGCCGTCTCCAGCCATTGATTCTGTTTAAAGCGGATTACATATACAGGCTGATGAATTTCATCGCCGTAAAATGCAACAAGGCATTCTCCATTTTCAAAATCAAAGCTGATTTTCTTTAATTTTAGTTCATTGGATACTTCGGAGGAAAATTTGTAAGCTGCTCTAAAAGTTGGATAGAGTTCAGCGTTTTCGTTCACCTTTAAGTGTGTCTGCCGTGTTCCAAACTCAACTAATTTATTGTAATCAGCATTTTCTGGTAAGGCCTCAGTGCCATCCAGCTCCGGAAGAAGGTCACTCCAAATAAGTTTCATAAATTTACCCATATCAACGTTACTGGTTACAGCAATTACGGAATTTTGCTTTGGCATAACGATACAATATTGCCCGTACATACCGTCCCCACGATATACACCATCAGGAACGCATCTCCAGAATTGATAGCCATACCCCTGACTCCAATCATTATCAGCTTCATCGCCGTTATTGATTTGCTTGGAGGTTGCTTCTTCCACCCAGCTCTCAGGTACGAGCTGTTTACCACCAAATTTTCCTTTTTGCAGCAGCATTTGACCAAATACGGCAATGTCCTCTGTTTTGATATTTAACCCAAAACCGCCAAAAGAAATTCCCAGATTATCTTCATCCCATACAGGGTCGATTCCCAAGGGCTCAAACAGTCTTGGCATAAGATAATCCACAAGTTTCTGCCCTGTCAGCCTGGTAATGATGGCAGAACACATATATGTAGCAAGGGTATTGTAAAAGAACGCACTACCTGGTTCATTTTTTACATGAGAGCTTAAAAAGCCCAATATATTATTCGGTTTTTCGCCCTCCCAATCCCAGTTTTCGTAAGTCATTCCTGTTCCCATTGTAAGAAGGTTTTTCACAGTCATTCTTTTGATTTTTTCATCAACCTTCTCCCCTAATTCCTTCATTTCATCTGTGAAGATGTCGGCAATCAACGTTTCGGTGGTTAAGTAACCTTCCTCTATTGCCAATCCGATTGCAATCGATGTAAAGCTCTTGCTAAGAGAAAACAATTGATGCCTGTACTCTGCTCCATAAGGCTTCCACCAGCAATCAGCTATGTTCTTACCGTTCTTGAGCAGCATAAAAGAATGGACTTCGAAGCCCTGCTCATTTACTTTGTTTAAAAAATTCAATATAGCGGATGAAGAAATACCCTGTGACTCCGGTGTGGCTTTTTCAATTCTCATATAATACCTCCATATAATCTTTATTTTAATGTAGTTATTCCGTAATATATAAATAGTAAAATACTCTTTCACTATTTTCTCTTTGATTGTTCCAGGTCTCTTCAATGGCATTCTTAACATTTTTTGCGTCCTGAAAATTGCTTCCCCTTTTTTTGCAATGCTCTGCAAGCAGCTCATCACTTATATCAAGATATACAAGCACATCAGAATCTATAAGGATCAGTGAAAACAAAGGATGTCCGGCTTTTATTGATACTCTTTCCTTTACAAGCTTTCTTGTAAAATCTCCTATTTCCCTGGTCCAGGGTTTCTGACAGATATATGCTTCCTCTTCCTTCGTCAGTTGCGGCCATAGTGCCTCATCCATATCCACCGTACCAGGAATTTGCTCCTGTAATGTTGATTTACCACAGCAGGTAGTTCCTAAAACGCAAATCCTCTCATTGGGATGTTTCTCAAATATTGCATTCAATGTATTGATTGTTTCAATCGCAGATACTTTTATCGCCATCTTCTGTAATCCCTTCATATCTTTTCATTAAACACTAATTGATTATTCATAATTACCAGCAAATACTATTTTTTCAGATTTGATGTAATCATCTGCAATAATAGCATAATTAACTTTGTCAAACAAACCGTTATTACATTTGCAAGCTTGCCGCATTGTACCTTCATAGGTCAATCCGGCTTTCTGCATAACTTTTCCGGAGGCCATGTTTGGGCCTGCATGATTAGCATATATACGATTAAAACCAATCTCATTAAAAAAGAAATCTATAACTGCTTTCACAGCTTCCGTCATAAGCCCTTGATTCCACCAACTACGTCCAAGTTCATAGGCCAGCTCTATCTGATTTGTATAATCATCAGGATGCATTCCAAAGAACCTGCCGATAACTTGCCCGGTAGCTTTGAGTTCGATAGCCCAACTATACCGATTTGGTCTTTCGTAAGCACCAAGCCACTTATCAGTAAACATTTCTGCAGTATCTATAACATCCTTGACATTCTGCATAGGTTGATAGGATGTCCATTTCCATACTTCAAAATCGCTCCAGCAATTATAAAAGATCTGCTCAAGGTCTTCTATGATGAACCGCCTTAAAATAAGCCTCTCTGTTTCAAGCCTTACTGTACCTTTGTGATTCATAGTCTTAAACTCCATTCCTATTTACCATCGTTTTAGATTTCTTTGATGCTTATCCAAATATATCTTTTCCAATTCCTCCGGCGTGATGTTATAACAGAGCATTACATCATTTAAATACATAAAAACATCACACATTTCTTCAATAAAATGATTTCGTACTTCTATGTCCTCAACTATCTTCTTATCTCCATCCTTTTTAATGATATCTGCGGCTTCTCCAGCTTCAATTATCATCCATAGCAAAGTATCTCTGCCCTTTTCCGGAGATAAACCACCCCATATTTCTTTATATTTTTCTTGTAATTCTATCTGTATTGCTTGCATTTGCTTAAACCCAAAATCACTCATTGTTCAGCCCCCGCTTTTGTAAGAACATTATTACTAACTTACATCATTCGACTTACATGCCTGTTGTTGATTAAGAAAATATCTCCTATGTACGAGGTATTATCTTCTGTGCATATGATAGCACCATCATCACATATTCCGTATAATGGGTACTTTTCAGAAAGCATTAACAGTTCTTCTGAGATATTATTGACATCCAGATGTGGTTCAATCGAGAATTCCACTAACCCAAGAGCTTCATATATATCAAGTTTGGAATGTCCGCAAGTTACTGAACAAACTGCGGTTTTCGACATATTGATGGAGCCGGCACTCATTCCGATAATCACACCTCTATGTTCTCTTAAGTAGGGAATCAAACCATAAGCTTTCAGATAAGCATACTGAATAGGTGTATCTCCACCTGCAAGCCAGATTACATCTGCACTTTTTACGATAGCCTGGGCTGTTTCATCTGTTACCCTGCTGTCTATAACATCTGCCCTTGAAAAATGTATTCCAGCATCCGAAAACATCTTTAAAAAATTTTTACAATACCAATCTGTTTTTTCATATATATTTTCAAACTCCGATGCTATAAAAGCGAATATCATGTCTGATTTCATAAACGATCTTAGCTGTAATATAAAATCCTTTGGAAATTCATCGGAAAATCCACTCGTCAGTATCTTGACCATCAAAACATCCTCCTTAAAACCTCTAGTTGTAAAGATATCCTTGAACATTTATACTACCGCTCATTTATAGATTCCCCCATTAAATAGTTGCAGATTAAATATTACTGAAAATAATCCCACTGCTTTATTTGTTTATCATTATACCAGCTTACCGCCTGATTATAAAAAAGTTTGTACTCTAGTGAAGTTTTTTCACTTGCTGAGTTGTAGCATTTATTTAAATCAATATTGATTGATTTTTGCTCTTTTATATCCAAAGCTGCTTCAAATTGTGCGAGGGGCAATAGGGAATCCATTTCCTCAGCCGTTAAGCTTTGATTATTATACCAATCAGAAGCAAAATCAGAGCTTTTATCAAGAAGATACCAATTAATCATAGTTTTTTTATTCTGTGGTGTAATATTTATACTTTTACCTTTTTCTAAAATACTCACATTAACGGAAGAAGCTTCTGGAACATCCGAGTTTGTATTCGTAAAACTTATCTGAAAAAGATTGTCTCCTGTGATATTAAACAAATCAGAACAGTCATAACTATTGCAGTTTATTTCTGAGCCAGCCGCGTTATGCAGGCCGAAGGGATAATACCTGGTATACCATACTTGCTCGTTTTTTGCGTTTGTCATCGTACCCACAAAGACAGAAACATCCATATTATCATTTTTAATAGAACTAACGCTTCCGTTCATATATGTTATTCCGTTTCGGTATGCCTGACTGCCTTCTGCTATAGAGATGTTAAATAATTCCGGTATCCCATCAAAATTCAGATCGATCAGCAAGAGATATGGGTCATATAGTGATTTATTATTAACAATATATTCGTAATATGCCTTTATCCAACTCTCATCCGGCTTTGAGGTTGAAGCTTCTCCGCTTTGCGCCGGAGCATTGGAAGGCTCCATCTTTCCAGGTTCAAGGTTTACTTTGGGAGTGACAGTTTCTGTCGGTTCTGGTGTCATTGTTAATGTTGGAGCAGTTGTATTGTTTGGTGTATTCTTCTCAGTTTTTTTACATCCCGTAATAGAAAAAACTATTAGAATGATAAGACCAATTATAATAATTGATTTATGTTTAATTTTTAACATAGAATCTTCCCCCGATAATACATAACTTCTTTGCTTTGAATTGCGTGACTTACTTGATTTTTTCTTGTAAAACCATATTCATTAATTTCAAAGCCATATACTCTCTATAGAAACCTCCATATTTGCACGGTTCAAGAGTTTCATATTCTTTATAGGTTCCAAATACAGAAAAAGCATCTTCGAGATTTAACCATAACACAACAGCGCCATTTTCCTTTTCTTCTTTTGTTAATTGCCGTTCACCATACTGCTTGATTTTGCACATATAATAATAACCTGTAAATTTCCATTCCCCATAAAACTCATCAATTCTAATAATTGGTTCCTTTACAATTACATCACATCCGGTTTCCTCTTTTATTTCACGGATACAGCACTCTTCAAGAGTTTCACCCTTTTCTAAAGCTCCGCCGGGTATTTGATAAAAGCCTGTATTTTGCTCATAAATAATACATATCTTATTATCTTTTATAAGAAAGCCGCGGCATCCAATACATTCTTTCGTAAAATTTTCAGAGGAATCTTTACCAATAATTTTATGTGTCAGCATTTCTTTGCTTCTCCTAATTATAAATTTTACGCTTTAGAAAAACACGATTCTCTAAAATTAAGAGCGAATTTTTCAACACAATGCTCTTAAATTAGGAACGAATTTTATCAACATTGCGATTCATAAGTTTGCGCCCGATATTTCTATAAAACCATTTCTTTAATGGTGACAGCTGTTGCTGATATTGCATAAAGAATTCATCAGGTGAATGAAATACACCAAAATCATGGTTTATACCCTCTTTTTGAATATACGTATCATTCCCATTCCAGTCCACTTGAGGATTTTGGAAATTATCAGTAGCTGCTCCATATCCGCAAAAGCTTGTTGTACAGTCAGAAAACTTATCTTGAAGCCTACTTAAGTATTTACTGTCCAGTATGAATCCCTCTATGTTATACCATTGATCCTGGAATTGAACTTCAACCCAGCTATGAATAATACTTTGAGGTGCAAGCTTATAAAGTAGACCGGTCATAGCACCCTTTTGCAAACTTTTGTCAATCGTAAAGCCATGAATCCGGCAAGGTACTGAAACAGCCCTCAAAAGTGCCATAAATAACGTTCCCTTGGTATTGCATTGTCCATAACCATCCTTTAACACCTCAGAAGCAGAAATGGTATCATCCGTGTTATAACCAAATCTGATATCATCACGAACATAATTATAGATTTTACGTATTTTTTGAAAATCGTCTTCCTTCGCCCATTGTTTTTCTTCAATCAATCTCTGTATAGAACTGTGGTGAAAATTCAACATTTCTGTTGCTTGCAAATATTTTGTCATAGTGTAATCCTCCTTTTTTGTTTGATTACACTTTATCAGAATTCACCTCAGAACGCTTTTAAAAACTCGCTATCTTTCAGGATATTTGTTGCAGACATTCCTGTCACCATTTTATTTGTATATGCAAGATGAGACGGACTGTTAAAACCGGCATTGAGAGCAGCAGTCGTTATGCTTTCGCCATTTCCTATCAACTCATAGGCTTTTTGAAGTTTATGCAAAACAATATAACTCTTTAAAGGAATACCTGTTTCCTCTTTGAACAAATGCGCCAGCCGGCTTTCAGAGAGGTTAAGTTTCTCCGCAAAATACTTCAATTGATGATTCTCGTCTTCATGCACACATTCATCTAATAGATCCAAAACTTTTACTACTCGTTCATCCATCTTTTCAATATAACAATTAGAAAATTGAACAAGAAGGCTTTGTACAAATGTTAGATAGGCATCCTTACTTTTTTGTATAAGAATATTTTGTAAATTCGATTGCATCGCTTTAGTTTCATCAGGAGAAAAAAGATAGTAGGGCTGGTTCATCAGCACCCCCATCATCCTGCGTCCAAGCTCCGTTGTCGGATCAATCAGCATAGTAAAGCAGGTATCTCCTGCATTATTAAAAGTATGAGGTGTATCGAGGTTTACTAATATAGACCTGCATATAATATGTTGTCTATTAACATCAATGCTAAAATCCTTCTGGCCGGTTAGAAATAATTGGAGCAGCCAATGCTTGTGATAATCTGCTGCAATATTATCAGAAACCGTCATGAAATTCTTCTCATTTATGATAATAGAGTTCATAGCTTTACATTCAATCCTTTCATGATACACTTCCTCAAACTCTTTCTTAATTGGATGTTATTACCATAACTTCATTCTACAAGACATTCAAATTATTATCAACCTTATTTCACGTTTATTTTTATTAAGATTTATTTACACTTTAAACTAATATAATATAAAAACGGCAATAGAATAGACTACTGCCGTTTCTGGTTTCAGTGCAAAATTAATACTCTTCTTCCTAAAGCTATATATTGATATTATCACTGCAGGACACTTTCAAGTCTGCCAAAGCTTCTTAATAACTTAAGTTTCCCAATTGCTATATCTGCTTTCCACCAGTTCTCAGCTATTGCGAACTCTTTCGAATATATCTCATTATTTTCAAACCAGCTCCAGGTAATTCCCCAAACTCCATTCTCAGGCCGTTTCTCTATGATATAATCCAGTTCTTTTAATAGCAGTTCTTCATTGTCCTTGTAATATAAACTTTCGGGTGAGAGTATAAAACTGGAAGGTGTTTTTCCATATGACGACCACTTGGATACATCCTTCTCAATAGAATCATAAACAAGTCTTCTAACTTTATCTGAAAGATACGTAAGGTCGAAACGATTCGATAAGGAAAGTTTTGGCAATGTATCCATTAACTCACAATACCCACCCACTCCCATATCACCATATTTACCTGTTTCACTTAACTTGCCGATTAACTTATCGATTATAAAAGTAGCTTTTTCATATATATTAGAATTCTTATCTGCATATTTTAGGATAAAGCAAGCGATTCCTGCGGATACACCAACACTTTCATATTCATTGGCATCAGGGTCGTAGTTCCACCAAGGCGCATGAGGATAGTCATTATTTGTTGGAATACTGAAGAACCATCCGCTTTCATTACTATGTAGTCCGCTTTCTAAGAATTTGAAGATACCTTGTATGATGGGATGCTCTATGTCCGAATAATCTATATTCTTTAATTTATCGATGGCATTCAGTGTTGTATAGGGTGATGAATTTGGATTCCAGCAATCCGGTTCCAGAGCATTTCCAAAACCTCCGTCTTCATTTTGATATTTTGACAAGGCTGCTAATACCTTCTCTTTACTACCATTTTCAAATTCATATTGCCATATGGCTAATTCCAAAGGACGGGCATTCCGGTACATCCATAATTGAATTTCTTCAAAGGACTTCTTGCTAAGTTCTTTCATATCCTAACCTCCATTCACACTTTTACGATTAATAATACTAATATGATGATTATTGTAATACCTACCTGAACTTATGTAATGCTTATTAAATCCCCAGCATTTCTCTAACACCTTGTTCCCAATATTCTTCGGGAATATCCGGCCATACACACTCTCCGGTTGCCTGCCTGCAAAGTTCTGTCACTCTCGGTAAAATGTCTCCATGGGTTATATTTCCTCCCCGTAATATGCTTTCTGTTATGACGCACCAATAAGGAGCATGTTCATAGAGTTTTACTTCCTGCATTTCATCGATAACCTTTTCAAAATCATAATCCAGGCTTATAAACTCTTCCTGCCACTGCTCCTGCTGCTCAGGTAAAACATCAGCACTCTTCTTAGCACCTCTTATGACGTCTTCATTATGAAGTATCAGAAACTGGGTCTTTCCTTCACTATATATCGGTACTCCAACTGATCCGGGGTTTAGAACACGCTTGTCCTTATGTACAATCTTACCCTGAACATGGGAATGACCGCATAATATAATTGGTGTCTTCACACTTTCCATCACTTCAATTGTTCTGCTGTCATTCGGTGAAAGCTTTTCATTTACTTTAAAGGGTGAACCATGACAGATACAAAGTTTTGGCATCTTATCTATTAGGATTTCCTGGGTTGGGGCCAGTTTAGAGAAAAATTCTAGATCTCTATCCGTAAGGCAACTATAGGCATACACCAACGCTCCGCTGCCGGAATTTTGGTCCTTCCAGCCAATTTCACCCTCCGCCCGGTAATTTAACCAATACTCTTCTTTATTTCCTTTGATAAAGTAGCATTGATAATTTTCATTTAACTCATATAATCGCTGCATTGTCCTTTCCGGATATGCCAATTCTCCGATATAATCCCCAAGAAAGAAAAAGGTACCGATACCTCTTGAAAATGCCTCCTGCAGGCAACGTTCCAGTGCAATATAATTACCATGAATGTCAGAAAGAACTGCTATATCCATATTAAAAGACCACCTTAATTCTCCTTTTAAAAAACTCTGTCTCTTTCCGGCTATACTGTTATCCGACAGATTTAAGAAAGTGACAGAGCTTCTTTTAAGGTTATTTTAGTAAGCTAACTCTTATAATCAATTATTCATTACATTTAATCTCGGTAATGCTATTTCTTCTGTTTCTTCCTCTATCACTGCAACATCAGCACCTAAATCCTTTAACTTCTGAAAGAAGTTATCATATCCTCGCAGGATATGCTCCAAGCCATAGATTCTGGACTCTCCCTTTGCTACCAGAGCTGCCATTACCAGAGACGCACACATTCTGATATCTGTTCCAGTCATGGTGGTGCCTGTCAGTTTCTGAACGCCGTTAAGTGTAACCTGGGAATGAACACTTTCATAAGTCATACCCATTCTGCGGATTTCAAATAGATGGTTGAATCGAACCGGAAAGACAGCATCCTTTATTGTGGATTTCCCATTACATCTTAGCGCATAGACTGTTGCAAAGGGCTGCAGGTCTGTAGGAAAACCAGGAAAAGGTAAAGCTTCCACGTCAATGGCCATAAGGTTGCTATCTGAAGCATCAATTGCGATATCACTATCGGTAACTTCTACTTTTACACCGGAATCTTCCAATATTGTAATAACCGACATAACATGCTCAGGTATTACATTTCTTATTATCCCGGTACCTTTCGTTGCTGCAATCATAAATAAAAATGTTCCAACCTCCAGGCGGTCCGGTATAACTTCATGTACCGTCCTGCTTAATTTCTTTGCCGCAGGTTTTATGTGAATCACAGGAGTACCTGCACCTGTAATCTTTGCTCCCATATTGTTCATTAAGATAGCCATATCCACGATTTCCGGTTCCATGGCTGCATTATAAATAACAGTTTCGCTCTCAGCTGCACTTGCTACCAGCATGGCATTTTCCGTTGCACCTACACTTGGAAACCTTAAAAATATCTTCTGTCCTTTATAAGGAAACTGAGTTGCTTCACATTTTACATATCCATCTTCAATTTCGGCCTGAATACCAAATTTACGAAATACATATAAGTGGATGTCAATTGGTCGATTACCAATCTTATCTCCACCGGATACCGGTACTACGGCTTTCCCGAATTTGGCTAATAAAACACCTAAGAATAAATTCGAAGCTCTGATTTTTGGAACATACAGCTTACTTAATTCTGAATACTCCATATTACCTGTAATGCTTACTGCATTATTCTCACAGTGCATTTTAACACCTATTTCTTCTAATATCCCCTGCATTGCCTCGATATCTGATATATCAGTTATATGATTAAGTGTTCCTTCGCCTTCCCCCAGACACATTGCGGGTATTAAAGCTAGTATGGAATTCTTGGAACCATTTACCTTAACTTCTCCTCTTAATGCTTTGCCGCCCCTTACTTTTAAATAAGTTCTGTCGCTTACCATTTTATGTAACCTCACTTATTGGTCTTCACATTATTTTTTCATAAAATTAACATTATAAAAATAAATTTACTCTATCATATTACTATTCTTTGCCATAGAAATCAATGAATATTTACAAGTTCCTTCCGACATAAAATAAGGCGCTATGTTAGTTTTCCTAACATACAGCGCCATTCTTTTGAACGTCACTATAACCAAATCGAAAAAAGGAAACATCTGTCAATCAATATCTTTTCTCCACACTGTTCGATTAATGATACCGGTATAACTTTGAATGATTCGCACCACCTTGCTGCTTACATTTTCCTCACAATAATCTGTGACCTCACTTATTTTTTCCTTTCTGTCCGCCATGGCCACCGCAAGCTCTACTGCCTGTAATACCTCCTTCGCCGATATGGAGCCCAGGATAAAAGCTCCCTTTTCAAGTGCCTCCGGCCTCTCTGTGGAAGTACGGATGCAAACAGCCGGAAAATGCTTAAAATAAGCTGCCTCCTCAGGCAGGGTTCCGCTGTCAGAGATGGTGCAAAAGGAGTGGTATTGCAGGTGATTATAATCTGAAAAGGAAAATGGTTTAAGGGAACGAACTTTGGGATGAAAATGGAACTGCCTTTTTTCAATAAAGCCTGCCGAACGAGGATGGGTGGAATAGATAACCGGAATATTATAAGTCTCTGCCAAAGCATTAACAGCCTCCATAAGCTGAAAGAAATTCTTTTCATTGTCTATATTCTCTTCCCTATGAGCTGACAGTACAATGTACTCCTCCTCTAGGAGTCCCAGCTTTTTTAGGATTTGGGATTTTTCTATTCTTTCCTTATTCGCTGACAGTACTTCCGCCATAGGAGATCCGGTTACAAAGCATCTGTCTTTTGGGATACCCTCCCCATGAAGATATCTTCTGGCCTGCTCGCTATAGCATAGGTTAACATCCGATATATGATCCACAATCCGCCGGTTGATTTCTTCCGGCAAATTCTCATCAAAACAGCGATTCCCGGCTTCCATATGAAAAACTGGTATTTTAAGCCGCTTGGCAGAAAGAGCGGACAAGGTAGAATTGGTATCTCCTAAGATCAAGAGTGCATCAGGTTTTTCCCGAAGCATAAGTTCATAACTTTTAGCGATGATATTGCCAATGGTTTCGCCTGGATTATTTCCGACCACGTCCAGATATGCATCCGGTGCCCTTAGTGTTAAATCCTCAAAAAAAATCTGGTTTAACGCATAATCCCAATTCTGCCCTGTATGAACAAGGATATGGTCAAAATAGCTGTCGCATTTTTTGATTGTCTGAGAGAGTCTTATGATCTCCGGTCTGGTTCCAAGTATCGTCATCAGCTTCAATCTACCCATTCTATCCTCCATTTTACATTAGAAATATAATTCGAGCATCCATTAATTAACTAGTAAAATCTACGAATATTTTTTGAACTTAAAAATAGTAAGGGCAGGGAGTGGAAGAGACTTCTTCTAGCAAGCATCAACCTCTTCTTATCTTCCTCTTCACCTAATAGCTTCATGGAAGATTGCCCTCCCTTATGAATGACCGGTGAGGTGTTAACCGTAGCTGCTAAAAGTCCTGCTTTCTTAAGATACAGGGACACGTTTAATTCTTCTCCATACAAGAAGGTCTTTGGGTACAATCCTCTAAAATTCTTAAAATATTCTTCTGTCAGCATAAATGCACAGCCTTGCATTCTAAAGGGATTCTCTGCAGATGTGTTATTTGCAGTTTCCTCCTTTATTTCCTCCTGGTGTTGCTGCCTTTTCTCTTTTTTTAAGTAGGCGCGAAGTTTAGTAAGCCCAGTTATACCTTTCTTAATCAAAAGATATAATATCTTTCCAGTTTTCAGCAGCAGCTTCCTTTTCAGCTTTTGGGGCAGGCTCTTGTATATAAGGTAAAGTAAAGTAAATATAATTGTCTTATAGGGACTTTTCATATTAATGGAAAGCGGCTGAGGGCTCCCCTCTGTGTCATACACCACAGGGGATAGACATCCAATCCCCTCACTCGGTGCTGCCAGAAGTTCTTCAAAAAGAGTATCTTCAAACACAACATCACTATTGCAGACAAAACAGTTTTTTGCATTGAAATGGGTCCTTGCATAGCGTATTCCAGCATTATTTCCTCTGGCGAAACCCAGATTCTTCTTTAGCTTTTTTATTGTTAAATGAGGTGTATTCTTAAACTCTTGCTTCAGAATCTCATAGGAACCATCACCGGAACCATTATCCACTATGATAATTTCATAGTCCTTACCTTTCTGCGCCAAGGCACATCTGGCACAGGCCATTGTTTCCTGATAGTTCTTATAGTGAAGTATAATTATAGCCAATCTGGTACTCATAAGGCCTCCCTGTTTTCTTATTTTAATTTTACACTTTTGCGAAGGACGGAAAAGAAAAGGTTCTTTTCAAAGGAATTCAGCCCAAATCTCCACATCATGACCAGATAGATCCCGGCAATCAATGCACCTTTTAACAGAAAATAAATTGCTCCTTTAAAGGGTATAAATGCAATAATAATAGCTGCTGCCAAGGACAATATAAGGGGTATTCCCATCTTAAGAAAGCATTCCTTAAAAAATATTCCGATGTTAATGTGAAGTTTTTTATAATAGATATAGTTCATTGCTGTTGTACGAAAAAGGTAGGCAGTACATACCGAGATTGCTGCTCCGATTTCTTTATACTCTTTTGTTAAAAGAATTGACAGGAGCACATTTATAACAGCCATAATGGTATAGACATAAGACTGTAATTTAACCATACCCGTAGCAGTTATGGTTAATCCGGCAATATGCTGGGTAAGTTCAAAGATACTTGGGAATATAAGAAAAAGAATACAGATATAGGCATTTTGAAAACCGTTACCAAGCCAAAGTTCTATAAAGTCCCTTCCAATTGCAAGAAAACCTATAAAAATCAATCCTATTAAAAAGAGTTGTATCCTTCCGACTTTAATCATCAGTTCCAGCAAATGTTTTTCGCTGTTTTCCTTCTCCCTGGTAAGAATTCTGGAAACCTTCGGAAGAAACAATCCATTTATAGCAAGAGCGAAGGTAAATACAATCCCCTCCACCGTAGCAGAAGCACCAAATACAGAGATACTTATAGCACCGCAGTAAATTCCCAGAATACTGGGTATGATATTGTATATAAAGCGCTGTGCAATATTGACAACGGTAGACCATAAGGAGAATTGGAACAATTCTTTTGTAACTTTCTTTTCCTTATAATGAAAATTAGCTTTAATCTTAGTTGTTCTTTTTACCAGGAAAAGTTTCAGCAGAATATTTAAGCCTCCGGTAACCGCATTTACCATAACCATGGCATAAAGGCCATAGCCCATCTCTAAAGCCCAAATAATAAAAGCCATATTGCAGAGTTTATAAAATAATTCACAGGCTTTTTGCTGTACGAATTTTTCATGGGAGGTCAGGATACCATTTAGAGTACCGAAAGGAAATGCTAGAACACTATAAGCGGCGGATATAAGAAAGATAATCTTTAACTTTTCAATTTGTTCCGGAGACAGCTCTTTATAAATACTGCCGATGTAAAAATAAACTATGACTAGAACTGCTGCAATAAAGATATCAAGGAAAAAAAAGAGTTTATATATGATACCAAGCAGGTTATTTGCTGCCTGTTTATCATCCCTGGAGTTATACAGAGAGAGAAAGCGGGTGACAGCGGCACCAAGCCCAAAATCCATCACCAATATACCAATCAGGGACACTGACAATGTATAGAGTCCGTAATTATCCTGTCCAAGGCTTCTAATCATCCAGGGTGTATAGATTAAGCCAGCCAACAGATTAATAAATATTGTAATATATCCTAATACCGCACCTGCCTTTATCTGTCTGGCACTTTCATTTTCATTCATATCACCCATTTGCCATCACTGCTCTCCTTCCCATAAGAATCCCCTTTGTGTATTGTTATTTTATTCGCAGCAAACGTAGTAAACTCTTCTTAAGACCTTTATAATCCTTGTATTTCAAACGGCGCAATATACTTGCCCCTTTCCGGTAATACCGAATAAGAGGATGCCCCTTACCCATAACCCGGTCAATCCGTTCTTTAAATTCTTTGTCCTCAATTACATAAGGCGGATGCTTTATTGGAAATTCCAGTTCATAGGCTGGCATATTAAATATCCTTTGGACCCCTTTTGGGAGCATCCGAATATCCGATACGGAATGAGTGGCATTCGCTGTAACTCCTATATTTGTTATCATATTTTTAGCAGGTACAATATTAAGCCTGTGGTTTAAGTGCATACTACTGCCAAGAATGGTCTCATAATATGCTTTTCCTGCATACTGATGTCTCCTTAGTGTGTTAATATACGAAGCACCTTCCATAAAGGAATCCAGATAATTTTTAAACTGTTTTAGATTAAAAGGATCTTTTAATATGCTGTATTTTTCATCCCAGGTTTCCACTACCCGCCTCCAGGATGCCCAGCCGCAGATAGACCCCGAGGTTGTAAACAGATAATCATAGGGGGTATATTCACAGATTTTGGTATTGTTCATCCCACATATCATATTTATTCTTTCATCCTCCCGGTACTTCTTAAGAAGCTCTTTGCAAAAGGGAAAGAAGCTAAGTGAGGGAACATCATCATCTTCCAGTATTATCCCTTCTTCTTCCGTTTGAAACATCCATTTCTGAGCTATATACTCAGATGGGTCACAACCCACATTCTCACTTTGGAAAAAGGTATGTATCTCACAATTCCAGTCAATGTCAAAAGCGATTGCCCTGCACTTTATGATTCCTGCCATGTCCTCACTTCTGCCCTTTCTCGGTCCGTCTTGATACAGATAAAGTCTGGAAGGCTTTGCTTCTTTAATTACGGCAAATACCTGTTCAAATTGCTTCGGCCTTGCAAAAAATATCAATAGCACAGCAATATCTATCTTTGCTTCTTTCATAGCTCCATCCTTTCCGCGCTGATGAAGCGCGAACTATGTTGATACTAAATTCTCACAAGACTTCCGGCAATCAACGGCAGTCTTGTGATGTGCATAAAGTGCGTCCACTAGTGAGCCACAACTGCAGCTTAGCAGTATGCATAATTAATGAAATATCGAAATATAAGGTATAAGATTGCCATCTCTTAGCGTCCGATACAAAAAAAAGACTCCAAACAAAACCACTGAACAAAGCAGAATACATTTTCTAGTTACTTCTTTCTCCCTCTCCTCACTCCGTAATGACAAAATCCTATCCAGTAAGATGATACTTCCGTATAGATAATAAAGAGCCGGTCTTTCTGCCGTCCTTGTAAAAAGGCGGAATATCCAGAGAAGTATTACAACAAAATGCATATTCAAAAACAGCAGACTTTCTTTATCTGCAGCTATTAACTCTTTTCGATAAACAACTCCCAGAAAACCTATAATCAGTAAGATAATAAGAAAGATACTGCCATTACCGGTACTCTCAATGCCGTAATCATAATCCATCCAGGAAGCCACCAGATAGTAAAATCTATCAAAGAAGATTCCAAGCAAACCATATCCCGCCAAAATTGCAAAATGGTATTTTGCCTTCCAGGGAATACGGCCAATAAAATAAGCAGGCAAAAAGAAAACTGCTGATTTATGAAACAGAAAAGCTATAGCTACTATAATAATAAATGCAGCCGGTTTTCTTTTTCTTATCATACCGTAGGCAAACAGGCATATGGACATTGCAAGGCTTTGTCTTAAACCTGCCAGAGAAAAAGCAAAAAGTCCTATAGTATAATAAAAATAAATTGCATATAGTTTATTAACAGCATATTTTTTTAGAAAAATGAACAAGCATAAATAAAGAATGGCGGAGGTTACTGCAAAATAGAAGAACGTATTATACTGTATTTCGCTTAAAAGCTTGGTAAACATATAAAACCCGGCTTCTTTTTTACGCTCTAGATAAAAAGTAAAGGTATATTTTACAGAATTAAAGAAATTGTCTGCATATCTGCTGTAATCTCCTGTAATCGGAGATTTTAAAATGGTAAGTAAATATAAAAGAAAGCAGGAGGCTAAAAGAGCAAAAGTTTTTCCTTCCAGTCTTACACCACTCTCGGTATAACTCTCTGCTTTACTTAAGAGTGCCAAGGTAGCAAATAGAATAAGTATCATAATATATGGCAGCATCCTTTATCCTCCCTCTCTTAAACAACATACCAAAGCCATCGTATCAATGTAATATAATCGCATGTTGTACTAATCAGAATATGTAATGCAGCCTAAATGGTGTCTGTCTGACTCCTGTCTCCTATAAGCTTTTCATAGACTTTAATATATTCCTGAACACAGGATTCCTTTGAAAAGTGCTTCCTTGTGTACCTGATACAGTATTCACTATAGTATGCTTTCCCCTTATTTTTTACTTCGAGAATACGGTTGTAAAATTTTTTTAAACTCCTGCCGTATACCGTATAACCGCATTGGTATCCTACTAGCTCTGTTAAAGCAGTGGAGGAACAGGTTATAGCCGGTGTTCCGCAGGCTAATGCTTCTGCCACAGTCTTTCCAAAGGATTCTTCTTTTGAGAGGGAAACATAGACATCGGCACTACTGTAGATTTTTGCAAGGCTGTATGGGTTATTGATACGTGGGATTAATTTGATATTAGGCGGAAGCTTAATTCTGCTGTCCATATCCCCCACCAGTAAAAATATGCAGTCAGAGAGTTTTTGGGCGAGTTTAATCATCCCCTTAAGTCCTTTGGCATTACACCAGGTAGCTGCAACTGAAAGGATTACGAATTCCTCTCCGATGCTAAGGCTTTCCCTGATATCCTGGGATTCAGTTACCTGAAACACGTCAAAATCAATCCAATTATAGATTCTCTTAACAAGACCGTTGTCCTTTAAGAAAGAACATTCTGCCTGATTGGTAATCCAATCTGAGACTCCGATAACAGCTAGATTTTTGATAGCGCCAAAATACTTTCTCTTATCCTCCCACATCCTGCTGCAACGGTCAAAAAACCAGGTTGGTGGTGTATTTCTGTTGTTAGGACATTTCTGACAGCCCTCCCGCCACTGATAACAACAATTTACCGTATAATGAGTGCAGCGTCCGGTATAGAACCAGCAATCATGGAGGGTTACCACCACTGCAATATTATTTTCACCAAGATAAGCAAGCAGTTTGTTTAGATTCAAAAAGTTCCCATGAACATTATGAAGATGGACGATATCCGGCTTTTGTTTATTGATATACCGAATTAACTTCTGTGTGGCACCATTGGAGAAGTACCCTTGTAAGCCGCTTAGCCTGGAGCTTAGAGCGTGTATTTTCCGGTCAAGGGCTGTTCCGATAACATAGTGTCCCTTCTCAAACTCTTTACGTTTCTCTTTTCTTCTGACCGGCATCTCCCGATAAGCATAAGCTACCAGACTTTCATGTCCGTACCTTCTTAATTCCTCCTCCAGCTCCAGCGTAGTTCTGCCGGTACTAAGAATTTTGTACACTTCATTAATCTGAAGAATCCTCATATGCCCCCATTCCTTCCTCAATGCATATCAGCCATGTTCCTTCCAACCCTCTCAAGATTGTGCTTCAAGCTTGTAACTTATAAAGGTTTCATATAAATCTCTTTGAAATTCTGTCAATTCTTCCTGTTTGACCTCCTGATTTAAGAAGGTGTAAAGGGTATCTGCAATTTCTCCTAAGCTTACTCGAAAGATCTTAGAAATTGTATAGTATCCATCTGCTTCTTTCCTGCCCTCTCCCTCTATTACACCGACAAACTCCTGAACCACATCATCAATGTAACTTAAATTTAGAACAGTGCTTCTGTCATGGACTACAATAGGCAATCCCCTTACCAGGTTATAGCAAAAGGTTGCGACTACTGAATTATAGTTTGGTTTGGCACCTTTTCCAAATAGATTTGGCAGCCGGTAGATATTCACCCTGCCTCCCTTGTTTTCATAAGTTTTCAGTATTTCCTCTGCTTCTCTCTTACTCCTTCCGTAAGGGGTTTCAAGCACAGCATGAATCGAAGAAGCATAAAGTATCGGACATTTGTTCTTATGCCTTAAGAGGCTGCAAACAAGCTCTTTTGTAAACAAGGTATTACCCGTTGTGAAATCCTCCATCTGCTCCGAACGATTGACTCCTGCCAAATGATAGAGGAAATCACAGCGCGACAGATAAGCATCCAGTTCTTCCTTATCTGTCTCATGAAAACATTGGTAAACAGTTATTCCTTTCCTGTCCTGTAAGGCAGATACCATATGTCTGCCGATGAAGCCGCCTGCTCCGGTAACCAGAATCTTCATTGGGAAGTACTCTTTTCTATTTGCCCTTTTAGACATTCTATTCGGAGCCTGAACTAAATATCCATGCTTCCTAGACGCTAAAAGTGCTCTAATTCCTTTTGGATGTAAGAAAGTGATAGCAGCTTTTCTTTCATCTCCTCAACTCCAAGCTGCCTGGCATTCTTTGAGTTGAATTCTTTTGCTCTGCGTTTGTTTTTATCCCCTTTTGTGAAATAAACATCGTAATTTAAGTCCCTGTTATCCGGCAATATTCGGTAATAATCACCCATATCTTTGGAAAAAACACTTTCTTCCTTTGTCAAGAGTGTCTCATACATCTTTTCTCCGTGACGCGTACCGATAATTTTCATTCCCTCTTTATAAGAAAAGACTTCACAAAGAGCTTGGGCCAGAGTTCTTAAAGTGCATGCCGGTGCCTTCTGAACCAAAATGTCTCCGCTCTGTCCTTGCACAAATGCGAAGATAACCAATTCCACCGCTTCTTCTAGCGTCATTATAAATCGAGTCATTTCAGGGTCTGTCACCGTAAGTGGTTCACCTGCCTTCATCTGCTCAACAAAAAGAGGTATAACAGAGCCTCTGGAACAGGCTACATTCCCATACCTTGTTCCGCATATCTGGATTTTTTCCTCCGGCATCATTCTTGCCTTAGCCACCATTACTTTCTCCATCATAGCTTTGGAGGTGCCCATGGCATTAATAGGATAAGCTGCCTTATCCGTTGAAAGGCAGATAACCTTTTTGACTCCGGCTTCAATCGCTGCTGTCAGAACATTGTCAGTTCCGATAATATTCGTTTTAACAGCTTCCATAGGAAAAAATTCACAAGAAGGCACCTGCTTTAAGGCTGCGCTGTGAAAGATATAATCAACTCCATTGAAGGCTTCTTTTAAGCTAGCCGGATTTCTTACATCACCAATGTAATATTTTATCTTTTTAGAATGATAGAAATGTCTCATATCATCCTGTTTTTTCTCATCTCTTGAAAAAATACGTATCTCACCGATATCACTTTCCAAAAATCGGTTAAGCACCGCATTGCCAAAGGAACCGGTGCCGCCGGTAATAAGAAGCACTTTATTTGTAAACATGAACTTCTCCCTTCTACATGGCAAATGCATGAAGTAAGGACACGGAAGAAGGATAGGTGTCCGTATGTGTCTTATCAAAGACTTCATTTGCCCAAATCAGTGTATACAGGTCCGATTCACCTGTATTTATCAGGTTATGAGTGTATCCCGGAGGAATTTCAACAAGGCAGAGGTTTTCCCCTGACAGTTTGTATTCAATAATTTCTTTGGTACCGATCCGCCTTATCTGAATAAGAGCAGTTCCTGAAAGCACCAGGAATTTTTCACATTTTGTATTGTGGAAATGTTCTCCCTTTTTAATGCCGGGCTTTGTAATGTTTAGGGATATCTGTCCGCAGCCCTCTGTCTTAAGAAGCTCTGTAAAGCTTCCCCTGTCATCCTCATGACTCTTTAAGGAAAGTTTTAACTCCTCTGTGGGAAGGTAACTTAAATATGTGCTGTACAGTTTTTTATTAAATGGATTTTTCAAATCAGGAATGTAATTGTTCTCCCTATCATGTTTAAATCCCCGAATGGTATCTGCTAGTTCTTTCAGGGTAACAGAATAACAGTATTCTTCACTCAATCTATAATAGCCATCGGTATCTGGAGCGACTTCATTTGTAAGATGCTCCAAAAAGGAATTTATCACATCATCTACATAATAAAATCTCATTGTGGTATTCGGATCATTTATCTCGATTTCACGTTCTCTGGCTATGTTATAACAGAAGGTAGCTACCACGGAATAGGCACATGGCTTTGCCCATTTTCCGAAAGTGTTGGTAAGACGGTATATTATTATTTTGCTGGCATTTAGTTTCCCATGCTCTTTCAGAGCCTCTTCCGCCATTCGCTTGCTTTTAGCATATTCCGTGTCCTGTACAGCCTGTATGGATGAGGTATATAGCACCGGACAGTGATTACCGTTGTCTCTTAAATATTTCAGCAAAGTCTCAAAGAATTCATAATTGACTTTCTGAAATTCTTCTTCTTTAACAGGGCGGTGAACTGCAGCAAAATGATATACAAAATCGCAATCCTTTGTATATTCTTTTAAATCCTTCAAACTGTTGGATTTATCATAGGTATAGATAATATACTGAACCCCGCTCTGATTTGTGAGCTGTGCCAGAAGATTCCTGCCAAGGAAACCTCCTGCTCCGGTAACCAGTATCTTCATACCTTTTCCCCCTTAATCAAAATCAAAGAACATTATCTTTAACATTTTTACTCTGGGATATAGCAGCAGCAAAAATCTCATACAGCTTTTTTCTGATATCTTCCTTTTGATGCTCTTTTTTACCAAGCTCCCAGGCCCTTTTTCTATATACCTCTATTTTATCTGGTTGTGCTGTTAAGTGTGACAGCATAAGGTAAATATTTTTCGGATTTCCGACACAAAAAGCTGCTCTATTCTGTTTCAGATAACGGATTCCCTCATTCTCATAAGGTCCAATAGCAAGAATTGCGCAGGAGGAGGCCAGACAGTCCACAACTTTGGTAGAGAAGGAGTATTTGGTCAGGAGTTTATTCTTTCTATCAAAACTTTCCGCTAATAAAGCGATATCTGCTGTTTTATACACGTTCTTTAAGTCTTCCGCTGAGAGATATCCTTTAACAAATACGGAACGGTTATCTTGCAGCTGCAGCCTTTCATTTATCGGATCCTTTGTATAGATATCAAGAGTTACCAGAACTTTGCTATGGTTTATAACCTTGATGGCCTTTGAAAGAGCATCAATTGTTCTGATTCGGTTACAATAAAGCCTGCCTGCATAGATAATTTTTATCGGCTCTGTCACAGGTTTTGACTGATACTCTTCAAAATCACCGCCCTTTCGCAAAACAGCGGTGCTAACACCAAGCTCTTCTTCCAGGTTCTTCGCTTGCCGCTTAGACAAGGTCAGATACTTTGCATAAATCGGAGCTGTTTCCCTTAATTCCCTGCGAAACTTAATCTTTCTAATCCAATAAAGAGGGGAAGCACTAATCTGTCGCAAGGAATACTCATCATCGCCGGTAAAAGCAATAACGGGAACTCCGGTAACTGAATGGAGGAGTCGTTCCATATATAACATTCTTCTGGAATAAAACCGCAGGCTAAAGATTACCTCCGGTCTGAAGTCTGTCAGAAACTCCCTTAGGGGTCCCTCTGCAATCTTACTGTTTAGCCATAAGAAATCCCTGGATAACCTGGCTGTCCCCCCAAGTACACCTTTTAACACTGTATGTTCTCTTTTTAGGTGACCTTTATGCTGTGAACTGCTTTTTATTCTTCTTCCATAACTTTTTGAAAAGAACCATTTACCTGCAGCTTTACTACATATCAGGCTTTTACATGCCATCGTATCTGTTATCTGAAAGTAATTCATACAGCAGCCATTCTCCGGCTCTCCGGAAGCCAGGTATACATTCGCAATATTACCAGTAAAACCAGTTAACCAATTTGTTAGTACATTATTCGGGTAAATGCTGTCGTTCCAAGCCTCTTCTGTCAATAACAATACCCTCATAACAATTCACCAATCTTTCTTTTTAGCGGGAATGCAACTTTATTCGCAAATGCTGAGGAGGCATCCGGCGCTAAATAAAAACAGGTAAACATCAGCTTATCTGCAAAAGAAGTCCTTTTATTGAATATGGTCTTTAAATATGCTTTTTCATAGAGCTTTAAGATTCTTTCCTTATCATTGGTATTCTTTTTATCCTTCTTACAGCTGATATAAAACAGCATCAGATTTAAACAGAAATACTCCCAGGAATACTCTAACAGCTCTTTGTCTTTATCAGAAAAGAACTGTATTCTATTCTGTAATACCTCATAAAAATCCTCTGTCTTATAATGATTTTCTTTTCTAGTAGTACTCTCAGTATTCTGGAAATAATAATATAATGGTTTCGCGGATAATACGACCTTACTAGATCGGTATAATAGCTTGTATGTTAATGCTTCATCTTCATAGTTAAAATGATCACTTACAGGAAAGGTTAGATCTTTAAACAATTCTCTTTTATAAAGCTTTCCAACTACCCCAGACTTTATCTTCCGGCTAAGAAGTGCTTGCTTTTTTTCAAAAACATAAGTCTCCCCCTTCATAGATACTCCCTTAAATTCAGAACCACTTCCGGTATAGAGCTTGCAGGCTGCTATGTCCGCCTTATTCTTCAGACACAGAAAAAGCAGGTATTTAATGAAGTGCTCCTGCAGGAAATCATCGCTGTCTAAAAATGCCAGGTATTCTCCTTTTGCTTTACCCAGTCCGGTATTTCTGGCCCTGGAGATTCCGCCGTTTGCCTGATGTACAACTTTTACTCTCTGATCTAATAATGCCAGGTTATCACAAATAGCAGGGCTTTTATCGGTGGAACCATCATCAATCAAGAGTATTTCAAGATTTTTATAGGATTGCTGCAGAACACTTTCAACACATCGCCATAAGTACTTTTCTGTCTGATAAACAGGTATAATTACACTAATCAGAATATCTTCCTTCATTATTGCTCCTCTCTCTTTTTAAGCTGCTTTTATGCTATCCTTCCTGTTAATCTTTATCTCTCCAGCCATTCTTCTTTTAGTATTAGTTGGAATTTCCCACTTTTTAAGAGATAGGGAGAATCCCGGTATTCCAATACGATATTTACCTCACTGCCTAAGAAGTCACGAAGTGCCAGGTACAGCTGCTCGTATGCTTTAGGTGAAGCCTTACCCTTTTCCTCCAATGATGGAATTGCTATTATATGAAGACTTCCATCCTTCTTCTGAATAAATTGCATCTGAACAATGCGTTTTGAAAGACTGCTTATAAGTACCGATAGTTGAACTTGGCTGATCTGACCCTTTCCTGTCATTAAAAAGGCAGCTTCTCTGCCGGAAATCCCTTCAATTATGGGATGACAGCTACCGCAGGCACAGCTTTTCTTCCCTGACAAAGGCAGTATTACATCTCCTATATCATAACGTATAAGTGGGGTACCGATTGTATCAAACCCTGTTACTAAAAGGCTGGTTCTCCCATCTCTTTCCAAGTGTTCGAATACGCCTGTATCAATGGCTTCATGGTAGGAGCCACATCTGCACTGGACAATAAAAGGTGCTCCCTCATTGGAAGCATATTGGTCCGATAGAGAGCAGCCAAAAACTCTTTCAATGGTCTCTCGGTGGTATGGTAATACTGTTTCAGAAGTGGTAAAGACTGCCTTGGGTGTAAAAGTAGGCTTAATTCCGTTGCTTTCCATATATCTGGCTATACAATAGATGGCTGAGACAAAACCATCAATGGATGCAGGTTTGTAACGGTTTAGATCAGCAACATAATAGGCAAGGTTCTCCTCTGTCAGATGGTAGGTAGAATAAAGTCTCTGCCTGCTGATATAATTATTTCTCCAGAATATTGGCTTTCTAGGATTCTCTTCCACGATTTTCTTTCCAAAGAACCTGGCGGACTTCATCCTGTTATTTCGAAAGCCAAAGGTCAGCTTATAAGCATCCAGATAAGCCATTCTTTTTCTAACATCCTTCTTTCGTTTTCTTACCTTAAGTGGAATTCCTGTCGTACCTCCCGTAAAAAATATAAGACTTTTTCTTTTGGGAATCGTATAGATTCGGTCAATATTTTCTCGTAACATATCTTTCGTAAGAATGGGAAGCTTCCCTATATCTTCAACGGATTTAATCTGATTCAGATTAATATCCTTATAAAGCTCTTTGTAAAATGGACTGGCTGCAGCCGCATAATGTAATAAGTACAGGAATTTTAAATTCTGAATTCTTATTTCCCTTTTAACATTCTCGTGGGTATTAGCTGCATATTTTTTCAGGTATTTTTTATAGATGCCGGTATACCGTTGTTGGTACAGCAGCAAGCCATAAATACTTACAGCAATGTCCTGCAGAACCACAGGCAACTTAAAATAAATTTTCATCAGAAATCTTTTCATACAATAACCTTATCCTTCATTCATACAAGGTTCATGGCTTCAAGTAATATTTTATTTATTTTACTGACCTCAAATTTTTCCTGACACAGCAGATAGGAATGTTCACCCATTTTCTCACGCAGTTCTTTTCTTTCTAATAACAATTCTATTTTATCTGCCAATGCAGCAGAATCACCAACCGGGACATGAAATCCATTATAGCCCTCAATAACAGTATCTCTGCAGCCTGTGGCATCGGTTGTAACAATAGCTCTGCCAGCAGCCATTGCCTCCACAATACTCCGCCCGTTTCCCTCATGATAAGAAGGGAGCACAAAGATACAGCATTGTTCCAGATAAGGTCTCACATCATCGGCTCGCCCGCAATAGGTCACTGCTCCGTCCTCCAGATAGGACAAAAGTTCCTCTTCTAATATGGCATCCTTATGTTCATCAAGACCGCCTACCAGTAAGAACTCTGCTTCCTGATGTTTCTTCTTGAGAAGGGACGCTGCTTCACAATACTCTTTTACACCCTTTCCATTCACCAGTCTGGAGGTCATACAAACACAGAGTCTCTCAGGAATTGTGTATTTCTTAAAATACTCCATATTGACTCCTGACCCATTTACAAATACTTCTTTACCTGACTTTAGAAGATGTTTTTTTCTCATATATTTATAATCATCCCGGCTCATGAAGATACATTTTTCTGTAAAAGAAAGAATATACCGGTAAAAAACACAGAGAAGATTCCGCAATATATAATCCTTTACCCCCTTTGTATAAAAAACCGTCTCAAGTCCGGTAATAAAGGCATAGATATGCTTAACCCCGCAAAAATGTGCCGCACAACCCCCAAATATAATCGGTTTTGCCATAAAGAGAAAGCAACTGTCAGGTTTCATTCTTTTTATTATTTTAAGATAACGGAAAAACATAGCAATATTTTCTGTCAAACTGACTCCGGTCCTGCTGCCGCCCAAGGATTCATAAGATGCTCCTAATTTTTGAATCTCTGGTTCCATCATCTCTTTCGGCTCAACAGATACGCATATTACTTCATGACCTTTTCTTACCATTTCCTTCATAAAATCCTGCCGAAAATTAAACAGAGAAGGACCGTAACTGGCTCCTACTAGGATTTTCATATTTCCTCACCCTTCTTCTTAACTCCTTCCAGCACTCTATTCCAATCAAACCCACAGTGAAATAAATAATCCAAAACGGATAAATTACTGTCAAAAGCATCTCCATTCTGTGGATAAGGGAATGCTTTATAATCCGAGTAGATAAGTTCTACCCCTCGATTCTTAAAATCTTCGGTTTTCTGATAAGCTTTTGCCCCAAGACCTGAATAATATTCGTTCGCTTTCAGGAGGCTGCAGATATCTAACACTCTTTCTTCTTTCTTGGAAGTTATGTTTAATTCTGAGGCTTTCACAATAGCTGTTCGAAATCCAAAACCAGAAAGTATAAACCTGTTGATTGTCATATTCATATCTGCCAGATTCTCATATTTTGTCAGGAGCAGTTCCTGTAATAACGGAAATACTTCCTTATAGTATTTTGCTTTGCTATAATTTGCCGTTATGAGTGCCAGATGTTTCTCTTTCCATCCAAGCTCATCCTTGGTACGAACTCTATTGATTGCATCCTTAAAATGATAGTCCAGAGGTATTGTCAGCCTCTTTACACCTTGTGAAGTCTTAATAACATTTCGATGGTGCATATTGTCATTGGAAAATTGAGCATCGTCCAGGTAAACAAACAAATCAGCCTTTGATATCTTATAAAAATATCCTAAATATGGGATATAGTCCGGCTGATGGATAGCAATTCTCATAGTTTTCTTCCCTCTCTCTCATACATTAACTGTAAATATTCCTTCCAAGCAGTACAGTACTAACGGTGCCAAAAGCGATTACTATATCTTTTGTAAAACGAATATTCTCAGCATAGGAAACATCCATACTAAACTGCAGCTCCCTTGTGGCTGCTGCCCGGTATTCCATATCCACGGTACAAAATAATCCCGGCAGACAGGAAAATCTTTTTTCATACGGAAAATCCGTTAGTACTTCAGTTGTCTGTGTTTTGTCATCTCCTATTAAGGCTTCCTCCGGCAGAATCGGCCTTGGACCGATTAATGACATATCGCCTTTTAAGATATTAATTAGTTGGGGTAATTCATCCAGGCTGGTTCTGCGCAGGAACTCCCCAACTTTTGTAATTCGGGTGTCCCCTTTATAAGCCCTGATATCAGGATTTTCATGGTTTTCTTTCATGGTTCTGAATTTATAGATCATATAAGGAACTCTGTCTTTTCCTAATCTATATTGGGTAAACAGTATGCTTCCTCCATCTTCCCGTTTAATAAGAATACTAATAAGAACTAGGAGAGGAAATGTAAGTACTAAAGAAAGAATGCAAATCATACAGTCCAGTATTCTCTTTCCTTTTCTACTATAAAAGCTATTCATGGCTTTCATTCCTCCGGTTTCTGTAAAATATCTAAAATCCTCTTCGAAATACCTGCTCGAAGCCCTCCGCATAGAATAAGCCTGCCTGACACCCTCTAAAAGCTGCCAATCCTTTGATAGCTTCATTACTTCTTGGATGGGGAAATTCTCTCATAACTCCTTCATATTGCGACAAGGCTTCTATTTTTTTATTTAGCCCTTCTTCCTTTATTTCCACAAAGACATTTGGTTGAAAGGGATGCAAAGATGAATTAATTGACCATTCCGTAGACGATAGAATCTCCATAAAGAATAATTCCTTCACCGGCTTTTTTGTTGTATCCCGCTGGAATAATCTGATTGCAGCCTGACAGGCGAGAGAGGTGTGATAATGGTCGTTGTTGACATCTGCCGTATGATGAGTAAATACGGACTCAGCTTCTGTTACTTTCAGAATTTTTTCTATGAACTGTACCAGTTCAATATGAGGAATGGTATTGAATTGAATATTTGGAAAATTACCCATATAAACTGTGTTTACCCCTAATATTCTGCAGCAATTAACCATATCAAGAATAAGTTTATCTTTTTCCGGCTTATGCTTTCTGGCATTTGCTTCCCCGCAGAGTATACATACGTCTACCTTATTTCCTTCTTTTGAGAGCTTACTGATAGTACCACCAGCCCCTAACACCTCATCATCAGGGTGTGCCACAACAAATAAATAGTTCATAATTTGCTCCCATCCATGTGCATTACACACTTTTAAATCCCACTGATTCTCCTTCTCTCATAACAGATATTCGTCTGCTAATTTATTTACTTCAGATGGCTCTTTGTAGGTTGGTACCGCTTCCTTTAAGGCTAACCGGATCTTTTCCGAGGAACCGGTGTTTATGGCTTTCTTTAACTGTTGCAGAGAATAGTTGATTTGAGAAAAAGCAATTTCTTCTTGTTTTTCTATAAATATCTTATGATTGACTGTTGGTGTTAGTTCCCCTTTTCTCGTTAACAATTCTTCATATAATTTTTCACCAGGTCTTAAGCCCGTCTCAATAATATCAATGTCTTTATAAGGTGTAAGTCCATTTAGTTTTATCAAATCCTCTGCAAGCTTTAAGATCCTAACCGGCTTACCCATATCCAGTACATAGATATCTGCACTGGAAGCCATCTCTCCGGCTTTTAGTACCAGACAGGCAGCTTCGGTAACTGTCATAAAGTAACGGATTATCCTTTTATCTGTTATGGTTACCGGACCGCCTCTGGCGATTTGAGACTGAAAAAGCGGTATTACCGAACCATTGGAACCTAAGACATTCCCAAAGCGGACTGCTGCGAATTTGGTACCTTCACAATTTTTCATGCTTTGCATCATCATTTCACAAAAACGTTTGCTGGCCCCCATTACATTTGTGGGATTTACAGCCTTATCTGTGGAAATGAGCACAAATTTTTCAGTTTTATATTTCTTTGCTGCGTTTATGACAATATAGGTACCAAAAATATTATTTTTTATGGCTTGTTCCGGGCAATCTTCCATGAGCGGTACATGTTTATGGGCAGCAGCATGAAATACTAATTGAGGCTTATATTTATTAAAAATATTGTTTATTGAAGCTTTGTCCTGTATAGATGCAATCTCAACCACTAAATTTAACTTATGATATGTCCCTGCCAACTCCTGCTGCAGCTCATAAGCATTATTTTCATAATTATCCAAAACAATAAGCTGCTTTGCTCCACCCCTGGCAGCCTGCCGGCAGATTTCAGAACCGATAGTGCCTCCGCCTCCTGTAACCAGGATAACTTTATCTTTCAAAAACTGCTGTATCCCCTCCTTCATAAGGCTTACAGGCTTTCTTCCAAGCAAATTATCCGGTAATAGATTCAGTTTGTCATACTTACGGTTACTACTATCTTTACCCTTCACTTTAACTGCTCCTTCCCGGTCAAAATTCATCTAAACTATATTAATATATTCCTGTATTTTCCTTATTGTGACACTCTGGGTTTAAAGTTAAGATAAGTTGTCGATATATGTAACACTAAAAACATGAATCGCATAAGATATAAAGAACTACATTATATAGATTAAATCTGTACAATGAATCTGTAGTTTAGAAGGGAGAAAAGAATTAATGCTTTATACAATTTTTCAGTTTATAATTATGCTATTAATTCTTTTTATTTCAGGTCTTTTTGCCGACAGAATATACAGACTTGTAGCTTTTTGCAGAAAAACCAGCAGTGTTTATACTGCATTGATATTTAGTTTAATTATCTTCTATATAGATATTTTGGGACTATTTATCTTTAAAGGTATAACACATTTACCAATGCTGATCGACTCCTTCGATTGTCTGCAATTTACAAGAAGATTTATTCTCGTCAGCCTAATAGTTGCCGCTATAATAGGTGGAATTGCAGGTGTCGTAGGATGGCTCCAATGCAGGCTTCGCAGAGATGCCTAAAAAAAGTAGGTCCGAAAGGACCTATTTTTTTTTGCTATATTTAAATGAATAAACTGTGCTCGTGTTATTTATGTAGGAAGAAATAATCGATTTATACCTATCATAAAATTGCTTAATTTCAAAACAATGAATTTTTTTAGATAGATTAAAAGAAAGAATGGTTTACATAATATTTTTATGTTTACCATTCTTTCTTTAAATTATAATTGATAAGTAATATTTACTCTATTAAAAGCAAATTTACAGTCTCCAGAATTGATATCCCTTTTCTATCCAGTTCTTCCTATTAAGAATTCCCTTAACATCAATAATAACTTTCTCCTCCGACTGTCCCGGTCGAAACATATCTGTAATTTCATCTTCCTTGTAATTGATGAATTCAGAATGGGCAACTGCAAATACCAGGCAGTCTGCTTCGCTTACTTCCTCTCTGGATGCAAGTTCTATTCCGTAATACTTTTTTGTATCCTCCTTATTGGCAAGAGGATCATATACAACAGGTTCGATACCATATTCCATAAGTTTATGATAAATATCAACTACCTTTGTATTCCTGATATCCGGACAATTTTCTTTAAATGTAATACCAAGAATAACTACCTTACAATCTCTAACCGGCTTATTGGTTAGTATCAGCTTCTTAAGAATGATATCTGTAACGAATTCTCCCATACCATCATTTATTTTGCGGCCTGATAATATAATTTGAGAATGGTATCCTAAGCGCTCTGCTTCATAAATGAAATAATAAGGATCTACTCCGATACAATGTCCTCCTACAAGTCCCGGATAAAAATGAAGCGCATTCCATTTAGACCCCATTGCTTCGATTACCTCTCTGGTATCTATCTGCATTCGATCAAATACCATAGCAAGTTCATTCATAAAAGCAATGTTGATGTCTCTCTGGCTATTTTCTACTACTTTAGCTGCTTCTGCAACTTTGATGCTGCTTACAGGATATACTCCGGCCGTAATAATCTGTCCATAAACTTCTGCTACGTCCTGTAAGGTTTCTTCATCCATCCCCGATACAATTTTGCGAATATTTTCAAGACGGTGAACCTTGTCTCCCGGATTGATTCTTTCCGGTGAATATCCCACCTTAAAATCTTTTCCGCAGATTAATCCTGAATATTTTTCCAGGATGGGAACACATATATCTTCGGTGACGCCCGGATATACCGTGGATTCATATACAACAACAGATCCTTTTGTAAGGTTCCTGCCTACAATCTTACTTGCTTTTTCCACCGGCTTTAAATCCGGTGTTTTATGTGCAGTAACCGGCGTAGGAACTGCAATAATATGGAATTTTGCATTTTTTAAGCTGGACTCATCATCCGTAAAATCAATTACCGCATTCTGTATTGCTTCATCGCCAACCTCTTTTGTAGGATCCAAACCAGATCTATACTTCATAATTACATCACTGCTGATATCGTATCCGATTACGTGATATATTTTAGAGAATGCCAGAGCCAACGGCATACCAACATAACCAAGTCCTACAACTGAAAGACTTTCCTTTTTGGTTATCAAATCTTTTGCCAAATCCATTAAAGCCACCTCACTCTTAATTTAGCATAATTTTATAATTTAAAACTCCCACTTTTTTACTCTCTATTCTGGACTTGTCACAAACTGCTTCTAGCGAATTTAGTGATATGAATGGAATTCCTTTCTATCATACAGTAATTTAGTCATTAAAATAGATGAAGTCTATTAATCATTATCTAATAACCATATTATGGCACAAACCATTTTTTGCTACAAAAATAGACCGCTTTTTCAAGCGGTCTATTTTTAAGTGGTGTATTTTGAAGGAAAGACGGTTTATAAGCTTTAGCCTATTCCCCTTGTGCAAAATAAGGTACAACAATATAGCTTCCTTCATGAATAGTATCAGAAGATAAACCATTCGTTTCTTTTATTTCATCTATGTAGGTATTCATGTCCTTATAATCATCTGTCATATATCTGCTTGCAATACTCCAGAGAGTATCTCCTTTATTTATCTGTATGCTTACAATCTCTTTCTTGGATTCTTTCAGTTTTTGCGCTGTTACATCGGTTGGTGCCAAAAGTAAGAATAATATGAATATAACTGCAAATATGAAACCAAACAACGCAATTATCTGTTTCTTATGAAAAAGCTGTCTGATATAAAAAGGCAACTGTCCGGTAAACGAATGAAATAGTGATTGATTCATAATGCATCCTCCTGTTATTCTTACATATAAAATAGCACTTAATAGTATTAAATATTAATCAATGCAACTAGCAGACAAGTGTACTTGTAATCTATCTGCAATATATACAAACGTTTGTTTCGAACACTTGTTACGAACACTTGTTTCCTATGAGTTGATTATAATACCCAAACATTTGTTTGTCAACGGTTATTTTACATTTTTCCCAAAAAAGCGAACATAAGTTTTGCATTTCATAAAAAAGCATGTTATAATGAATCCAATGAATTATACATAAAGTTGAAAAGTTTCAATATAATGGAGGAAATATAAATGAGTAATGGCAAAATCAGTCCGAAGCAAAGAGAAATTCTTGAATATTTAAAAAAACAAACCTTATCCAGAGGCTATCCGCCTGCTGTTCGTGAAATCTGCGAAGCGGTTAAGTTAAAGTCCACCTCTTCTGTACATTCTCATCTGGAGACTCTGGAAAAGAATGGATACATTAGACGTGACCCCTCAAAACCCAGAGCTATCGAAATAATGGATGACAGCTTTAATCTTTCGAAAAGAGAAATGGTAAGCGTTCCTATCGTCGGAACAATTACAGCAGGACAGCCTATACTTGCAGTAGAGAATATCGAGGGCTATTTTCCGATTCCCACCGAATATATGCCGAATGAAGAGACCTTTATGTTAAAAGTCAAAGGAGAGAGTATGATCAATGCAGGCATTTTCAACGGGGATCAGATTCTTGTCCAGAAACAATCCTTTGCCTCGAACGGTGATTTTGTAGTAGCTTTGATTGAAGATTCGGTAACTGTCAAAACTTTTTATAAAGAAGATGGGTATTACCGCTTACAACCTGAAAATGATACCATGGAGCCAATAATTTTAAATGAACTTGAAATACTTGGTAAAGTAATTGGGTTATTCCGAATGTTCTAGAACAGTATCCGGGACAGGCTGATTGATAATCTTGTCAGCGTTGTACATTAACCTATCCCAGATGGCATCACCTGATTTTTCCACGATAATTCTTCTGGCCTCCGCTATTACTGGAGGCCGGTAAGATATATTATGGCAGTCACTGCCTAAAACGTCTACATATCCATCTTCTATCAGCTTAAGTGCCTTTCTTTTTGTGTCTGCTTTTAGAACTGCTGTAGTATTCATCTGCAGTAAGCATCCCATATTCTTTAGCTTTCTAAGAAGTTTTTTATTTCGAAGCAAGGGTTTATATCTGTCAATGTGTGCAATGATGGGTATTATATTGTAATACCCAATTAGTTTATCCAACTCCTCCATCAAGGTATCCGTCCAGACCTTCATATCCGGAAATTCCACAAGCAGGTAATTGGTATTTTCAATACACAAAGGACTTAAATCATTATGAAAGAACAGGAAACGGTGCAGATAAGTTTCGCTGGCCGGGACCAGTCTGATTTTACTATGGGAAACCCTTTCCATGGCCTCTGTTCTTTTCCTGATAAACTCCTCCAATGCCATTTCCATGGGGTAAAAATGTGGTGTGCATACTGCTGTCGTTACCTTTTGATGATGAAGATACTCCGTAAGCAGAATAGCCTCTTCTTCAGTTGAAGCTCCGTCATCAATACCCGGTAATATATGAGTGTGCATATCTGTCATAGGAACCCTCCCAATCAAAGTGAATTTTTACAGCAATTTATAGCTTCTGTTCCAATTTCTTTTTTTTCTTATTAACATCACTTTCAGAATCATAGTAATAATACTTTGATTTATACTTACCCAAACCTTTTTCTGAAATCCCATTCAGTACAAACCCTAAAACATTTGCTTTCGCATAACGGTATTTCATAAGTGCGTTTTCAATATCTGCGTAAGTTGTTTTATTTTCTCTGACTACCAGTACAGCACCATCCATACTCTTAATAAGGCTGAGAGAATCCGCAACAACATTAATAGGCGGTGTATCTAATATAATATAATCATATTCCATCTCCAAGTCATTTATTAATAATTCCATCTGCCTGCTGCCTAATAGCTCTGAAGGATTAGGAGGCATTGAACCCATCGGCATAATATGCAGATTATCATATGGAGTTATATAAAGACATTCCTTTATCGTATTCATATGGGATAGCAGATCACTGAGTCCCGGTTGGTTTTTCCCCTTAAAATAATGATGTATCCTGCCTTTTCGCAAATCACCGTCAATTAAAAGAACCTTATACCCTGATTGAGATATTGCAATTGCCAGATTTATACTTGTTGTACTCTTTCCGTCCTCTGGTGATGGGCTTGTAATCAATATTTTCTTGCACTCTTCTTTCCGTATGGAAAATTTTAGATTGGTACGAAATGCTTTATAACTTTCTACTGTAAGAAATGAATCCCCCATAATCGTTTCTTTCTTGCATTCATTCAATATACCCTTTTTAACTAAAATAGCTTTAATATCTTCTATTACCTTGTATCTACTGCTTCCTTGGCCTGTTGAAAAATCGGGTATGCTTCCAAGAAGGGGAACATCATAATGCTTTAGAAGGTCTTCCTGATTTGCAACTTTTAAGTTCATTACTTCTTTCAGGACAAATACAAAGAAGGACAAAAGACCGAAACTTATTCCTCCAAGAAGTGTGTTTAATAATATATTAGGTCCGGTAGGAGCCCCCTGATAGATAACCGGATCTACTACACTAATTACCGCATCTGATTTGATGTCTTCAATTAATTTAGGAGCCAATATCTCCATATTCTTCACTAATTCATAGGAATCCTCAGGACTTTTGGTATTTACAGTAATACTAAAAATCTCCGTATTTCGTACAGTTTTAATCTCTGTCATACTTCTTAGCTCAGACATGCTATACGGCAGTCCGCTCATCTTTAAAACTTCGGTATAGAATTGCCTTGTATTCAAAAAATTAATATAGGTTTCTGCTATTTTCTGCGCATAATCCAAATCTGAAAGATTTGTAGAGGTACTGTTTTGAGTACTTACATAGAACTGCGTAGAAGCCGTGTAAGTTCTATCAACAAAGTACCTGGTAAACAGAAAGCTTATCAAAAGCCCTGCCAGTGTACAAAAGGCTATTAAAAGGAAGCGCTTTTTTATAAGATGAAGGATATCTCTCACTGTAAATTCCATTATGGACCGTCCCTTTCCGGATAGTTTTTGTTTTATTCTATGTTGGAAAAAGGACTTTGGGTACTTATTATGATGAAAAAAGGCCAAAATAAAAGGACTGCGTCACGACGGCAGTCCCAAAGTGTTATAAGAACGTTAATAATAGTTCTATATATTCAATATATTTCTTTTTATTTCTCATCCAACTGTTCTTTTGAGATGAGCTTGCCATCTCTCCAGATACGCTCTAAATCATAAAACAAACGGTCTTCCTTGGAAAAAATATGAACTACAACATCACCATAGTCCATTAGTATCCAACTTGCCGATCTTACGCCTTCTATTCTTTTCGGTTCATATCCATGTCTACCTAATTCCTCTGATACATTGTCAACCAATGCTTGAACCTGAGAAGAGTTGGTTCCGTTTGCAATAATGAAATAATCTGCTATTACGGTAATATTACCAATTTCAATAACTTTGATATCTTCTGCCTTTTTATCATCCAAAGCTTTATAGGTCAGTTTTGCGATTTCCTTTGCTATATTCATTAATACTCCTTTACTTTATACCCAATTTTCTTTTATAAAAATCATAGGTATCAGCTGTAGTTTCATCGATTAGCTTACCTGTTTCCGTCAAGTAAGCAATTGTGTCCCCTAATATCTGAAGCACGGCTTCATCCAGATTTCGAAAGGATAGTTTTCGTACATCATTCAGATTAGGTATTCCAGATGAGGATCTGTTAGGCTCCAGGTAATCAGAGACAAATATGATTTTTTCCAAAACTGTCATATCCGGTTTCCCGGTTGTATGCCAGGTTATAGCTGAAAGGATTTCCTCATCTTCTATATTATATACGGTTTTTGCGTAGAATGCTCCAAGTTTGGCATGCAAAAGATCCGGTTTCAGCATTTCAACCTGTTTTACAGGTACACCATTCGCAATACATTCCTTTAGCATTTCTTCACCGGTCATATACTTTGCGCAATCATGCAGTAAACCTGCAATGGTTGCTTTTTCAGAATCAGCACCAAATACCAGTGCCATAGAAAATGCAGTGGACATGACTCCCAGAGAATGAAAATATCTTTTCTTCGGTAGAAGATCCCCTAACTTTTTCTCTAACTGATATAAATCTTCATTCATCATTTCTGCTCTTTTCCCAAAAATAATTGATGTCCTTTGATATAATCATACACAGCGTCCGGTACAAAATATCTGATAGAACTACCGCTCTCTGCCATACTTCTTAATTCATGGGAGGCAATGTCCAGATAGGGTGTATTCAGAATATGAATAAATGCATTATACTTTGTACTTAACAATTCTGCCTGTTCTTTTAATTCTGTTCTTGTCTCGTTTCCTCTGACAGCAGCTACAATATGAGCTAAGCGAAATATAGTCTCCGGCTCCCACCAAGATTCCATCTGAAAAAGAGAGTCTGCTCCCATAATAAAATAATAAGTTACTTCTGGATTCTGAGAGGTCAATTCCTTAAGTGTATCGGCAGTATAGGTGGTACCCTCTCTTTCCAGCTCTACGCGTGAAAGCTCAAAATGCGGATTACCCTGAATGGCTAGTTCCACCATCTTTTCTCTGTGCCAATCCTCCGTAATCATATCATTCCGCTTATGAGGAGGCTTTTTGGAAGGCATAAATAGTACCTTATTAAGGCCAAGCTGCTCCAGAGAACTCTGTGCCAGAATGAGATGCGCCATATGAATCGGATTAAAGGTTCCACCCATAATTCCTACTTTCATCATCTTAATAACTATACCCCTTCCATTGTGTATACATTTAGCAGCAGGCACTTTGCACTATTTTTTCCCTTTTGCTAAAATATCTTTCGGTAATTCAATCTTTTTCTTATTTTTGGACTCTCTATACAAAACGAACTTCTTACCAATTACCTGAACTACTTCAGAATGGGTCCGTTCTGCTACCGTTCTAGCTATCTCATTCGGATCGTCCAGACAATTTTTTAGAACCGTAACTTTGATAAGCTCTCTGGATTCAAGAGCTTCCTCCAGCCCCTGTGTCAGCTCAGGTGTTAAACTTGCTTTCCCAACCTGATATATAGGATCTATTTTCATTGCAAGCCCTTTTAAATACGCTCTTTGCTTACTTGTCATTCAATTCCCTTTCTCGGAGACAATATGAACCGAAACTCTTTCTCCGCAATATATACAATCGGTGCTGACACTTTATGCAGTACCGTTATTTATAATAATCAAATTGCAGGCCATACATCTTCACAGTGTCGCCTTCCTCAATTCCCAATGCTTCAAGTTCGTCTAAAATTCCACTGTCTTTTAAGAAATGCTGGAAGAATTCAAAGCCTTTTTCAGAATCCAGGTTTGTATAACCAAGCATACGCTCGATTCTTGGTCCTTCCACCACAAAGAAATGCTCTTCTTCCTTCACAACGGTATATGGTTCATTGCCAAAATCAATGTTTGAAGGATCAAATTCTCTTTCAAATACAACCGGCTCAGAAGGCAGTGTATCTAATAATTCCTTCACATAGAAAAGGAGTTCTCTTACTCCCTTACCACTGACAGCCGATATGGGAAATACCTTAATCCCCTGGGGTTCGAATACATCTCTTAAAGTCTTTACTGCTTGTTCTTCCTCTTCTCCGTAGAGAATATCAAGCTTATTTGCTGCTATTACTTGTGGTTTTGAAGATAATTCTATATTATAAGCTTTTAACTCGTTATTTATTGTCTCTATATCAGCAATGGGATCTCTGCCTTCCACACCGGCAGCATCAACCATATGAATAATAACCTTTGTTCTTTCAATATGCCTTAAGAATTCATGTCCTAGGCCTATACCCTGAGAAGCTCCTTCGATTAAGCCGGGAATATCTGCTATAACAAAACCATTCCCATTTTCCATATCTACAACACCAAGATTCGGGTTAAGGGTTGTAAAATGATAGTTGGCAATCTTAGGTTTGGCATTCGTAACACGTGAAAGGAATGTTGATTTTCCTACATTGGGGAATCCAACCAGGCCAACATCAGCAATAACTTTCAGTTCCAGTGTTACATTGAGTTCTTTTGCTTTCTGTCCGGGCTGCGCATACTTTGGAACCTGCATGGTAGCCGTAGCATAATGCTGGTTACCTTTTCCGCCTCTGCCGCCGGTCAGAATTACTTCTCTGCGATTGCCATGAGACATATCTGCTATTACTTTACCGGACTCTGTTTCTTTTATAACTGTGCCTTCCGGAACTTTTAATATCAGATCCTGCCCATTCTTACCATGACAGTTCTTCTTGCCTCCGCTTTCGCCTTCTTCAGCTATATATTTTTTTATGAAACGGTAATCTGTTAATGTATTCAGATTATCATCCACTTCAAAAATAACGTCACCGCCTTTTCCACCGTCACCGCCGTCAGGTCCGCCAGCGGGAACGAATATTTCTCTTCGGAAACTAACATGTCCATCACCGCCCTTACCGGAACGAATATATATTTTTGCACTGTCTGCAAACATTATATCACCTCTTTTCAAAAATCTTCTTCTATCATGAACAAACCCCACATTCATGAATAAATCAAGAATCTGGGGTTCAAAGTTTCATCTTATTTGGATTCTACTGGATAAACAGAAGCCTGTTTCTTGTCTCTGCCTTTTCTTTCGAAACGAACAACACCATCAACTAATGCAAATAAGGTATCATCTCCGCCACGACCTACATTGATGCCGGGATGAATCTTAGTACCGCGTTGTCTGTAAAGGATGTTTCCAGCCAATACAAACTGTCCGTCGGCTCTTTTAGCTCCTAATCTCTTGGACTCGGAATCTCTGCCGTTCTTGGTAGAACCAACACCCTTTTTATGAGCGAACAACTGAAGGTTCATCTTTAACATAACCTACACCTCCTTGAATAAATGCCGCAGGAAAACCCGCTAAACAAATTTAATATACTGTTTTCCGTAATCTTCTCTAATTCCGTTAAGACCTAGAAGAAGAGAATTCAATAACAAAGTTGAATCATTACCAGGATTTGAAATAATCTTAAAATCTACTATACCTACATCTTCCTTTATGTCAAAGGTATCGGATGTAAAAGTTTCAATAGAATTGACGGTATTGATAATAAGGGCTGAAACCGCCGCACATACTATGTCATGTCCGCTTTCGGCGAAACCTGCATGTCCTGTACTGCGAAAACCTATTAACTTCCCGTCTGCATCTTTATATACGGATATTGTTATCATAACTTAACCCAGATAGTTATGCGTTGATTTTTTCAATCTTAACCTTGGTATATGGCTGTCTGTGACCGTTCTTCTTGTGGTATCCGGTCTTTCTCTTATAACGGTAAACAATAACTTTCTTATTCTTGCCTTCTTCCACTACTGATACAGTAACGGTTGCTCCAGCTACCGTAGGATTACCTGCTACGAAAGAACCATTGTTTACAGCAAGTACCTGGTCAAAGGTATAAGTTGCTCCAGCTTCTAAACCAAGCTTTTCTACTTTAATGATATCGCCTTCGGCTACTTTGTACTGTTTACCACCTGTTGCAATAATTGCGTACATATGGCACACCTCCTATTATCATTACTCGCCAGCTGCGGTATCTTCTGCTTGTACATCTTTACGTAGTTTTTGTATGTAATATACAAAATATACATGAAATAATACATTATGAAAAGATTTCAAAACCTCGCTGTGCGGCACACTAAAATAGTTTAGCATATGAACCATTAATTGTCAAGAAATAAATTCAATGATAGAATTTACTTTAATATAATTATTAATTTGTATGGGATGTATGAGTTTTTGGGGGTGGACGATGGCAGGTGCTTCTCTTCAGACATTTTCTGGTTCGGTATTCCGAATTCCACTAAAATGACAGCAGTTATTCCTGACAGGTGAAATTACGCCAAACTCGCTTCGTATTCTTTGGTTATGAAACTCTTAAGTGCTCAAACATGGCGTGATTTCACCTAGGAATAACTGCTGTCATTTAAGTGTCATACGAAATCCCTCAATAGAAGATGTCTGAAGAGAAGCACCTGCCATCTGTGTATTGCAATAGAACTTTTAGTACTTTTTTAAAATATAAAATTAAAAACAATATACTGGAACTTTATTTACATATATAATATAGAAAATTATACCAGTATAAAATAAAAATAACCGTCTGGTGAATCTAATAAGTAGAACAGGAAATAGGAAAGGAAAACTCCCATGAAATTGCCGGAAGATAAATTCATAGCTGAATTTGATCAAATCAAGGGCTCTCTGTACCGAATAGCATTTGTTTACCTTAATAATGAAGCAGCCTCTCTTGACGCAGTGGATGAGGCTGTATATCTGGCATATAAAAACTTAAAAAAACTTCGCCAGCCGGAATACTTCAAAACATGGATTACCAGGATATTAATTAATGTATGCAAGAAAGAACTCAGGCGGACAAAGAGGCTGGAACTTTATGACGATATAGCAGAACAATTATGTGAGGATTATGATTCCCTGCCTTTAAAGGATGCAATTGCAAGCCTTCCTCAGGAATTACAGGATATTATTAATTTACGCTTCTTCAATGATTATACCTTGGCAGAAACAGCGCAGATTCTTAAAATCCCCCAGGGAACAGTTGCTACAAGACAACGGAAAGCACTTTCCTTATTACGATTAGAATTGGAGGCGGAGTGATGAATCGAAATGAAGAATTTTATTCCTGCAAAGCAGAATTAGAAGAAATGACACCAGATCTTACGGCGCTGTCGGCTGCCCGCGCTATTAAAAGGATTAAAAAGCACCATAGGCGTTTCCTGCTGTTGAAAGCCCCCGCTTTTAGCCTGATTACTGCAGCTGCAGCTTTTGTGCTGGTGGTGAATTTATTTCCGACAGCCGCACTGGCTATGAGTAAAGTTCCTTTTTTAGAGGATTTAGTTGCAGCGGTTGCCTTTGACCCAAGCCTTAAGATTGCCGTGGAAAACGATTATGTGCAATTAGTTAATGAAAAGCAGACGAAGGATGATACCTCTGTTACTGTAAAATATATGATTTTAGATGCCAGCCGTATCTCCCTCTTCTTTCAAGTGGATGCTCCCGTGAAGGCCGGACAGTATAAGTATGACTTTCGTGATGAGAATGGTAAACCTCTCTCAGCCGGAATCGTTTACGATACAATGTATGAAAGCGGTAAACTGGAAAAAATCGATATTGAATTTACAGATGGCAGCGAAATTCCAAAGGAACTTGTCTTTCAGGCAACGGTTACCGTAGACCCAAATTTTCAGACGGAGCAGACTGCCACGAACAATCCTGATACAGGTGAATATACCGGTCCGTCCCAGTCCCATACCGGCACAGACTATGCTTTTCTCTTTCCTTTAAAGCTGGATGATTCCTTCCGTAAAAATAGTGTTTCCCTGCCAATTAATCAGTGGCTGGACATTAAGGGACAAAGAATATACCTGGATTGCTTAATGGTCTATCCAACTCAGGCCAGACTATATATTAGCTGTGATCCAGCGAATAGCGCTTATCTTAAAAGTCTTGCCGTTACCTTTGAAGACGAAAATGGTAACTGCTATAATCTAAAAACCAATGGGGTTACAGGTACTTATGGAACGGATGGCCTGAATATCAATTCCTTGTACTATGAAAGCAGCTATTTCACCAAAGCAAAACACCTGAAATTATCAATTAACGGAATCTCCCTGCTGGATAAGGATAAGCTCTATGGTATCGTTCAATATGAGAAAAAAACAATTACTAATCTTCCTGAGGGGGTATCCGTCAGTAAAATGGAACTTCACGATTCCTCGCTATTCCTGACCCTTCAGGCTGCCCTTCCTAAGGATTACAGTGTATTTCCTCTATTTGATATGCTATATTATGACATCACCGGAAAGGAATATTATTTTAATTCCGTTAGCACCGGCACCGATGAAGTAAATCATATATCCAGTTATGATTACCGGCTTGATGATTTTAAAGACCATTATTACAAATTCCGCTGGTCCTATGCACCACTTCAGATTTTAGAGGAACCTATTGAAATTGAAATAAATTAATAAAACTATCTGGCTCATATTCTATTCTGTTTTTCTTGACAAATATATCAGACTGATATATTATGAACTTTGCAAACATATATCAGTCTGATATATATAGACTTTACAAACACATATCAGGCTGATATATAAAAGATACTATTTATTATCTTTAACAGGTAAGCCAAATACTTTCAGGAGGTTTAGAATGAATAGAATATTATTTGTAAATGGAAATCTACAGGGTCACTTTAACCCTACACTCCCGGTGGTACAGGAGTTAGTCTCACGCGGTGAGGAGGTCTGGTATTTTGCCTCTGAGAAATTCAAAGAACAGATAGAAATGTCCGGCGCACATTTTATCAGCACAGATACCCCAATTGATGAGTTTAACCAAAGTTTCCGTCCAACTGGAAAACACCCCTTTTATACTTTATTAGAGTATAAAATAAAGTATGATAAGGCCATGATTCCTGTGCTGCTGGAAAGGATTAAAGGAATGACCTTTGATATTCTGGTATTTGATTCTTATCTTGGAGCTGGCAGCTTTATTCCAAAAATTCTTAGTATTCCCTCTGTCTGCTCAATGACTACTTTTGCTATTCCTAAGCTTCCACTGCCGGAAGAACAGCTTGTAAGGGGCTATGATTTCCAGTTAGATGAATTTTACAAAGTCTTGGACGAACAATGTAACCTCTGGCAAGTGCCAACACCTGATATCCTTAGCTTCTTTTCTGTCAGAGGTGATAATACTCTTGTCTATACCAGCAGGGAATTTAATCCGGGAGGTATGAGCTTCGATAATTCCTATTATTTTGTTGGTCCTTCCCTTACACAAAGAAAACCGGATACACAATTCCCCTGGGAAAAATTGAATAATAATAAACTTATTTATATATCCATGGGAACTATCAATACAGCCCTTCAGGATTTCTATAAAATGTGCCTTTTGGTATTTGGTGATACGAAATACCAATTCGTTATGTCTGTAGGAGATAAAGTGGACTTTTCTTCTCTAGGGGAAGTTCCGGATAATTTTATACTATGTCACCAGGCTCCTCAGTTGGAAATACTTGAACACGCCTCCCTTTTTATAACTCATGGCGGGTTTAATAGTATAAGTGAAGCAATTTATTACGGTGTACCCTCCATCGTACTTCCTCTTGTGAATGATCAATATATTAACGCAGCACAAATAGATAAGATGGAACTTGGTATTAAGCTTTCTTTAAAGGATTTATCTGCCTCAATCCTGAAATCTTCTGCCGATAAGATATTAAATAATTCATATTTTACAGACAATGTACAGAAATTAAGAACAAGTTTTCAAAATGGCGGCGGATATCAAAAAGCAGCCGATGTAATTATGCAGTTAGGAGATAGAAAATGGCAATAAAAAGCAAAACCCGCTATGCAATTCTTGGAATATTAAGTATTAACTCCGGAACCGGATACGATATAAAGAAGTACTGTGATACCGTAATCTCCAACTTTTGGAATGAAAATTTCGGACATATTTATCCGGTGCTAAGCCAATTACTGGAAGAAGGATTAATTCAAGAAGAAGACAGCTCTTCCACTAGGAAAAAAGTATATACAATCACAGAGTCCGGTCGAACAGAATTCTTAAACTGGCTTTTAGAACCTGCCGAATATCAGCCCATGCGCTCAGAATTCTTGCTTAAGCTAACCTTCTCCAGCAATCTTCCCAAAGAGAATATTATTGCCATGTTAACCGATTACAAGGAAAAACATCTGGAAAGACTTCTGAAATACCAACAGCTTCAAGACAGTCTGAATAAGGGGAATGATGAAATCACCACGGACAGACAGATATTCCTTTATGCCCCTCTTCGTCTTGGAATTTTAAATACAGAGGCTGTACTTTCCTGGTGTGATGAAATTCTTTCAGCCATTCAATGATAGTTTTCCTGGTGTGATGAAACTTTTCAGCCATTCAAAGATAGTCTTCTCTGAACTTATAAGTAATTCATTTTGAAATTTTTTTATAGAAAATTCCTGAAAGGAGCCAGAAACCATCTATCCCTTATCTTAGATTTTCGTGTATAGAGGTGTAAGACTGAATTATAATCATAATTTTAAGAAGATTCGGATAAAACAATAGAATTTCCATTCGTAACCTGCTAAAATACGTATCATAATAAAAGTTTAGCTGGATAAGAGAAAGGATTTGCTATGTTCGAAAAAACAATTAAATTATATGATAAAGACAGTTATCTCTCGGAATTTCAAGCGAAAGTACTCTCCTGCAAAGAAATAACAACCCTGACGAGTGATAAAACCTACGAAGTAATTCTGGATTCCACAACATTCTTCCCCGAAGGCGGCGGACAAGCCTGCGATATAGGTCTGCTGAATGACATTGAGGTCATAGATGTACAGGAAAAAGAAGAAATCATCTATCATACAACCACTGCCCCTCTCAAGGAAGGAACTACAGTCAAGGGTTTGATTAACAGTAACCGGCGTTTTGACTTTATGCAGCAGCATACCGGCGAGCATATTCTTTCCGGCCTTGTGCACAAACATTATGGTTATGATAATGTAGGCTTCCACCTTGGTACCGATATTGTTACTATTGATTTTAATGGTGCGTTAAAAGAAGAGGATTTAAGAGATATGGAAGAAGCGGCCAATAGAGCAGTCTTTTCCAATATCCCGGTAACAGCTTATTATCCTGGTGAAAAAGCTCTTGAAGCCATGGAGTATCGCAGTAAGAAAGAACTTCACACTGCTGTACGAATTGTTACGATAGAGGGTATTGATACTTGTGCCTGCTGTGCTCCCCATGTGAAATCCACCGGTGAAGTGGGTCTGATAAAAATAGTATCGAACCAGAATTATAAAGGTGGTACCCGTCTGGAAATCCTCTGCGGCAGCAGGTCCTTAAGAGACTATAATAAAAAAGAGAAGAACATTCAGGATATTTCCGTCCTGCTTTCCGCTAAGATCTATGAAACAGCAGATGCTGTAAAGCGCTTGAAAGAAGAAAAGTTATCCTTGGAAGGAAAAGTCACCGCCCTCTCCCTGAAACTCCTCACCTGCAAAGCAGAATCCGTACCATTCGGAACGGAAACCTATCTAGTCTTTGATAGCGAAATCGAAGACAGTCAGCTAAGAAATTATGCGAATTTGCTTAAGGAACACCGTGAAGGAATCATTGGGATCTTTGTTCCAACTGCAAAAGTTATAAACCAATCGATAGAATCTCCCCTTAATCAGGAATACCGATACATCCTATCTTCGAAAAATACTGACATAAGAATTCTTGGTGGGGAACTTAATAAAGTCTTTAGCGGCAGAGGCGGCGGAAGCAAAGAGATGGTTCAGGGCAGCCTTACCGGTATAAAAGAGGATATAGAAAAGTTTATAAATAACTTCTCACTTTAGAAAACAATTCACTAGGAAATTCAAAGAATTCTCCCCTTCGAGCCAGTTTTGAACCAATAAAAGAGCAAGTCACGGCAACACTTTTAACTGCCTGCTTGCTCTTTTCTTATTCTTCTCTAATCCCTGATTTAGCGACGGGGCTGTTGCAAAATAGCCATAATAAACTCTAAAACAGGACTGGGTGTATAATAATACACCCAGTCCTTTCAAAAGAGTAAATTAGCTATTTTGTAACAGCCCCTTACTCTGTTAAATCCTCGAAACTACCCTGCACATATTTTATAAGTGCTACCGGTTCCACCTCTATTTGTAAGCCTCTTACACCGGCACTAACCGTTACCGTATCAAAAAGCTGAGCAGTCTCATCCATAAAAGTAGGATACTTCTTCTTCATTCCCACCGGTGAGCAGCCGCCCCTGATATAACCAGTTAGCCCTAAAAGTTCCTTCTGGTGTACCATTTCAATCTTTTTTTCGCCGGTAATCATAGCTGCTTTTTTCAAATTAAGCTCTTCCTTTACCGGAATACAAAAGACGTAAATATCTTCTTTTCCTCTTGCTACCAAGGTCTTAAATACTTTTTCGGGAGACATTCCAATCTGAGCGGCAACATGTTCACCCGTTAAATTTTCCTCATCAGGCTCATATTCATAAACATTATAAGAAATTCCCGCCTGGTCCAAAAGCCTTGTAGCATTGGTTTTATTCTTCGCTGATTTGTTCATAGAGTGGCTTTCGCACCTTCTTTCTTGTAACTTCTACCAGATTAAGGGCTGTCATATCCACTAATACGGTCTTTACAGGGTCCTTTCTCAGCTGTTCCTCAAAAAACCGCATCAGCTCTTCTTTGGCCCCCTTCTCTTCCATATCTATAAAATCAACAACAATTATACCTGAAAGGTTTCTAAGCCTTATCTGTTTTGCAATTTCTTCCGCTGCTTCCAAATTGAGTTTCAGAAAAGTATCCTGAACCTTTCTCTTGCCGTAGATCGCTTTACCCGTATTCACATCCACAACCGTAAGTGCTTCTGTAGGTTCAATAACAAGATTTCCGCCGGATTTCAGCCATACCTTTTTCTTAAGAGCATTTTCCAGCTTTAAATTAACACCGTATAGATTACTAAGAGTCAGCAGGTTATCTTCATAGAACTTAAGCTTCACAAGGTCTTCCTTTTGGTAGCTGCCAAGATAAGATGCTATCTCATCATACAAATCCTTATTATCAGTGATAATCTCCGTTATTGCTTCTGACAAGCTATCCCGAATATCACAAAGATACCCGGGTAAAGTCTTAAATACACAGGTGAACGGAGTTTTATACATTGCATGACTTAAGGTGTCTTTGTAAACGCCAATAAGAGCCTCCGCTTCTTCCTTTAACACATTATCTTCTATAGAGGCTGCATTGGTTCTGACAATAAAACCGTACTCAGAATTCTTATAAACCTCCATCAGTGCTCTCAGTCGCTTTCTCTCTTCTTCTTCTCTGATCTTGCCGGAGATGCCGATCAGATTATTCCCATGGGTCAACACCAGATATTTCCCTGTAAAATTCAATGCTACAGTGGCAACAGGTGCTTTGGTTTTCACATCAGCTTTTGCAATCTGAACAAGAATATCATCTCCAACCACCAGTTTATCATTCTTTTTGGGATTTAAGAATATGGGATTTTTAACTTCTTCCAAAGAAAGGTAGCACATCTTATCCTTTTCATATTCTACAAAAGCTGCAGCTATATTATTTACAATATTTTTGACCTTTCCCACATAGATATTCCCAAGTGGATTTTCTTCTATTGCACCAAATATGTTAACCTGAAGCATTTCTTTTTCATCGAAAACAGAGGATATGATTCTGTTCCCTTCTTTCGTAATAATCAATTTATGCTTCATTACCCACCTCGGATAAAGGAATATATCTTCCGTCCTCTGTCTGGGTATATAGTTCAAAGCGGTGCATCTGAAAAGCATATTCGTTAAAGGGTATTCCTGCATACTCACAGAAAGCTTCTGTTACAAGCTCAGGTTTCAGATTATTTACACTGCCCGAAGAAAGTCTCAGATATATTTTAACACCGTTATCGTATTCTTCTGCAACACTTTTCTTTCTATTATCCGCACCAAAAAATTCCCTATCCGTGAAGGCATAGGCGTAAATAAAAGGTTTAATATCTGTTTCTTTCTCGCTCTTTTTGGACTTCTTCAGGATTGTAATATTCTCTTGAAGCAGAAAGCGATTAAATTTCTCCTGGAATTCATTGATAGTAAGGAATTCATAACCATCTTTTACTGAAACCAAATAGTCAGCTGCAGCAACACTTGCCATAGCATTTTTCGCTCCACTGTTTAATTCTACCATATCTGTTACCTGAATAAATTCATTCATAGCATCATTCAAAGTCTTTATTGCAACTGACTTTTCAGGAAGACTGTTAAAGGAGACATCCAGATACTCTCCCTCGCTGGTCAGTCCTACACCAAGTGGTGATGCAAAAGACATAACCTGATGGGGGTTAAAGCCCTGGGAGTATTCCACATCCAGGCCGGCTCTTCTTACTGCTTTTTGAAAAAAACGCATAATATCCAGATGACCGATAAATTTTACCGGCCCTGTTTTCATAAACTTCATACGAACCATCATTATGCATTCACCTCCTCAGTTCTTGGCAGGAAGCAGATGCCTCCTCCAAACTCCATAGCACCGCAGTTTGTACAGGACAACTTGCAGTTCGGAGTAATTTTTTCTTCTTTGGCGTTTTTGTATTCTCTTAATAAAAATTTCTTTGTAACACCCGCATCAATAAAATCCCAAGGGAGGACTTCCTCCTCATCCCTCTCCCTGCTGGTATAGAAATTAATATCAATATTGGTATCAGCAAAAGCCTTTACCCACTTTTTATTATCAAAAAACTCTGTCCAGGAATCAAAAAGACACCCTTCCTTATAAGCTGCCATAAGTGCTGCAGCAACTTTTCGGTCTCCTCTGGCAAAGACGCCTTCCAATACACTAAGTTCTGCTTCATGCCAGTTATATTTAATACTCTTCTTATTTAACTGTTCGTTGAATTTTGATCTAAGAAAATGCTGTTTATTCAGGTATTCTTCCGCCGTATCCATTCTAGACCACTGAAAAGGTGTAAAAGGCTTGGGCACAAAGAAAGAAGTGCTGGCGGTGATGCCTACCTTACCGTTACGCTGATCCTTAGGGATGGTATAATATTCTCTTGCAATTCTGTCTGAGAGTACTGCAATGCCTTCAATGTCATCCTCTGTCTCTGTGGGAAGTCCCAGCATAAAATAAAGTTTAACCCTATTCCAGCCTCCGTTAAAGGCTTGCATTGCGCCGTTTAGAATGCTCTCTTCCGTCAACCCCTTATTGATTACATCGCGAAGCCTCTGGGTCCCGGCTTCCGGTGCAAAGGTAAGGGAACTCTTTCTTACATCCTGTACTTTATTCATAACATCCAGTGCAAAGGCATCGATACGAAGGGAAGGGAGAGAAATATTCACCTTCTGCTTGTTGCATTCCTCTATCAGAAAATAAACCAGTTCCTGTAATCCTGAAAAATCACTGGAACTTAGGGAACTCAAGGAAATTTCCTCATGTCCTGTGGCTTTTAACATCTCCGTCGCATATTCCTTCAAAAAGTCCATGCTTCGTTCTCTTACCGGCCGATATACCATTCCCGCCTGGCAGAAACGGCAGCCCCTGATACACCCTCTTTGAATTTCCAGAACAACACGGTCCTGGGTTGCTCTGATATAGGGCACCAGAGGTTTCTTCGGGTAATAAGTATTTTCCAGCTTCATTTCAACTTGTTTTTTGATTTTTTCTTTTGCATGGGAATTAATCTTTGTAAAACTTTCTATTGTTCCATCTTCTTTATAATGAACATCATAAAAGGAAGGTACATAGATACCCTCAATCTCTGCTATTTTCTCTAAATATTCTTTTCTGCTGCCGCCCTTGGCTTTATGCTCTTTATAAATATCCAACAACTGATTGTAGACAGTTTCTCCTTCTCCTATATAGAAGAAATCGAAGAAGTCGGCAAGGGGTTCCGGATTATACACACAGGGACCGCCTCCCAGTACAAAGGGGTCGTCCTCTGTTCTGTCTTTTGCCAACAAAGGAATTCCGGATAAATCAAGAATCTGCAATACATTGGTATAACACATCTCATATTGCAGAGTAATTCCAAGGAAATCAAAGTTCTTAATAGGCTCCTGGGATTCCAGTGCAAAAAGAGGAATATGCTTCTCCCTCATAATCTTGTCCAAATCAGGCCAGGGCGAGTATACTCTCTCACAGTAAGTATCCTCTCTGCGATTGAACATATCATAAAGAATCTGTATTCCAAGATGGGACATACCAATCTCATAAACATCAGGAAAGCACATACAAAATCTGATATCTACCGCTTTTGTATCTTTTACGACCATATTTGTTTCGTTACCGATGTATCTGGCAGGCTTGTCTATGGTCATCAATATCTCATCGGATAAAGCAAGTTTATTCATTATTTCTTATATTCTCCATTCTATTGTTGTCTTAGAAAAACATATCGGTTTACATAATAATATTATGTGAATCAAATTAGCTAAGCCTAAAAACTTATTGTTTATTATAGACTATGAAGGATGAAAAAACAATCTTTAACCCCCGATTTATATTTTGTCTATCTAAACTTTGCCTTATTATTGAAAATTTTTTATAATAATCATTTTTTATAGTCATTATTTGGTCTCAGATATAATAGTGTCGGTTAAACACAAAAACTGCTGGAAAAATATAAGAAAAAAGTTTATAATAATGATTGCTAATATTAATTAGGTATTGAATACATAATTGCCTAAAAAGTATCTAAAATGGTTACAAATCTTGAATTTAAAAGGAGGACGGATATGGAATTATTAGACTTGGCACTTTCAATGGAAAATGATCTAGAGGCTTTTTACAGAAAACAGGCCGAACTCAACGAAGGGAACAGCCTTCAGAAAGTATTTTTGATCTTAGCAGGTGAAGAAGAAAACCATGCAGCAATTCTACGGAGTTATAAGAAAGATATTGTTTTACCTTTTAAGGATAGCAATATTTTAACCAATGTAAAATCGATATTTAAAGAAATGACAGATTTTAAAATGGAAATAAAGCATATTCCAAATCAGCTTGACATATACAGAATGGCACTTGAAAAGGAAGAAGAAAGCGTTAAATTCTATCAAGATTTACTGGATAAGGCTTCGGAGGAACAATCGAAAAAAGTATTTGGTTATTTGATAAAGCAAGAGGATACCCATTGCATTATATTAGAGGAATTGGTTAAGATGACTAGCCGTCCGGAGGAATGGGTTGAATCTGCGGAGTTCGGACTTAGAGAAGAATATTAGGATATCATCATCTACTGAGAGTATTTCAAGTTCTGTGTATATGCAAAAACCTAATGTAAATAGGTTTATAGTTTTTAAGAGCAGAGTCTGATTTTTGGGTTCTGCTCTTGTTTGTAAAAAAATGATTTTTATATTTTCCCTGTCGATCAAGTAAAAGATGCACTAAACATAAGGAATACATCCTACTCCCTTATGTATAGTGCATCTTATTAAAAACATAATCAACGAAAACAAAAACACATTAATCACTTAAATTTATCCAGTACAGATACGAAGAAGTCCTGTGCTTCTTTTACCCCCATACTAGCAGATATCTGATTCTCAATCATACTGGTGTTTACCTGCTTTAATTTGAAATCAAACTGATCCATTAAAAATATCATAAGAAATAACAGGCTTGCACAAATTAATCGTACCAGAAATATCTTCATACCGGTATTTTGTCCTGCTCTTGTCTCTGCTTCTTCCATTACATAGCCGGTATCATCCTGTATAAACATCTCTTTATGACGATATGCATTTTTAGCTTTGTTGTTTACATTTCCTGACTGGTTTCTGCTGCAGCTCTCTCTTGCGAGTCTTATGTATTCTGCTCTGTTTGGCATCAAGTATTCTTCCTGCTTCTCCATAACCTCATCCTTTCTATGATTTTCTATAGAAATGCCCTGTCCACTTCCACGGATATAATGCCTTAACAATATAATTCTAGCATATTATATTCCTGATAGTAACCGGTTATGTCTGAAATTCAATTTTTGCTTTTCTTACGGGAGCAAATAATACTCTGAAGTACAATGAAGAAACATAGCATTGCCGCACGAGTAATTTGAGGCCACCAGGGATCCTGGCTTCCTATTGCAGTAACAATCAGTAATACAATTCCGCTTGTTAATACCCCAAAGAGGGTACCAAAGATATTACCTACACCTCCGGTAAGAAGTGTTCCGCCAATAATAGAGGCAGCAATCGCGTCCATTTCAAGACCTGTTGCCTGCTGAACGGAACCTGACCGTGTATGGAAAAGATATAAGAATCCACCGATACCTGCCAGCAGACCACAAAGCAAATGGGCATAGAACCTGGTTCTCCTGACATTAATACCAAGCATGAGGGCGCTCTGGGAGTTCCCTCCCACTGCATAGAAACTGCGTCCAAGCTTTGTTTTTTTGAGCAGACAATATATCAAGCATACAATAATAAGTGCTATGATAACGCCATATTCCAGCTTTGATTGAATAAAAACACCCTTCCTGTTAATATCACCTAAAAAAGGTATCTGTATCCGCGCAGCTGACAGCTTTTCAAATCCTGCATTATTGACTTGTATCTGATTGACTTCTATCAGAGCCACCAAACCTCTGCCCAGAAACATCCCAGCCAGCGTAACGATAAAGGGCTGCATCTCCAGATAAGCTATGAGAAATCCTTGAACGGCACCAAAGGCAAGACCGATTGTCAGAGCCAGGATAAGAACTGTAAAAAAATTGAAACCATGCTTATTAAGGCAAACAATACAGACAGTACAAATGAGAGCTGTGGAACCACCTACGGAAATATCTATACTGCCTGTAATCATAACAATCGAAAGTCCGCATGCAATTACAATCAAGGCGGCATTTTCATTAAAGAGATTAAAAAACATCTGTATTTTGTTGAACCCCTTATCTCCCAGAAAGACAATGGAAAGTATGTAGATAACAATAAACAGTGTAATGGTAATTGTCAGCAGAAAGGCTGTGTCTGTCAGGGACTCCTTACGTTTCAGCTTGCTCTGAAATACTCCACCGCTTCCGGCCCCTTGGATATTATTTAAACTTTGCATACTAACACCGCTCCTTTCCATCGCTTACAGCCCTTTTGGAAAATACGTCCATATTGCTGAAGAAGCTTTTGACAACGGGCGTCTGGATGGCTACGAGCATAATAATTATCACAGCCTTAAATACAGGAACAGCATTTGTATTCACATTCAGTGTTGTCAGCATCGAGGTCAGTGTCTGGATGGTATAGGCTCCGATAATCGAACCTGTCATGTTAAATTTACCGCCGCCAAGTGAATTGCCGCCAAGAGCGACTGCCAGGATAACATCCATTTCAATACTGGGCACAATGGTATAGGGGTTAACCGTCTGCACCCGGCTTGACTGTACAAAGCCTGCGATACCGACACAAAAGCCCAGAATAACAAAGGTCATAAACTTGATTCGTGCAGGATTGAGTCCATTCAGGCTTGAGGCTTTATCATTGATACCCACTGCCTTGGTATACAGACCCAGGTTCGTCTTTTTTAATGCAAGGCAGGTTACCGTTACCATAGCAATTGTAATGAGTATCGGGGTCGGAATGGGGAAACCCGGTATAAAGTTCCCATAATAGCCAAAGGAGGAGACAGCTTTGGGTTTAAGCCCGCCCATAGCCATAGAGCCGATGGACCGGCCTGCCGTAAATAGTATGAGTGTTGCAACCATAGGCTGTATGTTAAATTTTGAAACAAGGATACCGTTAAAAGCTCCGCAGGCCATACCGGCAAGACAGCCAAGTAAAAGTGCAACAAAGACAGATGCATGCAATACCGCGGGCTGGGTCTCGCTCCCGCACAGAACCCGCATAACCACTCCGCCGACGATTGCAACCGTAGCACCTACACTGATATCCTGACCTTTGGAGGAGGCCGTAACAAGCGTCATTCCGATGGCAAGGATAACAAGCTCGGTTGCATTGTTTAAGATGTTTATGATATTTCCTATCAGAACAGGATTTCCGGAGCTGTCTCTTCCCAGGCTGATTCTTAAAAAGCCCGGATTGATAAATATATTTAGTAACAGCAAAAAAGAAAGAAATGCAATGGGAATAAAGAGCCGGTGTCTGACAAATGCTTTAAAAGCCGGCACCAAACGGCCGTTATCGATTTGATGATTCATTCTGAACATTTTGACCTGCTCCTCCCGCTATCGTATACATTATTTTGTCCTGTGTCATATCCTTTCCCTTTAGTTCTCCAACTACATACAAATCACGCATAACAATTAATCTTGAGCAGGTACGCAGCATCTCCTCAATCTCAGAGGAAATGAAGGTAATACTCATACCCTCTGCCGCAAGCTTTAGAACCAGTTTTTGAATCTCTACTTTTGTGCCAATATCAATTCCACGGGTGGGTTCGTCAAGAATAAGATAATCGGGATGTGTGAGCAGCCAACGGGCAAGAATTACTTTTTGCTGGTTTCCCCCGGACAAGGAGCCGATTGGGGTATCTGCTGAAGCGGTTTTTATTCCTAGCAAACGGATGTAATCATCGGCAAAAGCCTGTGCCTGCACCTTAGTAAAAGGACGGAAGAAGCCCCTCATAACCTGCAGCGCAAGTATGATATTCTCACGAACTGACAAATCACTGATAATCCCATCCCTCTTTCTATCCTCCGAAAGATAGCCAATTCCTTTCTTCATAGCCTTTATCGGTGATGTAACGCTGGTATAACCGCCCTTAATTCTAAGTTTCCCTTTCAAGACCCTGTCTGCGCCGAAGATTGCACGCACACACTCACTGCGGCCGGAGCCCAATAGTCCGGCAAAGCCTGTTACCTCACCTTTATATGCGACGAAATTGAATGGTTTTATTCCCGATGTGCTTGTAAGTCCCTCGGCTTCTATGATTGCTTCCTTCGCATACCCGCCGCCATACTGTGCTTCGTTATGGATATCAGCCAAATCACCCAGCTCCTTCCCCATCATTTTGGCCACCAGTTCTACTCGGGGCAAATCTTTGATCTGATATTCGCCTACCAGTTCGCCCCCCCGCAAAACCGTAATTTTATTGCATAGCTCATATACCTGATCAAGAAAATGGGTGACAAAAAGGATTCCTACCCCCCTGTCCTTTAGCTCACGCATCAATGCAAACAGTTTGCCAACTTCCTGTTCATCCAGCGAAGAGGTAGGTTCGTCAAGAATCAATACCTTGCAGTCCATATCAACAGCCCGGGCAATTGCTACCATCTGCTGAATCGCTATCGAGCAGTTTGATAATTGCTGCGTCGGCTTTGCTGGGATTCCAAGACTTTCCAGAATTGTTTCCGCCCTGTTGTTGTTCTTCTTCCAGTCCACAAACAAATCCTTGGTTCTTCCTATAAACAAATTTTCAGCTACTGTCAGATTCGGGCATAATGTGATTTCCTGGTAAACTGTACTTATCCCATATTTTTGAGCATCCTGAGGCGATTTGATATGAACCGGTTTATTGCTTCCTTCCATATAGATTTCTCCGGCATCCTTGGCATATACTCCGGTCAAAACCTTGATCAGAGTAGACTTCCCGGCACCATTTTCACCCATAAGAGCGTGTATATCCCCTTCACATAAAGTAAAATCCACATTTTGCAAGGCCCGTACACCGGGAAAACTTTTATAAATACCTCGCATGGTAAGTATTGGTTTCTGCATAATAGTAATATAAAACCTCCGTTCAGGTACGATATCATTGTGCTGTTCTTCCTATGATTAGAAAAATACGCGGTGCCGGTATGCCGGAATTTGCAACTATCCGCATACTCGCACCGCGAAGTCCGAACCTATCTTACCTTATTAATCTGCTGAAAATTGCTGGATGTTTCCTATATATGGCTTCATAATTAATAGGGACGGGCATCAACAATCTCTTTTGTAATAGTAGCACAATCAAACATTTCTTCCTCTACGTAAGCATTTTTTTCAATAGTTTCACCGGCCTCAAGCTGCTTAATAAGCTTAACAATTCTGGGACCATGAAGAGGATTGCACTCTACATCAAGGTTGAACTGGCCTGCAAGAACCTTCTCAAGAGCCCATTTATTTGCATCAAAGGAGATTACTTTTACATCTCCATCCTTGCCATATGTAATACCGGCAGCGTCCATAGCATCACAGGCACCTCGGGCCATGTTATCATTCTCGGCATAGATAACGGTAAACCCTGTCCCTCCTGCAATAAGATCGGCTACGGCCTGTTTTGCAAGGGTTTCATCCCATCCCTTCATGTTCTGATTGAATACAATGCTCCAGCCGTTTGCTGCGGCACCATCTTCTATTGCTTTGGAGCGGCCAAGCTGGGCAGAAGAACCCGTGTCACCGCCAAGCACTACAATCTTATAATCCGCCAGAGCCTGTTTCTTCAGCCAGTCAACAGCCTTATTGCCTTCTGCTTCAAAATCGGAACATACCATAGCTGTGTAAAGATCCTCTGACAAGTCAAGCTTACGGTCAGCCATGATAAAGGGAATTCCTGCTTCCTTGGCAGATTTCGCCACATCCTCCCAGCCTGCCGACTGAAGCCCTAATACAACAAGATAGTCAACCTCTTCCTGGATAAGCTGTTGTGCCTGTGATATTTGCTTTGCATGATCACCTTCCCCGAAGACCATTTTTATCTCAAAGCCGGCCTCCTTGAAAGCATCATTAAAAGATTTTGTGTTAGCCGTTCGCCAGTCGGACTCATTCGCATTTGTCTGTACAACCCCCACAGTTATTTTTTTGTCCGCTTTGCCGGAAGTCGCACTGTCTTTCTTTCCGCACCCCGCAAACGAAAGCAACACCGTCAGTACCAAAATAAAAACCAACAGTTTCTTCATAGATATCTCCTCCTTTTTTACACATAAGATGAATTGAATTACGTATATAAGTGTAAAAAATTTATAACCGAAAATATACGGAGATTATTACTTGTTTTGTAGTTTATTTTACGGAGTTTCTTTTCCAATTTCATTTTGGTTAAGATTCCTATGAATTATGTTTGTTTTTTAACAGAGATAAAAATACCTTGTCTAATAACTCCGCCCAATTCGTTCTGCAGCGGCATTTTCCGCCTCAAAAACCTTTTCATCCATATAGGAGAACTTATTAACCACTTCCCCTTTTTCCAATCGCTCTATTATGTTTGCAATCAATTGCCCCTGTAACGGATTACATTCAATGTCCACATTGATGAGTCCTTCCTCCATCCTGTCAAAAGCCTCCGACACCCCGTCAAAGGAAATAATTTTAATCTTACCATCCACCCCGCAGGTCAGGCTGTCTTCCTGTATTGCCTCTATGGCACCAAAGGTCATATCATCGTTTTGCGACAGTAAAATATCAATATCATCAAATTCCTGCAGGTACTTTGCCATCACTTCTTTTCCCTTTGCCTTGGTAAACTCACCGCTTTCCTGTGCAAGAATCTTCCACTCTTTGTGAGTTTTGGCGATTTCCTCAAACCCTTTTGAACGCCCAATCTGTGCGGTCGAATTTAAGGTTCCCTCAAGAACGGCAATATTGTAAGTTTTCTTTTTCAGGGAAGACTTATCCTTGCTCTCTTGCTCCTTCAGATACTTTTCCAGCCAAAGTCCTGCTTTTTTGCCCTCCTCATATTTATCCGTACCCACATATGCGGCATAAAGAGTATCATCTGCGGTATCAATCATTCGATCTACAATTATGACCGGAATACCTGCTTCCTTTGCTTCCTCCAGTACCGTATCCCATCCGGTTTCCGTTTCCGGGGCAATTACAATATAATCTACCTCTTGAAAAATAAAACTCCTTACATCCTTAATCTGATTTTCCTGCTTCTGCCTTCCATTGGAATAAATCAGCGAAAATCCATTCTCCTTTGAAAGAGCTCTCTGTATGGATTTTGTATTTGCCGTGCGCCAGTCCGATTCCGAACCAAGCTGGGAGAAACCAACAATAATCAAATCCGAATCTGTATCCTTTACATTCTCATATTCGCTGTACGGAAGCTGTTTTAATGGCCTCAAACTGTAACTAGCAAGGACAATCAATCCAAGGATGAAAATACCTATCGCAATTTTTAGACTCTTATTCATATCTTGCCTCCCTTTGCTCATTATCCGCTATACTTACCGGGATTTTAATGATAATATCCGTGCCTTCTCCCTTTTTGCTTTGTATGTCTAATCCATACATATCTCCATAATTCAGTTTAATTCGTTTGTTGACGTTGGCAAGACCAAAACCGGTACTCTGTTTGCTGCCCGGCATTTCAATTTCTTTTCTTAAAGCATTTAATTCCTCTTCCTCCATTCCAATGCCATTATCCATTACATGGAAACAAATTACCTTGTCCCATATTCCGCCGGTAACTGTTATTTTCCCTCTTGCCCTTAACATTTTAATTCCATGGTATAAGGAATTCTCAATGAGTGGCTGCAGAGTCAGTTTCAGAATTTGATATCTGTAAAGTTCTTCCGGGATATTAATTTCATAATCCAGGATGTCTTTATACCTGGACTGCTGTATTTGCAGGTAACTTTTTATATGTATTTCCTCTTCTCGTATGGTAATAAAATCTCTTCCCTTACTCACAATAATTCGGAAAAATTCAGAAAGGGATACAACAATGTCAATTGCTTCTTTGTTTTTTTCTGCTTCAATTAACCAGATTATAGTATCTAACGTATTATATAGAAAATGCGGATTAATCTGCGTTTGCAGAAGCTTTGATTCCATGTGTCTTAAATTTTCCTGTTCAAGCCGGATACGATTCACCTGCTGCTCCAGTTTAGAGGCCATATCATTAAAGCTATCGGATAAGATTGACAATTCATCATGGTTTTCGCAGATTGTCCTTGTTGTAAAATCACCCTTTGCTACCATAGCCGTCTTATCGCATAACATCCTGATTGGTCTTGTAATGCTGTTTGTAACAAAGATATTAACTAAAACAGACGTAATGATGATAGAAGCTAATGCCACTATCATTGTCACAATTACTTTCGTTACCTGCTCGTTAAGAATCTGTCTTATGGCCTCAAAATTCTGGGTTTCATAATAAATGTAATACTGGATTTCTTCCTGAAACAGTTCTGTCAGAATATAGATATCAGATTCCAGCATTTCAATATTTTCTTCATAGTGGCCTGTCTGCTTCAGATTATCACGTATTTCATTAACCCTGTCTTCCAGAGTATCCAGATTAAGCAGAATCCGCTTGATCCAGTCCAGGCTTTCCCTGCTTGATGTAATCTCCCGCAGGCTGGTAAAACTATTCCTTGCGGCCTCTATCAGTTTATATGGATTTTTTAAATCACTATTATCATCAATTGAATCGAAGGTTTCCGCTTCAACAACAATCTTATACATACCTTCATCCATTTCCGCCTTAAAATTGAGGTTATAATCATTAGCCGAGGTAATCCTTCGCACGATAGCATCATACGCCGTACTATAGTTATGCAGAGCTGCAATTTGGTAAACCGATAAAATAATCATTGGTATAATGATTACAACCGCTACCATAAAGAGCTTCCATCTTAAAGGATACCGGATTGGGGTCCCATTATTCATATCCATTATTCTCCACCTATTCCCTGCATCCGGTATTCGGATGGTGTGCAATATTGTGTTTTTTTAAACAAGTAGCTGAAATAGTGGGAATCCTGATATCCTACCATAAAACCAATTTCCGTTATCTTTCTGCCTGAACATCTTAAATACTCTTTTGCCTTCTCCATTCGGATATCTGTTAAATATTCGATAAAGGTCATCCCGGTTTCCTGGTTGAAAAGTGAGCTGAAATAGTTGGGACTGACATTGACCTTAGATGCAACCTTATCCAGAGTAAGATCACTCATAGTAAACTGAAGAAGAATATACTCCTTTGCCTGATCAATAAGCGCAGCATATCTTTTTTGACTATTTCTATTACGCAGTTCAATTGTTTCTTTCAAAATAGTTTTATATAATTTACTGCATTCCTCCAGACCGTAAAGCTGGTCCGGGACACAATTCAAGCTTTTCAGGCTGCCGTAAATCATCTCTTCCGTATACTTAAGAGTTTTCAGAAACTTCATAATAACGGAATATCCGTCCATTATGATATAATGCCTGAAGATGCTGGAGCTGATAGCATTTGTACTAAATCCTTCAAAATAGCTGTCAACAAATTCATTCACATCATGTATGGTCCCCCTTTTTAAGAAGTCCTCCAGCAAAGCCCTGTCAAGTTTCTCAAGCTTTAGTTCTCTGACATTAATTCTGTTTCCGATATATTCCTTTATATTATGTACGTCAATATAAGATACGAATTGATCCCTGCTTTCAAAATACCGCAGGGAAAAAGCCCTGTTGGCATCCAGATAAGACTTATGCAGGTCGCGGACGCGGTTGACGCACTTTCCGATTCCGCCAAAATAGTGGACTTTGTTATCACAGATATGGATTAATATATCGCACAATTCCAGGGTCAACTCGTTAATTCCCCCTTCCGTTTCACCCAATAAGATAAAGGCCCACCCATCCATTCCACGTTCAAATACCCTGATGTCGGAAAATGCTCTCAATGCTTCTGTCATTCTTGCTTCGCATTGTACAATTTCATCCGAGTACTCGTACATATCCTCCTGTCCTTTAAATTGAAACAGCAGCACGCAAAAAACACTTGCCACCATATTAATTCCAAGTTCCTCTTCCTGTTCTATGATTTGTGAAAGAGACATTTTTCCACTGACAAGAGCATTAAAAAACTCCTTTCTTTTTTCACCATGCTTTTGATAGACCAACAGTTGGTACTGATTCAGTATTTGTTTTTCCTTCCGCTCCTTATCAATCACCTCTGCTGCATTTTTCACTGCTGCCACCAGTTTAGCCGAAGTTACCGGTTTCAGTAGATATTCACTTACACCAATATCAATTGCTTTCTGGGCATATCCAAAATCACTATACCCGCTGATAATAATAATTTTCATCTGCGGCATATCTTTTTTTAGTAATTTGCTCAGCTCAAGACCATCCATAAAAGGCATTTTTATATCAGTAATCAAAATGTCCGGCCGCTCCCTTACAATCATCGGGTATGCCAATTCACCATCACTTTCATCTCCGACAATTTGAAAGCCCTCTTGTTCCCAGGGAATCTTGTTCTTGATACCTTCCCGAATTACAATTTCATCTTCCACTAAAAAAACCTTATACATAAAAACCCCCTTCGTAAATACCCACTCTCCAATAATTATATTTCGCCCTCTACTTGTGTTTTATTATTCTTAGCTTTAAATTCCTTTTTCTTCCATTATGCTCCATTCAGGCAACGAATTCAACCGATTTCCGAAACAGTAACCGTAATTAAATAAAAAAACACGAAACATAAGGAATACCTCCTACTTCCTCATGTTTCGTGCAAAAATATGTTTCGGTTTGCTGTTATTTACTTATTGCGCAGTTTAATAGGAACATAGATATCCAACTGATCGTATCCAAGACCCTTTTTGATATTGTCCGTAATGATCATATGGCACATGGTACGATGACCGGTTCGCTCATCCATTTCGAATCCGCTGGTTTCCAGCCAATTCTTCACTCCTTCAAATACTCTTCCGCTAATATCATCGTCTCCATCCACCGATATAGCAGCCGCATATAGTCCTCCTTCAAAATCAATAATCTCATAACCGCCTGTATCTTCCGATGTTGCATCTTTTTCAACTGCCATCCACCACACAGCCTGCCCATCTTCAAACCATAAGAAATCAAGGGGGGAAAAAGAGACTCCTCTTCTCTTTTTATCATATTCCCCCCACCAGGCATCGAATTTGCCAATAATGTTATCGAATGTATCATAGCCGGAGGTTGCCATTCTGCATTTGGGCAGTTCAATGATTCTTACTTCCGGCCCTCTTTTCAGCTTCTCGGTAACATTTAAGAAATGATTTAATTCAGGAGATGCAGAGGTCTTGTTCTCCTCTTGAACTACCAACCTCTGATTATCCTCTAAATTTTTAGCGTCAACTGATGTTACAGAGGAATCTTCCTCACAGGAATCACTGCCCTGGCAGCTGTTATCTTTCTCCGATAGCCTAAGTTCCAGTTCCCTGGCCTTTTCATAAAGTAGTTTTATATCGGAGGTTTCACGGAAATCTAATGTTTCAATCTGGTGTATAAATTGCAGAACAATTTCTTTTAACTCATGCAGTAATGCTACTTCTTCATCAATACCCTCAACCTTTTTACCCAGAACTTCTAAAACCGCTGATGAATCCGGAGCCAGGAATATCTTCTGGATATCCTTAATAGTGATATTTAATTTTCTAAGAATTAATATCTGTTCCAGCCTCTTTAGGGATGTCTCATCATACATCCGGTATGCATAATCCTCACTGCGGATGCTCTTTATCAGTCCCATGTCCTCATAATAGCGCAGTGTTCTGGCTGAAATGTCATACTTTAGTGAAACTTCCCTGATTTTAATACAGTTATCCACTCGAAACCTCCATACTTTTCCTACATGCTCCATGTTTTTATCAACGTAATCCCCTGCGCAAACATGTATGTGGAAATTATTTCTTAAACCAGTTACCATAATTTTTCAATGAATTGCAAATTCATGGCACGGATTTCACATTCACGATCTTGGTTTCCTGCTGCCGTACACTGGCTTTAATACAAGAATACCTGCTTACCTAAGGGAAGAGTCAAGTCTTTTTTCAAAACAAACTGCTTCTATATTTCCTATATATTTACCATAATTTTCTCGAGTTAGATAACCATTTCTTTCATAAAAATGGACAGCATTTTCATTTATCCTACGGGTTTCCAGCCAAAGAGTAGTATATCCTAATTCTTTTGCTCTCATTTCCAAAAAGGAGAGAATCTCTGCACCAACCCCCTTACCTTTTACTCTTGAATACATCCGCTTCACTTCAGCGATTTCTTCGGTAATAGACCGAATGGCTCCGCAGCCTACTGCCTTTCCATCACAGTCTTTTGCTATTACAAATACAGAACGCGGCTCCTGCATATCTTCAAGGCTAAAGGAAGCTTTTCCGCTGTTTCCGGTTAAAGCTTCAAGGGAATTCGATAGTTCCTCCAGCAGTTCAAGAGCTTCTTCATTCTTCTTCAAATCAACTTCCAGAATTGTAATTTTTTCAGTATTCTTTTCCGTCATTTTAATCCCTCGTATGTTTTAGAATATATTTATCTCTCCAAATCGTTATGAAATTATGATCTTACATGGTGTTATAAAGTTATTATCTTCCATTATGATACAAATGCAGAGTAACTTCAACATGGTTCACAGTAATTTTCATAGGTACCGAATAGTATATTTTTTTATTTTACTCTTGCTTGCTTTTATCATTTCTGTTATAGTAGCTTTAGTCAAAAACGAATATAGCAGAGTAGGATTTCGTGCGTTAAGTGTCACCGGAACGGGGAGTTGTCCGGTGAACGAAAAGTTTAAACTTGCGGTACGATTTTCGCATCCCGCTGCTACAAAAGGTAGGGCATACCTTCTCATTGTAGCGCTTGTTTTTGCGACAACAAAGAAAAGGAGGTAGCACTATGCATTTTTTTAAGACATTACAGGAATCTTCAAAGGAATTGAAGAAACTAAACAACCTGCTTATTTCAGCCATGCTTTTGGCCCTGTGCGTTGTGGTTGGTCTCATGGGAACATTTATGATTGGGCCTTTCATCCGTATCAGTTTTACTGATTTACCCATCGCTCTTGGAAGTATGCTCTTCGGGCCGGTGGTAGGCGGCATTATGGGAGCTTTGAGTGATATTTTAAACTTTATCATTTCTCCAAAAGGTCCGTATTTCCCCGGTTTTACCATTAGCGGCATTTTAACTGGCTTGATTTATGGTTTTGCCTTTTACAAAAAGAAGGCAACCCTCAGCAGAATTGTTATTACGAAAGCCATATTGATTGTATTAGTTGATATGCTGCTGAACACTTACTGGTTATCCATTCTTATGGGTAAAGGCTTTATCATTCTTTTCGCAGACAGATTGGTAAAGAACATTATTATGCTCCCCGTTCATGCGGCAATGCTCTATGTAATACTTAACCGTTTGCCTGTTATAATAAATAGAGGCAAACACACCAAATAACAAACCTATAAAGTATCAATTCATATTTAGCTTATAATTCTAGAAAGCACTATGTTTCCTAAAATCACAGGAACATAGTGCTTTCTTAATTTCTCTTATCCACTTAATAGAGGCCTTTTAGATAATTGGAATTTCTGTCAGCCTTAAATTGGTACACCCATATGGGATAAGCTTTAATTCTTCTATTTCACCTGATGTCTTAAGAGCTAGGGGAACAGGAGCTGCTGAGCCGTTTAATAGGGGCCATTCTATCTGTCTTCCTTTTACAGTTGCAATTATCGGTGCCCCTTCCGGAGAAAATGGTACTTCTCCAATAGGTTGTTCTTCAAAGTGAATGTATTCCTCCGGTTTTTCCTTCTCTACACAAAGACCATAATTCCATGGTGTTGTAGGATATATTTCATAGTCGCAGTGAGGAAACTCATGCACTGGCATCTCTTTGTTTATCTGTACCCATTTCTCTCCAACAGGCAAGGAATAAATAAGTGGTCCTCTTTGCACTGCATAAAGATTTTCCGGTCGGGATATTATCTCAACAGGCATCGGCAGCGTAAGGGTGAATTTTGTATCACCAGACCATAGGTATTTTAGTTCATAAAAATCTCCGGGCTTTGGCATAATCCTCTCCTCTCCAATTTGAAGAAGCGGCTCCTTTGTCCATTCAGGAATTCTTAAATTAATTGTAAACTCCACCATACGGTCAGTTATAATTCTGAATTCTATTTTATCCCTGAACGGATAGTTGGTATTCATGGTTATCTGTACCTTAGAACTCTGAATTTCAGTTTTTAGAGAGCAGGGAGCATAGGCTGCTGCTGCTATGCCATTGTCCGTTCTAAACATGGTTGATAGAGCAAATTTTGGCCAGGGCTGGCTTAAATTCGCCGTACAACATCCAAAGTTTGGTTCCAGTCCAAAGGTATGCGAATGGCCTCCATTGGTGCTAAATACTGGGTTTTCCTGATAACTGCACTGTACTTGATTTACCTGCTGGTCATATTGGTGAGTCCACATATCCGGGCTGAAGGTTGCCGGCAAAGCATTAAAAGTAACCTTCTCCAGTCTGTCCGCCCAATAACTTTTTCCGGATATTGAAAGGAGTATCTCCAAGGAATACATAAGCTCTGCCACTGAACATAATTCCGTTCCCTGTACCGGACTTGTTCCATTTAAACATTCATCTCCGGTAAATACTCCGGTAACCATGCCATGATATTCATCAAGAAGCCTGAGCATACTATCAGCACTGTTTAGATCCTCTTCTTTTCCTGTCATTCTCCAAAGCAAGCCCCCGGATTTTAACATCATGGCATTATTAACTACATGACTCATGAAACTCCAACGGCCTTTTACGTCGGGTCTCTTATATGGCCAGTGTTTAAATAATGCTTGCCAGTCAAAGCCCTGAGTGTGAAGCTTAGAGGCCAAATTCAGAAGCCAAGGTTCCTCTGTTCTTTCATAAAGCCAGAAGATCGGAATAAGTCCCTCAAACCATCTGCTGCTTCCCCAATTAAATAAGGTATTTCCATCAATATGTAAATCAAAGGCTTTCAAGGCTTTGTATACAACTGTTTCAATACGCTCATCTCCTGAAGCATCCTGATATACTACAAGCACTTTTAGAATCAGCAGCAGAGCCCACATGTCATAGGTATTACGGTGTTCTTTCTCAACAGGACAAAGCCAGCCGTCTTCCTCCTGTTGACTTATGATACTATCAATGTATTTCGTAGCTCTGGCTTTCATATCTTCGTCATCCAGAAGCCAGGCCAAGGGAATAAAACCATCTAACCAATAAGGAACTCTCTCCCAGCCTTCGGCTGTACCCCCTATCCATTTACTGTCTCTGATATCCGGCCAGAATTTATCAAGATTACCTGATAGTCCAGTTGCCTGTATTTTCAGCTGGTTTAACAGCCATCCTTCAGGGTGAATCTCACTGGTACTAAAAGGTGATAATTTAAGTTTTTTTAGACCTTCTGCCATAGCTTTACCTCCAAATTATATTCAAATTCTGAATTAGTGTATTTTATATGCACATGTACAGTTATGATTTTATCTGGTATAATCATAATTATCAATTGCACCAGCATGCTCATATTATGCAAAAAACGAACAGAGGTAATTTATGATAAATGAACTTCACTTCTCCATCCCCCCTTGGCCGGAATGTACTACGGGAAGCTATCGCTTTTTTGAAGACGGCGAGAAACATATCACACGGGTATGTGATTACTTTGTGTTAATTATTATGCTTGAAAATACACTTTACTTTACCGAAAATGATTTGGATATCAGTGTCAGTGCCGGCGAATGGTATATTCAAATCCCAGGTTTAAAACAGGAAGGTAAAATAGGAAGCCCTGCACCGGTGTATTTTTATCTTCATTTTAATGCCTTGGGGGTTTTACAGGATAATTCCTTGGATATAATACCCTCTGCCTGGGATTCTTCCAGCTTTAAAATTCCTGTTCGCGGTAACTTTGATCTTCGGTATCTGAAACCTTTCCTGGACCAGCTGGATACTCTCTTAAAATCAAGAGCATACGATATTTTAGGGAAAGAAGCCTTGTTCCTTACTATACTGAAGCATCTTGCTACTTCTAATCCACAGTCTGAAGGTTTGAGAGGCTTTATAGATAAAGTCATGGAGTATCTTGCTCTAAATTATAATAAACCTCTTGTTTGCAGCAGCTTGTCACAGAAGTTTAACTTTACTGCGGATTATATCACTCGAAAAATGAAGCAATATACAGGTATAACTCCGTGGCAGTATATACAGCAAATCAGATTAGACCGGGCGAAGGAGTTATTAAACAGTACGGATTATACCCTTGCTTCTATTGCAAATCTAGTAGGATATAGCGATCTTTCCCTGTTTTACAAGGCTTTTAAAAAATCCACCGGTACAGCTCCCGGAGAATGGCGAAAACAACAGCGCCAAAAATATTGAAAAACTCTCTTTTTTCATATATAATGTTTCTAACTACTTAAAGGAGGACAATAAAAATGTCAGAGAATGTTTATGATATTTTATTGGAACGTGGATTTATTGAACAAACAACCCACGAACAAGAAATAAAAGAATTATTAGGGAAGGAAAAAGTAACCTTTTATATAGGCTTTGATGCTACAGCTGACAGTTTGACAGCAGGACACTTTTTAACAGTTATGGCTATGATGCATATGCAGCGTGCCGGTCACAGACCTATTGCCCTGCTTGGCGGCGGTACAACAATGATTGGTGACCCTTCCGGTAAGTCCGATATGAGAACTATCATGACAAAGGAAACCATCCAGCATAATGCTGATTGTTTCTACAAACAGCTTTCCCATTTTATTGATTTTGATAATGATAAAGCTATTATTGCAAATAATGCGGACTGGCTGTTGAATCTTAACTATGTAGAGTTCTTAAGAGAAGTCGGCGTACATTTTTCCGTTAATAAGATGCTCACTGCTGAGTGCTATAAGCAACGAATGGAAAAGGGTCTTACCTTCTTTGAATTCAATTACATGATAATGCAATCCTATGACTTCTTAAAGCTTAACCAACTGTACGGCTGCTCCATGCAGCTTGGCGGTAATGACCAGTGGTCCAATATCCTCGGCGGTGTTGATTTGATCCGCAGAAAAGAGCAAAAACCAGCATATGGTCTTACCTTTAAGCTCTTAACCACCAGTGAAGGCATTAAGATGGGCAAATCCATGAAAGGCGCTGTATGGCTGGATCCGAACAAGACCACGCCTTATGAATTCTACCAATATTGGAGAAATATCGAAGATGTCAAAGTGGAAGAATGCCTTGGACTGCTTACCTTCCTTCCGATGGATGAAGTAAGAAGACTTGGTGCCCTGCAGGATGCTGAAATCAATTATGCAAAGGATGTCCTTGCTTACGAGATTACAAAGCTTGTACATGGTGAAGAAGAAGCTACAAAAGCCAGAGAAGCCTCCAAAGCCTTATTTGGCGGCGGTATGAAGTCCGAAGATATCCCTACCACCTACTACAGTGAAGAGCAGTTTACTCAGGGAATAGATCTGATTACTCTTATGGTTGACGGCGGTCTTGCTGCTTCCAGATCCGATGCCAGAAGAAATATTCAACAAGGCGGTGTAACAGTAAATGAAGTTAAGGTAACAGAATTCGATAAAGTATTTACAGTCGGCGATATGGATTCTGACGGAATGCTTCTTATCCGTAAGGGCAAGAAAGCATATCATGCTTACAAAATTGAAGCTTAATGTATTAAAAGCCTTTAATAAAAAAACCTTTAGGAGGTAATGTCTATGCCCTGGTGTCCTGAATGTAAATCAGAATATGTAGATGGAATCACCACCTGTCCGACCTGTGGTATTCCCTTAGTTGACAGCCTGGAAAAGACGGAAGCACAAGTAGAATTCTTAGACACAAAGAAAGAAGCTTTTGCAAAGAAATTCGTGGAGTTTCTTGAATACTCCAATATTAAAAATGCTTCTTATTCTTTCAAAGAAGAAGACGCGACTTTCGTGGTCCTCATTGACAAAAAGGATCAGAAGCAGGTGAAGAAGCTCTATGATGCATTTTATGCCGTAGAAGCCGAAAAGACCTTAAAAGCTGCTGCCGTTAAAGGGGCCTTCTCTTCCGATTCAGAAAATTTTAGAAATGAATTATCCAAAGATGACGAAGCCCTGGAAGAAGTTTATGCAGATGCTGCTTATGAAGATGCTACTTATGAAGGGAATGAATCCTCCTCAGAGACTACTGATGAAGAAACAGAAATCATCGATGAAGCTGATGAGGACTATGACATGGATGAGGTTACAGAAGAACTCTTTGAAAAAGAAGAAGTTCAGGGAATCTTTGAAAGTGCAAGACCTCCGGTAGTTGAATCCTCCACTTACGTTAAAAAGGAAGAGCAATATAAAGATTTAAGCTCCTCTGCTTCTTCTTTTATCATTGTTTCAATTGCCGGCCTCGTATTACTTTTACTGAATGCTTTTGGTGTTATCAGCATCTTCTCCGGAGCACTTTCCTATATTGTAATGGGTGCAGTGCTGATTGCTTTTCTTGTTATCGGAATTACCACCTATCAAAGAAGCAAACAGGTAGAAAAGGAAATCAGTGATGAGAATTCCATTACAGATGCTATCCAAGAGTATTTAGATGCCAATCTTACGAAAGAAAAGATAGATAGCTTTGCTGACCCATCTGCTGCAGAAGAAGTGAAATTCCTTCAGCAGATGGAAAAAATGAAAGCTATGGTTGTTGCTAAATTCGGTGAAATGGATGATAAATACTTAGACCGTCTAATGGAAGAATATTATAACGACCATTTTGAGGAAGAGGAATCAGAAGAACCTTAATAATCAATACAAAATAAGACCATAGATTTCAGTATGCTGAAACCTATGGTCTTATTTTTATAGTAAGGTACTATTATTATCTCTGGTATGTAACCTTGGACATTTCGTTTTCGTGTATCTATTAGGAAATCCAAGCTAATCTTTAGGCTATCCCGATATTTTATATAGACTCTTCTCTTTTATTAACTGTACCTGCAACCAAATTACCTCCCAGAACAACTGCTCCCAGTACTAAAAGGCCAGTTAGAATCAGAATTCCAGGAATTAGACCTTGATTATCACTGGTAAAGCCTACAGTAAGTGCTTGCCAAAAGCTATCAGCAGCTTTAGGACCAATCGCAATCTCCTGCCTTGTAATTTCTTTCCCTTGATAAAGAACGACTATGTGATGCGTACCTTCTGCTAAATCTTTTGGGATATCAAACTGTGCTTTAAAGGAACCATCTTGAGTAGACTCAACAACTCCTAATTGTCTGGGTTCCGATTGTATAACAATCTCCAGATTCTTTAAATCCTTATAAAAGCCTGAACCGGATATGATGATAGAACTTCCGGCATGTATTATGCTTCCCGCTGCTTCTGTGATATTCAGCGAACCTTTTGTATTAATAGCTTCTGTTATCTCTTCTGCAGTATCAGAACCTTCTGTAGAGCTTTCAGCGGTAACCTGAGGTTGTTCTTCAGTATTTTGGGATACTGATTTCTGATTTCCATCTACTTCCGGTACCGCATTCTCTGTTTTACTGCTATCTTCTTTTTGAGTGTTGCTTTGAGCCGAATTGTTTATTTTATCAATAGCTGATGCTTCAGAAACACTTTGTGAGGTATTATTAGACTTTCCTGATGCCTTTTCCGTAACTTTAGCAGTATTTTTACTGGAGCCAGCAGCTGTTGTACTATTTGACTTCTCACCGGATGTACTTGCTATCTCTGAAGTACTTGCTTTCCCGGAATCATTTTTTGAGCTTTGGGATTTACTGCTATTATCAGACTTTGTACTGTCCGTGATTTTAGAATTCCCACTGCCGGTTTTTGTCGATGCACTGCCGGCAGCATTACTGTCTTTTGTATCATTGGCAGCCGTCACAGGGGTTGGAGTAACTGCAGGGGTAGTAGTAACTGCCGGAGTTTTACTTCCAGCCGGTCCATCCGGTGTATCCCCTTTGGTTTCATCATAACCGGGCCAGGGCACCGGAACTCCTGTGGAATCGTCATATCCGTCCAAATCACAGTCTTCCAAAGGAGCTGCAATGAACTTATGAAAGCTACCCGGCACTACTAGTACCAAACCCAGTATCAGTAATACAGAAAAAACAGCTTTATATATTCTATTCCTATACAATCTCCTAACCTTAAAATCATTCACCATTTGATTTCGTTCTCCTTTCATTCTCCAACGCTAATAAGCCGACATTTTACTTTCATTATTCTGCCATTGACTTATAAGCGGCAACCGGCTCCCACTGGTACCTCCTCCAAAGAATCCTGAATAACCTCTGTCTCCACAGAATCATTAATTTCAATATCATTGAAGATTTTATCATTCAGACTGTTTTCTTTCCGGCCCACAATTGCAGCTGCTACCATTGCACCGGTGATATTGGTGGCAGTACGTCCGGTATCGGCAATGGCTGAAATCGGAATACTAAGGACAATAAGCTCCAGGGGCAACCCCATAGCAGTGAGAACACTTGCCGTGGTGATAGTGGCAGTACCTGGTACCCCTGCTGTTCCAAGCGAAACAAACAAGCTGACAACCGCTAAAAGAATATAATCTTTTATACCATAATGAATTCCCAGACCGTTAATTCCATAGATTGCGATGAGTACCGGCCATATTCCGGCACATCCGGGCATTCCAATAGTAGTTCCAAGAGGAGCTGTAAAATTCGCAACTTTAGGTGCTATACCGATTTTATCTACCAGGATTTCAGTGGATATGGGTAATGTTCCCGCACTGGATTGTGTTGAGAAGCCAACAATCTGTGCGGGTAATATCTTACGGAAGAACCGAAAAGGACTTAACTTTGCGAATACCTTTACTAATACAGCATTAATGACCCACATATCAAAAGCAAAGGCAATAAAGGATACAATGAGCAGCACCAGAAGGGACCATATAATACCTGCCCGGCTGATACCATTCCCTGTTGCGGTAGCAATCAATGTCAGAACTGCATAAGGAGTAAGGCTAATAATAAAATCTACTGCTTTAAATATTATTTCCTTTACAGCTTCGATAAACTTCTTAAATATTTCTACCTTCTCATGATTTTCATTGGCGGCCATTATATAAGAAACAGCTATCAATACAGCAAAGAGTATCATAGGAATTGTATTCTCCTCGGCAATATCACTGATAACATTGCGAGGGAAAAATCCGATAAGAACCTGAGTAAAGGGCACGACCTTACTCTGAAAATTCTGTGCATCAATACCCTCCAGTGATAGATAAGAATTTCTTCCCACGCCAAAGGTCAATCCCAATCCCATGGACAATAATATTGCAAGTAATGTAGTCATAAGCAGCCATAAGATGGAGCGCAGACCTATCCCTTTTAACTGTTTCATAGAACCCAATGAGGTTATACTGCTAAGGATTGATACAATGATTAAAGGACTTACAATCGCATTTAATGTACTGACATAGATTTTACCAATAGGCATAACCCATGAAGTGTGCCCGGAAAAGATTATTCCAATTACAACACCTGCCGCTAATGCCCCTAAGATAATACCAGTAAAACTCACTTCTTTTTTCTGCAATTTATATATAATTATAAAGAATATTAATACTATTACGAAAGCTGCCACTGACAACCAATCTATATTCATTCCGATAATTCCTTTCCAAGTCTTTGCAATCTGTCATTATAAGCCATTAACCTGAGACCATATGCAAATATCAGGAAACGCAAATGCATTCCCTGATATTATTTAACACCTTACATCTCGCCGCCTTTACAGGTTATGTTGTTAATCCATTTACAGCTTCCCGTTTATTTCTATCGTTTTACTGTAAAACTCACAGTGAAAGATGCAGATATCTTATTACTGCCGGTAACCTTTACAATTGCCTTATAAGTTCCTGCCTTCAGTCCGTCAACTGGTTTAACGGTAAAAGAATCACTTCCGTTTAATGTTATGCTTTAATCGTTGTATTTGAAAGCTTAAAATACTTGCTTCCGGAGCCGGTTAAGGTTATTTTCAGCTTTCCGGTAGGACCGCCTGCATTTGTCACTTTTACAGTGAAAGCTTTATGATTTTTATACCCAACCTTAGCCGCCTTAAAAGTGTACTTTCCGGTTTTAGAAAGGGTCACTCCATACTTATCAGGTTTTAATACATTATCCAGAGCTGCTACTGCTTCTTGTGCAAAATCCACTTTACGAAGTCCGTCAATGGTGCCTTCTGCTGCTACTGCATTAGGTGCTTTTAAGACCCAGGCAAGTTCAAGCATATATTCGGTATAGGTTCCATCATTTGCAGTATTTTTATGAAGCCATTGTTTTGTAACCGGTTCGGCTTTATCCTTGTTATAGCTAATCAGGAATGGTAACTGAAGCCGGATGGCATTCTTGTTGTCTCCATCAGCCCAGGGAGCTGTAGAAGTAAGAGTACCGTTTAAATCACCATTCGGATAATAGCTAATACTGTTATTCTGCTTGGAGTTATTTTCTGTTGTAAAGTTTCCAAAATACTTTGCAAGTTCTCCGTATAGATAGCTGATATTACCATTACCGTTTTCAGTATTTACACTATTACGGGAATTGAAAGCACTTGAGGATGCTGTTACTTTATTGATATCTGCACCGGTACCGAAAGTTAACTGATTTCCCAAGGTTGTATCATATACATAAATTTTATCATAACCGTATTCTTTTGCTTTTCTGGCAACACTTCCAATAATGGCCTGTGTGTTATGGCACCAGGAAGCGCCAAAGAATATAAGATGGTCCCCAGGCGAATTTAACAAGTCAATTAACTCTGCAAAATTCACTTGGTGCAGAGCAAAACCGCTTTTATCTCCATCTGTGAAGATTTCAGTGGAGGCTGCCCCTGTTCTATTTCCTAAAGGATCTGTAACACCATTATTATAATTGAAATATGTGGCAGAGGCATTAAATACTCTCTTAAAGAAGTCAAAATCTGTTCTTGTACTGGAAGCTACTACATTACCGGAAGCATTTCCTCCTCTAAAAACCTGTGCAACACCAGCGGTAGCAGCTTTTTCATTATAGGTATCCGAATCTTTAAAACTGTAATAAGCATTAATCTTGGCAGTACTCTCACTGTTATAGGAAAACAGCAGCGTATCTGTTGAATTGTAACTCTTTATCGGTTCTTCTGACGGCAAAAGAGCGGTTATCCTGTTCCAAAGTTCATTTACCGAAGTTCCGTTTGCTGTTTTAAATACTGTATCGCTTTTGGTAATGTCAAGCTGATACCCATCAAGATAAGGATCAAAATAATATATCTTAGTTATACCATCCTTTTTAGCCTCTTTATTTATTGTACTAAGTATTGTCTGGCTGGTTTTTAGTTTGGCGCTGCCAAAAACAATATAATAATTTCCTTTACTGCTTAAAATATCCAGTAAACGTTCTTGTGTAACTGACTCAAACACGTGCCCTGAAGATATGTTGTCATAGGAATCAGCAATGTAATCCCCGGTAGTACCTCCTGCTGCCTTGCTCCATGTATAGGGTTGATTTGCTTGTGCAGCTGCTGCCGTATTAAATACGGTAGTAATTGCAAGTGCCAATGTAATAACTCCTATAGCTGCTTTTTTGAAAAATACTTTCATAAATGTCCTCCCTTAATATGATTTCTTTTGAATCTGATATTCTGCTGCATTTTTCTGGATTCATCAGGTGCCTTTACATCATATTTTCATAAAAAGAAAATGCCGATGTATTTAATTCATACTATTCTTATATGAATTATATGTTTTATTATGGTTTGAATAATATCATATCATTTCTTAAAAGTCAACAGATATATTACATTATTTTGGAATATTAAATAACATATGGAAACAGTTAAGCCGAAAAAGCTCTATAGCTTTCCATTCACACTATATTAATTTACTCTATATCTAAATCCATTTTGATTTTTGGCAGCACAATTGCATAGTACATTCATTAATATCCCAAAATACTTTATATCAGTAACGCGTGTATTCCTACAAATCACGAGAAGTACAACTACTATGAAAAGAAGATAACGACAGATGAAACCGAACTGACGGTTTTAATAATGGGTATATTTACAGCAAACCGTAATAACATGGCGCGGAAATCACGGCAAAACTGTAAAAAATGTTCTTGCCTAACGTAACTGGATAATAAAATTTTGAAGCAAGAGGGGCTGGTATCACAAACTATTGCAATCCTACAGAATAATAATGTTAAATTTAATGTAAATATTGACAATCGGTAGTTATTTATGCATAATATTATTTAAATATCAATACTTTTTTAGTATTTCATTTAAACTTATAATTACTTGCGATAAACATATTAATATATTTTTGTTTTATAAGGAGCGATGCTGGTGAACAAAAAAAAATACGGATTAATTATATTTATAGTTTTTTTTATGATATTATTATTTTTTTCAAGTAGTGATCACAACTTAAATAATAAAATTAGTCGTGAAAAAGAACATAATATCAATACAAAATATACTTACAATAATGAGGAAAATACGATATTAAATGATTTAGTATATCATCAATATGAATCAGGTATTGTAGTGGACACTAATTCGATATTGACAATTGAGAGTGAAGATCTTTATGAATATGGGATTGAATATAACTTTTATTTACTAGATCATAAAAACAAAGAACTAGTTAAACTAAATTATAACGATAATAATAATATAAGTTATGAGGTCTTAGAAAATGGTGCCTATTCAATTTATGCTTATAATAAAGATAAGAATGAATTAATAGATTTATCATCAAAAATTAAAGTCGGTACAAATTATAGCACATCAAATAATTATAAAATAAAATAGTAAGTCTTTAATAAATTTGGACTAGTATCAATGAATTGCTTCCCGTCAAGTAGACAATTGAAAAAATAAAAATCTTTTTCTGCCAGTAGGTATCGCCTACTGGCAGTTTTATGCAACTTAGCAAATATAATTCATGCTTTTCCATTGGAGTTAGCACACCAAGCTTTCTCTGCAAGCGTTTATTATTATAGTAATCTATGTAATCCTCAATCATTTTCAAGAGGGTTTCTCTATCTTTATAACGTTTTCCGTAGTATCTTTCTCTTTTTATAATTCCCCAAAAACCTTCCATTGGACCATTATCAATACATTTAGCAACCCTGGACATACTTTGAATCATCCCTGCATCTCCTAGTTTTCCATGGAATACCCTGTTTGTATATTGGAATCCTCTATCACTATGAAATAACGGATATGCATTTGGATTAGATTTTACGGCCTGATCCATAGTATTAAAAACCAGGGCGTTATTGTTTGAGTCTCCAATGACAAAAGATACAACTCTCCGGTCAAACAAATCCAAAATAGCACTAAGATATATTTTATGTACTTCTATCCCTATGTAATACTTGAATTCTGTTACATCAGTAAGCCATTTTTCATTCGGTGCATCTGCCGTAAATTCTCTGTTTAAAACATTTTCAGCTATGTTGAGGATTAGTAGCTTGTCTTGTACATCCGTGGTTGGAGTATTTTATCGTTGATTTTATGTCCTTTTTACGACATATACGAAGCACACGCTTATCATTTACATTTATATCATGATAGCGTTCTAAATCATCTCTGATTCTTCGATACCCTTTATCAGGGCTTTCGTCATGGATGTTTTCTATCACTTGTGCAATTTTATGATTTTCTATTTCTTTTTCTGGCATTTTCCTATTCAGCCATTTATAGTAAGCGGCTCTGGAAATCTGCCCTAGTTTACAAAGTTCTGCTATTGGATAGTTATGCTCTTCATTTTCTTCTTTAATGGCCTGGTATATGTATTCGTGACGAACCAGGCTTAGCCCTGCCTCCTTTCTATCTCTGCGATTTTTTTTAAGAAAGATACCTCCATTTCTGCATGTTGCTTTTCGGCTTGTAAAATCTTATTTTCCGCACGCAGCCTTTCTAATTCACTCATTTCTTCTTCTGATATTCGATGGCCGCGATTGTCTTGCAAACCATCGACTCCGTGTTTTTCGTATTTAACAGTATAATTTCTCGCTTGCTGATAGGAAACCTGATATTTCTCTGCTGTCTCAGAATAATTATGTTCGTGTGCAATACAATACTGTACAATATCAACTCTTTCATCAAATGTGGTTTTTCTGCCTTTAGTCATGATAGGGGCTCATCCTGTTCCAGAAGCTTTCAACTTCTCATGACTATTATACTTCAAAATCCACTTTTGTAACTGGGTAGTTGACTTTATTCCATATGTTTTACAAATATCATACTGAGAGTTTTTGCCTGCAAGATAGTCTTCCACGGCTTGTGCCTTTAATTCTTTAGAATAATGTTTGTTTCCTCTTCGCACAAAAGCATCGCTACCTAATGATTCGTAGTTTTTTATCCACATATGAATGGATTCTGGGACTAATCCTGTAATTCTAGCTATTTGTCCTTGAGACATACTTCCAACTAAATATTGTTGGCAATAATAAACTTTATCTTCCGGTGTAATTTTAGACATATAAAGTGCTCCCTCCTAAGTAAAACAAGTTTTATTATTTTACTTGTCTACCTAGAAGGGAGCATATCACAATGTTGACACTAGTCCAAATTTTATTTTTAAATTGAATGAAAGTTATATAACTAGAAGCAGAATAAATTTTTATATAGTGCTCCATTAGATACTCGAAATATTTAATAATAATAGCTTAATATACTGTAAAAGAGTGGAATCAAAGAATTCCACTCTTTACTAAGTATATGATATCTAAAATTAAAAATAAATAAGTACTAGTTTAGGATTTAAGATATTGGTGAAGAAGCATATATATCACCTTGTCCGGCTCCAAAGGTGCAACTTATATTATATATAACTCCATCTTGTACATATGCTGAAAGATACTTAACACATTTGAAAGTACAGCTAACCTTAGTTCTATCAGTACTAAATGTTTGTGTAAGGCCAACTGAGGGATCATAATATGGATAAGAACCATGATATTGCCCATATTGATCTACACTACTATAAATATATGTTGTCCCATTAACATTTGAAATAGTAGAAGTTATTTTAAGGTAATTAGAGTTGTACTGTCCTCCATAAAAATATTTTTGTGTACTTGTTGAAGTTGAAGACGAAGTAGATGAAACAATATTTGATTCCGTAAAATTATTTTCAGCTATAATTGTATTTTGGACAGATTTTATTATACTGTTATCTGTATTATATAAGCCTCTAATATAAGCATCAAACTCATCCATGCTCATATTTTGATAAAAATTAGTCATTTCTTGAATGCTAGAACCGTTTTTTAAAAGATTTTCTTCCGTTGGAAAAGTATAATTGGTACCAAATTCTTTGTTGATTTTAGCTAGCTCATCAACATAAGGCTTCAATAGTAAATTATTATCTGCTGCAGCAAAGATATTATTCACAGGAACAGTAAAAAATAAAATTAACCCCAAAAATATTGATATTCCTTTTTTTAAATAGTTCATATCATTTCCTCTTTAGATAAATTATTATTAACTACAATGATAGTATATCGCAATATCCATATTATGTAAAGGTTTTTTTTGTAAATTCCAGATGATTGTTAAACCAATTTACACAATTAACCATATTGTACTTAATTCATAAAGCTTTAAAATGTCAGGTTACACACATCTCGATCTTTATAATCTTACATGTTACTTCTGATATAGCATTATCAAATGGGCATCCTTTGTGGCTCATATATCGAGTGATTTCAAAAGTTTTAATATATTCACTATAATCTGGTGTTTGAACTCATTGCATTTATCCGTATGGAAAATGTGGATATTTTCAGGTTACCCTTTATGATTGGAAAAACTTGTTTTACAAGTAGATCTGTGTTTTATTAGGCCCGGCACTATAACGTACATTTCTCTATTAAAGAGGTCGATAAAAACATATATATAGTTCCATCTCATACCGATTCTAACATATGTTAAATTACTTACTACCACGTTTCGAATGGACTGCTTGTTAAATTGCCGGGCACTTTCTCTTAGCGCTATGGTAGAGATCAATGATTTATTGCTTAAATTCTGATATAAATACACAACATCTTAGTGTCATTGCTTTAAAACTTTATGGCATCATCTTTTCTCCATTAAGAACATAATTTATAGCCTTTAAAAATTCTGCCCAATAATTAAGTCGATACAAATATATCATGAAATATATAAAACATACTATGATAAAACAGATTTCATTTAACTAAAGATATCTTCCAATTCTTCTTTTGTCAGCGAATTAATGAAGACCTCCTGGGATTGTATTACGGAATCTGACAGGTTCTTCTTCTTAAGCTGTAATTTATAGATCTTTTCTTCAATGGTACCTTTTGTAATAAGCTTTATTACGTGAACGGAATTCATCTGCCCGATACGGTATGCTCTGTCGGTGGCCTGGTCTTCCACCGCTGGATTCCACCAGGGATCGTAATGGATAACCGTATCTGCTCCGGTCAGGTTAAGTCCGGTTCCTCCGGCTTTTAAAGAGATTAAAAATACTTCTCCTTCTCCTTGATTAAAGCGTTTTACATATTCATTACGTTCCTTAACCTTCGTAGATCCTTCCAGATAGAAACTGGTGATCTTACTCTTTTCTAATTCTGTTTCAATGAGGGAGAGCATGGAGGTAAACTGTGAAAAGACGAGTATCCTATGCCCATTTGCCAGACAATCCGTAATAATCTCCATCAACAGTTCAAGCTTTCCGCTTCCGCCGCCATAGTTCTCAAGAAAAGTACCCGGATGGCAGCATATCTGTCTTAGTCTTGTCAGGGCTGCTAATATCTTTAGCTTGCTCTTTTGCAGACCCTTTTCCTGGATTTCCATATTGATTTCATTTTTGGCGTTCTCCACATAAGCCATATATATCTTACGCTGTTCCTCCAGCATATCCGTTAACATCTTTGACTCAACCTTATCCGGTAATTCCAAGAGTACATCCTTTTTCATTCTTCTTAGAATAAAGGGTAGAATTCGTTTATTCAGGTCTTCCAGCACTCCCTGTTCTTCTCTCATGATTGGTTTTTCATATTGATTTACAAACCGGGCATGGCTAAAGAGATACTCCGGCATAATAAAATCAAAAATGGACCAAAGCTCAGACAGGGAGTTCTCAATCGGGGTACCTGTAAGAGCAAAACGATGTTTAGCTTCCAGTAACTTCACCGATTTTGCATTCAGGGAATCTGCATTCTTAATATACTGTGCTTCATCAATAAACACCGTATGAAAGAGATGTTTCTGATAAAAACTGATATCCCTTCTAATCAAGGGATAAGAAGTAATTAGCACATCCACACCTTCCGTATTCTCAATAAGTTCCTGTCTTTCCTTTGGATTACCGGTAACAACCGCAGTATGAAGCATAGGTGCAAAATTCTCAATCTCATCCTGCCAGTTATAGGTCAGGGAAGAAGGACATACTATCAGGAACTTTTCACTGGGATTAGCTTCCTTTATGGCAGCAATATAAACGATTGTCTGAAGAGTCTTACCAAGACCCATATCATCCGCCAATATTCCACCCAGCTGATTAGTGGACAAAGTCATAAGCCATTTGTATCCAATTACCTGGTAACCTCTAAGTTCAGCTTGAATCCCCTTTGGTATTTCATACTCAATACTGTTTGGATTAACAATAGCCTCCACCAAGCGGTTAAAGCTTTCATCTTTTAGCACCTGAAACTTGGTGGTATCCATAATATTATTCAAGTAGACTGCCGCGTTTTTGGGAATATTCACGGTATCTCCGTTCATATCACCTGCGACCCCCAGATTATTCAGTACATCCCAAACACCGGAGATATTATCATCTTCCAGATTGATAAAACTTCCGTCCTTTAAGCGATAATACTTCTTTTTCATACGAAAAGAACGAAACATTTCCTTTAATTCTTCACCAGGTATTCCTTCATAATCTAAATCCATTTCCAAAAGATTAAGACCATTTCCAACCCTTAATCCCGCCTTCACATTACCAGGAGCTTTGATGCTGATTTTCTTAAAGGCCTCTGAATAATAAAGCTCACAAAATGCTGCCAGTTCTTTTATCGAATCTGTTAAGAACTGATAGATTTCATCATCATTACGCATGAAAAAGCCATGCTGTTTTGGCTGAAATCCAAGCTTCTCCAGAAATTCGAGGCAATGTTCTTCCTTCTCCGGCTGTCTGACAATGATAAAATTGTCCATGGGAGCATTTTCAAAAGCATTGAATTCATAAGAACCATAACGAAACTTAAGTTCCGCGTGAACATTATTCTTGCTTCTATCCAGATACACCACCGGTTCCAGATCTGCAACAATAAAACGATCCTTGATTTCCTTCGGTACATTCAATTTCAAAGTCTCTGTAATTCTTGGAAGTACCGACTCCAGGAATTTGCTCTTATTTTGCCCTCTAAAGATTAAAGCTTCTTTATCAACCCCAAGATTGTTATAAAAAGGAAGATAATTATTTAAGAATCGCTTGGTAGGTTTGTAGAGACAGTCCTTAAAAAATAGCAGCTCCCCGGACTGCATAACAGGGATTACTCCGCTGTTTTCTGCATAATCCATGGTAATTGCGTCTTCCTCTAAGGATAAATCATAGTTCAAAACAGGATTATCCTGCCTGTATATGATATCATCATAGGTCTTACCATAAAGTTCAAGGGTAAATTCCATCCCTTCCAGAAGGGTTAGAATACGAAGTAACATATTCTTTGTTAAAATTACATTGGTTTTAGAAAACAGTTTGGAATAAAATAACTTATCGATTCCTTCCTGAATTTCATAAATCTCCATGATATAGTCCAGTATCTTCTGAGAGTGTTTATCGAATTTACTCTCTCCGGGAACAAACTTGAACTCTTTGCCAATGACGATAGCTTCTTTGTTATTCATATCTGATAGAAACTTCTTAACTGTCTGAACTTTATAATAATGGTGATTTCCCACCCTCAGGGATAAAAGTGCAGCACCTACATCACTACGAATAATACTCGGAATAGAAAGAGTAGGTTTTATATGAAAAGTCTCACCTTTTGTTATGACTTCTTCCTGATTGGTAAAATATCCAAGTATCTGATATACCTGCTTTTCCTCCGGGCTTTCCGGTTCTTCCATCATGGAGCGCTCCACATAATTCAGCACGAAAAAGAGAGCAGCTACCACATGGCGGCAGGCTCCGTTGTCCTTTACATGCTCCGGACAATTACATTTATAATCAAAAGATCCATCTTCAAATACAGGGATAACTACCTGATATTCAAAGGTGTCCTTCACAGTAATACGATAAAAGTTCTTATGACCTGACCAGGTTGCATTTACAATACAGTTTTGCTTATAATCCTGCAAGCCTCTTGCATAGGCGGTTTCACTGGATGCCAAATTTCTGATTCCCATTCTGGATAACCGTATCATTATCAGTCTCCTTTTTCTTGTCCTTACTTTGCATCCTTATATTATATCATATAACAAAATGCTTTGTTAAGCAAAATCCGCAGGAAATACAAAGAAAAAGTAACAATTTAACTTTGTATGATTGTAAAATGACTGGAAGCGGACGATGGCAGCTGATTTTATTCATACATTTTATTGTTCGGATTTTCGAATTCCACTAAAATAGCAACAGTCATTCCTAAAAGACTAAATTACACCAAACTCGCTTTCAGCTTAATTGTTATGTAACGCTGTGAGCTCAGACATGGTGTAATTTAATCTAGTCATAACTGCTGCTATTTAAGTGTCATACGAAATCCCTCAATATAAAATGCCTGAATAAAATCAGCTGCCATCTGTGTACGACTATAAATATTTTGATATAATTATAAAACTGAATTGGATAATGAGATTGAATAAAGTAGAACTTTCGTCTATACGTAATATTCCTTCGCAGAAAGTACTTGTTCCTCACTGTTTTGGGGCTTACGTCTGCTCCTGATATATTTACGTCTGTCTTTTAACATTAGAAGGATTCCGGATACAAGGCAGAGAAGAAGGCCGAAAAAAGGCACAAGGAGTTTACTCACTCTTTCACCACCGGTTAAGATATAATAGATTTCCCAAATAGAAAAAAGCAGGGATAGAACAGCATAAAGAAAACCGATTTTTAAGATGTGATATTTACATTTTTTATTTAGACTGTACTGCTTTTTCATAGGAATTCCCCCTTCTGACCGTTCTCAAATAGTGCATTTAATTATTAGACGATTCAAAAGGGAGAAAAGTTTCAGAAAAATGTTAGAAAAAAGAAATAAATTTGTCAGAATTAAGATTTAGTATTTTTTGATACTGTATTCATTCCATATGCTGCCATATATCAAGGATTTTTTGGAAGCAATATTTAAAATCTATCTTCTCAACTGACGTCTTTGTTAGAATAGGGACCTCACCAATCAAGGTATCTCCAATATAATATTTCGCGGTCCCTACTTCCGTATCACACATAACCGGAGCTTTGATCCAGGACGGAATGGTATATTCCACATGCACCTTTTCACCTTTTCTCATTAAGAGTGAAATATCTCCCTCATAATAAAGCGGTACATATTTCTCTTTGCCTTTTAATACGGCAATGGGATCGAATTTCTTATCAGCATAAAAGACCTGCTTCATTTCGTAGTTCTTCACTCCATAATCCATTAATGCTTTGGTATCCGTCCATTTGTAGGTCTTATGAGGGGGCCAGCCGGAACCTAGAACTGTAGATATAAAGGTCTTATTGTTTTTTTGCACTGCACCGACAAAACAATAGCCAGCTTTCCCGGTAAAACCGGTTTTTATACCAATGGCACCATCGTATAGGGATAAAAATCTGTCTTTATTATTTACGGTAAAGCTTCTTCCCTTATTTATCTCTGTGAATTGCCAGGAAGGTGTATTAATTATTTTTAAAAACTCTTGATTTTTAATTGCATAGGCGGCTATACGGGATAGCTCTACGGCTGTGGTATAGTGTTCATCTGCATCCAGACCATTTGGTGTTACAAAGTTTGTATGCTCACAGCCTAACTCCTTTGCTTTTGCGTTCATCATCATAGCAAAACACTCCACAGAACCTCCTACATGTTCTGCAATGGCAACTGCCGTATCATTATGAGATTCCAGCATTAGTGAGTAAAGTAAATCTCTTAAGTAGAATTTCTCACCGGCAACGATATTTAACTGTACATCCGGCATAGAAGACGCATATCTCGAGATTGTTACTACATCATCCAGATTCGCATTCTCCAAAGCTACTATACAAGTCATAATCTTCGTAGTGCTGGCCATGGGGAGTTCTTGTTCGCCATTCTTTTCATAGAGAACTCTTCCATTACTGGCATCAATTAAAGCGGCAGCTTTCGCAGATAAACTCATCTTTTTGATTTCTTCTGTGTCTGGGTCCGCCTTGGATTTTGCTTCATCGCCGTTGTTTAATTCACTATTCTGTTCGTCCTCTGTCCCTGTTTTCTGCTGCTCTGTCCTATCCTTTAAACTAGATGCTATTATGTCCTTCGCTGCCAGTCTGTCATATGTAAGCTGCTTTAATACTGCATCATACTGTGCTATACCGAAGACGGCAAGCACAATAAGTGAACTAATGATGGATAATATTCGATTTTTCATGCATGGGTTTCCTAAAGATATCTTTAACATTATTTTATTGCATGTTTCTTTCGGATATCCCTTATTTTAAAAGAATCTGATATTATTGCTTTACCGCAAGTTCTCCGCAGAGGTTCGTCTGTAATAGTGTCACCAATTCTTCATAGGAATCTGTACTACCAAGCCCCCACATAAGCTTAGTATATACCGCTTCCGTAGTCATATCATAAGCGGAAAGGATTCCGTTCTTCTTAGCTGTCATACCAACTTCATAAGTATCCAGATTGACTCCGTCATAAACACATTGGGTAGCCATAATAACCGGTATTTTCTTTCCAGCCATCAGATCTATTTTCGCCATTAGCTCCTTATTGTCCACAGGCATTCCTCCAAGGCCATATCCCTCTATGATAACGCCTTGATAGCCTTCATTTAAAATATAGTCAATAAGGGATGCTTCAATTCCCGGAACCATTTTAAGCACAAATATCTTAGGTATCTTCTTATTCTTCAATTTCGGAACAGAGCACGCAGCTTCCAATTCCTTCTCCCTCATATAACTGTATTCCTGGGTTATAAATAATCGATTATCCTTAATCACACCGACATAAGGGTAATTACAGCTTATATAAGCATCCTTATTAATTGAGCTTCGTTTATAAGCCCGAGTACCGTTTATAACCTTATCATGAAATACGACAAATACACCTTTTAGCCTTGGATCTGCTGCTGCAATTACCGCATCCCTCAGATTCTTCCCACCATCACTGTTCTTACCGGATAGCGGAATTTGTGAACCTGTCAAAATAATCGCTTTATTCACTCCTGCAAATAAAAAGGACAGCATAGCCGCACTATAGGACATGGTATCCGTGCCATGAAGAATTACAATGCCGTCGTACCTGTCTATACTTCTTTGTATGGAGTCTTTCACGATGTACCAGTCTTCCGGGACAATATTACTGCTGTCCTTATAGAACACCGCTTCGATATCTATCTCGTATTCTCCTGAAAGCTTTAATAACTTTTCATTCAAAAGCTCTGTAACATCATTATTACCTGGCTTTAACCCATCTGCTGTCTGAAAACTCAATATGGTTCCGCCGGTTGTTAAAACAAGTACCCTTTTCAAGGTCACTCCTCCGATTCTATTTATTCTTTAATCAGTTATGTATACTAATTTGTTTGGAGCAGCAAATCCTCTATTATCAGATAATTTCTGCCAAAACCTATGTAACCAATTTCTATTCAAGGTGTATTATATGCCATGGCCAAAGGATTTGCAATTAAATTGCTCCAGAATTATATTCATGTTTTTAACTGCATTTTCATCTTTAATTGGAGAAATGTTCTCCGTATTATGAGAATATGCTGTCCCGACAGACACCGCGTTCATCTTGCGAAACAGACTCTCTGCCGTATCGATTGCTTTACTCATAGATCCGTCTCCGCCTCCCACCAAGATAATTCCACCCTTCTTTTTCTTGATAATCGGTATTTCCTTTCTGAAAAACCTGGCACACCAATAGGTCTGAAGTCTGCTCATAACCGCTAACAACTGCCCTGTTAGCTCAGAAAAATAAATAGGTGATGCAATCAGAATGTTATCACATTCCTGTATATATTCGTACACCTGCTGCATCTCATCCTCTTTCGAACAACCGGCATTTGTCTTACAATATCTGCAGTCCGTACAAGGTGCAATATTACAATAATAAGCATCCACCACCCTATATTCTCCCTCAAGCTTCTCCGTAAATTCCTTTAATAGAGTTACCGTATCACCATTCTTTCTTGGTGAGCCGTTAAATATAAGTGTTTTCATAACTTCGCCTCTTCAATGCTCTTAATATTATCTGTTTAAGACCATACCCTTCTATAATTATCATACACACAGCCTTTATTCTTGTCCAGTTTATTCAGTGCACATATTATGAATTCCTTATAGTTCTGCCTTGTAGTCACATTATTAAACCTTGCAGTTCTGTCTTAAAGTCATATTTTTTAACCATTGCCTTTCAGTCTTACAATCATATTATTAAACCTTTGCCGTTTAGCCTTATAGTCATATTATTAAACTTTTGCTGTTCAGTCTTACAGGCATAGTGTAAAATTGGTAAATATAGTATAGTAAAAGAGGATATAATTACTTGAGATGGTTTTATAATAAATTTAATGGATTAAACTGGTTTTAAATTGAACCATTATGGTTACTAAGTATCTTTTTTTTTATTAATTGTTGAAAGGGTTGTTTTATGAAAAATTATTATTTGATTATATTGGTAATTATTACCTTATGTTGCACTGCATGTAGTAAAAAGGATGAAGTGATTATTGATAAAAATGTAGATTCAATTACATTATTAAATAATTTAGATGATTATGTAGAATATAAAAGCGATTTAATTGATAATAAAAAATTAATTTTAACATTCAATTTTAGGAATGACGTTTCAGTTCCAGATAATCCTCCGGTTGTAGAAGTTAAAGTTTATCTTTGGATGAATGATGATGTTATTGGTATATACCACAAATCTTTATACAATAATTATGAAGATTATCTAAATTCAGTAAAACTAACATTTGATGCAGATGGAAAGGAATTTAATAAGTTTGAGGTTTCGTTTGAGGGAAACACTAAATAAATTAATATACATAATTTTACTAATCCTCCAATTAATAGGGTGTGTCCCAAACCTTATGTAACCTCCAAACTGATGTAAAATAAAATTATCAGTTTGGAGGTTAAAAAAGGAAGGGATGAATCTCCTGAAAGACAGGCTTTACTTAGTTCTTTAATAATAAATGCTTTTATATTCCTAATCTACTATAAGATGTATGTATATAGTCTTAAAAATCTAACAAATATTCGAGTTTGTTATTTTGTACTCGCAAATCCTTTCATAATAGTTTTTATAAGTTCATCTATATCATTATCAGTATCCTTAGCACCCTCCTTAAATAGATTCCTTATATCTTTTATAGATTGGGTTTCACCGCTTAACTTTTCTGATAAAGCAGTAACCTTATTTATAACATTAGTAGAAGGTTTGCTTCCATCAAGATTTAATAACGAATTTAATTCATTTAATCTGGCAAGTTTATTTGTTAGTTCCTCCTCTTGTCTAAAAGGGTTGTCAAGTTCAGCTTTGGCATTCTGTAATTGGTTTATGATTGATTCTAAATCGTCCTGGTACTTTTTCATCCTTTCATCCATATTGAATTTCATTTTTCTTTGCTTCTTCTTTTCTAGCTTGTTAACTGCGTGCCATTGCCATTTAGCCTTATAGTCATATTAATAAACCTTTGCTGTTCAGTCTTACATTCATATTTTTAAACTTTTCCCTTCAGTCTAAATGCTAATATTAAAATTCAATAGCGATACACAGATGGCAGCTGAATCCATTCAGGTATTTTCTATTGAGGGGTTTCGTATGACACTTAAATGCCAGCTGTTATGACTAGGATAAATTACGCCATGTTTGAGCTCACAATGTCACACAACCCAAAAATCAGAAGCGAGTTTGGCGTCATTTATCCTGCCAGGAATAACAGTTGGCATTTTAGTGGAATTCGAAACCTCGAACCTGAAAATATCTGAATGGATTCAGCTGCCATCGTCCGTCCCCATAATCAATAAATTTTAGAACCACCAATGCCAGATCTTTAAACTTCTTAATCCCTCCTTACGTTTTCATAAGATTATCTTAAGTATTCATAATAGCTCCTTAAAACACACAGAGCCCTCTGTCTGCTATAATATGGTTGTAATGGTAGTATTCCTTTGGAATAGAAATGAGGTATATATTATGAAGAAAATTAAACTTGAGAATAGTAATATACATAAAGGGAATCTCATCTTGGTTAACGGAGAACATCCCATTGAAGAAAAATATGCGGCTAACGATACCGCACTTGTGAACATAGACTTTTGGAATCAGGAAATCCTGCTGGATTACTTGGCAGCAAAGGAATTGTCTCATTTAATGAATGAGCTGGAATGCGGAAATGAAATTATACCAGTAAAAGGATACGAAAAACCTACACTTCCTGTTTCATCTGAACAGGATAAAGAACATTTCACCGGTCTTGCCGTAGACCTTAGTGCTAACGAAATTGAGAGACAATCCAAGGGTTTCCCGAAGAAAGGAATTTGCAAGGAATTTCGAAAACTGGCATCTAAACATGGCTTTATTGAACGTTATCCAAAAGCAAAGGAAGAAATTACAGGTGTAGAATATCAACCGGGCCATTTTCGTTATGTAGGCTACCCCCATTCGGTTATTATGGAGGCATTGGATATCACCATGGAGGAATATCTTAAAACCATCGAAGAATACTCCTCCAAGGAAAAAGCTTTTCGTTTCCGTGATAAAGAAAATCTTTATGAGATTTTCTCAGTAAAGGCAAAAGATGACAATTCTACAATAGTAGAAATAGCCGATGGAATTCCTTTTACTGTCAGCGGAAACAATATTGACGGATTTGTTATGACTCTGTCTTTAAAGCTACAGAGAGCATTAACTTAACACGGTTAATCTGATTCACTTGTGAGATACCAGGATCATAATCAATTGGCATAATGTTAGCCCTCGGATATCTTTCTTTGATAGTTTTAAACATACCTCTGCCGGTTATATGATTGGGCAGGCAGGCCAAGGGTTGTACACATAAAATATTTTGTATACCATTTTCCAGGTTGTGTATCATCTCTGCCGTAATAAGCCAGCCTTCTCCGGTCTGATTCCCTAAAGACAGCACTTCCTTTGCCTTTTCTGCTAACTTCTCAATAGAGGAAGGTGACTGGAAGTGTTTACTTTTATTAAGCTCCTCTATGATAGTCTTTCGGTAATAGGAGAGATAATGAATACCCATACTGCAAAAGTCCATAGTAGATTTCTTTCCGCCAAGATATTGATATTTAAATCTGGCATTATAAAGGGAATAGAAGAAGAAGTCCAGGAAATCAGGAAGTATTACCTCTGCTCCGCCTTCTTCCAGAGTTTTAATGATATCTCCATTTGCCATCGGATGATACTTGGCAAGGATCTCTCCCACTATGGCTACCTTTGGTTTTTTAATATCCATAACTTCTATTTTGTCAAAATCCTGTATAATCTCAGTCACATTCTTGTCAAACTGCCTTTTTCCGGTACTTCTGATATTTTCTTTTATAACCTCTTTCCATCTGTTATAAATCTTAATGGAAGTTCCTTTTACTGCTTCATAAGGTCTGGTCCCATACAATAGCCGCATAAACAAATCTCCGTATATGATAGCCATCATCAGTCTTTTTACAAAGATTGGTGATAACTTAAATCCCGGTTGCGCTCCAAGCCCCGCCACGTTCAAGGAAATTATGGGAATATCTTCGTAACCCGCCTGCTTAAGCCCAAGTTTTAAAAAGGACATATAATTGGTTGCACGGCAGCCGCCACCTGTCTGACTTAAGATTACAGAGGTATTGTTTATATCATACTTGCCTGATTTTAGGGCATGAACGATCTGACCGATTAGCAGAATCGCCGGATAACAAGCATCATTATTGACATATTTCAAGCCCTCTTCAATGGCACCATCATCTGTATCAGGAAGTATTTCAAGCTGATATCCGCTTGTCCTGGCAGCTTCCTTTACAAGTTCAAAATGGATTGGTGCCATCTGTGGTGCAAGGATTGTATGCTTTTTACGGTTTTCTTTCGTAAACTGCCTGGATTTATAACCATAATCTAAGAAGTTTTCCTTTTCCTGTTTTGTCTTTCTCTGTTCAGTTGCTGCTATCAATGAACGGATTCTGATTCTTGCCGCACCTAAATTCATCCCTTCATCAATTTTTATTAAGGTATATTGCCGGTTAAAAGAATGAAGTATCTCAATTAATTGATCCGATGTAACCGAATCCAAACCGCAGCCAAAGGAATTCAGCTGTATAAATTCCAGGCACTTTTCTCTTCCGGATACTTCCGCCGCACGATACAGTCTGGAATTATAAGCCCATTGATCTACTACACGAAGTCTGGAGCTTAATCCTGCCAGATGTGAGATACTATCTTCTGTCAGTACTGCTATACCATAACCTTGAATCATTTCCGGAATACCGTGATGTATCTCCGGGTCTACATGATAGGGTTTACCGCACAGCACAATCCCTTGTTTCCCTTCTTTTTTCAGATACTCGATTGTTTCTTCCCCTTTTCTTCTTAATCCCTCTTTGAAAGCTTCAAACTCTGTTCTGGCTTTCTTGACGGCTTCTTTGGCTTCTTTTAAAGTTACCATATAAGAATCAAAGGCTTTTACAATATTCTGGGCTAGAAGGGTATCGTTATTCATGTTTAGAAAAGGTGCTATGAAGGTAATTCCTTTGGCAGCTTCAATGTTATTACGTAGAACTTCTCCATAAGATATTACGATAGGACAGTTAAAGCAATTATCCGCTTCTTCATATTCCTTTTTCTCATACACTACGGAAGGGTAAAAGATGGTGTTAATACCTTTTTCAATTAAATCTACAATATGCCCATGGCTTAGTTTTGCCGGATAACAAACAGAATCTGCCGGTATACTATCCATTCCCTTCTGGTAGATATCCTTAGAGGAAGCTGATGAAAGTATTACTCGAAAACCAAGCTCTGAGAGAAGGGTAAACCAAAAAGGATAATTCTCATAGACAGAAAGTGCCCTTGGAATACCAATAGTCCCTCTCAGAGCAGTTTCTTCCGATAGAGGTTTATAGGAAAATAGCTTTTTATATTTATAAGCGTATAGGTTGGGGACATCCGATTTACTTACTTTGCTGCCAAGACCTCTTTCACAGCGGTTGCCGGTAATAAAGAGTTCACCCTCGCCTAATTGATTAATGGTTAATAAACAGTGATTCGTACAATTATCACAGCGTTTATTATCCACTTTGATATGATAATTCTCTACCATATCCTTACTCTTAAGACTGCTTTTCCTGCCTTGTTCATAACTGTCTTTTGCTAAAAGTGCAGCACCAAACGCTCCCATAAGCCCTGCTATATTCGGTCTTATTACATTCCTTCCCGTAATAAGTTCAAAGCAGCGAAGCACTGAATCATTCAGAAAAGTTCCCCCTTGAACCACAATATGATCACCCAAATCTTTTTCATCTCTAATTTTTATAACCTTATAAATTGCATTTTTAATAACTGAATAGGAAAGTCCGGCAGAAAGGTCCGAAATCTCCGCTCCTTCCTTTTGTGCCTGTTTTACCTTGGAATTCATAAATACCGTACACTTTGTTCCAAGATCAACAGGCGCCAGGGAAAACAGTCCCAGTTTAGCAAATTCCTCGACTGACATCTGCAGAGATTCAGCAAAACTTTCCAAAAAAGAACCGCAGCCGGAGGAGCAGGCTTCATTTAATAGAATACTGTCCACGTTTTTCTCTTTGAGGCGAAGACATTTCATATCCTGACCGCCTATATCAAGGAGAAAATCAACTTCCGGTTCAAAGAATTTAGCTCCCCGTAGATGAGCTATAGTTTCAATTTCACTCATGTCCATGTGAAATGCTCTCTTAATTAATTCTTCTCCGTAACCTGTGACACAGCATCTTGCTATACGGATATCATCTGTAAGCAGTTCATAAATCTCCCGTAAGACTTTTGCTGTTTTCTCCACCGGATCACCTGCTGATTTTTCATAATGTTCGTATAGCAGTTCTCCGTTTGTTCCAAGCAAAACAGCTTTTAAGGTAGTGGAACCTGCATCCAGCCCTAGAAATACATCACCTGTATATTCTGCAATTGGCATTCGTTTGCAATCGTATCTATCGTGTCTTTTTTTAAATTCCTTATATTCAGCCAGAGTAGTGAATAGTGGCGCCAGCGTTTTTGTTTCCTTTCCGGCAGTTAGACTAACTATTCGTTCTGACAGTTCTTTCAGTGTTATCATATCAATATTACTATATTTTACTTCCTGCGTTAATAAAGCACTTCCGATTGCAGGATAAAATAACCCGTCAGAAGGCAGAATAACCTCAGTGGTATTAAGGGTTTCCACAAAACGCTTTCTTAGTTCGGATAGAAAGTAGAGAGGGCCGCCCAAAAATACGACTCTCCCCTGAATTGCTTTTCCCCAGGATAGGCCTGTGGTGGTCTGATTTACCACTGCCTGAAAAATGGAGGCGGCAATATCTTCTTTCCTGGCTCCGTCATTTAATAAAGGTTGTATATCTGTTTTGGCAAATACACCACACCTAGAAGCAATTGGGTATATAGTTCTTGCTGATTTGGCATATTCATTAAGACCCGAGGCATCCGTATGAAAAAGAGCTGCCATCTGGTCAATAAAAGATCCAGTTCCTCCAGCGCAGCTATTGTTCATACGCTGTTCTGTTACCGGCTTTAAATACGTAACTTTTGCATCTTCACCGCCAAGCTCAATTACGGTATCTGCCATGGGATGATAAGTTTCAACTGCTTTTGTACAGGCTATAACCTCTTGTTCAAAAGGAAGCTGTAACCATTTAGCCATTGATAATCCGCCGGACCCGGTTATAATCAACTTACAGGGTATATCGCCCATATGCTTCCTGCACAAAGTGATAACGGAAATTAACGTATTCTTTAAATCCGAGAGATGTCTTTTGTATTCTTTATAAAGTACTCGGTTCCTGCTATCCAATACAGCTATTTTAATAGTTGTGGAACCGATATCCAGTCCAATCTTATAGATTTCTGAACTATTGTTTTTTAATTGATTTTCCACGAAAAAACCTCCTGTCTTTCCTAATTATGGACAGGATTTTTAAGAATCATTCAGTTGCGAAGCAAATACAGTATCCCATCGGTAACAAAAAAAGTCTTTGTCCTTTCCAACAGATAAAAACATCTGTAAAAGAAGAACAAAGACTTCTGACATTCATGATATAAATTTAGCTTAAAGACCGTATGTAGTAAAACATATACTGCTGTACGATACCGGCATATCCTTTATAAGTATTTACATCAAACTTGTTTTCATAGACCTCTTTTAATATCCTTTCAATCCATACATCAATTGGAAAGGCATCAATTCTATGAAGTCCATAAAGAGCTGCACAATTAGCAACTTTAATTCCCACCCCGGGTAATTTCATAAATTCCCCTAACACCTCTTCATAACTTAATGCTTTCAGGTTCTGCAAAGCAATTTCCCCTTTTACAACAGCAAGGGCTGTTTTTCTTACATACTCGTCCCTATAGCCGAGCCCTGCCTCCCTTAGCTCTTCTTTAGCAGCTTCCGCCAATTTAACCGGTGTTGGAAATGTATAATAAACAGTACCTGAAACCATGTCTACCCGTTTTTCACCGAATCTTTGGCATATCTGCTCTACGCAACCTTTAATCGCCGGTATACTTTTTCTTTGAGATATAATAAAGGTAATTAACGCTTCAAAGATATCTTGCTTTAATATTCTTAGGCCATATCCATAGGCGGCTGCTTTCTTTAAGAATTCATCCTCTCCGGCCAATAGATTCTTTACAATACTCTCATAATCATAAGACAAATCAAAGTATTCGCTCCAAAACTCCTGAAATTCTTCCTCTGTACAGGATAACTTCACCTCATTTTCGTTTAATTGATTCAAAGACAGATATCTGCCTTTAGCAATAACACTATACTGAGTATCACCGGTTTTATTCATACGAAAGCATTGTCCGGAAGAGGCGATATGCTCTAAAATAAAATTACTATTTTCTATAATCAATATAAAACCTCTCGTTTTTAATAATTACATTTTTATTAATTCACATTCTGAATGGTTACTTTTAAAATCTGACTTTTGCTACCCTGCCTATTTTAACTGTTTATTTTAAAGTTTGCAACAGTACGGTTCAGATTGTCAGATATTTCATTTTCCTTCTGGGTCAGCTCTGCTACTTCATCTACAATCGCTGATAAACTGTCAATATTCCCAAGTATTGCACTACTGCTTTCTGCTGTAATTTGTGCTCCCTGAGCAATCTCAGCTATCGCTTTGGCAACTTCAGAACTGATTCTATCTATCCCATCTGTCATCTGGGAGATAGTCGCAATATTCATACCGATTGCACTGGCCTCAATACCATATGCCTTTGCAGTCTCCACAAATGCATTATAATCCTCGGTCACGGTTCCTTTCATAAATTCTAACAGTTCTCGTGAATTATCCGTAAGGTTATTATAAGCTGATGTAACTTGATAGATTGTATTCTTTATATCTTCAACAGTCCTGGAGGTCATAGCAGCAAGTGTTCCTATTTCTTTTGCAACCACAGCAAAACCTCTTCCGTATTCGCCCGCACGTGCGGCTTCAATGGAAGCATTTAAGGAAAGCAGGTTAACCTGATCTGCAATCTCTGCAATCTGTTCCGCCATGCTGCTAATTGTTTCAACTATTTTGGCGTTTTCAAGGCTTACAAGAAGTTTTTTCTCATTGGAAGAAATTAATTCCTGGGCTTTTTCAAAGGAAATCCGAGTTACTCTTTCAGCTTCCATCGCTTTCTCATAAATGTTTTCTGCCATTTCCTTACCGGTTTGTGTTTCTTGATTAAGGACATCTATGGAAGAATGGACTTCTTCTACTGAAGCATTTACTTCCTCTGTTGAAGCACTGGAGTTCATCATAACTTCATTGATATCTTTAATAGATGTATTGATATTCTGGAATTGTTCCATCAGTTTTCGGGTTACTGCTTCCAGCGTCTCACCTGCCTTAGACATTCCTTCCCCGCCTTCAGCGATAGCATGGATAACCGCTTTATTATCCGTTAACATTTTATTTAAAGAGACTTCCAACTGGCTTAATTCATTTCTCCCCTTAACTTTAAGAGGTTCCAAGGTAAAATCTCCTCCTGCAAGCCCCCTGGTGAAGGTATTGGCTTTTTTAATCTTATTCGTTATTGCATTCACCTGAAGAATAATCAGCAGAGCTGAAAGGGCAAGAGATACTAATAGGCTGATAATAAGCATTGAACTTAAGTCCCTTAATGGCTTTCTGGTCTCAGTTTCCGGTATTTTAGCTACAATATGCCAGTTAACCTCAGGAACCGTTCGATAATATGTCAGGTATTTCTTGCTATCCTGGGTAAAGCTGCCTTCGCCCTGTTGCTTTTTCAGAATGTCTTCTCCAAGCTTTTTAAGAGTTGCATTATCTGTATCTTTAATGTTTTCTTTTAGAATCTTATCTTTATCCGTACCGGTTATAAATAACCCGTCTTTGCTAAGAAGAAAAACGGAACCGCTTTTTCCTATGGTAATGGAATTAATAAGATTTTGGATATCATCAACCTGCATGTCTACCGTAACAGCACCTATAAACTTATTGTCTTTTGTGTACATGGGAGCCGTACAGGTCATCATAGTAAGCTTTAAGGTATCATCATAATATAACTCTGAAAATACCGAATTCTTGCTGTTTTTTGCATTCTTGTACCAATCATAAGAAAAATAATCGTATTGTGCATTGCTATAGTCATAAGTAACAGCCGTTTTATCACCGTCTTTATAGACATATGGACCTATGTATTTTTCCTTTTCATCAAATATATAAGGTTCAAACCAGATGCCGCTGCCCAAAACAAGCTTATCTTCTTTTACCAGAGCAGATAACATCTCTTCATATTGGCTTAAAGCTGTACTGCCATAGGTTGTTTCAACACTATTGCCCAAATCTGCTGCCATGGAGGATATTCGCAGGAGTTTCGTTTCGATGAGATTCATCTGCTTATCTAATTCTGAATTCATAATGGAACTTGTCTGCCCTTGTATAATACTCTGACTTTGCGAATAGCTGATAAAGGACAGTGATAGCATGGATACCAAAATTACCAGTAATAGAACAGTTAAAAGCTGAGATGTTATTTTTCGAAATCCCATAGACAATCCTCCTTAGTGACTTTTATAAATTATACTACAAATTCGATATTTTGTCATATAATAATTTATACTATTACATTATGTGCATATATTTTACCTATTTTACAAATTATTTGTATTATACATTGTTATTTATTGTTATTTTTGGAACATTTGGATTTTCTTGTAAAATTCATGTCACAGAAAAGCTGCTGTATGTTAATATTTCAACATACAACAGCTCTCACATGTTCTAGTTCTAGATTTATGTTCTTAATAAATTACTCTTCTTCCAGTGTTTTTACACAATCCTTCAAGGACTGATTAAACTCAGCCTGAGACGAGTTATGGAATATCAGCAAATCATCCAAAACGTTAGGATCATCTAATTCCGTAGGAATATTAAAATTACAGCCTGCTATATACTCATCCCAATGGGTAAGCTTCCAGGTATCCCTATCAGAATTTCTTTCTATCATTCGTTGCTTGCAGACTTCAATTGAGGTATCCACCCATATGACAACAAGCTTTGCATTTTTCTCTTTTAGCTTATCCTTAAGGCCATCTATATAAGCCCTGTCCCTAATTTCTCTGGTGAAAGGTGCATTAATAAGAACGATATCATCATAATCCAAAGCTTCCAGTGCTAATGCAACAATTGCCTCATATTCATAATCCCTGATGTTTTTTTCAAAAAAATCAGAACTACGGTTGTACTCTTCTCCTGCTACTTTAAAGATCTGCTTGGAAAGGCAAATCAGAGTATCTTTATCCAGATATACTACATGACTTAGTGCTTTACTAAGCTCTTTTGAGACATAGGTTTTTCCGCAGGCCGGAGGTGATGTAACTAAAATTAGCTTCTTCATATATTTCCCCTTTGCTGTCTTATTGTGCTAATTTTACCGCAAAGCATATTAATTAGCAAGATATTCCTATCGAATTATCTTCCTGTTAACAGAATAATTTACTTGCACTCTCCTGGTATATGTGATAGAATTGCTCTGGCAATTTGAAACTTTTACCTTACAAAGGAGTGTTTTAATGCAGAAATATGATGTTATAATTATTGGTGCCGGTCCTTCCGGTATTTTTTGTGCCTATGAACTTAAAAGTAAAAACCAAGACCTTAAAATACTTATGGTTGAAAAAGGACGCCCCATTGAAAAGAGAATGTGTCCTAAAAGGACAACGAAGCAATGTGTCGGCTGTAAGCCCTGCTCTATCACCACAGGCTTTGCCGGAGCCGGAGCCTTTTCAGATGGAAAGCTTTCCCTTTCTCCTGATGTAGGAGGAAATCTTCCGGAGATTTTAGGATATGAAAAGACAATTGAATTATTAAAAGAGTCTGATGATATTTATCTGAAATTTGGAGCCGATACTAATGTATACGGCTTAGATAAAGATGAAGAAATCAGAGAAATCAGAAGAAGGGCTATCAATGCCAATCTTAAGTTGATTGAATGTCCTATCCGCCATTTGGGTACTGAAGAAGGATATAAAATATATACAAGACTGCAGGAACATCTGCTCTCCTTAGGCGTGGAAATGAGATTTAATACCATGGTCCAGGATATCATAATTAAAGATAAAAAAGTGGAAGGAATTATCTGCTCTGACGGTAATACTATTTATGCAGAAGAAATTGTATCCGCCATCGGTCGTGAAGGTTCTGATTGGTTCAGCCACATCTGCCAAGCCCATGAGATTGAAACAAAAGTCGGTACTGTGGACATTGGTGTTCGTGTTGAAGTTAGAGATGAGGTTATGGATTTCTTAAATAAGAACCTTTATGAGGCAAAACTGGTGTATTATACTCCTACCTTTGATGATAAAGTCAGAACCTTTTGCTCTAATCCTTCCGGTGAAGTTGCGACAGAATATTATGAGAATGGTCTGGCAGTCGTAAACGGTCACGCTTACAAATCAAAGGAATTCAAGACAAACAATACGAACTTTGCCATCCTGGTATCCAAGAACTTTACCAAGCCCTTTAAGACCCCTATTGAATATGGCAAATATATTGCACAGTTAAGTAATATGCTCTGTGATGGCAAGATTCTGGTACAGACCTTCGGTGACTTCCAAAGAGGACGTAGAACAACCGAAGAAAGGCTTTGCAGAAATAACCTGATACCCACACTAAAGGATGCTGTTCCGGGAGATTTATCCCTGGTATTCCCTCATCGAATCATGGTTGATATAAAAGAAATGCTACTTGCTCTTGATAAGGTTACTCCTGGTATTGCAAGTGATGAAACTCTACTTTATGGTGTTGAAGTAAAATTCTACTCCAATAAGGTAGTAGTCAATAATGACTTTGAGACCAGTGTTTCCGGTCTTCGGGCTATAGGTGATGGTGCTTCCGTAACCAGAGGTCTTCAACAAGCTTCTGCTAATGGTATAAGTGTGGCAAGAAGTATCTTAAAGAAATTATCAAAGTAGCAGATACTTGTGAGACTATACAATGGCACAGTTATTAATCTAAAAGGCTGTTATTCTGAAATCATTCATCTTCAAGTCTGCTAGAGATATAGGTTAAATCAGGCGTTATTAGAAAGAAGCTCTGTGGTGTATGAGGTAAGTCATATGTCACAGAGCTTTTTTTGTAATAACTATTAATTTTATATCGAGGAAAATAAAAAGAGCGGCATAAGCCGCTCTTTTTATTATTTTCTTAAGCCTAAACGCTCAATTAAGTTACGATATCCTTCGATATCAGTCTTCTTTAAGTACTCAAGAAGACCTCTTCTCTGACCAACCATCTTTAAAAGACCTCTTCTGGAATGATGATCTTTCTGGTTAACTTTTAAGTGTTCTGTAAGCTCATTAATTCTTGCAGATAAAAGAGCAATCTGAACTTCTGGTGAACCAGTATCCTCAGGTGTTCTTCCAAATGATGCAATAATTTCCTGCTTTTTCTCTTTACTAATCATGGTAATTCCTCCTTATAATGGTTAACGCCTGGTACTAAGAATTAGGTCGGAGTGTCCAAATTCCTGGCACCGGTTTTAAACGTATACAAGCCATTTTACCATAATAAAATGAATTTGTAAAGATAAAATAGAAATATGTAAGTTTTATAAAAGCTCTAACAATACCTTATCGACACTATAATAAAAGGCTTCCTCCCCTATTGAATCAACAAGCCCCGCTTGCCTGAATAATTTCATTACTGAAGGTTGTATGGAAGAGAAAAGAACGGTATGCTTACCAGTCTTTGCCTGCTTGCAAAAATCCATTATGACTCCAACAGATGTAATATCGGCCATTGATACCCCTCTTAATGAGAGTATTACCACATCATAATCTATAAGACTGCTTAATTTTCTTTTGATTACATCAGCTGTCATAAAAAACATTGGTCCTGCAATATATACCACGCACCAGTTATCTACGTTTGTATTTTCATCTTTACCAATTCGCATGGGATCAACTTCTTCTATGGATATTTGAATATCCGCACTTTTTATTACAAACATAAAAAGACCTAATAATACACCAATCAGAATTGCTGTAGTCAGATCCAGCGCAACCGTTGCAACCATTGTAATGATATACTTTACTACCGGACCTTTGAATTTCTTTGAAAACATATACTTTATCGCTGACCATTCATTCATTCTCCAGGCGGTAACAATTAATACACCTGCCAGTGCTGCTAATGGTATCTTAGACATAACCGGACTTAGCACGAACATGGCAATAAGAAGACCAATTCCATGTATGATACCGGTTAACCTCGTCTTTGCTCCCGATTTGATAGCGACACTGGTTCTTGCAATTGCCGCAGTTGCAGGAATTCCTCCAAAGAAAGGCAACAGTATGTTTCCGATACCCTGAGCAATCAGCTCCTGATCGCTATTCATTGCTTTATCTGCCAACCTTCCGGCTGACGCTCCGCATAAAAGACTTTCAATCATACAAAGCATTGCAATGCTTACTGCAGGTGAAAATACTCCTTCAATATGCTCCCAGGTAATACCTGAAAGATGAAGTCTCTCGCTGGGGAAAAGTGTTTTTGGTATCTCTCCTACCACTTTTACATCCAACTTCAATAAAATACTAAAGGCAGTAGCTAGAATGATTCCAAGCAATGATGCCGGTATTACATTATTCCATTTCTTTGGAAAAAATATCATCAGCAAAATAACAAACATTCCAACACAAAGTGTTTGAATATCAGGTTGAAAACCCAGTCTTGAATAGCTTAAAAGTTTACTTAAAGCAGTGGCACCTTCCGAATGCACACCAAAGAAATTATCTAATTGCCCCAAAACTATAATAATAGCTATCCCTGAGGTAAATCCGGTTATTACCGGTGATGGTATAAAAGAAGTAATCTTTCCCAGATGCAGGATTCCCGCAATAACCAGCAATATTCCGGCAATAAGAGTTGCAACAAAGACTCCTTGCATGTGATATTTTGCTATAATTGACATTAATATTGCCGCCATTGCACCGGTTGGTCCTGAAATTTGATAAAATGCGCCTGAGAAGAAACTTACAATTAAACCTGCTACTATGGCAGTAATCAATCCTGAAGCCGCATCAGCACCGCTGGACACACCAAAAGCAAGTGCCAGTGGAAGGGCAACCGCAGTTACTGTAAGGCCTGCCATAAAATCCTTGCTTAATTTTCCTAGGTTATAATCCTGGAATTCATTCTTTAGTTCTGTTAGAAATGTTAGCCGCATTGGTATACTCATCCTTTATGTAAGATTCAAATGTTTATTAGTATACCATAAATATCAGAAAATTCTAGTTCATTTTCGTAAAAACTTTATATTATTTTAATGCTTTTTTTAGAAATATGTTAGTTTCTGTCAGCCAAATAAATCTTCCAGTTCTTCTTCTCGAATTATCGTAACACAATCTCCTTTGATATCAATAATCCCTTCTTGTTTCATCTTCATAAACTCTCTGGAAAGAGAAGGTCTGGTAACACCTAAGAAATCTGCCATCTCTTCCCTGTTCATTCCCAATAGAATTTTATTATCCCCATTGTTATGCTTTAATAAAAATGCGGCAATCTTATGCCTTAAAGTTTCCCCGGAAAGAAATTGAAGCTTCTGATTCAAAAAGTATGCCTTTTCTGCCAGAATATTTAACATATTCAATGTCAGGGTCGTATGGAAACTGCACCGCGTATCGCAATTCACGTATAAAAATGCTCTTGGAATCCACAGAACCTTGGCATTTGACACTGCTACTGCATAGTAATCATATTCCTGTTTTTTCAAGAAAGCATATACCTCACCAAATAAATCCCCTCCATTAGAAAAAGAAGCTACAAGATTTCTTCTTCCGGAAGGTGTATCCTGGCACACAGCTACTTCCCCTTCTAATAATAAATGAATATATTCCGGTTTATCCTTCTGATTAAAAATAAAGTCATTCTTCTGGTAACTTACTTCTTTTGCTTTACAGCATATTAAAAGGGTTTCCAGCTCTTCTGTCGGAATACCCGAAAATAATCTTGCAGTCAATATTGCTTCATTCATTAATTATTCATTGTCCTTTCTTACGTAGACATCATAAACCATTACAAGTACCTTATCATATTTTATAACAACTTTCTAGCAGTATAAATGTAAAATAAACAAAATTTGTACAAATCTATCCATCTGTCTATTGCTTTGTATCACTGTTTTTATGTATAATTTTAGTATCTAAAATACATATATTTGGAGGTTGAATCATGTTTCAATTTAATTATGACAGCGGAGCTACCTTCCTTGGCTCATGGGGTATGTGGCTTCTGGTATTTGTCATCCTCTTTCTGCTGAATGAGGTAACCAGAAGATTTAAGTACGTAGGGCTATTTGCCTTTACGGTTCTTCCGCTGGTTCTGTCAGTACTATGGTTTACAGTTTTAAAGGATACTACCTACACTGACTGGTTCCACCTGGCAAAGGTCTATTCCGCCACGGCAGGATGCCTTGGATTTTGGTTGATTCGTCATTTAAAAGGAACCAACAAAAAAACCGGAAAGGAATGGAGACTTGCTGACTATAAATGGGCATTATGCTTCCCTCCATTAATTCTTGCTGTTAATATCTTAGAAGCCGTAAGCCGTGACATTCAAGTTGGTTTACAATATTATGGCGGCGGTAAACTTGCAGATGGTTCCATGTATGTGCTTGGCGGCTCTTGGAATTTCATGAATGCAGCAGCAGGTATCTTAAATATTATTACAATTACCGGATGGTTAGGTATTAAGATACGAAAGAAAACTGCCAGTGATAAAAGTCAGGATATGCTCTGGCCGGATATGCTTTGGTTCTGGATTATCGTATATGATCTTTGGAATTTTACCTATACCTATAACTGCCTTCCCGGTCACGCTTGGTATTGCGGCTTTGCTTTACTGCTTGCTCCAACCCTTTGTGCTTTTACCGTTGGAAAAGGTGCATGGCTTCAGCACCGTGCTCATACACTAGCACTGTGGTGCATGTTTGCCCAGACTGTTCCTGCTTTTATCGATAATGGAACATTCGCAGTATCCTCTACCTATAATAAAACTCCGTTATTTTTCTTTGGATTAATTTCCTTGCTTTCTAATATCGCTGTTTTAGTTTATATGATTATGAAAGCTGTGAAAACGAAAAAGAATCCTTACACCGGTGAATTATATACGGATAACAAGAAATACCTTGAAGTTAAGAATCTTGTAGCTTAATTCCTTAAATAACAAATGGCTGTGAAAACTGATTGCTCAGTATTCACAGCCATTTTATTTTAAGTTAAATTTATCTGTTCAAGTTAATAACAGTTGCTTTTACTCTGGTCATAGCCTCTATGGAATAACGTATACCTTGAGTGCCAATACCTGATTTTTTAACACCTAAGAAAGGAAAATGATCCGGACCTCTCTCCGTTTTATTGTTAATATGAACTGTTCCAACCTCTAATTTACTTGCTACATGAAATGCATCCGTAATGTTCTCCGTAAATACAGAAGATTGCAGACCATATTCGGATTTATTTGCAAGAGCGACTGCTTCTTCCACTGTATTCACACGCAGAATCGGAAGAACCGGTCCAAAGGGCTCCTCCCAAGCTATTCTCATCTCTTCTGTAACCTCATCAAATAAAGTAGGATAGATTAGATTACCTTCTCTCTTGCCGCCTACAATCATCTTAGCACCTTTTGCTTTGGCGTCTTCCATAAGCTCCCATACAAAATCCGCTGCTTTTTCATTTATTAAGGGAACCACTTCAGCCGGCATCGTCAAGGGATTACCAACCTTAAGTTTATCAATTTCGTTCTTTAGATACCTGATCAGCTCATCCGCAACTTCATTTAATACAAGAATTCGCTTTACTGCCGTACAACGCTGTCCTGAATAGGAAAAAGCACCGGCTACGATATTCTTCGCTGCAAAGGGAAGGTCTGCATCCTTTAATACAATAGCTGCATCTTTTCCTCCAAGCTCCATTAGAAGAGGAACCATGTGCACCTTTTTGGAGATATCAAGACCAACTTCTGTGCTGCCTGTAAAGTTAATAAAACTTATATCAGGATGAGTTACAATATAATCGCCTATTACACTTCCCTTACCCGTTACAACGGTTAAAGCACCTTCCGGAAGACCAGCTTCCAAAAAGATATTCGCCAGTGCGGTTCCGCAAAGGCTGCCGGTGGTAGCCGGTTTGAATACAACTGTATTTCCGGAGACTAAAGCCGGAGCAATCTTTGATGCTGCCAGATTTATTGGATAATTAAAGGGTGATATGGCTAAAACCACACCAACAGGCTCTCTTGTAACCATAGCAAATTTTTCTTTGCTAAAACCCGAGAAATTATCCCCTTGTATACTCTCGCCATGAATACTTTTTGCTGTATCCGCAGTAAATCTAATAAAATCAGCTGTACGTGTAACTTCTGATTCTGCACTTTTTTGGTCCTTCCCGACCTCCAGCATAAGTAATTCTGATAAGCTCTTCGTATTTGCAATTAAGAGATCTGCTGCCTTATACATAATTTCAGCTCTTTGGCTTAAAGGAACTTCTCTCCATTCATGAAAGGCCTTCTTTGCTCTCTCTACTTCATTATCTACCTCTTCCTGAGACATTGCTTTCACCGAGCCTAATAATCTGCCATCAAGAGGTGATAGGATTTTAATTGTACTTTCTGTATCATGTAAAGTAATATGTTCACTCACTAGCTGCTCCTTTCTAATAAACACTTAAAACCATGCCTTTCTGGCATACTGTAGATTAGTCACGGATTTTTTCAACCTAATCTTAATGTTTATTATCCTAAGTTTTGTGTAAATTATAAAGGTATTTTAATACTATATAAAAATAACGTATGTAACTAAGTTACATTAAAGTTTCTGTTCACTGAGAATTCTCTCAAGCTCTAATAATTCTCCTGCATTCATTTTCTGATTCTTTAAAAATTCCGTAAAAAAATTGCTTAACGAACCATTGTAGAACTTATTCAAAAGTGCTACTGTTTCAGTATTTTGAACTGTTCTTTTTGAAATTGTCGCTTTACATAAGAATCCCGGATCTTCTCTTTTTATAGCTCCTTTATCGATAAGTCTCTTTATAACTGTATACGTTGTATTCTTTTCCCAGCCTATGTATTCTTTAATTATTTTAGAGATGTCCTTGGCCGCAAGCACTTTATTGGACCATAACAGCTCCATAATATTTAATTCTCCTTCATGTAGGCGTATCTCGCTCATTATTGCTCCGTTCCGCACATAAAACCTCAAGTGCATTAATATAGTTAGAGATTTATATAAAATCCAGACTAGGATAAAAAGAGGATAGTCATTCGAACTACATTTGTAGAATTAAGGTATATTGTGCGAAATTGATGATATCACTGGGTTTTCTTATACATTCGTATTTACGCAGAAAGAATATTCTGTTAAAATACTCTATCTGTTCTCGAGAATAGTCTACATTTGTCGGAACGCACATCAATTGATTTTGAATCACAATCTACATTAGTAGTTTTTACCATATATATATTCTATCTAAATAGAATTAACTTGTCAATGAAAAAAACATTGGCACTTTAAGCCATTTCGCTTAGGCAAAAAATGCTGTAAAGAGATAGAACCTGGATATTATCTGGCTTTTTACCATCATCCGTTTTATCCGCAGTAAGCCTAATTGCAGGCTGGCTATAAGGATGTTTTTCGCGAAAGGAATTCAGTACTTTTGAGCGGTTTCCGGACTTTTCACGGACTTCTAAGAGATAAAATCCATTCGGATGATTGTCATCAGGTGAGTACCCTTCCTCAAGATTGGAAGAATACAATAGTAATTCTTCTGGTATTTTATTTAATAAAAACAGCGAGCAGGATCCCGAGGCTGTTTCCCAATAGCCAAATTCAATTCCAGAAGCAGCCAGCGCCTCTGCTACATAAGTTTCAAGTAACCCTTCACGGAACTCCTTATCTTTTTCGATGCCAGTTAAGTTACTAAGGGAATGATATAGACCAACATCGAAAAGATAGATTTTTGTAGCTACATTTTTTTGATGTGCTGTCTGTCTGTTTTCAATTTCATCATCCGTTAATTTATTATTATAGATTCCAAACCAAGTATTCTTTATGTAAGTATGTCCTTCCAAAAATAATCCTTCAGTAGCTCCTTGCCGAATCAGGTTATATTGAAATTTTTTATTCTTTTTAGATAGCTGTTCGGGCAGTGAGTAGAGTATTTGTTTTACCTTTAAAGCACATCCATCATTCCTTCTTGTTCCAATCTCAAATAGATAGGAGTATAATATATTCCTGTGTATTTCTGTGATGTTGTCTTTGCATCCGCTAGTGATATACTCATTTACAGCCTGAGGGAGGCCGCCAACGGTAAGATATTCCTCCAACAGTTCTAACAGTTCTGAATGAACAATCTCCGGTATACTTTTGCTGCTTCTGAATTCTTCCTTAATAACTTCTATGTACCATTCGTTTCCGGTTGCCATAAGGAACTCTTCAAAATCCATCGGATAGAGTTTTCCTATCTTAAAATCCTCTTCCCGGTAATCCATGCAATCCTCACTTACATCAGGAATTATACTGGAAACAGTCATTATATCGGAATCCGGATACAGCTCCATTATTTTGCTGATTATGGATTTTACCTTTGAACAGAGAAATATCTCGTCTAAGATAACGATATTCTTTTGATACACTTCATTACCGCCAGAAGGGTCCATAACCCTACTCCCCGTTTGAATACACGAAAAAAAGGCAGCCAAATCATCTTTGCCTGCCTGTAATAGACTTTCCGTATTTACAGGATAATTTTCAAAATTCCAATATACATAAGATTCATAAAAGTTATGTGCAAAAGCAAGGGCAAGATATGTTTTCCCGGTACTCTTTGCACCAGTTAATAAAAATGGTTTCTTTTGTAGTGAACTTCTCCAACTTTCCAGATACGCAATTATTTTTCGTTTCAAAGCTTACTCCTTATCAATGTCATCTTCTTAATTTCTTTAGAAGTTCTTCATAATAAGCAGGAAGCGGTGCTTCAAATTCAACATATTCACCGGTTGAAGGATGAATAAAACCTAGCACTCTGGCATGAAGCGCCTGACCTTCCAGTCCGAAATTACTCTTATTATTGCTATATAGTTCATCTCCCAATAACGGATGTCCGATACTGGCCATATGAACCCTTATCTGGTGTGTTCTGCCTGTTTCTAATGTACATTCAATATGGGCATAGCGGCTGCCTAAATTCTCCAATAACTGATAATGTGTCACCGCATGCTTGCCATTTTTATGATTTATCGCCATCTTTTTTCTATCTACCGGATGCCTGCCGATAGGGCCTTCTACGGTGCCATGGCCTTCTTTAAAGGTCTGATAGACGATAGCGTTGTATTTACGTGTAATTGAATGAACCTTCAGCTGCTCTGCAATTGCCTGGTGAGCCTTATCGTTCTTGCAAACCACAAGGACCCCTGTTGTGTTCATGTCAATACGGTGTACAATCCCAGGTCTCATAACCCCATTAATTCCTGAGAGCTCTTCTTTGCAGTGAAATAACAATGCATTTACAAGGGTATTGGTGTAATGCCCTGCAGCAGGATGCACTACCATCCCTTTTCCCTTGTTCACCACAATAATATCCTTATCTTCGTAAATAATATCAAGGGGGATATCCTCCGGCTTAAGCTCAAGATCAACAGGCGGAGGCAGCATCAATTTTATAGTATCTCCGGTATTCACCTTGTAATTGGCCTTAACAGACTTTTCATTTACCAATACCCGCTCTTCGCCTATGAGCTTTTGCAGATAGGAACGTGTAAGGTCTTCCTGATTATCCGCAAGATAACGGTCAATGCGCAGCCCCTTATCTTCTTCCTCTACAAAGAAATCCAGAATTTCATCATTTATGGTTTTCAATTTTGTGTATCATCCTCTTTATCATCCGACATCGTACTTACATCAGCGGATATGGTTTTCTTTGACTTAGGAGATAAGAACTCAAAATCCTCATCTTTGTAATAGAAAAGGCCTAATATGATTAACAATACAGATGACATGGTAATATAGCAATCCGCCAGGTTAAATACAGGAAAATCTATCAGCTCAAAGTAGATAAAATCCACCACGTATTTGTTAAACATTCTGTCAATCAAGTTTCCTACTGCTCCGGCACAAATGAATACCAATATAATTCGAATAGCATTATACCTTTTTTCCTGTGGGACCTTTAAATATAAAAATACCATTAAACCTAACAGGATAAAGGTCAGAATTACCAAAAAGACTATTTTACCGCTTAAAATCCCCCACACTGCTCCGTTATTTTCATGGTACGTAAACTGAAAAACCTTTGGAATAATGATAAAAGGATTTTCTTTCACATTGGTCACCGCTAAATGCTTTGCGAACTGATCCAACGCAATTAATAAAATTAATAAAAGGAAATGTCTTAATTTTCGCATAATGCCTCCGAATACGCCACATTTAATGTGTCTTATTATTATAACTGCTTTTGTAAAAATACTTATCTTTATAATATAATTTAATAACTTCTTTAACCTTTATCATGAGGCAGAATATATTCAATTGCCCTTTTTATCTCTTCTCTTGTAACCGTTGAATCTATTACCGCTTCCCCTTTATTTTTCAAAAGAATAAACTTAATCGAATCACCATCGACCTTCTTATCATGATAAACAGCTTCTAATATATCCTCAGCCGGTATTTCCTTATCTTCCAGTGCTATAGGAAGATGATAAGAAGAGATGGTCTCCTTTATTTCCTCTACTTCCTGCAGGTTAAGGTTACCCCGCATAAAAGACAGATAGGATGCTGCCACCATTCCAATAGCCACACATTCGCCATGAAGCAGATTAAAATCTAAGCACCTTTCAACCGCGTGCCCGATTGTATGTCCAAAGTTCAAAAGAGCACGTATCCCTTTTTCGGTAGGGTCAGCCTCTACGACCTCCTTTTTTATCACGCAGGAGTGTGCTACCACATCCATTATAACAGAGGGTTCTTTATTAAGAAGACTTTCGTAACCAGCTTTTAGTGTATGATAATAATTCAAATCTTTAATCAGACCATGTTTGATTACTTCCCCCATACCGTTTACCAGCTGACGTTCCTCTAATGTATTTAAATGAGAAAGGTTTATATATACCAGCTTGGGCTGATGGAAGGCTCCGACCATGTTCTTATAAGCCTTGAAGTCAACACCGGTCTTTCCACCGATACTGCTGTCTACGCATGCCAGCAGTGTAGTAGGTATCTGTATAAATGGAATCCCCCGAAGGTATGTTGCAGCTGCAAATCCTGTAAGATCACCAACCACTCCTCCACCTAGTGCAAAGAGCATATCATTCCGGTCAAATTTTGATTGAATTAGTTTCTCATAAAGTTGGCTGACAACAGATAAATTTTTACTTTTCTCTCCAGCCTCAAACGTAAAGGTCTCAACCACCCTGGCATAATCCTTTACAATCTCTAACAGATTACTTAAGTGCAATTTGCTGACGTTAGAATCAGTAACAATACATACTTTCCTTCCTGTAAGACTCAATGCTTTTAATTCTTCCTGCAATAAATTATAATCTCTTGCTAATACAATATCATATATTGGTTTATTATCCTCTTTTATGGTAATGCGTTCGGAATTATTCATGTAGCTTCGTCTCCTTGTAATATCCTTCTATATGCTTTATTCCTCTGTCAGATTGTAGAATTCAAACGCAGCCTCATCTTCTGATACATCCTTATGTTCTGAGGTAGCTTTCTCCTTTTCTGAAGGTGCAGGGTAAAGTGACTCCATCTTAGGAATATCTTTCAAAGAATCCATGTCCTCTATATGTAACGCAAAAGCCTCACTATCCAATATCTCTGCCTGTGCTGCCGCAAAATGCTTGAATTGGGTCCTGCAGGTTTCGTACTGCTGAACAAGTTTTAAGGTTTGCTGTTTAAGACGTATAACTTCTTTATAGCTTTCAGATATAATTAGTGATGCCTTACCATTTGCCTCGTCTTCAATAGCTTTCGCTTGTTTTTTAGCGGCATTCTTGGTATCTTCAGCTGCCTGTTCCGCTATTATGAGTGCTTTCTGAAGGGTTTTTTCAATTGATTTATAATAATTAATTCCTTCATTTAAAGTATTTATTTTATCATTTAATTCCATATTCTCTTTATACATGGTTTCATAGCTTTTCTGCAGTTCTGAAAGAAAGTTATCTACATCCTTTTTATCATACCCAATTCCGGTTTTAAATGTTTTACTTTGCATTTCAATTGGTGTAATCATTATTAACTCCTATCTGCGTTCTTTTGTACGCTTCTAAATCAGGTGATATAACTTATCCCTATTTTTCCCTGGTTTAAATATATTTTGATAACGATACATAATATCGTCCTTTTTTCGTTTGGTTTTCAAGTCCATTATAAATGAATTTCCCATATCCTCTGACTGAGACTGTTTCGTTTTCTTTTAGCTGATAGCTGTTGCTTTCTACCAGCCTTCCGTCTACAAAGACTTTTCCTCCTGAAATCAAAGAAAGAATGCTGCTTCTGGAGGATTGAAATGCCAGTGCAATTACAGCATCCAGTCTCGGGGATGCTACACTCCCTTTTATCTCTTTAAATTCCGGTGTAAGAGCTGGCGCATCTCCTGCAATCACCTCGCATCGGACATTTGTATGTTTGATTTTCTCAAGATTTTCAGCGAGGTAATAACTTAGCTTGGATTCACAATAAATATAACCTTCTTTATCTTTTACTAAAATATCACCTATCTTACCACGAGTGGTTCCAAGGTTCATAATGGAGCCCAAAAAATCTCTATGACTAAAATCATCACTGTATTTCTTATTTAATGGTGTTATTTTTAAACAAGCAATATAATCTGAAAAAGCTTTTACGGAGGAATCTCCGCAAAAGCATAGGATTCTCCTTTCAGCTCCATCAAAACCGCCGAAAAGCTCATATTTTACATCCGGTAGTTCCGGTTTTGTACTGTAAAAAATACTGATTTCATTTAAGGTTAAAAAATCAGTATATGTATTAATATTTTTGTTATAGGCAGTTCTTGCCAACTCAAGAAGCCTTTTTTTGAAAAGCTGTTCGTCTTTTTCTGTGTTCATATTGATCCCCATTTGTACTTCTTACTGTCTACTGCCATGACATAGTATCTGTTATTGTTAAAGTAAAGCAAATTATATATCTTTAATATATCTGTCATAGCACAATGGCAATTATTGCAGCAAATGCTCAAAAAAATTCTGTAAAAACAAAATTATTACAAAACCTATTAAAGGCGACAAATCAGCCGCAGGATTACTGAAGATTGAATATTTCAGCAAAAATCTCACAGGTGTCAGAATTGGTTCCATAAGAAGTGCTAACAGGTTCTTAATTCTTTCTCCGCCATTAAACCAGGAAGAGAACATATATAATAATAGAACCAACTGCAATATCATAAAAAATATATAAAATGTTGTGTATATAATTTGAGCCATATTTTAGAAATCCTTATTTAGTGTAGGTACTTCAAATCCATTGCTCTGCAGTATATCGGAGTAATCTCCTGATATATCCACTGATTCAGGTGATATTATAAAGATAAAACTGGAAATTTGATGCAGCTTGCCATTCAATGAGTATACAGAACCGGATATAAAATCCATAATCCTTTGTGCAAGATCAACATCAAGGCCTTCCAGATTAATAACAGCAGCTCTTCCGGATAACAGCATATCACAGATTTCCTGGGAATCCTCAAAGGTTGCAGGCTTCATAATACAAACTTCAAAGCCTTTAGGACTTGTCCTGATGGGCACTACCTTTCCCTGGGAAGGTTTCTCTCTGTCAACTTTAATCTGTTTTTCTCTTCTTGCTTCATTTATAACATTACTAACTACCTGAGAGGACATGTCTGTTTCATAAGCAGGCTGATAAGCAGGTCTAACCGCTTTTTTTTCAATCTTCTCGGCTTGCCTATACTCTTTCTCCTCCTCGTAATCGTCATCATATTCATCGTCTTCTGTTAATTTCAGTGAATCTAAAATGCTTTTAAAAATATTCTCCATACGACCTCCTATTGTGAGTTATTTGAATAATCTTGATTATTCCAACAACTCCTATTTGTAATAATAGCTATCCGCTAGCTTGTCCTATAATTACGTTCCCCAAATATCCCGGTTCCCACACGAACCATCGTTGCGCCTTCTTCAATGGCTATCTCATAATCTCCCGTCATGCCCATAGAAAGCTCATCCATAGTAACATTATCAATGTTTTTCATTTTTATGTCAATATTTAATTGTCGCAATTTTCTAAAATACTTTCTATTTTTCTCGGCTTCTTCAACATTTGGAGCAATTGTCATCAAACCACATATATGCACATTGGGAAGCTTTGCTATTTCCAATATGAGAGCTTCTACATCCTCTTCATATACCCCGAACTTGCTTTCTTCTCTGGCCATATTTACTTCGATTAAGATATTACAGATAATCCCTTTCTTCTCGGCTTCTTTTTGTATTTGCTCTGCAAGCTTCAAGGAATCAACCGAGTGAATCATGGCTACCTTATCCACAATATATTTTACTTTATTGGTTTGGAGATGTCCAATCAAATGCCAGCGGATATCCTTCGGCAGTAATTCATATTTTTCTGTTAACTCCTGTACTTTATTCTCGCCAAATACGGAAATGTTTTCTCCTAGAACAGTTTCAATATCAGAAACCGGCTTTGTCTTACTTACAGCAATCAACGTAATTTCATCCCTTTCCCTGCCAGCCCGGGTACACGCTGCGTTTATTCTAGTTTCCACTTCTTTCAGATTCTCTTTTATAATATCAGCGTTCACAAAACTACTCCCTTTCTATTTCTATGCTTTCCCATTTTACCAATTACAGCCCATAATGAATTATTTTAGTATATAATAGACTGTTCTGTTGCTGTTCTACTATCTAAAGCAATATGATCAAATACGGATAACCCATTTGGGGTATTCTTTTTTACAATACAATACTCTTCATTTTCATAAAGAATCTCAACAGGACGAAACACTGCATATCCTTTGTTAACATTATAAACGCCTTTAAATTTTTTTGTTTTCTCAAGCATGAAGGTATCGCTGTCACTCTGACCTTTAATCACATCTCTGTTTTTAAACAAATTTGAATCAACATAGATATAATCACCATCTTCATAATAGTCAACAGCTATAAACTCATAAGTGGTTTTATCACCGTTATCCGTGGAAGAAGAATCAATTCGAATTAATCCTTCTTTGTCTGAGTCACCACCATGAGTAAGGTAAGATTTCGGTACCTTGTAAAATTTCTTTTCCGTTATAGCACTTACAGGTATCTTCAGCCCTTCTGCCGAATTAATAACAATCTCTGTAGATAGAAAACGCTGATTAATATAACGAGCCATATACTTGTCCAATGTCACTTTTGCAAAATAATCATTACCCTTTTGATATACTTTAACGGGTACCGTTTGCTTCAAATCATCTGCAGTAAAAATTATTGTAATAGTTTCATTGTCCTGTATTTTTTCATACTGTTCTTTCGTCAATAAATATACAATACTCCAATTATCATCTGTTACTATTTTATATACCGGATTGCCTCTCTTCTGCATTTTGTTTGTACGAAGCTGCGTTTTCTTATAAATAGTCTTGTCGAAATCCTTCGCTGTGGCAGAATCAGCACCCATATCTTCATATCCATCTGTATAATATACGATTACACCGCTAGTATCCGTCTTCGCTACTTTTAAAGAAGCCGTTTTATCTTCTAAGAGTGTTCTTAAATTAGTCAGCATACTGTCGTTATAGATCTGCATTGAAGAATTAGCCAATTCTTCTTTTAATTGATATACATAGGTAAAATTTCCATCGTTATAATCTTTTTGAAAATCGGTAATATTATTCTTAATGCTCTGTGCATCATCAACGGATATAGACTTACCGCTGTCATCAGCAGCAAGTACTTCAGAATATTCATTACCGCCATCTACAGAATACACTACTGAATTTTTAGCTACACGCTCGCCTTCTCTATGATAATAGTTAATATAACCTGCTGTATCTGTGTTGATAACCTTCTCATCCCGAAAGGCGATTCCATCAAGTACAAAATCCTCTGCTGTCGTACCTTCTTTCACTTCATAGATAGTAAGATGATCTTTTGTAAAATACAGATATATATTTATAAGCACGTAAACAAAAACAATGAAAAAAATGATAACTCCAATGTTTATGCTTCTGGCTTTTCTGAATTTCCTTACATTGTTACGAGAGCCCAAAAATGCCAACCTCCTCTTTTCATTCTTTATCTATTATACTTTCTACAGGAGAAGAATAAAAGCCCCTAATTAATAATTTTGAACAAATATAAACTTATAATTCGCTTTCTTTCTCTATTTTATAACTTTACTCTATATAAGTATATGGTACTATTGCATTAACTCCAAACTATTTAAAAAAGATTAAATTATACTTCATTACCTTTCTTTCATTTCGAGAATAATCTGTACAAAAATGGCAACAATAAGAAAGCAAGAAGGAGGTAATCAAGTGAAAACATTAGATTATATTGCATTGACACTTGTCATCATCGGCGCCATTAACTGGGGACTCATCGGCTTCTTGGGATTTGACCTTGTCAGAGTTATTTTTGGTGATATGACAGTGATGTCTAGAATCATTTATGCTCTAGTAGGTATTGCAGGCTTATATGCCCTTAGTTATTTTGGAAGACTTCGCAGCGAATAATGAAAAAGCAGATTTAAGCAAAAATAAGAGACTGGTATTATATACCAGCCTCTTATTTTTATAATTAAATTATAAAGCAACAGCTATATTTTCACGTATCATTTCCGGAAACGCATGCTCTGACATAGAGATGCTTATGATAAAATCTACGTTATATTCCTTTGATATCTTATCTAATTTCGTTAAGGTGGGAGCTAACAATTCTCCTTCAATGAAGGCGATAGTCAGAAAACTGTCTAAAAAAACAGCTTCAAGATCATGATCCTGAGATACCAGTCCGCATATAAAACCAATAAATTCACTGGAATTTTCAATACAGTAATCCTTCACATTAATAAGCCGTATCCGGTTGCTGAGTTCATACATGTGCTTATTATTTTTATCCAGATAAATAATATTGCCCTTTACTTCTCGTGCTGCCAGATTGGCCTTTTCCAGAAGTATCTTGGTTTTGCCTTTGCCTTTTTCGCCTGCAATTATCTGTATCATTGTAATCTCCTCCTTAAGATGTGTATTCAATTTAGGTGAATTTCTATAAATAATTCCTAAATATAATCTTATTATAGTATGTTTTCACCTAAAGTACAACCAAAATATAACTTATCAGAAATTGCTTTCCAAGTTACTTTATCATCTTCAATAAATCCGTCATTTGTGAGAAAAGACTATCACTGTTGTCGGCTTTTAATATAAGGGAGATATAGTCTTTGTTATTTTTATCTTTACTGTATAATATAAGGCAGTTCCCAGCTTTACTGGTTGTTCCTGTCTTACCTCCAATAACCGTGATACCTTCAGGAGATTCTTCTGTTCCTTTCAGATAGCGGTTGGTGGTGGCGAAGGTTTTCGTTACCGGGCTTCCTCCTGCATCTTTATATGTTACAGTATATTCCGAATTATTAATAATAGAAAGAAATTTATCATATGTGACCAATTGATGGAATATCAAATATAAATCATAGGCGGTGGTATAATGATTATCATCATGTAAGCCATGAGGATTTACAAAATTAGAATGTACAGCTCCTGCAGCTTCTGCTGCCTTATTCATCATCTTAGCAAACTCTCCGATGGTTCCTCCTACATGCTCAGCAATTGCAACTCCGGCATCATTTCCGGAGTATACCAAAAAGGCGGTAAGTAAATCCTCTAATTTGATGGTATCGCCTTCTTTGAAACCGCAAAGCTTCGCTCCGCTTTCTGTAATATGAGATGCATTATAACTAATGGTAACAGTATCGTTTAAATCAGCTTTTTCTAATACCACCAATGCTGTTATCAGCTTGGTTAAACTAGCCGGATACAACCTCTCATATACATTATTGGCATAAATTATCTTATTATCCGTATCATTTACAACTAATGATGCTTCTGCCGTAATTTCCGGGTCAGCCATATGGTTAAGCTCGTCCGGTACAACAGCCAAGTCAGCTGCAAAGAATTCAGGAGCTGCTTCACTGTTATTAGCTGTCAGATTCAACCCATCACTGTTAGTAAAGGGCAGTGACAAATCATCCTGACTTCTGCAGCCAGTCAGAAGCGTTACAGATAACAAAAGACAAAACAGCTTTTTCTTCATTGAATTATCTTCTCTCATGTTAGCTCCATTCATATCACATGTTTACTGGCAATTAATCAATAATCTGTCATATTGGTTGAACTTTTACTAAGGAACATTTGGCCTTGAACCCTCCAAGGTCAGATGTGATATATACATATTATGGGCCTGCCTGCAGATAATTGACAGGACAACTATGCTCCCAGATAAAGTTTAGATTTCAATGTTTAAAATTTTTAAGGTCTTAAGATTTCACGCCAGTCAAGATCCCCGCGATCCAACGCTTTAATCATAAGTTCTGCAGATGCCAGATTTGTAGCTAATGGTATATTATGTGTATCACATAAGCGTACAACCGTATTAACATCCGGTTCATGGGATTTAGGAGACAGCGGATCCCTAAGGAAAATAACAAGATCCATTTGATTATGCTCAATCTGAGCTCCCATCTGCTGCTCTCCGCCAAGGTGACCGGCAAGGTATTTGTGAACATTTAAGTTCGTTACCTCCTCGATCAACCTTCCTGTTGTACCGGTTGCATACAACTCATGCTTATTTAAAATACCCCGATATGCTATACAAAAGTTCTGCATTAATTTTTTCTTTGCATCATGCGCTATCATGCCAATATTCATGTGGTTTTACCCCCTTCTAAATTTTCTCTGTAAATTTATATTGATTATGATTCCGATGGCTATCATACTGCTCATCATGGAACTTAATCCATAACTGACAAAAGGCAGTGGAATACCGGTATTCGGTAATAGTTTGGTTGCCACACCAATATTGACAAACATCTGAAACACAAACATTGCAGAAATACCAATAGCTATCAGGCGCCCTAACCTGTCAGGAGCATGACTTGCTATTATTAAACATTTAAAAATAATAATGGATAATAGCATTATTATAACCAGTCCACCGATAAATCCAAGGCTTTCACCTGCAACCGAAAAGATAAAATCACTTTCTGATATTGGGACATAAGTGTCACTTTGGATAGCATCCTTTCCCTCTGAGAAAAGTTTACCGGTTAGTTTTCCTGAGCCAATCACTTCAACAGAATTCTCCTGTTGATAAAGAGCGGCGGATGACTGGTCTGATTCCGGGTTCATAAAAGCTTCTATTCTATTCTGCTGGTAATCCGTTAAGAAGAAGATATCGTAATTATTTTGTATCCCCCATAATGTTCCTATTATAATCGGAATAACAGTTAATAAAATTGGAAGAATTACCTTTAAACTTAACCCTCCTGCAAATATCATTATAGCAAAAATAAATAGAATAACAAGACTGGTGGATAAATTTGTTTGTATTAAAATGAGAAAAGTTGGTATTCCCATAAGCACTCCGGTGAGGAGCAATACATAAAATTTCTTCATTTTGTCCTTAAATATCATTAATAGTCTTGCCATAAAAATGATAAGTATAATCTTAGTTAGCTCTGAGGGCTGAAATTCAAACACTTTAAAGTCTAACCATCTTCTGGAACTGTGATGTTCCACTCCAAAAAGCCTAACTGCAACTAGAAGTATCAGGTTAATAAAGTATAGTACAATATAGAATTGGCTTATAAAATGATAATCAATCATTGAAACCACTGCCACAATCATTAACCCTAATGCCAACCCCATAATTTGTTTGAGAAACAGTCCTTCCTGCGCTATCCTGACAAGGTATATCCCAAGCACACTTAGAACTAATACCAAGGTCAATAGGCTGAAGTCATAATTTTTTATACTGTACTTTTTAAATGGAAACATCGCTTTACCCTAACTTTTCTTTATTTGTTGGACTTCATATCTTTAATTGGGATATTCGCAAACAATGCCGGAACTGTCCCATTATTGCCCTCGGATTCTGTCTGGGTGATTTTTATATCAAGTCCTTCTAAGTCAATTTCTACATAACGGGAAATAACGGCGATAATGTCATTCTTTATCTGTTCCATTAATTCCGGTGAACATCCTGCCCTGTCTGAGACAAGCACAAGCTTCAAGCGGTCTTTCGCGACACCGCTGGAAGTTTTCTTTTTAAAAAAATCCGCTAATCCCATATTAATATCCTCCCCTAATTTTTCTTAAGTAAACTTAACAGCCTGTTAAATAATCCCTGTTTTCCGTTTAAATCTAAAAACGGCACTTCCTCCCCTAAAATTCTACGGCAAATATTCATATAAGCCTGACCTGCCTGGGTATTTGTCCCAACCAATGGTTCACCTTGATTTGTTGAAATTACGATATTTTCATCATCAGGAACAACTCCGATTAAGCCTACAGCAAGTATCTCCACAACATCATCACTGGACATCATGTCGCCTCTCTTTACCATATCAGGTCTTAAACGGTTTACAATCAAATGAGTCTGTTTCATATCATTAGCTTCTAATAAGCCGATAATTCTATCCGCATCCCTTACAGCTGATACCTCGGGAGTTGTAACAACTAACGCTCTGTCCGCACCTGCAATAGCATTTTTAAAGCCTTGTTCGATACCTGCAGGACAGTCCATTAATATGTAATCGTATTCATCGCGTAATTCATCTGCGAGCTTCTTCATCTGTTCCGGTGTTACTGCCGTTTTATCTCTGGTTTGTGCGGAAGGCAGAAGATAAAGGTTCGGGTATCTCTTATCCTTAATCAAAGCCTGCTTCACTCTGCAATTTCCTTCGATAACATCCACCAGATTATAAACAATTCTGTTTTCGAGGCCCATAACAACATCCAGGTTTCTAAGACCTATATCTGTATCAATCAGAATGACTTTCTTATCTAGTTTGGCAAGTCCTGTTCCTACATTTGCCGTTGTTGTTGTCTTACCTACTCCACCCTTACCGGATGTTATTACGATTACTTCTCCCATTATATTATCCTCCAAAAACTTATTATAAGTTTATATCATTTATAACCTCTTTACTCAAAGGTTCTATATAGATATTCCCATCTTCTAAAAAGGCAATCTTCGTTTCTTTCCCTGAGATTTTCTCAGGCTTGTCCGGCGACCTGGCGATAGTATCGGCTATCCGTATCTGGACAGGATTCAAATCAAGCGCCACCACGAAGGAATTTGTATTGCCGGCGGCTCCGGCAAATACACTGCCCTTTAGGGAACCAAGAACAATAATATTACCCTTGGATACTATACGGGCACCTGGGTTGATGTCTCCTATAACTATTATACTGGTTTCTGATTCCAGTACTTGTCCTGATCTTAAATTCCCTTTGTAAAATTGCCCTGTCGTATTAGATAATTCCATCAATTTTTCATCCAGGGCTTTTTTGAATTTTTCTTCTGTTTGCGGATCATCTTCAATCACACACACAACATGCAGCTTTGTTTCCTCTGCAATAATATTTAAGATATCACGCTGTTGTTCGGTAGTAAGCTTTCTTCCCTCAAAGCTTAAAGCCATTTGAGCTTTATCAAAGAATTTTGCAGATTCACGGAACTTTTCTGCAATCTTTTCTCTTAGGCTTTCATATTCCATATCGCTGTCCAGCACTACGATTATACCGTATTTATTACCTTTTATGATAACTGGGTTGTTGTTCATAAAACCTCCTGGCTATTTTTAGATATGATTAACCTTAACCTGTATAGGATGACTCTGATTCCGGCATTATTGCTTTTCCCTCAGGGCTCTTATAACCGTCTTCTTTAAAATAATAACCATATAGATATTTACTTAACATCGCAGCATTACTGGATGTATATCCATTTGGTATTACAACCGCCATAGATATTTCAGGATTTAAATAAGGAGCGTACGAAACAAATAAAGCATGATTTCCATGGGATTTACTCTCCTGTGCGGTACCTGTCTTTCCAGCCAGTTTTACCGGGAAATTCTTAAACAAATAAGATACGGAACTTCTGCTGCCATTCGCTACCTTGAACATGCCTTCATGTAATAGGTTCCAATCCGTACTGCTTATAGAATTAATCTTCGTACTTTTGGCTTTATTATTTACTATCACCTTTCCATCCTTATCCACTACCTTGTCAAGAAGCGTTAAATCATAGGAGGTTCCGCTGGTAGTGATGGTTGTAATATATCTTGCCAGCTGAATAGGGGTGTAGTTATTTGTTCCCTGACCGATGGAAGAGCGGACAGTATCCATATCCGAGCTTTCCGGATCAGCCTCCTCCAACTCTATTCCTGATTTTTTATTCAGTCCTAACAACTTTGCATACTTGGCAAGTTTATGAAGACCAATCTTTGTTTTGGCAGCATCATTACCATTATTATTTAAGCGCCATCCCATTTCATAAAAGAAATAGTCACAGGATACCTCAAGAGCCGTAGTTACATCTATATTGCCATGACTGGAGGTTGACCAGTCTTTGGGCGGCTGATAAGTTATTTTGTTAAATACAACCTTATCCAAAACAGTTTCTCCCGGCTGCAATGCTCCTTCTTCAAGAGCGGCAACGGATGTAACCATCTTGTAAGTAGATCCCGGAGCTGTTTTTTGCTTTGTAGCTCTGGAAATAGTCGGTTGTGAGAGATCAGAGTTCACTTTTGTGTAATAATTATAATCAATTTTATTGGCAAAATAATTATTGTCATAACTTGGATAAGACACAATAGCTCTGACTTCACCGGTTTTATCATCCGTTACAACTACCGATGCGCTGCAAGGATCCAATGCCAGCTGAGCAGGAGTTATCTCTATATTACGTATTTTATCTGTAATAAAAGTGTAAGGTGAAAGTGTACCGTTTTCTAATTTAGAAATATCTTCCTTATTGTATTTTATCACACCTTGATCAAATAATAAAAGACAAATTTCTTTTCCGCTTAATTGATAGGAATATACCAGTTCTTTATATACCATCTTTTGGAAAGTTACATCATCGGAAAGACTATCCATAATATGAGCTAAAAGCTTACTGTATATTTCATCGGTGCTGTAATAGGATTCTCCTTTTGCTTTCTTATTAAGGAATTTGTCAATATTAATCCAATTTTTTGAGATTGCATACTGAAGGAACTTACTGAGGCTAATCTTATCCTGTGTATAATTTATATACACTTCATCATTTGGATCCACTGGTGTCAATACAGAAGAGGTGTCTGTGACATCGGATTTTTTCGTCAATAGAATACCTTCATTTTTTAGTTTCGTATAAACATAGTCCAGATAATCAGCCATAGATTCAGAAACCGTAAAATCAAGAGCATCGGAATTACTGCCAAGTTTTGATTTTAATTCCTCCAGCACCGTATCCCTCTTACCGATATATTTCTGATAAACCGACTTTTCAAGGTCTGTCGCATCATTTGCTTTAAAAGCGGTCACATCTATCACACTGTTGTTTATGAGTGCATAATAGACATCATAAATCGGTATTTTGATATCTTTCGCAGATTCTCCTCTTGTTCCGGCATCTGTGCTATTATTGATCTTAGACAATAATATACCTGCTAAAACACGCTCTATAATCTTATAATAAGCTTTTTGGAGGTCGCTGTCTATGGTCAGATAGACATCCTCTCCTGCCACCGGCTCTGTCCTTTTAATCGTTGATAAGTATTTGCCGGCGGAATTCACTGAAACGGTTTCGATGCCTTTTTTCCCTGCCAAAAAGGTTTCAAACACCTTTTCTACTCCAAGCTTTCCAATCATATCGGAAGTGTTATAACTGGTATCAGACCCCATGCTTTGTAGTTCTGCGTCCGAAACAAGTCCGGTATACCCAATAATATGTGAATTGTAGATACTGTCATTATATACGCGGTACGACTGCTGTTTAATCTCAACTCCCGGCAGAATATCGCTGTTTTCGTAAATAGCCGCTACCGTTTCAGGATTTACCTTGGAGGAGATAATTATCTGATTGTAAGGGGGGAAATTACTAAAGATTGCATAACGCAAAGTCATAATTTTAAGAGCATCTTTCATGCTGTAGCTATCTGAAATATTAAACATAGCCACACTCTTATCACCATGCCTTAAGAAATCAAATACCTCCTGTGCAGTAGCATTTAACTGTTCGTCTGTCAGCTTGTCGACGGAGGATTTTCCGTAAGCATTCATTTTAAATCGTTTTTCAGCGTTACCGCTTATTGTAAATTGCGGAACACCTTGTTTATCTAAAGTAATACCAAATTGATTCTCAATGGTATTCCCATATTTCTCAAGAATTGTAATCAAATTAAAAAGCATTTTATTTAATTCATCATTTGTGGCTATCTTTGAGATATTCTCCAGCACCACGGAGTAACTGATTTCATTGTAGGCAAGAAGTTTTCCATTGACATCGTATATATTTCCCCTAGTACTCTTTATCTCTCTTTCCTTTGTCTCTCTGACCTGAGAAATCTTTGCAAATTCATCACCTTGTATAATCTGGAGTGTATATATCCGACTTATTAATACCCCTATTAATGTTAAAAAGATCAGAGTGACCGGAAATAACCTGGAGGTGAATACTTGCTTTAATTTTTCTAATATGATATCGAACAACTAGAACCCCTCCTCTTCTTCCTTTTTCTCCGTTTTGTCATTGATTATGTTCAGCAATTTATACAGAAAAACAGATACTATGACTGTATAAATCAATTCAGGAAGCCCTTTATGGATGAAATAAAATCCAATATTTAATTTGCCTCTAAGTAAATATTCGAAAACGTAATAGAGAAAAAAGTATACCAAATCGCTAAGTCCGACCAATATCAGCGGAATCGTCAGATTTTCTTTTACGAAGATCCTGTGGCAATAACCGTTTAAATATCCAATAGTCATGTAGATAAAAGCGTAAAGTCCAATAATGGAACTATAACACAATTCTATCAGCAGGCCGCATAAAAAACCTGTCAATAAACCTTCTTTCCTTCCCTTAGAGAACCCTGCTGTGGCAGTTAGGATTAAGAGTAGATTAGGAACGACTCTTGCTAAGGAAAACCATTGGAATATAGTAGTCTGCAATAAAAAGCAAATTAATATTTCTGCAATAACAATAATAAATCTTTTCACTGAAAGTATGGTTCACCTTGCCTTTCCTGTACTGTTTTCATAACTGTACTATTTCTTTAACTGTTCTTTTAATTCAGTTATAATAAGTACTTCATCCAACCTGCTAAAATCCACCGCAGGAATCAGATGAGCTGTTTTTGTTAAATTATTAGGTTCCACTGCAATATCAGAGACATAGCCAATTAAAATTCCCTGCAGATATTTTGTGCTGATGGAAGAGGTTACCACTTCATAACCATCTGATATTTTAGCATCTTTCGCAATTAAAGAAACATCCAGAACGCCTTTGTTATAGGACTCCATGCTGCCGTTTACAACACAAGTGTCAGAGGTTTTAATAAACATCCCGTAGACATTACTGGAATCATCTATTATTGAACGAACAATGGAATAATTCTGATGTACCTCCACAACAATTCCTACCAGACCGTTTCCGGCAATTACATTCATATCTACCGCAATTCCATCATTGATGCCTTTGTCGATTGTAAATGTATTATACCAGCCGTTGGGATCCGTACTGATAACTCTGGCTCCAACTTTGGGATAATCCGCATATTTTTGATCCAGTTTGTATAAATCACGAAACCGATCCAACTCATATTTATCCTGAAGCAGTATCTTGTTTTCATAAGAAACTTCGGATAGTTGTTTTTTTAAATCTTCATTTTCATTTAACAAGGTGTTAAGTTTTACAAATTTGTCTCCCTGTGCAGCCACCATCTTACCTACAGAATTAATTCCTTTCTGCATTGGCATTACAACATCTCCGACAGCACCTTTTACAGGTGAAAGAACCCCACTGTAACGAAAGGATACAAACATCAGAATGAGACATAAAATAATACCACCGATAAAGAGATGCTTTGGATTAATCGAAAAACCTGTTCTCCTTCTCATACGGGTTTCCTTCCCTTTCCTTTAATTAATATGGCAGCCCTCACACCTTAATGGTGTTTTCTTTAAGGGGACTTGCCAGGTCTTTTAGATGGTGGTCTTCTATAATTTTACCAAGTCCATTTACAACGGTATTGGCAGGATCACTGCAGATATTTATCTTAAGGCCTGTTTCTTTAGCTAACAGACTGTCAAGTCCTTTGATAGCAGAAGATCCTCCGGTAATATAAATACCGGAATCAATAATATCAGAAGAAATTTCAGGCGGCGTCCTCTCAAGAATAATTCTTATAGCATCAATAATAGCATAAATATATTCAATAATGGCATCATATACAAAAGAGGAGCTGATATCTACTTCCGTCGGAAGACCTGTTACCACATTTCTTCCACATGCTTTTATACTGCGTTCCTCCATCGGAGAAGCTGTGGCAAGTTCCTTTTTAATATTCTCTGCCGTTTTATCACCGATTACCAGATTATAACTTTTTTTCATAGTGGATTTAATGGATTCATCCAATCGGTTGCCCCCAATGGGAATCAGCTTGCTGATAACAATCCCTCCCAGCGACATGATTGAAACTTCAGTCGTGTCCGCTCCAATATCCACCACCATTACACCCTTGGCATTATTCACATCAAGACCGATGCCAACTGCATCTGCAATCGGCTTTTCTACTATTTTAATACTTTTGGCTTTTGCCTTGGAACTTGCTATCAGGTCATAAAAAGCACGGCGTTCTACCTCTGTAATATCTGTCGGGGTAGCTATTAAGATGGCTGAAGCTTTCATGCCCCCTCTTTTATAAAGCCTGTTAAACATATAGTTAACCAGTTCCAGCATGTTATTGATATCAGCGATAACACCGTTTTTCACCGGATAAGTGACCGATATGTTTGCCGGTGCTTTTCCGTGCATATCAAATGCTTCATTGCCGGCGGCTATTACTCTTTTCTTTCCTTCCACTGCTATGATATTCTTTTCGTCTACCACAACACCTTCATTCTTATGATATATTTTAATGGTACTAGTTCCCAAATCAATTCCGTAAGTCTTTCCTGCCATTTTTTTTATCTCATTGCAAGAGCTTTCGCAATGTTTCCCTTTCTAAATGTATCCCTGCTCTGCAAGGCTTATATACTTATTATCACCAATAATAATATGATCCATAAGCCGGATTCCTACTAAATTTCCAGCTTCTTTCATTCTTTGTGTTGTTTTGATATCTTCTCTGCTGGGATTCGGATCTCCGCTGGGATGATTGTGCAGAAGTATGATATTAACAGCTTCATACTTAAGAGCATTTAAGAAAATCTCCCGAGGTGAAAGCAGGGAGCTGCTAACCGTACCGGTGGATATAATCATATCTTTTAGTATTCTGCTCTTGGCATCCATCATGACCAGATAGACCATTTCCCTTTGCAGATGTCTCATTTCCTGCATATAGTAGTCTGCAACCGTTTCGGGAGTCGTAAAGGCTTTCATCCCGTCTTTTGTGGCCTTAGCCATCCGTTTTGTCAGTTCTGTAACACATAATAACTGTATTGCTTTTACTCTGCCAATTCCCTTAATAGATTGCAAATCCTTTAAGTTCATGTGGTTTAATCCGATAAGTCCCGGATATGCCTTAGAAAAGGAAAGTACCCGGATTGCAACATCTACCGCCCGTTCTCCTGCCGTTCCGGTTCGCATAATAACAGCAAGAAGTTCGGCATCAGAGAGTACCCCCGGGCCTGATTTTTCGCATTTTTCATAAGGCCTTTCTGTTAAAGGCATTTCCTTTAATGTGTAACACTTTTCATTCATTTGTCCTCCTGACTTCTCTCTCCGGGAAAAGCAGGATATTAAAGCTTTCGGTATATAAGTATTGCCAAAATAATACCAATAATACCACCAATGGTTATTTTAATGGATAAGCCAAAGCTTATTACCATAACACCCAAATTAAGTTGTACAACCCCATTCTCTCCAGTACTGCCAATGCCAAAACGCTGTCCATAATTCAGCCACGTCAGATAAGGAACATCTTTTGCAAGATATCCCAAGAATCCTCCCAGGACTACTCCAGCCAGCAGAACTATTAATAAGACACCTGTGTTTTTCGCATTTATTCTGGACATTGAACTTGTACCCCCCACTAAAAATTCCCCTATATTCTAACATATATTCCTGGTTTTGTATACACCAATAGAATAAAAACAGGGGGCAGCTTGCCGAAAGTACTTTATGTAGGAAAAGAAGGGGCGTTGTGGGGACGGACGATGACCGGGGGTTGGTTTTTCCGTTTTGTTGCTCGAGGTTCTCTATTCTACTAAAGCGGCAGAAAAGGCAACTGGCAGTCAAAACAGCGCCAAACTCGCTGTAACAGTATGGATGCGTAAGTTTACAGAGCTCAGGCATGGCACTGTTTTTCCTAGTTGCCTTTTCTGCCGCTTAAGTATCATTAGAGACCTCTCGAGACAAAACTCCAAAACCAACCCCCGGTCATCTGTTTCTCTCTACAATTGTCTTGTATTGCCTTGTATAGGGTTTGCTTTCTATTCACTACCAGATATTAGAACTCAAAAAAGCAGAGGAGAATATAAACGAATATGTTTATATTCCACCGTACTTTGTGATATAACAATAACAAAATTAAAAATGCTGCTATTTGAAATCCAGACAATTGAAATACAGGCAAAAAGTACTGATTTGATAGATTTATCTTAATTCAACATAAATCAGAGCAACACTTCATATATCGGTTAAATTTACAGTGAAATCAGACCTTCCTCATAAAGCTTCTGGGCGGACATTAATATACCGAACTTGGCGTGATACCAGGTCAGGCCGCCTTGGAAGTATACGTTGTAGGGAGGTTTTATGGGGGCGTCTGCGCTGAGTTCTATGCTGGCTCCCTGGATGAAGGCTCCTGCTGCCATGATTACATCACAGCTATAGCCCGGCATTGCCCAGGGTTCCGGGATTACGTAACTGTCCACCGGTGCGGCAGCCTGGATGCCGCGGCAGAAGGCAATTACCCCTTCCTTGGTTCCAAGGGTTACTGCCTGTATGATATCATGTCTTGATTCTGTACCGTTTGGTACTACTGTAAAGCCAAGTTTTTCATAGATGTTGGCAGCAAAAATTGCTCCCTTTAGGGCTCCTGATACTACCTGGGGTGAGAGGAATAATCCCTGGAAGAGCTGACTGTTTACCCCCAAGGTTGCGCCGACTTCTTTTCCAAGACCGGGAGCGGTAAGCCTGAAGGCTGCATTGTCAACATACTCTTCTTTACCGGCTATGTAGCCTCCGATTGGTGCAAGCCCACCACCGGGATTCTTAATCAGGGAGCCCACTACCAGGTCAGCTCCTACGTCTGTGGGTTCAATGGTTTCTACAAATTCACCGTAACAGTTATCTACCATGCAGATTACATCGGGTTTAATGGATTTCACGAAGGTAATTAATTCGCCAATTCTGCCAACGGACAGTGTCGGTCTTGTAGCATAGCCTTTGGAGCGTTGAATGGTTACTAACCTTGTCTTCTCATTAATCGCATTTCTTATACCTTCAAAATCAAAATCTCCGTTTTCTAACAAATCCACCTGGGCATAAGTAATTCCATACTCACGCAAAGAGCCTGTTAACCGTTCCTTTTTCTCACCGCTTTCACCGATTCCGATAACTCCTTCTAATGTATCATAGGGCTTTCCAACGGGTGAAAGTATCTCATCACCAGGTCTTAAATTACCGGATAAAGCGGTACTAAGCGCATGTGTTCCGCTGATGAGCTGAGGCCTTACAAGAGCTGCCTCTGCATGAAATACAGATGCATATACCTGTTCTATCGTATCCCTGCCAAGGTCGTTATAGCCATAACCGGTAGTCGCAGCAAAATGAATATCACTGACACGATTATCCTGAAATGCTTTAATGACCTTTAGCTGGTTATATTCTGCAACTTTATCAATTTCTTCGAATCGTTCCTTTAATTTACTCTCAACTTCTCTTCCCAGTTCCAGTATTTCCGGATGAATGGATAGAGCCTTATACATTTGTTCCAACTGCTGTTTCATTATTTTTTCCATTACCTTTCTAAATTAATACACCGTACTTTTATTTCTTTCTTAATGTACTTAGAGATTGTACCCAAGATTTCAAAGGCATGAACTATTGTATATTGAATTATACAATGTCCTTCTCTTTCATGTACCCAAGCAATGCTTCAAGGATTTCTTCATCTGATATATAATCTTCTTTTAAAATCCATGTAACTTCCTTTTCCCTTTTAAACCAAGTTATCTGCCGCTTAGCAAAATGTCTGGTTTCCTGTTTTATATCATAAACTGCCTGCTCCAGGGAATATTCCCCGTTAAGGTAACCTATGATTTCTTTATAGCCAAGGCCTTGCATGGATACCATATCAGCTCTTAAGCCTCTCTCTAAAAGTAACTTAACTTCCTCCGTCAGGCCTTCTTTTATCATGACTTCCACTCTCTGATTAATCCGTTCATAAAGAATCTTTCTGTCTGTATTTAATACAAAATAGCAAAAATTATAGGGAGACTCTTTCTGTCTTTGTTCATCATTATGGTCAGATATCCGCTCTCCTGTCTGTGTATGGTATTCCAGCGCTCGGATAACCCGTTTCATATTATTGGGGTGTATTGTCTCTGCTGCTTTGGGGTCAACTTCTTTTAACCGGTCATGGAGGTAATCAGCCCCCTTTTCCAACCCCAGAGCCAAAAGCTGCTCTCGAATATCGGAATTTTCTTCTGCTTCTTTAAAATCAATTCCGTAAAGAACTGCCTGTATATAGAACCCCGTTCCTCCAACCAGAATAGGAATCTTACCTTTCGCATAGATTTCATCCATATACTTATGCGTTAACTCCTGAAACCGGACTACATTAAAATCCTCCTCCGGCTCCAATTCATCTATGAGATAATGCTTTACCCCTTGCATTTCTTCCTGTTTGATCTTAGCAGTCCCAATATCCATATGACGGTACACCTGCATAGAATCTGCACTGATTATTTCGCCGCCGATTGCTTTGGCAAGCTTTACCGAAAGTGCAGTTTTTCCCACGGCAGTTGGTCCGGTCAATATTATCAAAGGTTTTTTCATATCTTCTACCGGCAGCCTTTCATTTTCAATAATTTCACTCACTTATATACTTCCTATTTTTCAGACGATGCGCTTAAATTTCCTCTCTACCTCATATTTACTCATTGAGATAATAACCGGTCTGCCATGGGGGCAATTGTATGGATTTTCAAGAGTCAGCAATTGTTCGATTAAAGCACGGGCTTCTTCTACAGATAGCTTATGGCTCCCCTTAACTGCGGCTTTGCAAGACATTGAAGCTATTTTATCCAGTATAATTTCCGGGGTATTATTTGTGCCTTCCTCTGTAAGACCGTCTATAATTTCAATTAATACATCATAATGCACCAGATTATACAAATCTCCCGGAACAGCTCGAACTGCGTATTCCTTACCCCCAAACTCTTCAAATTCAAAGCCTGCTTCAGTTAAGAAATCCAGATTCCGAACCAGTGCTTCTCTTTCCCTGATGTTTAAAGAGAGGATAATAGGCGGCATTAACTGTTGTGAAAAATGTTCCTTTTCTTTAAAGCGTTTTATAATGCGCTCATAGAGAACTTTTTCATGAGCTGCATGCTGGTCTATTATAAACATCTTATCGCCGTATTCAATAATCCAATAGGTATTAAATAGTTGTCCTATGATTTTATGTTCTGTTACAGCTTCTCTGGAGAGGAAAGCCAGCTGCTCATAGATTTCACCAGTTTCATTATCTATTGCATCCTTTTCTTCCTGGTATTCAATCTCAGTGTCAGATTTCCTGACAGCCCTTTCCTCATCGCCTGATTTCCCGGTTTCTTTATCAAAGTCTCTGTTAACTGCCATACTATCTTGGTTAGACAAGGAGACTGCCTCTACTGCATTTCTTGCAGCTTCGTAAACATACTTCGGAGGTACTGTATCCTCTAGGAGTACCTCACTCTCTCCTATTCCGGACGACTTAACTCGGTCAACAGCTTCCTTAACAAAAGAAGGAGCAGCATCCACATAATTCTTAAGACGGCCGATTTCTGTTGTTTTGACAGCTTCTGCCTCTTTCTCATCGAAGAACATCTTTTTATCCTGTGATGTCACTTGCTGCTTAAAAGCAGATAATCCCTCTCCCTGACCTCTCCTGACTTCAAATGGCTCCGGAAGTTTCTGATGAATCTTTTGCTTGTCTTCTTCCTTGGTGAGATAGACTTCTGTAATCAAGTCTCTGCCTTCCAGAGTATCCTTCAAACTTTTGTATAAAAAGCTGTAGAGTTCTTCCCCGTTCTTAAAACGTACCTCCAGCTTGGCTGGATGAACATTTACATCAATTAATTCGGTATCAATGGTTAACATCAAGGCAGTAAAGGGATATCGGTGAAGCATAATATATGGCTTGAAGGCTTCTTCTATGGCTTTATACATTATAGGATTTTTTACAAACCTGCCATTAATGAAATAATTCTCATAGTTCCTGTTTCCTCTGGAAATAGCCGGTTTTGCAATAAAACCGGACAGAGAAAAGCTCTCATCTTCCGCTTTTACCGATACAAGATGTGAGGTGATATCCCTTCCGTATATATGATAAATAACATCTTTCTGGTTATTGTTTCCTGAAGTATGGAGCTTAATCTGTCCGTTAATAATAAATTTAAAAGAAATTTCAGGATGGGATATTGCGATTCTTTCCATAAAATCCTGTATATAGCCTGCCTCTGTTTGAGGGGATTTTAAGAATTTTCTTCTGGCTGGTGTATTAAAAAAGAGATTCTTTACAATAAAGGTCGTACCGGAAGGGCAGCCGATATGTTCCATTCCCTTTTCTACACCACCCTCAATCAGATAACGGACTCCGGTAAAGCTCTCTGTATTTTTCGTTACAAGCTCAATCTGCGAAACAGCTGCAATACTGGAAAGTGCTTCACCGCGAAAACCAAGACTTTTAATCCTCAGTAAATCATCGGCATTCTTTATTTTGCTGGTTGAATGGCGCAAAAATACATAAGGCATATCACTTTCGTCAATGCCGGAACCATTGTCTGTGATTCGGATAAAGCTAATTCCGCCTTCTTTAATTTCCACTGTAATCACAGTGGCTCCCGCATCAATAGAGTTCTCCGTAAGCTCTTTTACAACAGCTGAGGGGCGTTCAATAACCTCTCCTGCTGCAATTTTATTTATAGTTGCATCATCCAATAATGTTATACTCGGCATATTATTCACCATCCTTTCTATCTAAGAAATAAGATCCCAAACACTGTAATTCTTAGATTTTGGTCGGATTTAACCTTCTTTTCTAACCTTTTGCTGTAACTGGTATAAATAATTCATAGCATCCATGGGTGTCATGGCATTTAAATTCAATTCACGAACTTCCTCCATATACGAAGGCATAGAAAACTGGTAATCAAAAAGAGAAAGCTGATTTTCAATTTCTTTTGTCTTTCTTACCCCTCTCTCCCTGGTCGCAGCAACTGATGTTTCCATGATATAAGCTGCCTCTGCTGCCTCATCAGGTACCGTAACAGCCTTCATGGATTTCGCCTTATCGGCTATATCGTTTAAGCTTAATTCTTCTACAATATCTCTAGCACGTTTTAGTACCCCATCTGGGACACCCGCCAGTTTGGCAACCTGTATTCCATAGCTCTTGTCAGCTCCGCCGGGAATAATTTTCCGAAGAAAGATAATGTCTTCACCCTGCTCTTTTACAGCAATGCAGTAATTATTAACGCTATCAATCTTGCCTTCCAATTCTGTTAATTCATGATAATGAGTGGCAAATAAAGTCTTAGCTCCAAGAAGTTTTGGATTGGCAATATGCTCTACCACTGCCCAGGCAATACCAAGCCCATCAAAGGTACTGGTTCCTCTACCAATTTCATCTAAGATTAGCAGACTGTTCTTGGTTGCATTACGAAGTATATTAGCTACTTCTGTCATTTCCACCATAAACGTACTCTGCCCGGAAGCTAAATCATCGGAAGCTCCAACTCTGGTAAAAATCCTGTCCACGATACCGATGTTACCGGAGGCCGCCGGTATATAGCAGCCTATCTGTGCCATGAGAACTATTAAAGCTGTCTGCCTCATATATGTGGATTTACCTGCCATATTAGGTCCGGTAATAATGGAAATTCTTTTTTCTTTATTGTTTAAATAGGTATCATTGGCAACAAACATATCCCCTGAAATCATTTGCTCCACTACAGGATGTCTGCCGTCTTTGATATCAATCGTCCCTTCCTCATTGATTACCGGTCGCATAAAGCGGTTTCTTTCCGAAACATAAGCAAGAGAAGCAAATACATCGATTTTAGCAATTGCTCTGGCAGTCTTTTGTATACGCTGTACCTCTATGGAGATAGTGTCTCTGATATTGCAAAACAGCTCATATTCCAAGGAAAAAAGTTTATCTTCGGCTCCTAATATAACATCTTCTAATTCCTTCAGCTCTGAGGTAGTATATCTCTCTGCATTGGCAAGGGTTTGTTTTCTGATCCAGTTATCCGGTACCAAGTTCTGGTAGGAATTTGTTACCTCCAAATAATAGCCGAATACTCTGTTGAACTTTATCTTCAGATTCTTTATTCCGGTACTATCCCTTTCCTTGGTTTCAAGATCCGCCAGCCAGTTCTTACCTTCTGTTTTAGCCTTCCGGAGCCTGTCTACTTCTTCATGATAGCCATCCTTTATGATGCCGCCCTCTCTTACTGTAATAGGAGGTTCTTCTTCTATTCCGGCTTCAATCAGATTATATAGATCCCTTAAGGGATCGAGGTCCCCTTCGATTTCTTGTAAAAGAGTACAATTAGAGTTCTCAAGCAGCAGTTTAATATTAGGAATCATAGCAAGGGAATTCTTAAACGCAATCAAATCCCTTGGGCCGGCACTCTTATAGCTGATACGGCTGATAAGCCTCTCCAGATCATAAACAGCATTTAGATATTCTCTGATTTCTTCTCTGGTAATAGCCGAATTATTCAGCTCTTCTATGGCATCCAGTCTATCTGTAATATCGGCTTTCTCAATCAGAGGCTGCTCAATATAACTTCTTAGAAGTCTTGCCCCCATTGCAGTCTTAGTCTTATCTAATACCCAGAGCAGTGAACCTCTCTTTTGCTTTTCTCTTAAAGTCTCCACAAGCTCTAGATTTCTTCTGGTGGAACTGTCAAGAATCATATATCTGCTGGTTGAATAAGGCAGAATTCGGGTTAAATGGGATAGGGAATTCTTTTGAGTTTCATAGAGATAGAGCATAACAGCACCGGATGCAACCACACCGATGGAATAATCCTTCAGCCCAAGACCATTTAAGGAGGCTACCTGAAAATGGTCCATTAGAGCTTTCCTGCAAGCTTCTTCTTCAAAATACCAGGGTTCTAAATCAGAAATAGAGATATTTAACCTGTTCCTTAGATCGGAAATATCTATGCCGCTTACTAAAAACGTGCTGTTACAGATAATTTCCGAAGGTGAATACTTGTTAACCTCATCCAAGAGTTTTCTTTCAGTATCAACTTCCGTTACAAAGAAATCGCCGGTAGTAATATCCACCGTTGCAATTCCATATGCATTAACCGTATGTACAATACCCATTAGGAAGTTGTTTTTTCCTTCTTCCAGGGTCTGTGTATTTAAATTTGTACCCGGAGTTACAATTCGGATTACCTCTCTTTTAACAATTCCTTTTGCAGCCTTTGGGTCTTCTACCTGTTCGCAGATAGCTACACGATAACCCTTCGCAATCAATCTGCTTAAATAATTCTCTACCGCATGATAAGGCACACCACACATAGGAGCACGCTCATCCTGTCCCAGATTCTTACCGGTTAGAGTAATTTCTAGTTCCTTTGCACAAGTTACCGCATCCTCAAAAAACATCTCATAAAAATCACCGAGGCGATAAAAAAGGATGCAATCTTTATACTGTTCTTTTATCTCAACATATTGCTGCATCAAGGGAGTTAATTCAGCCATATCTTATGTTCCTTCCTGTTAATACATAAATATATATTTCATTTCACATTCATCTTATAATACAATAAAACCTCAAAGCAATAAAAGACTTAAAAGGCCTCATTACACCAATAAGGTCCTCTAAAAAACGTCTTCTGCCAGGTCCGTACCATCTGCAGCACTGGTCGCCAGTTTATCACAGCGTTCATTCTGCGGATGTCCATCATGCCCTTTTACCCATACAAATGTAACCTTATGCTGTTCCATGGCTTTTAAAAGTCTCTGCCAGAGGTCAACATTTTTAACCGGTTCATTCTTGCCTCTCTTCCAGCCCTTCTTGATCCAGCCCTCCAGCCAATGTTCATTAAAAGCCTTTACAAGGTATTGAGAATCCGAATACAGGGTAACTTCACAGGGACGTGTCAATGCCTCCAGCCCGGCAACTGCCGCCATCAGTTCCATTCGATTGTTGGTAGTCTTTTTATACCCTTTTGAATATTCACGGATATGTTCTGTCCCTGAAGGGTCCACATAGCTGATTATAGTTCCATATCCTCCCGGTCCGTCCGGATTTCCTCTGGCAGAACCATCTGTATATATTGTTACTTTCATTGTGCCCTCTTTTCCCATGTCAGTAATTCCTCACTGTAAGGAAGCTCTTTTACATAGTCACAGAAATCATGCCATTCCTTTAATTTGTGGTTTTTTCTGGCATTATAAATATTAATGAGATTCTCATAATTAAAAGTACAGGTTCTCATCTGATTATATCCGGAAGGAAGCAACTGTATAATACTGTACCAGTATTCCTTGTCCCCTGTCTCCAGAAATAACAGTCTTAGTTTTTCCAAGTGGCTAAGTAAAGTTTCAAAGAAAGCTCTTGTATCCTCCGTTAACTGATCCGTTGAAAAATCCTCCATTGCAAAACTTTTGCTGTGAATCTTATGCATGGTACTGGTTGAGTTAGCGGTTGTACCAACTTTATAAGTGTCAAATTCCTTCCACCAGTAAATCGGAGCTGTTATGTCCATCGATACAAATATTTGGCGCATAAACTTTCTATGATCTGTGCCGGACTTGCATAGTCTGACTGCGAGACCCAGGTCATTCTCACCTAATATGTACTCACCTTTATCATTATAATAACTGTCACTTTTTTCCCAGCTGTTCATGGGATTTCTGGCACCTCTCATGGCATTTTCAAGATTCATAACGCTGATGCGCTCGATTTTTAGCATAATGACCTACTCTCCTCTAATACACTTACTTTTTCTTCGGACTATTTACAATTTTCACTCATTCTATCCTGTTATGAAAAAAGTATAATTCCGTATTTTTCATCTGATATACTTATTTCTCAGGATAGAAATTATCTCAGGAATTAATCTGACAACTTCGTTTTTCTAAAATTTACTATATGTTTTTTTATTTCTTGTCCAATAAAAAATATTATAACATTTTCTGACCATAATTTCATCTTAATATTTCTTGAAAATTTTAGCCTATCCCATATCATAATATTTATTTCAAAAAAGAAAAAAAGCTTTCTGACTTATAAGTCAAAAAGCTGCTTTTCTTATAGTTATTAATTTACAATTCTAGATTAGTCATATAAATGTATATCTCCGCTTATTGAACTTAATGTAAGTTCACTTCCCTGGTTCCCATGGGTATAGGTTCCGGATTTTAAGTCTCTCTGATGAGACTTGTCATAATCAATATATAAATCTCCGGAAACGGTTCTAGCTTTTAACGAATAGCCATTGTTATTATTTCCAAGTTTAACCTTCGTATCACCACTCGTACTATTGGATTCCAAAATAACATCTCCAATGCAATTCGCTGAGATATCACCACTCTTTGACATCAGATAACATTTTCTAACATTTACATCCAGAGAAATATCACCGCTGGTGCTGCTGGCTCTTAATCCCTTACCGGATAATCTGGATATTTTTATATCACCGCTGACACTGCTGATATCTAAATTATTTAAGGTTGTATTGTTCACATCAATATCACCGCTGGTAGTGCTTATTTTGCATTCTCCTGCTTTTGTATTGACAGCATCCAAATCTCCGCTGGAAGAACCATTATCAATAACCTCAGCTGTAATATTTCTGGTGTCGATATCGCCGCTGGCACTTTTTAGTGAAAGAAACTTAGCTTCAATATTGTCAGCCTCAATGTCGCCGCTTGCTGTTGTAGCCAGAATATGATCTGCCAAAACATCGGATAGCTCAATATTTCCGCTGGCTGTTTTGATACTGAGGTTGTTCATATTATCTGGTACCTCTACATATATGGTTGTGGAATAGAGCTTAAAGTTGAATAGAAATACAGCTTTTCCCACCCTGCGAATCCCAGCATATACAGTATTTCCTTCTTTATAGCTATAGAATTCAAACATCTGCCTTTGTCTGTCGTCTCCATTATTTTCGTATTTTATATTAATTTTACTGTTGGGGGATTTTCGTACCTCTATATCGGCATGTATTCCATCTATAATAAGATTTAACCCAGTGACAGCATCGTGGGAATCTGAATCCTTACTCTCATTTACTGTTTCTGTCTGTTCTGTGGTTTCAATGTTTTCTGCTGCTTCTGTCTCATCAGAACTATTATCTGTCTTTTCCGTTTCATTGGAAACCTCAGTTATCGTTTCTCCATCCGTATCAGTTTCGAAACTAACATTATTCACAGGTGTTTCTGTAAAATCTACTGAGTCATCGAAACTTCTCGATACATTCTCATTAAACCCATCGTCCTTCTTCCGGCTGTCAAATGTATCTTTCCATTGATTTTTAAAATGGTTACTTGCAAAGTTATTGATAGAAGTCGTTGCCTGATCCAAGGTGTTCTTAACTGTCCGGCTTATCTCATTGACATCGATTTTACTGATTGCATCACCAGCGGTATCCAGAGCACTGTTAATAGCTTCTCCAATCTTTTCTCCGTCCAGATTATAAATAGCGGAATACCATTCTTTACCTTTATTATTCTTACTTGTCTTATCACTCTCAGACTTTTTCTCTTCCGTATCACTTGTATGATATACTTCTTTGATTTCTTCTACCAGGTCTTCAATGGAACCCAGCTCTTCACAAATCTGTTCTTCACTTTTCCCATATTCCATTCCGACCTGAAAATGTTCTTCATAATCGGATACGATTTCTTCCATCGTACTTTCGTCGGTATCTTTTAATGCTTCTTTTAAATTACTCAAATATTCACTTTTATTCATATCCAGCCTCCTATCCTATAATATCCTGTACTATTTTTGTAAAATCAAGCCATTCTTTTTTCTGAGCTGTCTGCTGTAATCTGCCTTTTTCTGTCAGATGATAATATTTTCTGGCAGGGCCCTCTCCGGACTCCACTAAGTAGGTTTCAACAAGAGCATCATCTTTTAAACGCTTTAAGATTAGATATAAAGTTCCTGTAGAAATAATCATCTGTTTTGATATCGCTTCCGTTAATTCATAACCATATTGATCTGCTTCTGATAATTTTGAAAGCACGCATAATTCCAGCACGCCTTTTTTAAATTGTGCATTCATATGTCAACTCCTTTCCGCTTGTTCGATACGTTTATTAATCATTAGAATTTAAATAATAAATTGGTATCACAATCTTCTTGTATTGTTGAATATATATTATCACTATCTATTCTATATTGCAATATAGTATTTATAAAATAATTCTAAAATCGTAATCATTTTTATTTTTCTTATTTTAATTGCTTTTGTACAATTAAAAACAAGCCTGACCTGCAGTCCGGCTTGTTTTCTTATAGCCCTAATCCATTCTTTGTTTTATAGTTTTACATTAAAACTAATTTTCCTTTTTCCATATGGTAGATACTTTTGCAAAAGGGCAGAACTTTTTCATCATGGGTGCTTATTAATACAGCAGTTCCTTCTTCATTGATATTCTGAAACAATTCCATTACTTTGAAAGCATTTTCAGTATCCAGATTACTGGTAGGTTCATCCGCCAGCAATAATTTCGGCTTTAACATTAACGCTCTGGCTATGGCAATCCTTCGCAGTTCGCCTCCTGAGAGTCTGGAAGGGTAAGAAAACAGGACATTTTCCAATCCGACCATTGTAAGCACCTCAACTGCCCTCTGATAATAATTTCCTCTTAATCCTGCCAAATATAGAGGAAAATAAAGATTGTCTTCTATTGTAAAGTTCGATAGCAGATTCTGCCCCTGCATAATAAAACTTATTTCTTTTGTTCTGATAGGGGACTTTGCACCGGATACAATTTCAATTCCATTCAATACCACAGATCCTTCTGATGGTTTTAACAACCCGGCTATCGTATGAAACAGTGTACTCTTGCCGCTACCGGAAGGTCCGGTTACTGCGGCAAAATCCTGTTCATTAATAGTAAGTTCCACCTGATTCAGCGCAGGGTAAGCATTAACAGAATACTTGTAATATTTTGATATTTTTCTTACTTCCAGCATTATTCATTCTCCTTTATCAGGGTATAAGCCTCTTTCTTTCGGATTAAAGCAGTACCAACTAATGAGGCAGCTACTCCGGTAAAAACGGACAATATTAAGCAAAATCCCGAGAGTAAAAGCATTCCCAAGATACTTTGGCGAAAATAGGGAAGCTTAAGATGCAGAATAATCAGATTGCGAAAAAGTGTTAGTATTAATACTGCCAGGAAACTCCCTGAGGCACTGCCTATAAAACCAATTGCTGCCGCCTCTCCTATGGTAAGAAAAAGTATCTGCAAAGAACTTCCGCCAAGACTTCTTACTATTCCATACTCTTTTTTTCTTTCATTAAGAGTTATGGTAAAGATACTTATCAGTGATAAAAAGGTGAAACCCAAAAGCATACCTCCAATTATAAAAAAGTAAGCCGAATATTGCTTAACCGTATTTTTGGTATCTTCCATCAGCTTACCGGAGGTTTCAACACTTACATTTTCTTTCTCCAATTTATTCTGTAATGCCCTAGCTACTTTATCAACATTCTCATTTTTATCTATTCTGATGGTTATAAGGGATACTACATTCTTTTTATTTCCTAAGGAAAGATAATTCTTTACCACCGGTTCAGCTAAAAGCTGATTTGCAGTATGAAAATTCAAAAACACAGTACTGTCATACCCCATTCCCGTTTCCTCCAATTTACCAGCCACATGAAATTTTTTACCAAAGAAGGTAGCCGTATCCCCTTTTTTGTAGGACAGCTTACTGCCCACTACAATTTCCCCGTCTGGGATATCTTCTTTTAGTTCTTTTTCAATCCATGGCTGTACCAGAAAATCACTCTCCGGATGATAAGCAATTATCTGGACAGCTTCATCACAGCAGGGACTGTTATAAATGGTTGCAAGGAACAGTTGGGCACTGACTTGTGCAACTCCTTTTTCACTGGCAGCCTTTTCGACCAATGAGCTGTCAAAGTATACTGTACTGGGTATTCCTAAAAAAAGTGCATCTTTAACAGAACTGATATATTCCTTCGGCACCAGAAGAATATCCGCTCCAGCTCTTTCGACTGTATTGTCAAGTCCTTGCTTCATGCTATAAAGCACACTGGAAAAGCTGAAAATCGTAAAAGTTAAAAGCATCAAAAAAACAGATAATAACAATGTTCTTCCGGCTTTATGTTTCAGGTTCTGAAGAATAATATGTAAAAAGTGAAGATTACCGGTATTTTTTCTGCTCATTCTATTCTTACCTTTCAAATTAAACACCCTTCTTAGGAAACAGATAAAGGATGTTTCCTATCAGATAAACCAATCCTAGAACTGAAATAAAGTAAAAAGAAGGAAAAGTTAAGCTTTTGCAAGGCATATCTTTATTTTTACACCCACCGATCAATATCGAAGGGATGAGAATACCAACAATATAAATACCTGCTGTTTGAATGCTTAAAAGAAGCCTCGTTGTTTTTACTTCGGAAAGGACATATAGAATAGCAGATATTATCAGGAGTATTCCTATGCCTGCCTCTGCCCGTACAGACCAGTGGCAGGTCATAACCATCTCTTCTGTAGGGCATACCTTAAAGATAGTATACGGTCCAATAAGAAATAACAGGCCGGACATTAAATTAATAGCGGCGGTAACAATCCGGTTCTTCATAAACGATTCTCCCTTCTACTACTTTAATTGAGAATTGGGATCGATAGGCGGTGTTACTTTTCCGGTTATTTCATCCTCTACTCCGTCAAGTCTGGCAAAACTGTTTTTGGCGAGAGTATCCGCATCTGTATCCTTACGAATCAGGCCTAATGCCTTCATGTCCTTTATATTTCTGGTCAGCGCTGCCTGAACCCCGCTGACAGATGGAAGATATTTATAATCCTTTAGCGTATGCTGATCGACATCCAATTCTCCAACCACCCATTTATTATCCAACTGAATTTCAGCTGCCAGATCCTTGTTCTGATCAATCCAGACGGATGCCTTCTGGATTGCTGTAACAATTTTAGCAAGTTTATCAGGCTCCTTGTCTATAATCTCATTTCTGGCCCAAAGAGCGCAGCAGTATTCATCCTTTAGAAGGTCGGAGGTTGCAGAATTAAATAATGAAATACCATCGCCGTCCTTTACCAGAATGGAGGCCTGAGGATCACCTATAGCAATTGCATCTACCTTCCCTTCTTTTAATGCAATCGGAAGATCCGCCTTGGGAAATACTACAAATTCTACTTGCATGTTTTCCCCCGTTGAACCTATACCCACATTAGCCAGAGCTCGCTGGGTCACAATATGCGGAGAGGAAGCCAATGCTTCTATTCCAATTTTTTTGCCTTTTAACCCCTTTACATCTGTGATGCCGGACTTTGCTCCTGCCAGCACCTGAATACAACCGGTATGAATACCAAGAACAGTCTTGGCTTCCAGTCCGTTATCCAAAGGTGCTAACATTGCTGCCACTAAGCCAAAGGATACATCAGCCTGCTTGGTAGAAAGCATCTCAACTCCGGAAGTACTGCTGGTTACATATGTATAATCTACATTTTCTTTCAAACCTTCTTCTTCGAAAAATTGAAGCTGCTTGGCAATATGTATGGGAATACCACACAAACCTGCCCCATAAAGAATTTTTATCGGCTCATCTTTCGCGGCTTCTGTTGTTATCGCTTCTGTTTTTATATCTGTCTCTTTACTTCCCCCCTTATTGGAGCAGCCATTTATAAATAATGCTGCTACCAATATCATACTTAGTAATATGGTATGTTTCTTATACTTTTTCATTTTTACCTCTCTCTCATGGGTCTATTACCCTTAACAATCTGTTTACAAATAGAATTCCGGTGTCTGTGCTTTTCCGGTAAAATCCAATATCTGCAATATTCTTGATCGGTAATTCAAGAAGTCTACACTGTTTCTCTGCCTTCCATAATTTTCATTCCTGCCGATTTCCACAGTAATAATTTCCTCCACCTTGGCCGGTCTTGGTGTCATAATAAATACCCGGTCGCTCAGATAAATTGCCTCATCCACATCATGGGTTACCATAATCATGGTGGTTCCTCTCTCCTTCCAGATACGAAGTATCTCATCCTGCATATTCATTCTGGTGAAAGCATCCAATGCTCCTAGAGGTTCATCAAGAAGAAGCACCTTGGGATGATTGACCAGAGCTCTGGCAAGACTAACTCGCTGTGCCATCCCTCCTGACAGTTGATGGGGATAAGATTTTTCAAAACCCTCCAAGCCTACAAGGCGAATAAATTCCTCTACTTCATTTTTATGTTCTTTGTAAATATGCCGGATTTTAAGACCATAGGCAACATTTTCATATATTGTAAGCCAAGGAAAAAGAGTCGGATCTTGAAATACGAGTCCTCGTTCATACCCAGGTCCAGCAATGGGTGTATCATCCAACAGAATTTCACCTCTGGAAGGGTCGGACAAACCGGCGACCAATCTCAAAAAGGTCGATTTCCCGCACCCGGAAGGACCAATCAGGCAGACAAACTCTCCCGGCTTAATCTCTGTATCAAGCTCTTTCAAAGCCATCGTTTTTGTGCCGTCTGTGTTTATAAACTCTTTTGATACCCCCAGTGCTTTGATATTCCCGGTTGTTAATTCTTTCACTGGCTCCGCTACCATTTAATTACTCCCTTCTGCCATTTTAAAAATTTATCCCTTACTTTAAATTGAAGCGTGATAAAAAGGTAACAAAAACCGGCTATAATTATTAATCCTGCATATACATTGGGGTAAGCTATCATTTCCTTCTGCCAGTTAATATACCAGCCAAGCCCCGACTTCACTCCCATCATTTCTGCCGCCATCAGCGCTACAAAGGAGCTGCAGGTAGCGTTAAAAAAGCCTAGAAAGATAGATGGCAGAGCATCCGGTATTGCTATAAAGAAAAGGTTTTGCAGATTACTTGCTCCCAGTGTGGAGGATACTTCAAAATAAGATTTCTTTGTTGCCTGTATCCCTGAACTAGTTAGTATCGTTATCTGGAACCAAACCCCAAAAGCAATTAAAAAGATAGCCGCTCCCTTCGGTGCTGAAAAAATAATTAGTGCAAGGGGTATCCAGGTTGAAGAGGGGATTGGTCCTAAAATCCTGATTACAGGATATATCCAGTAACTCCAGCTTTTGCTCCAGCCAACCAATATTCCTGTTATTACACCTAAAATAGTCCCGACTAGGAGGCCTTCTATCAGAAGGGTAAAAGAGCTCACTATACAAGTCAGTAAAAAACTTCTGTCTTCAATATAGACGTTAAATATTCTGCTTAATGTTGGAAAATACAACTGCGGCAGGATATGAGCCTTCGCTGTGAGAATATTGATAAAAGTAATAAATATTCCTGTTCCTCCTATAAACCATCCCTGGTAAGCATACCGATTCCTTACCCTTTTAATAATCAATGAAAGGAGGCATAATAGAAGGGATATGCTTAAAGCTGCAAGAAGTACGCTTCTTAGATTTGTAAGATCTCTGTATTTTATATCTTTGTGATTTGGAATCAAAATCTCTGTAAGTAATGCAATCAATAAACCTATGCTCGGTACTAGTGTACGATAGTCAAAGTACAATTTCCTTGATATTTCTCCCTTTAGTTTATCAGACATATGTTGAAATCCCTCCCTTTATTAAGATTCCGTACTTTATATAGCCTCCCTAAATTGATGTTTTTTATAGAAATGTTTAATTTTTATCAAAGCCTGATTAATAGAACCTTGCTGCTGCAAAGGAACAATTCCATTATGAACCAACTGCTTCTCTGACCATCCTCCAATCTGCTTTACCAAGACTAGCTGGCAATCTTTTAAGGCATTGATTTTATCCAGAATTACTGCTTCCTCATGGCTTGTGCAGGTTTCGTTATGACTGGTGGTACGCTCTTCTACAAAAGTAATGCTGTCATTCTCCTGACTGATATCAAGAATATGAAAACGATTGCATTTACCAAAATGTTCCGTAATATTCACCCTATCACTGGTTCCAATTGCAATGCGATAAATCATAAACTCTCCAATCCGGATAGGCTTACTGTTAACCTATCCATTTAACTATATGGTTTATTCCGAATATAAAATCAATACCAGATACGGCTCTTTTCATTGGGAATATTTTGAAATAGTTCTGTTGAAAGATAACGTTCACCTGTATCCGGCAGAATAGCCAGTACTGTTTTACCTTTATTTTCTGGCCTTTTTGCTATAAAAGCAGCTGCAAAGGCTGCTGCTCCGGAAGAGATTCCGACTAACAATCCCTCTTCTCTTGCCAAGGCTCTTGCTGTATCGATTGCTTCCTCGTTCCGAACCCGGTAGATTTCATCTATAATGTCTGTATCCAACACCCTGGGAACAAACCCTGCTCCAATACCTTGAATCTTGTGAGGTGCTGGGTTTCCCCCGGAAAGTACCGGTGAGGCATCCGGTTCCACCGCAACAACTTTAATACCAGGATTCTTTTCCTTTAGGTAGGCTCCTGCTCCGGTTATCGTTCCTCCGGTTCCCACCCCGGCTACCAGAATGTCTATCTTACCCTTAGTTGCTTCCCAAATTTCCGGTCCGGTAGTGATTCTATGTATTTTGGGATTGGCTGCATTGTCAAACTGCTGTAAGATTACACTATTCGGCGTTTGGATATGAAGTTCTTCTGCCTTTCTAATAGCTCCTTTCATCCCTTGACTTCCCGGCGTTAATACCAGATCAGCTCCTAGCGCAGTCAAAAGGGTTCGCCGTTCAATACTCATGGAATCAGGTATAGTAATAATAAGTTTATAACCTTTCGCCGCAGCTACAAAAGCAAGCCCAACACCGGTATTTCCACTGGAAGGTTCTATTAGTACCGAGTCAGAACTCAATATTCCCTGCTCCTCTGCGTCATTTATCATGGAGTAGGCAATCCTGTCTTTTACGCTTCCAAGGGGATTAAAATACTCCAGTTTAAGTAACAGACTGTCAGCCTGAATTCTAGCTAACTTGGAGAATGCCAGCGGTTTTAGGATCGGGGTGTCTCCTATTAAATCTGTTAAGTTTTCTACAATTCTTCCCATATTGGCTCCCTCTGCGTGCATTAATCCCTTTATTTTTGTTAATGCACGCGCATCTAATCGTTGGAAGTGAATACCTATTTTAATATCATGTTACTATTCACTTTCACATAATGGTTACAATGTTTTAAGTTAAAAGTTAACCGCTTCCTTAATATTTTCCTTGGGATCTCTGTTGTACCACTCTTTTGAGAGCGGCAGGGAAATATTAGCAGATACATTTCTCACAAAATTAGTATTTTTTAATATTTTTACTGCTTTTCTTGCTAATTCAAAAGCGCCGGAATACCCCATGTAATTTAAACTCTGTCCGAATAACGGGAAGTTAGGAATACCTAGCTTACTTACCCATCCATTGGCATTTAAATGTCCTATGTACAAATCCGGTTTCAATTTACGAAGTAAATTCAGCTCTTCCGCAGGCTGACCTGCGCCTACCTCAATTAAGAGCTCCGGCGCCTGCATATCGTCTATCATATCATCTACGAAACGATCTACATTGTGAGCCTTCACTCCGACCAGCTCCATACCAAGAGAATAGAAAAATTCCGCAGTTGTAAGTATACGGGTTTCTCCGCCTCCCACAAAGACTTTCTTACCTGCAAGTACTGGTTTATATAAATCCAATGCCTTATTTAATTCTGCATTTTCAAATGCAATCAACTTTTCAGCTTCTGCTTCCAAATGAAAATAAGCAGCAATTTTTCTGATCCATTGGTTGGTGTTTCGGATACCGATAGGCAGAGTGTCAATGAGATAATCCGTTCCGAACCTTTCCTTTAAATGTCCCAGAAGATAATCATCATGGGTTGCACAGATACTCACATTCAAGGCAGCTTCACCAATATGTTTCAGATCATCAACCGAAGCATGGAGGGGAAGAACTTTTGGAATAAGGCCAATAGCAGACAGTAATCTGGAAAGCTCCACCTCATCACCGTTGGAATTGGAACCCACGTTAAAGATATTAACCGTCCTGCTGATACGATATCTGTCTTTTATGTCTTTCTCCTCATCCGCTCCGGGAATCGCACTAATTTCTTTCTTTAGCGGATCTATCAGATGTTTCAGGACGCCATGATAAGCAGAGTCATAACCGGAAGCCACATACTTACTCTTAAAGCCTTCACAGTGTACCGGAACAATCTTAGCAGTTATCTGATCCTTTAATTCACCTACCAAAGAGTCTATATTATCACCTATTATTCCCGGCACACAGCCATTTGCTATGATAATAGCATCCGGATGATATTCTCTTTCCGCGTATAATACTGCCTTTCTAAGCTTATCGATTCCTCCCTGTACCACATCTAATTCATCCATATTTGTATGCAGCCAGACGAATTCCTCATTGGGCTTTCCCTTTGAAGCTCTCATAGTCTTCCTTAGCCCGGTATTCCCAACGAAATTAGAACAGCACCCTAAGGGGGAATGAATAATCATAACTGCATTGGTAAAGCTGCTTACAATACCCACTGCCAGATTCAGCTGACATCCGCCGCTTTGAGAGAATTTTCTGTTCTGAAGCTGGGCACAGCCGGTCTTCATTCCTCCTGCCAGTTCACTGCAAGAGCCGCAAAAGGCATGACAGGCTCCAATTCGTTCCTCTCTGGTAGGGGGAGCATCAGCTCCTAAATAATTATAGGTTAAACTATCTGCATAATTTCCCATAAAACTCCTTCCTTTCCTATCTGGCAGAAACCAGTTCTGTAATTAAATCTTCCAATAAGGTCAATCCTCCTTGAAAACCCACATAACCCTTGCTTAAAACCACCCTGTTACTTACCGGAAAGGCTACGGATAAAAATCCTGCTCCCAGCTTTTCCGCCAGACCTCTTTCAATACTGCTCCCAACCACAAAGGCCGGCCCGAAAGTATCATAGTATTTCTGATTATGGTTAAATGGCCAACTGCCTCTGACTTCCTTTATCAGTTCTCCTGCATTCTGATTAAATGTGACTCTAGGTTTCGTTACTGAGGTGATACCTTCAAACTTCTTTTTGTAATTCTCTTGTTCTCCTTCGTCTGTAATATCATTAATAGCAGTTATAAAAGGTATCCAGCCTAAATCATTTGCAAGAAACCTGGTCAAGGGATAGGCATAATAACTGTCAGCTGCTACAATAACATAACGCTGGAAATCAATATCGGAATAGATGTCTACAATCCGTTCCAGAAAGGAATAATATTTTCTTTTTTCCTTCTCCGTCACAGCTTCTATATATTCTTTTTCAATACCCAGTACTTCGCCTATCTGGTAAAGAAAACTTTCCGTCGCTTCGGGTCCAATGGGTAGGTCTGTACGGATGGAGGGGATATCATGCAGCTCTGTAAACAGTTCTGCAGACTCTATACCGGCTTGGTTAGAGAATACGATAGTCAAGGCAGCTTCCCCATATCTTCGAATGTCAGCAATAGATTCTCCGGTTCCAAAAAAAGTATTAGCTCTTATACCCAGTAAACCCAGTAATCGTTTTATTTCATCTAGATTTCCCCGGTAAAATACATCATGGCCCGGAACGACTCCCAGTATGTTTACTGTATTCAAGCTCTTATTTTCTGCCGGTGTTACTACCTCCTTAATGATTGCCTTTATCACAGCATCATAACCTTTAAAGGTATTGCCTAAAAATCCCGGTGTACTGGCTCCGATTACATTCCTGTCCTTAAACCGTCTTGCCACACCAACAGCGTCGTCTCCTATAATTTCTACCTGACATCCTGTTATAACAATGTAGAGATCTGCATCCAGAATCTCAAGCGAGTTCTCTATCTGTTCCTCCAGCCGTTCTTCCCCTCCGAAAACAATATTATTTTCCGAGATATTCGTAGTTGGAATCATAGTTCCACCGCAGTAACCGGTTCCCCGATAACCGGCAGCCAGGTTATAAGTGCCGGATAGTGCTGCTGCACAACCACCTGCTGCATGGACAATGGGGATTACTCTGTTAATTCCTGCTATGGTAGTCAAAGCTCCTCCCAAAGCGCACGTAAATTTAGCACGTTCAATAAATTCTGCCACCTTTCTTCCTTCCTTTCTAATGGGCTTAATGAAACTTATATAAAAAAAGAAGGCGCATGAACAGTGTATATACTGTCATGGCCTCCGGTTTTCCGGTCAACCTCTTAAACTAATTTGTAAACGAAAGAATGGTAACTCTATCTTCCGCAGTGGGCTCTCCAAAATCAAGAACTTTTAATTTCTGGGGGATAATTTTATAGATATTATGTGTTTCTTTCGTTATCTTTATATTAGGATTTTTATTCACTATAATATCCTTACCTTTTTCATATTCACTGTTCTTATCCAATAATACAGCTACTCCATAAAGGGTTACATTAAAATACCTGGATATATACTGATTGTCATGCTGAAATAAAACTGCTGTATTTTTATTTTCATTTAATTGATTATTTTTGCTGCTGTTCTTTGTAGTAGAAAAATAAACCGTATATTCCTCCATACCATAACCACCCAAAATCCGAACATCGGGACTACCCTCCCCGTCTGTGGTTGCTAATATAATTCTTTGGTTCGCTCTTAAATATTCTTTTATTTTCTGTTCTGATGCGGACATTCTTTTCTCCTTTCGTTTCATTCGGTAATCAATATTAATAAATGTTACCTCCTTTTCTTCGTAAGCCGCTAAAATTACAGCCGGATTATAGATTTCCATGGGTGCAGAAATAAAAAAAGACTCAAGATAAGCGAACTTCCGTTATCTTAAGTCTCCGGCTGTCCGGTCAACTTAAATTATTTCATCCTCAATTTTTCGTTCTTCTCAATCTGTACTATCTTCCCATCCTGGATTACAACTACAACGGAACCAAACTGTACAGATTGGATAAATTCCACTATCCTTTGAATATCACTCTCATTTACAGTGTTTTTTCTAACTGTCTGCAGCTCCTCGCTTCCCACTATTTCACCCCTCGGATTATGTATTCATACTTATCATATATGAATTATATGTATTATTTTTGTAAGTATAACTTTTCTTTCAATTTTTGTCAATACTTTTTTAACAAAAAACACCGGCTATTTTAAGACGGTGTTTTCCTTCAATACTATGATTTAAGTATATTCCATTTGCCTTCTTTCAAAAAGTATTCTGCATTATCAGAAGCCGATTCTGTTACAATACTCGGATATCCCATAACTTCTAACAGTTTAATTGCATTCTTTGACACAGCTCTTCCCTCAATCAGCTTATAATCAAATAAAACGTTATTTTCTACTATCTGTTCTTTAAAATGATAATTAGAATAGAAATTCTCCAGAATATGAGTCAATTCAATATCATGAGTGGCAGCAAAGCAGATTGTATTGATTTCGCTCAGAAACTTAAGTATCTGGCTGGATGCAGCAATACGCTCCAATGTATTGGTTCCTCGTAGAACCTCATCAACAAAACACAGTGTAGGTATATGTTCTTCTGTGCGGTCTATAATTCGCTTTAAGGATTTTATCTCAACAATATAATAACTTTCCTTTCCAAGAAGATTATCCTTTAATGCCATAGAAGAGAGCACCTTGAAAAAACTGGCTTTATAGCTGCTGCTTAAGGAAGTATAAATTGTCTGGGAAAGAATTGCATTTACTGCTAAAGTCTTAATAAAGGTTGATTTACCGGATGCATTAGAGCCGGTTATTAAAACAGAGTTTTTGGTATGGATGGAGTTTAGCACAGGCTCATCTATCATAGGATTATAGATATCTTCCACTTCCAAAAAAGGCTTCACGGTATTATTAAGATCAGGTATGGAATAGAAAGGAATCATCTTACGAAAGGAAGCCGCAGCGATACAACTGTCAAGGAGTCCTACGGTTTCATATATCATATTCAAAGCCTCTCGGTTTGCTTTAAAACAATCCAGCATAGAATAGAATTTGATTAAATCAATATGGAAAATCAAATTTAAATAATCTAAAAATACTCCAAGTAAATCCCCTCCGGCATTCTTTGGTATCAGCAAAAAGGAGCCTCGGATAAACTTCTGAAATACACCTTTTGATTTTTTAAGTTTAACAGCATAATCATTGATTTCAGGTATGTTCAGTTTTATTATTGTATTAACTCCCTCTAATAATCTTACAATGTATGCGCATACGGTAAAATAGATCTCAATCTTGGCTCTTTCCCTGTAATACTGATAAACATTATTCCCTAGCATCAAGGCGGTTAGTATTCCGCCAATAAGCGGATTAAACGGTATCAATATAACTGATACAATAAAACCTGCTCCCATAAGTAAATGGGGCCAAATTTTTTTCGTTTCCAAACCTTCTAATCGATTGATATATTCATATACTGATACATTACTAATCTTACCCATCTTATATAAGGCAAGTTGTAATTCTAATCGAAGATCCTCCCTGTCGGCAAATAAATTCATAAGCTTCTCTCTTTCTTTCAGCTTCTCTCCGCTGAATTCAAGCTTATGAAGCATTGCATACAGATACTCTTCTCCGATGGCACTGCCAGTATTATTAATCAGCATAAATATCTCTTCCATATTGATGTCGTTCCAGGTAATATCATCCACATCTTTTGACTTGTCAAGCTGTGTATTATAATAAGCCGATAGTGATTCGAACTTCTCAGTGGTGTACTCTTCTTCCGGTACCTTTCCCCAATCATTGATCATCTTTTGTCTTAGGTTCTTGTACCAGGCTCTTTTATCATAAATCCCCTTTATCAGAAATATAAGGAATAATACCAGAATCCCTAATAAAATCTCCATTACCTACGTATCCTCCTGTGCTAAATTTTAATAATTTTAAAAGGGCTGCTTATAGCAGCCCTTATTAGAATCTGATTAATCATTAATAACTCTTACAATCTTTATCGGTGAACGATAGAACATATTTGATATCTTAATACCGGTTCTTGGATTACTTGCATGAATAACCTGACCATTCCCGATGTACATTGCAACGTGGCTGATATAGCTGCCGCTTCCATAAAATACCAGATCTCCCGGTTTGATACTGGAAGAATTAATACTGGTTCCTGAACAAGCCTGACTTCTTGAAACCCTTGGAAGGGAATAGCCAAACCTGGCATATACGCCTAAAGTAAATCCTGAACAGTCAGTTCCGTTTGTAAGGCTGGTGCCTCCCCAAACATAAGGATTACCTAAAAACTGTTTTGCATAAGCAATCATTTGTGCTCTGATGCCGGAGGTACCGGAGGAAAGCTCATCTGATGTAACTGCTTTTTCTAACTGATAGGATAAATCAACGTATTGTCTGGCAACATATCCTTCATCATCATCAATCTTAACCTTAACCCAATCAGTAGATACCGCTGTAACTTCCAAGTCTTCATCACTGGGAACACTTGTAACTACGCCTCCTAAAAGGCTTGCTTCTTCTCTTACATTAAGAGTCTCTGTATTAACTGTGGCTACCAGACTTCCTACCTTCTTGGCAAGAGATACTGCTTTATCTCCTGTTATAAGGAATTCCTTCTTTACGTAACCTGTAACTTTACCGGATTTAATCTTAACCCATCCGTTTTTATCTTCATCTATTATTGTACATCCTGCGTTCTTTGGTAATTTACCTATGATCTTCTGATCTTCGCCGGGAGCCTTGCGGATATTTAAGTGATTGTCTACATCCGCTATACCAAGGTTATTATAGTCATATGCAGCGACACTGGATTCCAGAGTAGCAATGGTAATCTCCGATGAAGCAGCCGCATTGGCTGAATCATAATACTTGTCCAAAGTAACGGATATTCCTGCTAAAGGCTGTTCACCATAGATAGCCTCTGCGCTTGTGTACTTGGTATTTAAAGCAAACAATAATGTACCGGTTACACAAAGGCATGAAATCTTTAAAAATCTGGTAGTACTATGGTTCATTTGGTTCCTCCTGCTAGTTATCCCTCATCATAATTTAATATGTATGTTGTCATTTCTTTAGTTGTTACAAATATGTTAAATATATTTCTAAGTTATTATAGCAATCGTTAATAGTTTTGTCAACACTTTGCCTTAATTTTGATAAATATCCGTTAAATTATTGTAAGTATTTCCATTTGGGCAGGTCTTTATTCCTAGTACAATCACTATTTTCCTTGTAAGTATTCTTGTTTTGTAGAATAAAATCGAAAAAAGGGCTGGTGGATTTTACCACAGCCCAATTTCTATTATATGATAATACAAATAATACCGCCATTGCTTTCATTTATAATCTTTTGCATCGTTTCTTGAAGTTTTATCTGGCTCTCATCTGTCATCTTGCTGATCTTTGTATTAATTCCTTCTTCTACAAGCTGCTGGATGGACTTTCCATAAATATTTGTTTCCCAGATTCCCTCCGGATTCTCCGATGAATTCTTACGAATATAATTTATCAGGTCATTAGCCTGCTCTTCACTTCCTACAATAGGGGCGATCTCTGTCTCTATCATCGCTTTAATCATATGCACGGAAGGTGCTGTTGCTTTAATCTTAACGCCGTACTTATTTCCATGCCGCATAATTTCAGGTTCTTCAATTAGAATCTCCTCTTTGGCAGGATTAACAACACCATAGCCCTTCTGACGAACCTCTTCACAAGCTCCTGCTACTTTACCGTACTCCTTCTTTACTGCTGCCAGTTCTCTTATCGTACTGATGAGCTGATATTCGTCTGCAATATTGACTCCGATAAGGTCACTTAGTATGTTATAATAATACGAATCATCAAACTCGACAAATACTTTTACTGAACCATCTTCCATCTCAACCTTGTCAATCTTGAAACGGTTCACATATTTGCTGTCTGTTGCCATATTGTCATTTCTGACATCCCGAATTAACGTAAGACGTTTTAACAGCTGCTTTACAGAATCAATTAAATCTACTTTAAGCCAATGGTCATCTGGAAGCATTTCTGCCCATTTGGGTATAAAGAAGTTGATTTCTGATACAGGGAATACCGAGAGGATATTTGACATGATATGATTGATGTCTTCTTTTCTTAGTTGTTCGCAGTTTACCGGTATACAATTTACATTATACTTTTCAGAAATGTCAGTTGCAAGATTCTGGCTGGTTTCTGAATAAGGCCTGTTGGTATTAAGTAATACGATAAAAGGTTTTTTTAGTTTCTTAAGCTCTCCAATTGTCTTTTCTTCGGCTGTGATGTAATTGTCTCTCTGAAGATCCCCAAAGCTGCCATCCGTAGTAACCACTATTCCAATGGTGGAATGGTCATTAATAACTTTTTGTGTACCAAGTTCTGCTGCCTGTGTAAATGGAATCTCATAATCAAACCAAGGTGTTTTTACCAGGCGCTCCTGCTCATTTTCAATGTGTCCCGCTGCACCTTCAACCATAAAACCTACACAGTCAATCAAACGGATATTTACCTTTGTATCTTCTCCCAGCTGAATCTGAGCAGCTTCTTTCGGAATGAATTTAGGCTCTGTAGTCATTATTGTCTTACCGGCAGCACTCTGCGGTAATTCATCAATTGCCCTCTCTTTATTGTGGATATCAGTAATATTCGGAATTACCAGCAAATCCATAAAACGCTTAATGAAAGTTGACTTCCCCGTTCTTACCGGTCCCACCACACCTATGTATATGTCACCGCCTGTCCTAGCCTTAATATCATTATAAACATCATATATCTGGCTTGACGTATCCAGTGACGAATATTGATCCAACATACACATCCTCCTTTCGGTTATAGTTAAACATATGCTGGATGTTTCTTATTCATGATTTTTTTGATTAATTTTTACTAATTGATTTTCTAAGCTTTTTATTTCTTTTAGCTTAAACCAGTGCATTTTCAATTTATTTATATTCAGATACTGGTAATTTCATCTGATCTTATGGTATATTTTAGATATCTTAGAACTGTAATAAATATCGGGGGGATTATAATGAATGAAGTAATAAATCAACTTAAGAGCCGAAAATCGGTACGTGTTTTTGAAGAAAGAATGATAGAAGAAGAAATCAAAGAAGAGATAATTAATGCAGCGTTTGAAGCTCCTACTGCCGGAGCTATGATGCTGTATTCCATAATTGATATTACGGATGCCTATAAGAAACATGAATTGTCCATATTATGTGATAACCAGCCTTTTATAGAAAAAGCTCCGATGGTGATGGTATTCCTTGCAGATTATCAGCGTTGGTATGATACCTTTACCTATAATAATTGCCAACCAAGAACACCAGGGACCGGTGATATACTTCTTGCTGCCTCCGACGCCTTGATAGCCGCACAAAATACAGTAGTAGCCGCAGAGTCCCTTGGCTTAGGTTCCTGCTATATCGGTGATATTATTGAACATTGTGAAGAGGTCAGAGAATTACTTGGTTTACCGGAATACACGATTCCGGCTGCCATGCTGGTATATGGCTATCCAAGTCAAAGTCAAAAGGAGAGAAAGAAACCGGCCCGTTTCGATAAAGATTACATTGTTTTTGAAAACAGTTATAAGCATCTGGAAAAGGAAGAACATCGTGCAATGTATCAGAGAAGGGAAGAAAAGGCCGGACATCCACAGAAAGATATAACTGAAACAATTCAGGCCTTTTGCCAAAGAAAATATATGTCCGAATTCTGTATGGAAATGAACCGGTCTGCAGAAGTATATTTTAAGAACTTCCGTAAATAATACTATTCTCTTGATATCACGATATCTATTCATTCAACAATAATTCATAAAAAAGCTGCCAGAAATTTAGGCTAAATTAGTAACTTCTATTTCTGGCAGCCTTTATTTTAATTGTTTATTATGCAATTTTCTTTTTCTGGGAGATGACTACTGCACCGCCGATTAATACGGCAACTGCTGCAACGCCTGCTATAGGCAGTATATTTTCTGATTCTTTCTCTTTGTTTCCTGCTGTGGTATCTGTTGCACTCACAGTTTTAACATTACCTTCTTCGGTTGCTGTCATTTCGCCATCGGTTGCAATACCGGAAGTTGCCATTAATTCCGGTTCTTTACCTTCCACAACCTTTACTTTATCCTCACCGGTTAAGCTATAGATATATTTTACGTTTTCATCATTATAAGGAAGAATTCCAACTTCAATATAGTCCTCAACAGGCGTAGTATGCATGATTGAAATTCCTTTGGATTCTAAATCAGAAGATTTATCTTCAAAGAGAACTTTATTTACTTCGTCCTGTCTTTTCACAAGGCTGTTATCCGCAGCTTCAGAAGAGACAGGAGTGTCCGGAGCTACCGCTTCCGTCGTTTTAAATACCTTCACTTCATCACTTTTTACTACTTTGACATTATCTTTACCAAATAAATCATAAAGATAATTTGCATTTTCATCACTAAAAGGGGTAATGCCAATTTCAACATAACCATTTGTTACCACTGTCTGGGTCACTTGGAAGCCTTGTTTTTCAATATCGGCTGTATGATCTGTAAATACATATTGATCGATATCACTTTGCAGTTTTGAAAGATCAGTTCCTGGTGCAATATCCTTAATAGTTACCTCCGCCGCTTTATTGTCAATGGTATTAGCATAGGTCACTCCGGTATATAAAGTAGATAAACATAGCCCTAACATTACTGTCTTAATTAATTGTATTTTTCTCATAAAAATACCTGCCTTTCCTTAAGCTGAAATTTATAGTAATTAATCTTTGATATGTTTCATTCATGGGATTCAAATTTTTTTATCTTAGGTTTAAGACACTAACCTCTTTGGTACCGAAAGAGATTATGTAAGTTTCTCCTTTCTTAAGCCTTTACAATGATTAGACGAGAGTACCTATAAGGTAGTTCCAAAAAAAGATAAAAACAAAAAACGGTATAACCGGAAAGTTTATATTGCAGCTTTCCGGTTATACCGTCTGTACTTCATTTATATTTAATTTTATAATATACTTATGAATATAAAAACCGAATTTTATTTCTCCCACTGAAGCTCAGAGTACTCTCTTCTCTTATCACGAAGAAGTAAGTCCGATACCGCTTCCAGTGCTGATTTATTTTCAAATAGAACCTGATTTACCTGCTCTACAATCGGCATTTCAACTTCATACTTTTTAGCCAACGCCAGTGCAGCTTTTGCAGAATAAACACCTTCTACTATCTGTTTCACTTCCTTCATGGCTTCTTCCATCGTATATCCTTGTCCAATTAAAAATCCAGCATTACGATTTCTGCTGTGCTTACTGGTACAGGTTACAATTAAATCTCCTACACCGGAAAGACCAGCAAAGGTTTCCATCTTGCCACCCATAGCAATACCTAAACGGCTGATTTCTGCAATTCCTCTTGTCATAAGGGCTGCTTTGGTATTATCTCCAAAGCCAAGTCCATCGGCAATACCTGCTGCCAAAGCTATTACATTCTTAATAGAACCTCCAAGTTCGATACCGATAACATCAGGACTTGTATATACACGGAAACGTTCACTCATAAAAACATCCTGAATAAAGTGTGCCGTATCCTTAGAATCCGCTCCTACAACGCAGGTGGTAGGAATCCCGCGGCTAACTTCTTCCGCATGGCTTGGCCCTGATAGTACCGCTACATCTGCCTGTGGAATCTCATCTTTAATGATATCCGTTAATGTTTCAAGGGTGTTTTCCTCGATTCCTTTTCCTACATTTACGATAATCTGATTTTTAGCGATAAAACTGCTCACATTCTTTGCTGTTGCACGAACAAAAGGTGATGCTACTGCGAATACAATTAAATCCTTATTTACACAGGAGGCTTTTATATCACCGCTGACGCTTACACTACTGGGAAGTTTAATTCCAGGAAGTTTATCCTTTAATTCCCGGTCATTTATCAATTGTTCTACTTCTGCTTGCAGGGCTGACCACAATACTACCTCATGCCCATTATTTCCAAGTAAGATAGCAATTGCTGTTCCCCATGCACCTGCACCTAATATGCTAATTTTCGCCATTGACACTTCTCCCTTATTTTTCTATTTTTGCCTTTTGCCCAATCTTATTCTCAGTTCCATTCATAAGCCTCTGGATATTGGTCCTATGTCTGATAAAAGCCAGTACCGTAAATAGGAAACTTATCAGAAGCATATGTAGGTCCCCCGGATAGAAAACTAATACTCCGATGGGAAACAACAGAGATATCAATAATGAACCGACGGAAACATATCTGGTTATAGCGACGGAAACCACAAATACAACAAATGCTGCTAATCCGATTCTCCAATCAAAAGCAAGAATTACTCCGCCGGTAGCCGCAATGCCTTTTCCTCCCTTAAAATGTAACCAAAAAGGGAAATTGTGTCCGATAACAACGCCAAGACCAGCATAAAGTGCCACCAGATGAACATAGGGTTCATTTTTTAAAGCTACAAAAGTTATTATCAAAATAGGAATAAGTGCTTTTAAAGCATCTCCTAAAAAGGTCAAAATTCCTGCCTTTACTCCAAGTAAACGCATTGCATTCGTAGTCCCGGCATTTCCGCTTCCATATTTTCTGATATCAATATTATTTGCTCTTCCTACAAAATAAGCAGTTGAAAAACAGCCGCACAAATATCCCAAAATTAAACATATAATAATGTTACGCAGCATACTATTCTTTTTCCTTTCGCTCCCTTATAAAGAATTTAAGTGATGTTCCTGAAAATCCAAAGGCTTCCCTGATTTTATTTTCAATGTATCTGGTGTAGGAAAAATGCATCAATTCCTTGTCGTTAACAAAAATAACAAAAGTCGGTGGCTTAATGGAAACCTGTGTAATATAGTATAATTTCAAACGCTTACCTTTATCGGAGGGCGGCTGCTGAAGGGCTACTGCTTCTGCCATAATCTCGTTTAAGACTCCGGTAGCAATTCTTAAGTTCTGATTCTGGATAACCTGCTCAATCAAATCAAACAATTTATTAAGTCTCTGTCCTGTTAATGCGGATATAAATATCATTTCTGCATAAGGCATATAAGAAAGCACTTCTTTTATTTCCTTGGTATGCTTATAAATTGTTTTATCATCTTTTTCAATTGCATCCCATTTATTTACCGCAATAATAATACCCTTTCCTCTTTCATGGGCAATTCCTGCGATTTTAGCATCCTGCTCTGTTACGCCTTCCATAGCGTCAATTACCAGAACGACAATATCCGCACGCTCAACGGCTGATACCGTACGAACAATACTAAAGCGTTCAATCTCTTCTTTTATTTTACTTTTTCTTCTTAAGCCTGCAGTATCTATAAAGATAAATTCCTTGCCATGGTATTTGACAGTAGTATCTATGGCATCTCTGGTGGTACCTGCAATACTTGATACAATCACTCTTTCTTCACCGATTAACTTATTAATAATAGAAGATTTCCCTACATTGGGCTTTCCGACAATAGCAATACGGGGTCGTTCATCCTCTTCTTCTTTCAGGTCTGCAGGGTTAAAGTGTCCGATTACCTCATCAAGCATATCTCCAAGCCCCAGTTTTGAAGATGCAGATACCGGGTGGGGATCACCAATGCCAAGGTTATAGAATTCATATACGTCCGGCATCAATTTATCAAAATTATCTACTTTATTTACAACAAGAACAATTGGTTTTGTGGAACGTCTTAACATATCTGCAACCTTAAAATCATCGTCAACCAAACCCTGTCTAACATCTACAAGGAAAACGATAACATCAGCCGTTTGAATGGCTATTTCTGCTTGTTGTCTCATATAAGAAAGCAGAACATCATTGCTCTCCGGCTCAATTCCGCCTGTATCAATCATAGTGAACTGCTTATCAAGCCAGGTAACATCTGCATAGATTCTATCTCTGGTGACACCTGGAAAGTCCTGAACAATAGCTATTCTCTCGCCTGCAAGGGCATTAAACAAAGTCGATTTGCCGACATTCGGCCTGCCGACTATTGCAACAATCGGTTTACTCATTTTATAAAAATCCTCTCTTCACTTTACAAATTACTGCTTTCACAATACGCAGAATTGATTCTTAAGTATATTCTCTCCTGCTTTTACTTAGATAGTATATCAGCTATAGGAATAATTATCAAATAATTTTTGAGAAAAGGCCCCTGTATCTTGACATTGCTGTTATAAAAAGCGCATAATATTTCTGGACATCTTCCAAAAAAGAATAGGAGAATGGCTTTCATAGGCAATGCACCTACAAGCTATAATATATCAATTATGAATCTTGAATTAAAGCACAGCTTAACCGTGAAGGAATATAATTCATTAAGGAAAAGTGTTAACTGGAAAGAACTTCCTGAAACACAAGCTGAAAGAGGACTCAAAAATACCTACTACCTTACTGCGGCTGTTTTAGACGGACAAACTGTCGGCATGGCACGTCTTATCAGTGACGGAGGATATGTGGCTTATCTTGCTGATGTAGTAGTAAATGAGAATTACCAGGGGTTAGGAATCGGCAGACTAATTATGAAGGATATGCTGGATTATATTAAAAACACCCTCTCCCAGGGGGACCAGGTTATGGTAATACTGGTTGCCGCGAAGGGTAAAGAAGAGTTTTACACGAAATTAGGGTTTATTCAAAGACCCAATGAGACATATGGAGCCGGCATGACCCTATGGCTTCAGAGCGAATAGAAGGTTGACTTACCATTTATCCCATGCTATAAATAAATAGATTAAGGAAATCCTGTTACTTTAACAATTAGGAGGACAAGTAATGACTGAAAATACGGTGAAAGCCCCTATAGCTCCATTGAAAATATTATCTTTAGAGGGTTTTCGTACCATGGCAGAAAAAGTTGACAAGCACATTTCTGCTTCCAGAAAACTAAAGGAAGAATCCTTTTTAAACCACCACTCTTTTACAGGGTATTATAAAGACAGCTACCTGGTTAATGCAGTTGTACCACGTTTTAGCTCCGGGGAGGCTAAGGGTTTACTGAAAGAAAGCATACACGGAAGTGACTTATATATTCTAGCAGATATCAGCAACCATTCTCTAAGCTATAACCTCTATGACACCCCAAACTGCATGTCACCGGATGACCATTTTCAGGATTTAAAGCGCCTGATCGACGCCTGCAATGGAAAAGCAAGAAGGATTACTGTTATACTTCCCTTTCTATATGAGAGCCGTCAGGATAAGAGAACTATCTTAGAGTCTCTTGATTGCGCTACCGCTTTACAAGAGTTAGCAGAGATGGGTGTAAAAAATATCATAACCTTTGATGCCCATGATGCCCGCGTTCAGAATGCAATTCCCTTAGAAGGCTTTGATAATTTCTATACTTCTTATCAATTCTTACAGGCATTGCTTAAAACAGAGGATGGCCTTTCCATTGAAAAGGAAGACTTTATGGTTATTAGCCCTGATGTAGGAGGTATGTCACGAGCAGTCTACTACTCCAATATTTTAAGCGTTGATATGGGAATGTTTTATAAAAGAAGAGATTACAGCGTTATTAATGATGGTAAAAACCCTATAATTGACCATGAGTTCCTTGGAGGAAATGTAGAAGGTAAAGCGGTTTATATTGTAGATGATATGATTGCCTCCGGTGAAAGTGTTTTGGAAGTAGCAGCTGAATTAAAGGCTAGAAAAGCGAAGAAAGTATATGTTGCTGCAACCTTCGGTCTTTTTACCAGCGGTTTTGCAAAATTTGATGAAGCCTATGAGAATGGCGTGATAGACAGAGTTTATACCAGCAACCTTATACATACACCCTCGGAGCTGATGGAAAAACCCTATTATACGAACGTAGATATCAGTAAATATCTCTCCCTTATCATAGATACCCTCAACCACGACAGTTCCGTTGACGGTATCATGAAATCCAGCGAGCTGATAAAAGATCAACTGGCTGACTACAGGGCGAAATGTAAGAAGAACGGTTAGTTTATCATTAAAAAGGCGGCTAATGTTCCTCGTTTTCCTTTTGATGCACGATGAGAGTATAGTAAGTCATTATGACAGCAGGTACATAATCCGCTAACATGAATGTTACTTTCTTTAAGTCCTGCCGATTTAAGAACAATACGATTTGCTTCCCACAAATCCAGCTGGTATCTGCCGGCTGGATTTTTAGTGAGGATTTCTTTATAATCATCACTGAGTTCCTTCGAAAATTCCTTTCTAAACTCTTCTGCCACTTCTTCACTGACTTCATAACAGTCTCTACAAATGGACGGTCCAATCAGAGCGGTAATATCATCCGGATCAGAGCCAAAAGCTTTCTGCATTGCTTCTACTGTCTTTAAGCCCATTCTGCCTACTGTACCTCTCCACCCGGAATGACTTAACCCAATGGCTTTCTTTCTGGTATCTATAAAATAAAGGGGAACGCAATCTGCATAAAAGGTCGCAAGAGGTATACACTTTTCATTGGTTATTAAACCATCAATTTCTTCATAATCTCTTGGCAGGTAAAGCCCCTTCCCTTTGTCTTGTTCTTTTATAAGTCTTACGTTGGTCTTATGTACCTGATGAGTCGCTACTACGTCTTTATAGGGAATCTCCAGGCTTTCACAGATTCTTATATAATTTTCATCTACTTTTTCTTTCTCATCGCCTACAGAGTATGATAGATTTAAAGATTCATAATATCCCTCACTGACACCTCCAAGCCTTGTGGTAAAGCCATGTTTAATAAAAGGGATATCAGATAAGGCTGAAAAAGTTAAAAAAGGGGTCTTTCTATCCGTATGCAGTATTACATTTTCGTTGTCTTTAAACAATTCCAAACTCCTTTCCAAATGCCTCAAGTTCGTACTATAAATTATACAGAACAATATTGTATCAATTATTCTTTTCTATCATTCAAAATTGAGTGTCAAAGGCGTTACGTATCAGTATTATTTCCTCATCCACGATACCAATCACATCAAAACGACAGGGAACATCCTCAGGTATACCATTACTATACATATAATATCTGGCAGCTCTGCAAATATTTTTAATTTTTCTGCCATCCACCGATTCGAAAGGAGAACCGCTTTGTAAATCTTTACGGTATTTTACTTCAATAAAAACAAGTACCTCCTGCTCTTTTGCAATCAGATCGATTTCTCCAAACCTGGTATAAAAATTGGCAGCCAGCACCTCATAACCAATAGAAGTAAGATATGCTGCCGCCTTTTGTTCCTTTTCATTTCCTATGGTTCTTTTATTATACATATTCTCCTTAACTGAATCTATACACTTCTTTATACTATTTATCAAACTTTGCCTTAATTCGGTCCATATCATCTACAAAAATCATGATATCTGAGACAATCTGGTAAAGTTCAGGCGGAATATAATCACCAAGATCGAGTTTCGATAAACTGGCAGCTAACCTGCTGTCTTCGTGTACGGGTATTTGATTCTCTTTGGCTCCTTTTACAATCTTGTCTGCAAGATAACCCTTTCCGGTAGCTATGATTCTAGGCGCAGCATCCTCTGTGTTATAACCGAGGGCAACAGCTGTTTTAGCCTTAAAGTTTTGGCTGTCTAAAAGTTTATCAGCAGCATTTTCTTTTTTTCCCACCGAATCACACCTCCTGACCGTAAAGATCTAAACATCAGTCCAAAAAATTCTTAATAAAACTTCTTCTATGTAGCAGCGTCGGTCCGTATAACTTTAAAGCTTTTACATGCTCTTCTGAACCATAACCTTTATTCGAAGCAAAACCATATGCCGGAAATATCTTATCATAAGCCATCATAATCCGGTCCCTCGTTACCTTAGCAATAATACTGGCGGCTGCAATGGATACACTTTTAGCATCCCCTTTGATAATAGGAACCTGCTTTATATTTACCTGTGGAATAGTGACTGCATCATTCAGCAGGATATCCGGTGTAATCTTTAAATTTCCGATAGCTTGGCGCATCGCTTCATAAGTCGCCTGCAAGATATTTATTTCATCTATCCTTGCAGGCGGTATGGAGCCTACTCCCACTGCTAAAGCTTTTTCCATTATCTCATCAAAGAGCTTTTCTCTCATCTTCTCTGACAATTGTTTGGAATCGTTGATGTATAAAATATCGCAATTCTTTGGTAAAATAACAGCTGCCGCCATTACCGGACCTGCTAATGGTCCCCTGCCCACTTCATCAATACCGCAGATATAGGAATATTCACCATAAGTTCTTTCATAAGAAGTCATTTCATATATTCTTTGCCTCTCAGAATCCTTAGCGCTTTGCTGCTTCTTTGCTTTCTCAATCAGGCTCTTAACTCCTGCTCTGGTGTCATCCTGGTATTTAATAATTATATCGGCTACATCTTCCTCTTTCGCCAGAAGAAATTCACCTTTAATCGCCTTTATGCTCATCTCCATGTCATATTCCTCATATTAAACTTCCATATGTATAAAAAGTATACATCCGGTGTTTTCCTTTCGTATACCTTTTATGTTACTTCGTTATTGGCTATCTGTTAAAAAACTTTCTTATTATTCTTGATTCATTATAACATCAGAATCTATTTTCTCTTCCTGTATGTTAGTATCGGCAGTCGATTCTGCCGGAAACTGCAATGTTATTTTACCAAGTTTGGCATTTCGTAAATCATCTACCAGAAAACTAGCCGCTCTTTCAAGATCCAATTCTCCGCCCTTTAACAGGCATCCGCGTTTCTTGGCGATTGCACTTAAATTCTCGTCAACGCTCTCTGTTTCTATAATACCATAGCGTTGCTCCAATGCCCCTTTATAATTCTTTGTCAAGAAACCTATCAAGGCAATCCCTAAATCATAGCTGTTTAAAATTTCTTCCTTTATCGAACCAATAAGAGCCAGATGTAAGCCTACCTTTTGATCCTCAAATTTTGGCCACAGTATACCTGGGGTATCAAGGAGTTCTATAGATTTATTTAGCTTAATCCATTGCTTTCCTTTTGTAACACCAGGTTTATTGCCGGTTTTCGCAGCTGCTTTACCAGAAATGCTGTTAATAAAGGTCGATTTTCCTACATTGGGTATACCTACTACCATTGCACGCAAAGGACGGTTTAGAATACCTTTCTTCCTGTCTCTTTCAATCTTAGCTTTACAGGCTTCCACTACCGCATCATTTACTTTGCGGACTCCATCTCCCTTTTTAGAATTAACCAGGACGGCGATATAACCCTGTTTTTCAAAGTATTCTTTCCATTTAAGGTTCTGATTATCGTCCGCCAAATCACTTTTATTCAAAAGGATAACCCTGGATTTGCTCCCGGCCATCTGATTAATATCCGGATTTTTGCTGCTGAGTGGAATACGAGCATCTACTAACTCAATGACTACGTCAATTAGTTTCATGTCCTCCTGCATCATTCGTTTTGCTTTTGACATATGACCTGGATACCATTGAAAATGCATACTTATTCCTCCTTCCTGATGTTTAATTTATTTATAAAGGAAAAACCATTTTCTCTAATCCAGGCTTTTCCGATGATATCTCCGGAAACTATATTCCCTATATTGGCAAATCTGCTGTCCTCACTATTATTACGGTTATCCCCCAGCACGAAGTATTCATTCTCGTCTAATTTAATTTCATCTTCCGCTAAACCTGCATTCTCAATATCATCTATTGCTATCTGCTCTTTTAGCAGTTCATTGTTAATATAAATTTTACCGTTCTTTATCTGGACGGTTTCACCGGGAAGCCCAATAACTCTTTTGATATTTAAATAGCTATGTTCTTTATCAGACTGCTTAAATACAATAACATCAAAACGTTTGGGTTTATGAAAGACATAAGCAAATTTATTTATAAGTATTTTATCATGATCCATCAGTGTATTTTCCATGGACTGACCTGTAGCTACCGTTTTCTCCAGAGCATAATTCGCCACAAAATAAGCTAGTCCAACAACCACTGCAATTTCAATAAACCATATGATTAAGGATATAACGACTTTTTTTATAACTGGACCTTTATCCTCTTTTTCAAAATCATACCTCATTTTAACCCCTTCCGTAAATATTCTTGGAATAATTGAATATTTCTGAATCCGTAGATGAAAACGGTTGTTTACGCGCTATCCTGGCTGCATGTAACCTGCTGCCTGCTCCATTATATGTGAAAAAACATAAACAGACAATAAAAGGGACAATACTATAAGTAGTTGTCCCTTCCCTTTTTTGGTTATGTGCTATTATTTTACGATTTCTTTAACTTTAGCCTTCTTACCTACTCTACTACGTAAATAATTTAACTTAGCTCTTCTAACCTTACCGTGTCTGATAACTTCAATCTTCTCAACACTGGGGGAGTGCAGGGGCCAAGTCTTTTCAACACCAATACCGTTAGAAGATTTTCTTACGGTAAATGTTTCTCTGGCGCCACCGTTTTGTCTCTTTAAAACAGTTCCTTCGAAAACCTGTGTTCTTTCACGGTTACCTTCTTTTACTTTAGCGTATACTTTTACAGTATCGCCTACGTTGAAATCAGCAATTTCACTCTTAAGCTGAGCAGCTTCGATTTCTTTAATAATATTATTCATTTTTGTGACCTCCTTTAAATTAGACGTTCTTAATACCTTGCCACATAAAACATCTGCTTGTACAAATCTGTCAAAGGGCGTTGTATCAGAGGACCATCCCATCTCACAACATCTTACTATAACATGCATTACCATAAAAAGCAAGCTTAAATTTATTACTAGTAAAGAATTTATATTAAGAAGATATAATACCAACCTATACAATAGAAATGGTGCACCAGTAAGTACAGTTTAACTTTATCATGTACTCCCCTCATATAACCGATGCACCTACTATAAGCATACCATAACTATTGCAATAGTCAATAGGTGTTTATGTCCATTCTACAAATTTTTTGTAATTTGAAGCAAATATTTTTTATCCTTCTCTGTTAAAATCGCATTTTCTAATAAATCCGGCCTGTTTTTAACAGTTCTTATAAGGGATTGTTCCCTTCTCCACTCATCTATTTTCCCATGATGACCGGATAAAAGTACTTCAGGTACTTTCTTCCCTTCGAACTCCTCTGGCCTGGTATATTGAGGATATTCCAGCAGATTGTCCTGAAATGTTTCAAATTCAGCGGAGGTTTCATTGTTTAAAACTCCTGGCACCAGTCTGCTGATAGCATCCATCATAACCATGGCAGGAAGTTCTCCTCCGGTTAATACATAATCACCGATGGATACATTATCTGTCACTATCATATCTAAGGCTCTCTCATCAATACCTTCGTAATGCCCGCATAGGAATATCAAATCTTCCTCTGCTGCCAGTTCCTCCGCCATAGATTGGTTAAAAACTTTCCCCTGGGGAGTGAGATAAATTACTCTGAGAGATTTACTGTCTGAATTTTCTGTTACCTGTTCTTTTATTGACCGATAAGCTCTTACCACCGGTCCCGGAGCCATAACCATTCCGGCACCGCCTCCATAAGGGTAATCATCCACACGATTATGCTTATTTTCAGAAAAATCTCTGATATCTACAGTATTTAGTTTTAGTATTCCTTTATCCAAAGCCCTGCCGGTAATACTGGCAGATAATCCCTGTGTTATCATCTCAGGAAATAATGTCATTACGTGAAAATTCATGCTGTTACCGCTCCCTTAAGTTCCATTCCTTTGCAAGTTATACCTTGACACAATTTATACTTTATTTTCGGTCTAAATCAAACCGGGCATTAAATGCACGAGTATTTTCTTGTTTTCAGGATCCACTTCCAGTATACATTCTTTAATGGAAGGTAGCAGAACTTCACTTCCATCCTTTCTTGTTACTACATAGACATCATTAGCACCGGTAGCCATAACATCGGTTAAGATACCAAGCTCTTCTCCTTCATCTGTAACGACCTGAGAATCCAATATATCGCAGATAAAAAATTCATTTTCCTCTAATTCAACTGCATTTTCTCTTGTTACCAAAAGATCATGTCCCTTGTATTTTTCAATATCATTTATATTATCAATTCCCTTGAACTTCAGAATAGCCCATTGTTTAAAAAATTTAACCCCTGAAATCTCAAGTTCCAAATATTCTTTTCCAGTGTCTAAATACACTTGTTTTAATTTCTTAAAACGTCCCATATCATCTGTTGTTGGATATACTTTGACTTCCCCTTTGATTCCGTGGGTTGCTGTAATGATACCTACTCTTAAATAATTTTCCATTAAGTCCTCCGCGTAACTTGCCCTGCAGGCTGATTTAACCTGCTGCGTACTCAAATTAAAAGTGGAATTATAAATTGTATTTTCCACACTCCTGTTATAATCAAAATAAGAACCCATGACATGTTAGGCATACAGAAAGAATGTTCCGGAAAATTATTTTCCGGAAGTATTTCTTTCCATTCACCTATTCCAGACAGGGTCCTTTAAAAGGTTCATTTTCATTATTGAAGTATTTCAACAACTACCTTTTTATCATCCTTTGCAGCTGCTGCTTTTACAACGGTACGAATGGATTTTGCAATTCGGCCTTGCTTGCCGATGACCTTCCCCATGTCCTCAGGTGCAACCTTTAACTCCACAATAATGGACTGGTCGGTTTCCTTTTCTGTTACAACAACTTCTTCTGGGTGATCAACGAGTGATGTAGCAATTACTTTAACTAATTCTTTCATTACCCTACACCTCCAATGGAATATGACTTATCTACCATAAACCGGAATTTACGGCAAGATGCCATCATTCCTTAAAAATGTCAAACAGAAAATTATTTTGTAATTCCTGCTTTTTTAAATAAATTGCCAACTGTTTCAGTAGGCTGGGCACCGTTCTGTAACCACTTCTTTGCTGCTTCCTCGTTTACCTTAAAAGCATTGGGTTCTTTTGTAGGATCATAAGTACCGAGTTCTTCGATAAATCTTCCGTCTCTAGGAGACCTGGAATCTGAAACTACGATTCTATAAAAAGGAGCCTTTTTCTGACCCATTCTTCTTAATCTGATCTTAACTGCCATGATTTCACCTCCTTAAAATCTTGTGTTTATAATATAGCTTATCAGAAATTACTTTTCAAATTTCTGATAAAGGCGGTGATTGTACCGCCATAAATCTGATGCTAGAAACAATTGAATGTTTCTAAAATATATTGAAAAGTTATATTTTAATATAACCTGACAATCAAATCTCATACATATCACAGGCTATCTGTGTTTCAGTCTCCTGTTTGAAGAAACTATTTATAAAAGTGAGAACAAGTTCCGCTTAGAAGCCAAAAGGCATCTTAAACTTACCTTTCTTCATCCCTTTAGAGCCCATCATACCGGACATCTGCTTCATCATCTTTTTCATCTGTTCATGCTGTTTTACCATTTTATTAACTTCGCTGATATCAACACCGGCACCATTTGCAATTCTTTTCTTTCTGGAAGGATTCAGTATATCAGGATTAGCTCTTTCAGCCTTTGTCATGGAATAGATGATTGATTCCACTCCCTTAAAAGCATCGTCTTCTATCTCAACATCCTTAAGGGGGCCGCCGACACCGGGCATCATCTTTAGAATATCATTAATACCGCCCATTTTTTTAATCTGCTGTAACTGGTCCAGATAATCGTTAAAATCGAATTCTGCTTTTTTTAATTTCTTCTCCAGCTGTTTAGCCTTTTCCTCATCGAAGTCTGCCTGAGCTTTATCAATTAATGTCAGGATATCTCCCATTCCAAGGATTCTGGATGCCATACGATCCGGATAAAACTGTTCCAGATCTGAGAGTTTCTCTCCCATACCCACATAGAGAATAGGGCGACCGGTTACTGCTCTGATTGAGAGTGCTGCACCGCCTCTGGTATCACCGTCAAGCTTTGTAAGAACGACACCGTCTATACCAATCTTATTTTGGAAATGTTCCGCTACGTTAACAGCATCCTGACCTGTCATGGAATCCACAACCAGAATACTCTGGTGAACCTGAATATTCTCTTTGATTTCAATAAGCTCATTCATCATATCTTCATCAATGTGAAGACGTCCTGCGGTATCTATGATTACCACATTCATATTATTGCTTTTCGCATGCTCCAGAGCTGCCTTTGCAATATTAACGGGTTTGTGCTTATCCCCCATAGAGAAAACAGGCACACCCTGCTTATCACCGTTAATCTTTAACTGTTCGATAGCTGCCGGACGATAGATATCACAGGCAACTAAAAGCGGCCGTTTACCTTTTGCTTTAAATTTACCGGCAAGTTTTGCTGTGGTGGTGGTTTTACCAGCACCCTGTAGGCCGCACATCATAATGACTGTTATTTCATTACCCGGTTTAAAGGAAATCTCAGTTGTTTCAGAACCCATGAGATTTACCATCTCTTCATTCACTATCTTAATTACCATCTGTCCAGGAGTAAGACTTGACATAACATCCTGTCCAACGGCACGCTCCTGAACGGTCTTAATAAAGTTCTTAACCACCTTAAAATTAACATCGGCTTCCAACAATGCCATCTTAACTTCTTTTAACGCGGTGGCAACATCTGCTTCACTTAAGCGTCCTTTGCCTCTAAGGTTCTTAAATACATTTTGTAATTTTTCAGAAAGGCTTTCAAATGCCATCCGGGAACCTCCTGCAATCGTTGTATATTAATAAGTTTAAGATTATCTATAATGCATCAATTATATTCTGGGACAAGGTGAGAATGCTTTGTATCGTTTCTTCCTTGTGTTCTACTTTCAGTTCTGCAGCAAGAGTACGTATCTTCTCTGCCATCTCTCTGGTCGCTTTAAACTTATGAATCAGACCAAGTTTTTCTTCACAATCCGCAAGCTGTTTGGAACATCTCTTAACAATATCATATACCCCTTGCCGGCTGATACCCTGTTCTTCGGCAATTTCACCCAGAGAGAGGTCATTAAGGATGTAATCCTCAAATATCTGCTTATTGTGATTTTTTAATAATTCTCCATAAAAATCAAATAGGAGTGATAGATGAACTTTTTCCTGCAGCTTTTGGCTGATATCTGTATTATCCATAAAAGCTCCTGTGTGTAAAGTTTTTTTCTTTACAGGTGCTAGTATACCTAATTACTATACCTTTGTCAAGGAATTTTTGTTCCTATTGCTTAAACATATTTTTTTAGAACTTCTTTTACAAAATCCTTCTCTAATTCATTTACCGGTATTAATTTACCCGGAGCCCCTTCTGTCTCTCTAAGATGTTTCTCCATTACTAGTAAATCACGCCATTCGTTAAATTTATAGGCAGTTCTATAATAAGTACCAACTTCCGTAAATCCAAACTTCTTATGTAGTGCTACACTGCCTTCATTCGGTACACAAATAAGAGAATAAATATTATAAACTCCCTGCGCCTGAACTAATTCAAAGAGAGCCTTATAGAGTGCTGTCCCAATTCCCTTCTTATGCTGGGAATCTTTTATATATACGGAACATTCACAGTCCCAAGCGTATGCAGCTCTTTCTCTGTGTAAAGAGCAGTAAGCATATCCAGCAATTTCTCCATCAATGGTATATACCAGCCAAGGATATTGAAAAGATATTTTTCTGATTCTTTCCTGGAATATTTCAAGAGGAACTTTATCGTATTCAAAGGAAATTACTGTATTTAAGATATAAGGTTCATAAATAGCATAGATTTCTTTCGCATCTTCTAAAGTAGCCAATCTGATTTCTGTTTTTGCCATATTAATTTCCATTGCCCGTCGCATAATACGAATACTATAGCGGCATCCTTTCTTTTAATCGCTTTTAGTTTTTTTTAGATTTCTCTTCTGCCATTATTATTCTATCTGTCTCTTTGGTTTTCATTTCCCAGCATGAGTAAATAAAAAGGCTCCTATACCTACTGCTATAGTGATATTCAAAGAATCCACCTCAGGAGATTGCGGAATGCAGACACTGGTACCAGCCTTTAAGTAGGAATCATCAAGTCCTGTTGCCTCATTACCGAAGACCAAAGAAAAAAGTTCACTCCGAGGGCAATTTTGTATCTCCAAGGTATTCTCACCGTTTAGCATAAATGTGAATACTTCCTGCTTCTTATATTTTGCTCGATACTCTTCAAAAGAATCAAACAACTGAACCCTTAACTTAAATAGCCCACCCATAGAGGCTCTGATTACCTTAGGGTTAAATATATCTGCACAAGGAGTTATTAATGCGATATCCTTAATTCCAAGGCCCAGGGCAGTACGAAGTATAGTACCCAGATTCCCCATATTACTTGGATTTACAAGAACAATATGGGAGGTATCCTCTTTTAAGGTATCGGTATATTTATCAAACACGCCTAAAACATAGCAGTTTTCTTTATCACTGACCTTTGAAAAGAGTTTATCATCAGAAAGTACCGAAATATTGTTCTCCCTGCAGATTTTTTGAATACTTTCCTTATCCGTATAACCGGAATGAATATAAACACCTCTAACTCTTTCCTTTTTTCCTGCAATTAGTTCATAGGTTGGAAAGGCTCCCAAACTATAGGAATAATCACTTCCTTTTTTATATGGCTTTACAGCTTCCATATTCTGCTCCATTTCTTTCGTTTTTACATCAGATACTTTTTTGTTATTACCTATAGAAAGTACTTGATGCATTCTCTTTCACCATATTATAACCTGTATATAAAAACGTCAACCTTGTTAAGAATATTTCATGCTTTTATTTTCCTTATCTGATGACATTTTTGTAAGAGTGTAAGATACTCTTAGTAATTTTCTGTATTCAATGTACATTAAAGAACTCTTCTCTTTTAAGTTCCATAAATATCAAGTCATGAAAAATTCCATCCTGGTCCGCCCAAAATTTCTCCACCGTTTTAACATCATGAAATCCTACTTTTTTATATAAGGAATATGCTCTTATGTTATCTGCTAAAGTATCAATTTCATAGACCTTTAGAGTAAACTTATTGTCTAAATACTTCATAAAGGCAATTAAAGTTTCGTAACCCAAACCTTTTCCCTGCTGACTAATCTCACAAATCTTGAGTCCAATCCCACAACTCCTTTTTTCCATATCCAGATTACCATAAACAAGTTCTCCCAAGGGAAGATGTTTCTTCTTGTCAACAACTACATACCGTCTTCGCTTTCTGAATGGGTCTTTATCTGCTATTTCTGTTGCAAAATCCTCCTCCAAAGAAGCCGCAGTAATTCCCATACCAGTTCGAAATCCGACATCTTTCATCAGCTCTCCGTTATTCCACCAAATTGCAAAAAGTTCCGTATCTTCTAGTTCCAACTCTCTAATAGCTATTCTGTCTGCTTCATATACTATTCCCATCGAAATACTCCCTTCGAAACCTTTCATTTAACCAGAATTATATCAGAATTGAGAGAGGCATAAAAGCTTTCATATCTTAAAAATCCATTATAATCTTATTAAAACACAAGCAGGCCTTAAGAAAACATTCACTGTTTTATTAGACCTGCTTGTCTTCAATTATTTATATAAAACAATTTAAATCTAGACCGGGTATGCCTTATTCTCATAATCAGCCAGAAAAGGATCAACACCTGTTTCCTGTGTACGGCGGTATTTAAAATATTCCAAGGCAACCTGAGGGAACAGTGCATAGGACAGCACATCTTCCTCCTGCTCTTTCCAGTCTTTTACCGCTTCTTCCATAGCCGGAAGTTCCGGTTCCAGCAAATCAGCAGGTCTGCATTCAATCGGTTTAATATCACCAATTACTTTATTTCTGACTTCTTCATCAAAAGGCCTTACTGTTTTGCCATATTCACCGGAGAGAATTGCTTTCGTTTCCTTTGTAACCATCTTATAACGCTCGCCTGCAATGACGTTTAACACTGCCTGGGTTCCCACAATCTGACTGGAAGGAGTTACCAGAGGCGGCTCACCAAGGTCTTTTCTCACTCTCGGTATTTCTTCCAAAACTTCATAGTACTTATCCTCAGCTTTTTGTTCCTTTAACTGAGACATTAGGTTTGATAACATTCCTCCAGGCACTTGATATAAGAGTGTTTTAATCTCAACGCCCATAACTTTGGGATTTAAGATTCCTTCTTCCATAGCACAATCTCTTAATGGCCTGAAATAATCAGCAATCTCCGCTAATAACTGCTGATCCAATCCGGTGTCATACGGCGTTCCCTTAAAGGTTTCAACCATAACTTCAGTCGCCGGCTGGCTGGTGCCCATAGCAAAAGGAGACATGGCTGTATCAATAATATCAGCGCCTGCTTCAATCGCTTTCATATAAGTCATTGATGCTACTCCGCTGGTATAATGAGTATGAACATCGATTGGAATATTTACAGATTCTTTCAGAGCTTTTATTAAAGCAGAGGCTTCATAAGGCACCAGCAAGCCTGCCATATCCTTTATACATAAGGAGTCCGCTCCCATTGCCTCAATTTCCTTCGCAAGTTTTGTAAAATAACTTGTAGTGTAAGCCTCACCTAAAGTGTAAGCTATTGCAATCTGAGCATGTCCGTTTTCCTTCTTTGTCGCCTTTACAGCAGTTGTCAGGTTCCTGATATCATTAAATGCATCAAATATACGAATATTATCAATACCGTTAGCAATAGATTTCTGAATGAAATACTCCACAACATCATCAGCATAATGACGGTAACCTAAAAGGTTCTGTCCTCGCAGCAGCATCTGCAGCTTCGTATTCTTAAAACCATCTCTTAGCTTGCGCAGCCTAACCCAAGGGTCCTCTTTTAAAAATCTTAAAGACGCATCAAATGTAGCGCCTCCCCAGCACTCTACCGCATGATATCCTACCTTATCCATCTTTTCTATTATGGGCAGCATCTGGTCAGTGGTCATTCTGGTGGCTATCAGCGACTGATGAGCATCACGCAATATTGTCTCGGTAATTTTAACCGGTCTTTTTATTTGTTCCGAATTGTTATACAATTCGTTCATCGGTATGCCTCCTTTATGTCAATCAATTAGTTTAAGGTAGCAAGTGGTGTACCGGATTCAACGGAATCCCCGGAGGTTACATCAATACTTGCAATAACACCATCTTCCGGTGATACAATTTCATTCTCCATCTTCATGGCTTCTAGAATCAGAATCACTTCACCCTTTTTGATGTTCTGTCCGATAGAAGCTTTAACAGATAAAATCTTACCTGGCATCGGGGCATCTATAGAAATTCTTCCCTTTGATCCGCCTGTAGCCGGTACTGCAGAAGTGTTTTCTGCGACAGCTGGTGCGGGGGCCGGTGCGGCTGGAGTAGTAGCTGGTGCGGCTGAAACAGCCGGTGCTGGTACAGGAGCGGCAGCCGGAGAAACGGTTCTGTATTCTCTTACGGGACGTCCGGTAGTTTCTTCTACTGCCACATCATAGGCTATTCCGTTAACTGTAACTGTATAAGTCTTCATATTTAATTTCCTCCTTAAAATAGGCAACTTAAATTATTTTTTTCTAATCGATCGTATAACAAGTCCATCTGCCGGCGCATCTTCCATAGATGCCATTATTGCTGCTGTTATTACAGCCACTAACTGAGGGTCATTTATTGCATTTTCCGTGCCTTGTCCAATCTGCCTTTCTGCTGTTATCTCTGCCGTCTGATTCTTGCTTTCATTTACCCTATACATGTTTCCGGTAAGTGATATACAGAATCTAATAATACTTATGATTCCCATGATTACAATCAGTGCCAGAAAGACTAGTCCAAGAATTACTACTATATCCAAAAATTCATCGGGAATTTTATCGGAGATTTTTAATGCGAAACCCGCAGTAAGAAAACCGGTGTTCTCACAAAATCCTAACAAACTCATATCTTATTTGCTCCTATCTGTACGTAGAATACGCTACCGCACGAATTTCATGTCTGAAAGCTTCTATCTGCCGGCTATACTGTACCTCTTTTTTTATTTCCAGCAGGCACACTCTTTGTAAAGAGCATTTCAAAGGCATAAATCAAATGCTTTCTTGCAGAGCATTCATCTATGACAGCATCTACATAACCACGCTTTGCCGCCGATACAGCGCTTGCCTGGAGCTCTCTGTACTCTAACGCCTTTTCTTTCAAATCCACAGGTTCATTATCATATATTATGCTTACTGCCTCATTCTCGTCCATCATACCAACTGATGCCTTTTCTAGAGCAAATACCATATCCGCTCCCAAATGTTTTGAATTCATTGTAAGGTAAGCACTTCCGTAAGCCTTTCCGATAATTAAATTTACCTTAGGAACAGTAGAAGATGAAAATGCATAGGTAAGCTTTGCTATAGAAGCCGCTACCGTTGCCTCTTCCATGACTTCCGTCTGAAACCCTTCCGTATCGGTCAATGACAATACCGGTATATGGAATGCATCACAAAAACGTACAAATCTTTCAGCTTTTAAGCATCCTTTTGTTGTAAGGGTTCCATTATGTTCAAAGAGAATCTCTCCTTCTTCGTTCTTAACTGCTCTTCGGTTTGCAATTGCTCCAATTGTCATTCCATTCAGGCGAAGGAACCCGGTAACCATTTCCTTCGCATAGCTTGTCTTAGCTTCGAGAAAATACTTATCATCGGATACTTCCTTTAAAATAGCTGATGTATCCTTATCTGAAAAAACTTCTGCAGGAATCAAACGATTCAGGTCATCAAAGCATTCATCATATGATGCATCATCTTCATTACTTGCCGGAAGTAATGCCACAAGCTCACGGATAGCTTCAATAACTGCACTCTCGTCTTCGCAAACAAAATCAACATTCCCATTTTCTGCTTGAAATTTTGCTGAGGACGTATCACATTTTGCAGTAAAATTTTTATTCAGCGCATTGGGTGAGTTTACAAACAGTTTCCCTTTTTCCTCTGCTATAAAAGAAAAATCACTTAAGGCGCTAAGAACAGCAAGCCCACCGCCGCAAGGACCTAATATTGCGGTAATCTGAGGTATTACACCTGATGCCATTGTCTGCTTTAGATAGATTTCTCCCAAGCCGTTTAGTGCATCGGTGGCTTCCTGTAATCTTAACCCGGCGCTATCGATTAATCCAATAACCGGTGCACCTACCTTAAGTGCTAAATCATAAAGTGTTATTATTTTTTTCGCATGCATCTCGCCGATTGTACCATTTCCGGCGGAACTGTCCTGGCTATATACATATACTGGATTTCCATCTATGATTCCGTAACCGGTCACAACGCCATCGGAAGAAATTTCCTTCTGACTCAGATTAAAATCCGTATTTCTCTTTGTAACCAAAGCGCCAATTTCCACAAAACTGTTATCATCAAGAAGAGCATTGATTCGTTCCCTTGCTGACAATTGTTTAGCCGTATTCATCTTCTGCCTCCAATTATTTCTATATTATAAATATAAATTCACACTTTCTGCCTATTATATTATAGGATAAATTACCGGTAATTTCAAGGTTTTAAAAAAAGTTTCCTGCAAAGAAGCAGGAAACTTTGATTAAAAATCCATTTTATATGTAGGTAATAATTGTATAAAGACTTCCGCAATCTCCGGATCAAATTGAGTACCCGAGTTCTCCTTTAATTCAGAAATGGTTTGTTCCAATGAAAGTGCTTTCCGATAAGGTCTGTCTGATAGCATTGCAATAACAGCATCCGCTACCGTAAGTATTCTGGCAAGCTTTGGTATATCATTTTTCTTTAAGCCTCTTGGATAACCGGTGCCATCATATCTTTCATGATGGCATAACACCTCATCAGCAAGATACATTAATTCAGGAGATGCTTTTATTATCTGATACCCTTTCTCCGAATGCCGTTTTATCATTTCATACTCTTCTTCGGTAAGACTTTCTTTTTTATTTAATACAGATTCATCAATGGTTATTTTACCAATGTCATGTATTTGTCCCAGAACACGCAGGTCTGTAATTTCAGCCTTCGTTAAATTCAAAGTTCCTTCCAATCGGTTGACAAGACGGCTTATACCCATGGCATGAGCTCTTTCTTCTTCGTTTTTTACATAAAGTGTTTGAAGAATAATGTTCACGGTTTTGTTCTTAACACTTCTGCTGACAGAAAGTTTCTCTTTATACATCATGTCATCTGCTTGCTTTATGATTCTCTCCAGATCTTCCTCTTTATGATATTTAACCGCATATCCCATAGATACAGAAAGAAAGATACTATCTATCATCTCATGTTTATTATTATCAAGCACCTTTTGGATAATTTCAGATGAATACTGTTCATCGGTATTCGGTAAGAGCAGGATGAATTCATCCCCACCCCACCTCGCAACCAAATCTTCAGGTCTGCATACCTTTTGAAGAGAGTTTGCAGCGGCAATCAAAAGCTTGTCACCGACTATATGTCCAAAGGCATCATTGGTTAATTTTAACCCATTGACATCTGCAACGATAATTGATATAGGATAATTATCAGGCACGTCAAGCTTAATAAGCTGCTCTTCAAAGTGTCTTCGATTACTTATCCCTGTAAGTTTGTCATGGTAGGTCAGATATTGAATTTTCTCTTCCGCCTCTTTTTGAACAGTCGAATCATGAATAACTATTGTATTACCTTTTTGCACCCCTTGTCTATTCATGATAGGGGCTATGTATAATTCTACATCTCTGCGGCTTTTATTCTCATGTATTACATAACCACTTTCTGTGCGTGGCTCAAGACAGGTCTCAGTCTGATTATTCAGCATACCTAAGTGAATAAGAGTTCCATCTTTCGAATAAACCTTCATCAAATCCCCTAGCGGTCTTTTCCTCGTCTTTTTATCTGTAAGATCACAGATAGTCCTTGCCTTATCATTAATAAACTCGATATTCCCTTTTCCGTCCGTCACTATAATTCCATCTCTGATAGCTGAAAGAATTATCTGAAACCTTTTTTGCCTTATTCTATTCTCTTCCATATTCTTGATGTAGAAATCATATAAGAAATAAATAAGAAGAGCTAATCCAATCATTAAGGCTGCGCGTATAACTACAATAGTAAAATATATACTACTGCCTCTATATGTAAGTGCTGTAGCGAAATAAACCGCCAAGACCAACCCGCTTAACAGCAAACCTTTTTTATGATAAAAAAACACACCAACAATGATAGGAAAATAGTATAAATTATGTGCAAGAATGTAGATTCCTTTACTTAAACAAAGCAAATTCAGTGCGACGGCAAAAAGAAAGGAGAAAATAAAAATTAGATGCTTCCTCATAATAGTAACCCCTCCATGCCGATAGGCTTTATAAGAATTAATTCATTTTATCGCATTATACCATTATGTTTTTCCAAAAACAACATTTTTTTCCTTATCTCGCACACAATATATTTTATTTTAACTTTAATTCTGCAAATGTTTTTTCTATTTGCTCCTTTGCCCAGTAATACATACCTCTATCCGGGTAACCTCTATAATCACATTCCATTGACATCGCGACAAATAAATATAAGTCATACCATAGAATCCTAACATCTTCAGCTTCTGTAAAGGTCCTTTTACCGTATCCTTCTAAAAAGTCCGGCTTTTGGTTATGTGAACGAAATCCTACTTCCAGAAGTACGTCAGCCCACATACAACGTTCAAAATCAATGAGTCCCGTAATCGTTTTATCTTTGATAAAAATATTACCCTCCCAAAGATCCCAGTGTACCAGTCTTGGAGTAGTTACTTCGCTAAAAAACTCTTTGTGTTTTTCCAACAACCTTTCAACAGAAGTATAGTCCAGGCCAATATCCAAGCTAATTCTCTCAGCATCCCCAAACAAATCTTTTAAAAATCCACGAAATACCTCAAACCAAGGTCTATGCCCATCCACCTTATTATAATATCCAAAGCCCTCACCGGTAATGGAATTTATCTCTTTATTGTACTTACCGGTATTCAGTTCAATTGAATCCTTTTCTTCATCCGTAAGAGTTTCTTTCATGCTGTTTAAACTATCTCCCTCTAATTTGGACATAAAAAAGTAATCACTTTCATAAATTGTGTGAGTAAAATCATGAAAAAGAACTTTTGGCACCGGAACCTTCGTTCTCTGCCGAACAAGTTCCATGCACTCCACTTCTGCTTTCATAATGTCTGTTTCATAACTTTGAACTTGAATTTCTTTTAATGGTGCAATTTTAAGAATCGCTTCAAATCCGCTTTCAAAGATAATTAGGTATGCAGTATTAAAGTATCCTTCCGTGAGTTCTTTTGCACTTTTTATTTTTTCCATAGGAAAAGCCTTATCGGCCATTTTTTCAAGTATTTCTTCACTTACGCTGTTCTTTGTTTTACTATTCATTTTTTCCCCTTCACCTTATTTTTTACTGAAAACGTTTTATTTGAGAATGTACAATTCTATAGAATCTGCTGTTATTTCGTTTACTGTTTTATATTCCGGATATTTGTTTTTCATTTTCAAGTTCTCTCTTATGGCTTTTATAACTTAAATACCATTGAAAGGTAGATGCTATACGAAATAGAAACAGTATCAGGAAAACCCTTCGGAATGCATGAATGTTGTTTCCAAGCAGCTGATAGGCTTTAACTCCTGCCATTGGCATAATTGCATTACTCAGAGTGATAAATACCGTATAAATCGAAATACTAATGGTTTTATTCTTCTCCGGTATCACAGAGAGCAGATATTGCGGTAGATTTAATGGTATCGTAGCAAAGGCTAAATTAGCTAATGTATTCAATACAAGAAAGGTTATCATTCCCGCCTTCCCTGGAAGACTCGTAGAAATCATCATACATATAGGGCAAAAAGCAAGTCCTAAATTACCGAAAATAACACCAAATCTTGGTCCGAATCTTTCATTTATCCTGCTCCAAAGGCCGATAGTTACAAACTGGGCAAGTGCCGCTCCAATCGCAGCATAGCTTAGCCATGCTTCATTCATCTTAAGATAGTTAACTTGACCTAAGAAATAAAGTGTCCAGTCCGCTTGCCAGAAAACATAGAAAAAAAGTGCTCCGGCAAGAAATTTTATAAATGGTTTATATTTTATGATATCCTTTATTGAAGCTCTCAAGTGAGTCAGACTAAGGGAATCTGTCCCTTCTGTAACACCACCTTTAATCCTGGCAACAGCTACCACCTGCAATAGAAACATGGCGAATATAAACCAATAAAATATCTGATGCACTTTTATCTTGTAGCTAAGTTCAGTAGAATATGCAAGCAGAGCACCTGTTACAAGGGGTAAGGCAACATTGATAAAAAACATTCCACCCGTTCGTGCTGTCAAAACACGATTTCTCTTTTCAAATGGAACAACATCCGAAAAATATGCCTGCCAACTGGCATTATAACCGGTCATTGGCCCCATAGACAAACTTAACAGTATCAAAAATACCAAAAAACGATAATGCTCCAAAAATGGTACAAAGCCAATAAGTAAATAAAAGAAGGCAAGTGCCAGTAAAGAAAGTCTGACCATAAGACCTTTATTACGCAATCGATCTGTTAATATCCCAATGGGAAGTAATACAAGAAGCCCTACAAACTGGGGGATGGCAGTCACTTGACTTACCTGTGCATCCGTTGCTCCCAGCCGGAGGGCAAATAAATTATTGTTATTATTAATAATGTTCGTTGCTATCGCAAATAGAACTCCTTCGATAGTAAACATAAGCAGAGCATTATTTTCCGGTAAAAAAGAAGAAATGATGCTTTTCTTAAAGGCAGCTGCAGTTAAACTCTGCAAGCGTTTCTTCATGTAATAACTCCTCCCACAGCCTTTGTGCATCTCTAAGTTGTTATCTGTTACCAATAATAGTAGCATAAATCCTGTATAATACAAGTCTTTCTTTTTATTACCTGAATATAATCCTACTCTGTTTAACTTCATTGCTCACTTAAATGCTAAAGACATAAAAAACTATACGAATCAGAATTCTTCAACAAGTACTTCTGTTTCGTATAGTTTATTCTACTAGGATATACCTACTGGGATATATCTACCAATATTACTTAATAATCAAGTTTGACATGTGATTTGATAAGGTCCATTCCATATCCCTTACGATAGAGTTTCGCAGCTAATTTTTGTTTTTCTTCCCTGCTCAGATTGTCTATATCCTTTGCTTTCTTCAGAATTTCTCTCTTAATTGCTTCCTCTTCGTTGTCATATTCAGTTCCAAGAGCTTCTTCTATTTCTTCATCTGATACCCCTTTTTGTTTGAGTTCTCCGATGATCTGCCTACGGCTCTTATTCTGCTTTTTTAAACGTACATAGTTGGCTGCATATCTGGAATCATCGATGTAATGATAATTCTTAACATATTCGATTGCTTCGTCAATTGCCGCTTCTCTATAACCAGAAAGAGCAAGCTTAGCTCTAAGCTCAGCTTCTGTACGATTCATACTCTTCAATAAAGCCATTACTTTTTGTTTAGCTCTCTTAACCATATGGTCATTAAGTTCTTTTACAATCAAATCAGAAACTTCCTTGTCCACCTTAAGACCATATCGATAAATCTCTCTGTTATAAAGCATGAAGTAATATTCTTCTTCCAAATATACTTTTACTTTATTCTTACCGTATTGTTCTAAACCCGTTACAATCATTACTGCTCATCTGCTTCCTTTTGGGAAATTACTGCTCCGGCGGTTATATTGTACTTCTCTCTAACCTTTTTCTCAATCTCATTAAAGACTTCCGGATTCTCTTTCAGGAATTGCTTGGCATTCTCTCTGCCTTGACCAATCTTAGCATCGTTATACGCATACCATGCACCGCTCTTTATTACAATATTATCATTGGATGCCAAATCCAGAACATCGCCTTCTCTGGAAATACCTTGTCCAAACATTATGTCAAATTCAGCTTCTTTAAAAGGAGGGGCTATCTTATTCTTAACCACCTTTATTCGAGTTCTGCTACCTACAATATCTCCGCCCTGTTTTAATGCTTCAATCTTACGAACGTCCATACGGATAGAGGAATAGAACTTAAGGGCACGTCCGCCTGTAGTAGTTTCAGGATTACCAAACATTACTCCGACTTTCTCACGTAACTGATTGATAAAGATTACAATACAGTTGGACTTACTGATAGCTGCTGTTAATTTACGGAGAGCCTGAGACATTAATCTGGCTTGTAAGCCCATATGAGAATCACCCATATCACCGTCGATTTCAGCTTTAGGAACCAGAGCTGCTACAGAGTCTACTATGATAATATCTACCGCACCGGAACGTACCATTGTTTCCGTAATCTCCAATGCCTGTTCTCCGTTATCCGGCTGTGATATGTAAAGATTGTCAATGTCTACACCTATTTTTTTGGCATATACAGGATCTAAGGCATGCTCTGCATCAATGAATCCGGCAATTCCGCCTATCTTTTGAACTTCTGCTACCATATGAAGAGCTACTGTTGTCTTACCACTGGATTCCGGTCCGTAGATTTCAATAATTCTTCCTTTGGGTATCCCTCCAAGACCTAATGCTATATCCAAGCTAATGGATCCTGTAGGAACGGTTTCTATATTCATATGCGCTGCCGTATCACCAAGTTTCATAACGGAGCCTTTTCCATACTGTTTCTCAATCTGTGCAAGGGCTGATTCCAATGCTCTGCTCTTATCTTCTTTTGACATATTTCCTCTCCTTTATACGAACTTATGTTCTTTTTTTAATAATAGCGTATCTTCTTTCATTTGTCAATGAAAATATAAATTAACTGTATTAAAATTATTGAGTTTAAATCACCCTCTCCATTATCTGACGTTTATTCACCTTAGAGCTGTCTCCGGTAAATGTTAAAATAATCTGTGAATAATCCGGTGAAATACCGAAAGAAAAAATATAAGAATAAAACTATAACAATACAATAGCAGAAAGGGGGAATTTTGTAAAGTCTTATCTCGGGAAATTATATCACAAAGGTTAAATTAAGAAAACAGCTTTCAATAAATGTTCACATACTTATGCAAAACATTCATTGAAAGCTGTACTAACTCGTTTGTATCGTTTAATTGTTCTATGCTTTACCTGCTTTATGCTTTACCTGATTTTCCTTTCAGGAAAGAGAACCCACCATTTTTCGAATATAAGATAGATATTACGATTACAACAGCGCATACGATAAAGGTTGCTATCATACCCCAGTTCTTGGCGTTATACTGAACAAGTACGGGAGCTGCAAGCAGGGATACCATGTTAATAACCTTAATCATAGGATTAAGCGCAGGACCTGCTGTATCCTTTAAAGGATCACCAACAGTATCGCCAACAACAGCTGCTTTGTGAGCCTCAGAACCCTTACCGCCATACAAGCCATCTTCAATGGTCTTTTTGGCATTATCCCATGCTCCGCCGGTATTAGACATAAATACGGCTAAAAGCTGTCCAGAAACAATTACACCTGCCAGGAAGCCTCCTAGAGACTCTACTCCCAGGAGAATACCTACAACCAAGGGACTTAAGATTCCGATAAGTGCAAGCCCTAAAAGTTCCTTTTGTGCTGAAACAGTACAGATATCAACAGCTTTTTGATAATCCGGTTTCACTTTTCTTTCTAATAATCCGGGTATTTTAAATTGTCTTCTTACTTCCTCAACTATCTTTGCTGCCGCTCTGGTAACCGCATTAATAATAAGGGAGGAAAATAACCAGGGAATACATGCTCCAATTAGAACACCTACAAATACCTTGGGTTCAGATACTCTGATACCCGTGGAAGCTATTCTTAAGGACTCGCTGATATTCATCTGTGTCTGTATCTTTGTAATATCTGTTAGGAAAGAACCAAAAAGTGAAACGGCAGCAATAACGGCTGAACCGATTGCAACACCCTTCGTGATTGCTTTTGTTGTATTTCCGGTAGCATCCAGATGATCCATAACTTTTCTGGCTTCTTTGTCAAGGCCGGAAAGCTCTCCAACACCATTTGCATTATCAGCAATAGGACCAAATGAATCCATGGCTACGTTATTTCCGGTAAGAGTAAGCATACCAATACCAGTCATAGCCACACCATAAAGTATATAAGTTATTCCCATACCATGATAAATCAGAGTAGATGATATTATTGTAACAGCAATAACGATTGTCTGCCATACAGCACTTTCAAAGCCTTCTGAAATACCGCGCAATAGAAGCGTTGCAGAGCCTGTCTTGGAGGAGGCAGCAATTTCTTTCACCGGCTTGTAGTGTGTATCTGTAAAGTATTTTGTAATTTCATCAAGAACAATTGCAAGAACAATACCAATACCTACTGAAAAGAATGCATTCCATTCTTTCATATAAAAATGAGCGAGCAAAGCAAAGGAAACGAGACTGATTGCGGCAGAAATATAAAAGCCTTTATTAATGGATGATAAAGCATTACTACCTTTAAGTTCTTTAGAACCTCTAACCAGATATGTACCTATCATGGAAGAAAGTACCCCAATACCTCTTACCAACAAAGGAAATACGATCCACTTCAAATCGCCATGGTTAAGGTTCATTAATGCGAGACCAAGAATAAGACCGGAAACAATGGTAACTTCATAGGATTCGAAGATGTCTGCTGCCATTCCGGCACAGTCACCAACATTATCACCAACAAGGTCAGCTATAACAGCTGCATTTCTTTCATCATCTTCCGGAAGGCCTGCTTCCACCTTACCTACAAGATCAGCTCCTACATCTGCTGCTTTTGTATAGATACCACCGCCCACTCTCATAAATAGGGCTAATAAAGTACCGCCAAAACCAAATCCTAAGAGTGCATCCGGTGCGGCAATACCAAATATCATAAATATCAAAGTACCACCAAGAAGACCTAAACCGTCTGTCAGCATTCCGGTTATAGTTCCTGTTCTATATGCTATTTTGAGAGCTTCACCAAAGCTTCTTCTGGATGCGGAAGCAACACGAACATTACCTTCAACAGCCATTCTCATACCGAACTGTCCGACCATTAATGAGAAGCAAGCGCCCATAACAAAGGCAATAGCACGTCCGATACCGATAATTATTTTAACTGTCTCCTCGGACTTCCCAGCAAAACGACTCATCGCTTCATCCGAAGGCGGAACAACATAAACAGATAAAAACAATACAACGGTAAGAATAACAATAAGCGGCACAATTGTCTTTAGCTGCCTTTTCAGGTAGGTATCTGCACCAACTTTGATAGCGCCCCATACTTCCTGCATTTTAGCAGTTCCTTTGTCATACTTCATAATTTGTCTTCTGAGTAGCAGAGCATATCCTAATCCCAGAAAGGAAATGAGAAGTACGCACCAGATTGCGACTATTTCAAAGGTAGTCGCATTTGCTAGATTTAACATGAATAACTCCTCCTGTCACGTAATTAGTATAATATACATACAAATATAATTATATAACACTTATAGAAAAAATGCTACTATATTCCATGTAAAATTAATTTATTTTAACACTTTTTACAATGCTCATTCCTTAATATTACATTTAAAATGTCATATTATATATTTAAATTCTATATTTCGTCGTATTATTAGTAATATTATTGACTTTTTCTTTTGAATTTCCCTATATTTTCCTAATTGTAAATTGATTTTAAATTGTATAGTCTTTTCTGATTACCAGAAATCAATAGACGACAAAAGGAGCTGCAGCAATTTTAATCTTGCAGCAGCTCCAAAGGTTTTCAAAACCGAACCGTAACTGAAATCTTAATAGTATGTATTCTTAGGCTGTACAATCTGTGGATTATAGCCTTTCTTTTTTAATGCCTGAACAATAACGTCTTTGTGCTCATGTCCAAAGGTCTCCATGGTAATCGTTAATTCCACCGCACTGTTACGGTTTATGGAAACGAACTGGTTATGATCCAGACGTATGATATTACCCTGATTCTCTGCGATGACATTAGCGACATTCACAAGCTCACCGGGACGGTCCGGCAAAAGAACGGATACTGTAAATATACGCCCCCTTTGAATAAGTCCGTGCTGTACCACTGAGGATACAGTGATGACATCCATGTTACCTCCGCTGAGGATTGAGACTACCTTCTTCCCGCTGCAATTTAAATGTTTAAGCGCTGCAACGGTTAGAAGTCCCGAGTTTTCAACAACCATCTTATGGTTTTCTATCATATCCAGAAAACTTACAATTAATTCTCTGTCATCGATTGTTATGATTTCATCGATATTCTTCTGAATATACGGAAATATATTGCTTCCGGGTGTTTTAACTGCTGTACCGTCTGCTATGGTATCCACCTGAGGCAGTGTTACTACATGGCCTGCTTTTAAGGATTCCTCCATACAGTTTGCACCTAAAGGTTCTACACCAATGACTTTGACATTTGGATTTAAGAGTTTTGCCAGGGTAGATACACCTGCTGCAAGGCCGCCTCCCCCGATTGGCACCAGAATGATGTCAACAGTCGGAATTTCTTTGAAGATTTCCATTGCTATGGTTCCCTGTCCTGTTGCTACCACTTCATCATCAAAGGGATGGATAAAGGTATACCCTTTTTCCTCGGCAAGTTTAAGAGCATACTGACAGGCATCATCGTACACATTGCCATGCAGAATAACTTCCGCACCGTAACTCTTAGTACGATTAACCTTAATAAGGGGAGTGGTGGTAGGCATAACTATAACAGCCTTTGCTCCATATATTCGGGAAGCGTAAGCAACTCCCTGGGCATGATTTCCCGCAGAAGCTGTAATAAGACCCTTTTCCCTTTCTTCCTTGCTTAGAGTGCTGATTTTATAATAAGCACCTCTCACCTTATAAGCGCCGGTAAACTGCATATTTTCAGGTTTTAAAAATACTTTGTTTCCCGTAGTGTCAGAAAAATAATCGCTGTAGATTAGTTTTGTTCTTAAAGTTACCCGCTTTACCGTTTCTGAAGCTTCCTCAAACTTATCCAATGTCATCATTTTGTATTCTCCTTTTAGTTAAACAGCGCGTTTACAAAATCTCCTGCGTTGAATTTCTGTAAATCATCAATATGTTCTCCGATACCGATATATTTTACTGGTATGCCAAGCTCTGCCTGAATGGCAATTGCAATACCTCCCTTGGCTGTTCCGTCTAACTTAGTCAAAATAATGCCTGTAATATCTGCTATTTCTTTGAATTGCTTTGCCTGAGACAGAGCATTCTGACCTGTAGTTCCATCTAAAACCAACAGAGTCTCCCTGTAAGCATCCGGATATTCTCTTGAGATTACCCTATCTATCTTCTTTAACTCTTCCATCAGGTTCTTTTTATTATGAAGCCTTCCTGCGGTATCACAAATAAGCACATCTGTGTTTCTTGCTTTTGCAGAAGTTACCGCATCATAGATAACCGCTGCTGGGTCTGAACCTTCCTTTTGTGCAATAATTTCAACCCCTGCACGATTAGCCCACTCGGTAAGCTGCTCAATAGCCGCAGCACGGAAGGTATCCGCTGCTGCTACCATTACCTTCTTCCCCTTATCCTTTAATTGTCCTGCAAGTTTGCCAACAGAAGTTGTTTTTCCTACTCCGTTTACACCGATTAAAAGCACAATGGATTTCTGGCTTTCGTATTCATAGGCAGCTTCTGTTACCTTCATCTGCTCCATGATACTTTGCATTAATAATTCCTTACATTCTTTCGGTTCTTTTATCTTTGCTTCTTTTACTTTTTGTTTCAAGTCGGATATGATGGAACCCGTGGTGTTAATACCAATATCCGCCATAATAAGTATCTCTTCCAGCTCTTCATAAAATTCATCATCAATACTTGAGAATCCGCTGAATATAGACTCAATACCGGCTACGATATTGTTCCTTGTCTTTGAGAGTCCTTCAACCAGTCTGCCAAAAAAGCCTTTCTTATTTTCTCCCATCCTTACCTCTCTTCCCGTCCTAATACCACAAGGTGCTCTTTACAAAGCTACATTTCGCAGAGCTTTGTTTCGCAGAACTTTGTTACGCTGAACTTTGTTCTGCTGAGTTCAGCATAGCACACCTGCTTCTACAGGACATAAACTAGCATTATTTATCCAAATCATTTTCTATCAAATTTACAGATACCAGGGCAGAAACACCCTTTTCCTGCATTGTGATACCATACAGTACATCTGCCGCATTCATGGTACCTCTTCTGTGTGTAATTATTATAAACTGTGTGTCCTTTGTAAGCTTATGAAGGTATTTCGCAAAACGTTTAACATTAGCATCATCCAAAGCCGCTTCAATCTCATCCAACAGACAAAACGGAGACGGCTTTAGGTTCTGAATGGCAAACAGCAATGAGATAGCTGTCAGCGCCTTCTCTCCACCGGATAACTGCATCATATTCTGCAGCTTCTTTCCCGGCGGCTGGGAAGTTATTATAATACCTGCTTCCAGAACATCCTCATCTTCTGTTAATTCCAGTGTTGCCCGACCTCCGCCGAATAATTCCTTAAATACAAGATCAAATTGCACCTTAATCTGAGCAAATTTTTCATTGAACTGGTTTCTCATCTCATCATCCAGTTCCTGTATGATATGTATCAGAGTTTCCTCCGCTTTTTCAATGTCCTCTTTTTGTCCTTTTAAAAACAAGAAGCGCTCGGAAAGATTTTTATAATCTTCAATGGCATTAATATTAACATCGCCGAGCCCTTTCATGCTTCCCTTTACTTCACCGATTCTTTTTCTTACAAAGGAAGAATCTATGCTGCCAAGAAGTTCAGCATCCATGGTCTCCATAACATTATGCAGCGTGAGCTCGTATTCCTCCCACATGTAATCCTTTTTCTCATTTAACTGCTCCTCCAGCCGTTCTAACTGGCCATTAAGGCGATAAATTTCCTTATCCAGATTAATAATTTCCTTCGAAAGTTCTTCTCTGCGTTCAAAAAAAGACTTATGTGTTATGGTTACTTCTTCTTTTTTTAATTGAAGTTCTTTTATCTGTTCTTCCAGTTTTTGAATTTCAATTGCAAATTGTTTTAATGTTTCCTCATCATTAAGAATTGCTTTCTCCTTGGTATTATACTGCAAAAGAGAATCTTCCCTGCTCTTTCTAATAGAATTTTCCTCATCATACAGTTTTTCAAGATCACGTTTTACTCTTTTGATATTTTCAAGGAGATGCTGGTTGTTCTGTTCAAAAGCAGACATTTCAGCTTTCAGTGTTGATACTCTATCACTGATTTCCTGTTCTGAAGTCTTTACCTCTTCCAGCTTTCTGTTCATCTCATCAATTCTATGTTCATTTTCCTTGCTTCTCTCTTCATTTAAAACAAGGCTTTCTTGTAAGGAATTAATGTTTTTATTTAATTCTATACTCTGATGTTCAATTTGATTGATCTCATTTGTAATTTCTTCGTAAACCAGTCCTAATTCCTGTTTCTTTTTTTCATTTTGGGTCAGATGCAGCTTATCTGTATTTTCTTCCAGATAGATGCTTTGAAGGGTTTGTTTTCTGTCCTCTATCTCTTTTAGGACTGTCTGTATATCTCCGTTTAATTTATCCCTGCTGCTTGTAAGCTCTTTTCCTTCATTTTTTAGAAGAGTTATCTTCTCTTCCAGATCCTCAATTTCACGTCTTCTGCTGAGCAAATTGCTGGAATTCTTATAGGCTCCACCGGACAATGAACCACCGGGACTTAGTAACTCTCCATCTAATGTAATGATACGTAAAGTATAGTTATACTTTTTTGCAATTGCAAGGGCATTATCGATATTATCTACTACAAGGCTTTTTCCCAGTAAATTCTGCATCAGACCTTTAAAACGTTCTTCTGTTCTTACCAATGTATTTGCTAAGCCTATTACACCTTTTTCCTCCAGGTATCTTTGCTGTCCATAACTTTCTTTTACGGATATACTGGTAAGAGGAAGGAAGGTCGCTCTTCCGTACTTATTTCTCTTTAAATACTCGATTAATTCCTTCGCAGTAGATTCTTTATCAGTTACTATATTTTGAATACTGCCGCCTAAAGCAATTTCTACAGCTGTTTCATATTTAGGCTCTGTTTTAATAATATCTGCAACAACACCAATGATTCCAGGGGTGTCTTTCTTCTCCATAATCTTACGGATACTGTTGCCATACCCCTCATAGCGCTCTGTCAGATTTTTCAGGGCTTCAAGCTGTGAAAAGCCGGTATGATAGGCTTGCTGTTTCCTTTGTATTTCATCTTCAATCTCTTTTAAATGTGTTCTATGCTCTATAAGCTTTTCTTGAGATAGCGCTGTAATCTTCTGATTTTCCTCAATCGTACTGTGAAGTTTTTCTAATTTATCAGCAATATTCTGAATTTCTAAGTCTGTAACAGCTTCTTCACTTTTATTTCGAAGAAGTTTTTGGGTCAGCTCTGTCTTCTTAATATTGTTCTGCTCTAAAATAGTTTCATAACGCTGCAGATTCGTTTTAATACCGGAATTCTGGCTTAAAAAGTCAAAGATTTCACCATGAAGACTTTCTGCAAGTCTTGTATCTTCTTTTATCCTGCCACGGATTTCTTCCAGAAGCAGAATGTCATTTGACTGTTTTTCATCCAGTTTATCCATTTTGATATCCAAAGAATTCTTTTCGCCTAAGTATCCTTCCTGTTCGGCAGATTTTACTTTTATTTCTTCCGCTATAACCTGGAGTCTGGATTCATAATGGGAATCGTTTTGTTTAATTGATAAAAGCTGCTCTTTTAGAACTTTTATTTCGCCTTCCGTCTTTTCTTGTTCCAGACGCTTATCGCTTTGAGTTGCTTTTAAACCTTCTAAAGAAGTATTATAACCTTCAATTTCACTCTCTAGGCGTTCAAACTCTTCCTTCATATGCTCTGATTTTTCATTCGCACTTTGAAGTGAAGCATTTGCTATTGCCAGCCTATCACCGGTTTGCTTTTTCCCTTCGGCAATTTTTTCATTCTCCAATAAGAATAGCTGAATATCAAGTTCCTTTAGTTCATCTCTTAATTTTAAATATTCTCTTGCTACAGCCGATTGCTTTTCTAAAGGGCCAACCTGTTTCTCAATTTCAGAAAGAATATCTTGTATTCTGCTTAAGTTTAAGCGTTCCTCTTCAAGATTATGATGAGCCGCAGCCCTTCTTTTCTTAAATTTTACAATTCCAGCTGCTTCATCAAATAATTCTCTGCGATCCTCCGGTTTTCCGCTTAAGATTTTCTCAATTTGTCCTTGCCCGATAATAGAATATCCTTCTTTTCCGATACCGGTATCCAGAAACAGTTCCTGCATATCCTTTAACCTGCAGCTGTTTCCATTTAAAAGATATTCACTTTCACCTGAACGATATACCCTTCTGGCCACAGTTACTTCGTCATATTCAATGGGTAGTTTGTGATCTTCGTTGTTTATGGTAAGCGAAACATAGGCATATCCAAGGGGCTTACGTGTCTCCGTACCGGAGAAAATAACATCTTCCATCTTGGCTCCACGTAATTGCTTTGCACTCTGCTCACCCAATACCCATCGAACTGCATCCGCCACGTTACTCTTACCACTGCCGTTAGGTCCTACGATTCCGGTAATCCCGTCATGAAATTCAAAAATAATTTTATTGGCAAAGGATTTAAACCCATATACTTCAATACTTTTTAAATACATAGTTACTCCCGGTTATTTTTTATTTTGTTTGGGGAATGAGATTTTTTTTGCGATTTATCTTCAAGATAGAATCATAGGCAGCCTCTTGTTCAGCAGCTTTTTTGGTCTTACCGACCCCAGTACCAAGCCTGATATTCTTAACCAGAGCTACCACTGTAAACTGCTTATTATGATCCGGGCCTTCTTCTTTGACTAATTCATAGGATAGTTGTTCTTTATATTCACTTTGTACGATTTCCTGCAAGATAGTCTTGCTATCGAAAAAGAGCTTCTTATTTTCAATATCGGATAAAATAAAACGTAAAATAAACTCTTTTGCATTAGTAAAACCACCATCTATATAGATAGCCCCTATTATAGCTTCAACGGTATCAGAAAGTATGGAAAATCTCTCTTTTCCGCCTGTTGCTGCCTCCCCCTTGCCAAGCAACAGATAATTACCAACATTCATGTCTATGGCACAATTAGCAAGAGTCTGCTCGCATACCAGTCTTGCTCTTAATTTCGTCAGTTCACCTTCCGGCATTTTAGGATTGTTCTGATATAAGAACTCGCTGGTGATAAGTTCTAACACCGCGTCACCTAAGAATTCAAGCCGCTCATTGTTTTCAAGCTTATTAAGTCTTTTTTCATTGGCATAAGAACTATGGGTCAATGCACGCTTTAATATCATGCGATCTCTGAATCGGTAGTCTATTTCTTCTTCAAACTTTCGTAATCTTTCTAAAATCAATTCTTCCGATTTATTCATTGTATTCCTCCTTTTCCGTCAGTATTTTTTATGGCTCATTATTATAAAAAGAACCCTTATAGAAGGGTAACCCCTTTTATAAGGGAAGAACCCTTCTATAAGGGTTCCGTATATTGCAACTTTAATCTTTCTATTAGTTCAGTGCGTTTTTAATCTGCTCTACCGCGTCACTAACGGTTACAATATTCTCTGCTTCTTCATTGGCAATTTCAATGTCGAACTCTTCCTCTATACCCATTATGATTTGGAAAATATCAAGGGAATCGGCTCCTAAATCATCAACAAATGTTGTCTCCATTGTAATTTCGTCCTCATCCACATTTAAAACTTCACTGATTATTTTTTGTAATTTTTCAAATTCCATAACATTCACCTTTCTTTTCTATTCTTCTTCCAGATGCATTCTGATTTTATCATTGATATTCTGCTCTGTAAAAGTAATACACTGAATAATTGAATTCTTGATTTCATTGCTGGTAGAATTTCCATGGGCTTTTACAACCAGACCATTTAAACCAAGCATCGGTGCTCCGCCATATCCGGATGCATCAAATGACTTCAATGTTTCTTTCAAAGCCGGCTTACACAACAGAGCACCAATTTTACTCTTTGTTGTACTCATTAAGCCTGCCTTAATTTTACCGATTAAGGTACTTCCAAGACCTTCATATAATTTGAGAATTACATTACCAACAAAAGCTTCACACACGATAACATCTGCACCGCCTTTGGGTATCTCTCTTGCTTCGATACTGCCGATAAAATTTATGTCATTACAGTTTTTAAGCAACGGGAAAGTTTCCTTTACCAGCATGTTACCTTTTTCTTCTTCTGCACCTATGTTAACAATGGCAACTCTCGGATTCTTGATTCCAACAACATTCTCCATGTAAACAGAGCCCATCTTGGCAAACTGTACCAAATGTGAAGCTCTTGCATCCACATTAGCTCCGCAATCAATTAACAAGGATACACCACTTTCTGTGGGAAGTAAGGGTGCAAGGGGTGGTCTGTCTATACCCTTAATTCTTCCTACAATCAATTGTCCGCCAACTAACACTGCTCCGGTACTTCCGGCTGAAACAAATGCATCTGCTTCACCATTCTTTACCAGATTCATTGCGACAACGATGGATGAATTCTTCTTTCTCCGAATAGCCATTACAGGAGCTTCATCGTTGGTTATCACATCTTCTGCATGGATAATCGATAAACGCTCCTTGTCATAATCAATGCCGGTTAATTCTGCATTAATTGCTTTTTCCTGACCAACCAGGACAATCTTAATGTCCTTTCTTTCCCTCAAAGCCTCCAATGCACCCTTAACGATTTGGGCAGGCGCATAATCTCCGCCCATTGCATCGACTGCAACTTTTACAACTCTATCCATATTACCTCTTTCCTGAATATCTAATCATTCACTTGATATTCGTTAATCGGTAGTTGAAAAAACCTCTTATGTTTTTTCAACCCAACTCCATTTGTGAGAATCGAATTATTGCTTTCATTCTCTTGAATTAGCAGCTGAAAATGAACTCTTCAACTTTTTTGGGTCTGTTTAAATCTTACCCAGCCAGTATCTATACACAATATACTAGATATCATTATAAAAATCAACTAAAAATTATCAAAAAAAAGTGATATTCCTGAGTCAGTCACAAGTCCATACAGGTTACCAAAGAATCAGTAAGTATCCTGTCATAAACCACTGACATGACCCGAAATATCACATATGTGATAAGCAGTATTATATCTTTTTATAAAAAAATGATTTGTAAGTGGCAAACTGCAGGTTCTGAGGCTGAATAATTTGTTCTGTACTGCCTACAAAAAGGATGGCTTCCTTCTTTAAAGCAGCATTAAAACTCTTATATATCTTATCTTTAGCCTCTTCCGTGAAATAAATAAGTACATTCCGACATATAATCAAATCACAATTAGAAGGGTATTCATCCTTTAACAAATTGTGCTGTTTGAATTCCACACAAGCTTTTATACTGTCGGAAATCTGATAGGTGGAACTGTTAATCTCTGTAAAATACTTTTTTTGAAATTCCTCCGGAAGTCCCTTCAGGCTCTTTATATTATATAAACCAATTTTGGCTTTTTCTAATATTTGTCTGTCTATATCTGTAGCGATAACCTTTATACGGGACAACGGCATGAATTTCGATAAAAGCATTACCAAAGAGTAGGGCTCATCTCCTGTGGAACAGGCGGCACTCCAAATCTTTAATGTGTTTCCAAATTTACTAAAAAGATAAGGAAGCACTTCCTTTTCCAACAATACCCATTGTTCTGGATTACGGTAAAATTCCGATACATTAATTGTAAGATAATTAACGAATTCTTCAAACATCACCGGACTTTTCTTAATAAAATCTACGTATGCACTATAGGTTTCGATCTTATGCTTTGCAATTAATGCATCAATTCTGCGTTTCATCTGACGTTCTTTATATAGATTTAAGTCTATTTTCGTCAGCTGATAAATCTGGGTCTTAAAGGATTCATAACTATCCGTCAAACAGATACACTCCTATCTTTTGTATTGAATTATTTCATTATTCCTGGATATCTTCTTCAGAAGCTGATTCATCCATTACATTGTCCAAAGCTTTGATGCTTAAACTGATTTTCTTTTCATCGCTGTTAAAATCAACTACTCTTGCAGTGATTTCTTCACCAATCTTTAATACGTCAGCAGGCTTCTCTACATGTTCTTTTGAAATCTGGGACACATGTAAAAGAGCATCCACACCGGGCTCTAATTCAACGAAGGCACCAAAGTCAGTCATTCTTGCAACTCTACCAAGCACTACATTGCCAACAGCATACTTCTCAGATGCTTTAATCCAGGGATTTTCATTTTCAAATTTAAGACTGAGTGCAATCTTTTCACCGGAAATGTCTTTAATAAGAACTTTTACCTTATCCCCTACTTTAAATACCTTCTTGGGATTCTCAACTCTGCCCCAAGACATTTCGGAGATATGAAGAAGTCCGTCAGCGCCGCCTAAATCAATAAACGCACCAAAATCGGTAACATTCTTAATTGTTCCTTCAACTGTCATACCAGGTTTGATTCTTTCAAACAGTTCTTTTTGTAATATTTGCTTCTTAGCAACGATTAACTGCTTACGGTCACCGATAATTCTTCTCTTCTTAGGATTGAACTCAGAGATAACAAATTCAATCTCTTGTCCTGCATATTTTTCAAGATTTTTCTCATATCCGTCAGATACAAGACTTGCAGGGATAAATATTCTGGTTTCATCTACAATAACACTAAGACCGCCTTCTAATACAGAAGTAACCTTTGCAGTTAAAACTTCTTTATTGTTGAAGGCTTCTTCCAGTCTCTTGCTTCCCTTTTCAGCAGCCAGTCTCTTATAGGTTAACAGAACTTGTCCTTCTCCGTCATTTACCTTTAATACTTTAGCCTGTAAAGGGTCTCCTTCTTTTACGAGAGTTGTTAAATCAACACCAGGGGTGTTTGTGAATTCACTTCTGGTTATGATACCATCAGCTTTGTAACCTATATTCAAGACGATCTCGTCTTCTTTTACACGTATTACAGTGCCCTCTACAACCTCTCCGTTTTGTATTGTTTTTAATGATTCCTCCAATAATTGCTCAAAACTCATTTCTGACATGCAGTATGAACCTCCTTGATAATATTGTTTGGGGTTGAAGCCCCTGCTGTAATACCTACGCTACGAAAAGATTTGAGTATGTTCAAATCCAGGTCTTTCAGTGTCTGTATATAGTAAGTATTTTCACATTCAGCTTTTGATATTTCGTACAGTTTTTGGGTGTTAGAACTGTGCCTGTCTCCAATAACAATCATAGCGTCAGAAGCCTTGGCAAGTGTTTTTGCCTCGGTTTGGCGCTCTTTTGTAGCATTACATATTGTATTTATAACAATTATATCATAACCCTTTTTAGATATAATTTCAACTATATCTTGAAAATTATTGTAGTTAATTGTCGTCTGAGCCACTATACATATGTCTGTATCCACTGGTAAATCAAAGGTTTCAGCATCTTCTTTTGTTTCAAGAACTGTATAATTATTCAAACACCAGCCTGTAATTCCCTGTACTTCAGGGTGTGATTTACTGCCTACAATAATGATATGCCTGCCCTGTTCCGTCTGCTCTTTTACTGTTTTATGAATCTTAAGTACAAATGGACAGGTAGCATCAACCAGATTCAGGTTGTTACTTTTGATGATGTCGTATATCTTCTCGGGTACACCATGGGATCTTATGATTATTGTACCCTCGCCTAAGGTTTTTAATTCTTCCTCTGTCTTAATCAGATGAACTCCCTTATCTGTCAGATCTTTAATAACCTCATCATTATGTATGATAGGCCCATAAGTGTATACCTTATCACCTTTTTTGATTTCATCATAAACAGCGTCTACCGCACGTTTCACACCAAAGCAAAAGCCGGCAGTATCTGCTAAAACTAACTTTTCCATTGGAACCTCTTTCCGGCAAGCTTAACAGTCCGTTTCGGTACTATATGGACAGATTATAAAGGTATTTTCACTGAACAGAAACTGCTTTTTTGTACAGTGAAATGATAGCAGCAGCTACTTCGTCTATAGACATATAGGAGCAATCCAGAGCTACTGCATCTTCTGCCTTCTTTAAAGGCGAAACCTCTCTGTTCATATCCTGATAATCCCTTGCGACAATATCTTTTTCAATTTCTTCTATATTACAGGATATTCCCTTCTCAGTCAATTCCTTATAACGTCTTTCTGCTCTTACCTTTGATTCTGCTGTCAGATAGACTTTTAGGTCAGCAAAAGGAAGAACCACTGTTCCGATATCTCTGCCATCCATGATAACATTGGAAGATTCTGCGATTTTTTTCTGCAGTTCAACCATTTTTTCCCGGACAGCCTTTACTTTGCCAACAGCAGATGCCATCTTACCGGCTTCTTCCGTACGAATATGTTCCGTTACGTTCTCACCATTAAGATATACTTGTTGTCCACCGTCTTCATATTTTAATTGTATGTCAGCTTTTTGAACTGCCTCTCCAAGTTCGGTTTCTTTTTCTGTATTAATACCATTGCGAGCAGCAAACAAACCAATTGCACGGTACATAGCTCCTGTATCAACATAGATAAATTTCAGTTCTTTTGCAACAAGCTTTGCTATTGTACTCTTACCGGCTCCAGCCGGACCATCGATAGCTATATTGTAATACTTTTGTTCTTTATGCATATTTTCCCCCATGTGAAGTGCTTTGCAGGCTTATTTGATAGCAGGGTATATTTAAAATCCAGCCTTTAACTTCAGTAAATCTGAAAGATTTACAAAATCCGAAAGATTTACACAGAAATACCAGCAAGATATGCCGTTGACCAGGCTATTTGAAGATTAAAGCCTCCGGTCAGGGCATCAAGGTCTAAAACTTCTCCGATATAGTATACCCCGGATATAAGCTTTGATTCCATAGTTGAGGGATTGATTTCTTTCACTGCTATTCCGCCTTTTGTAATAACAGCTTCATTGTAGTCCCTTAATCTCTCAATGTGAAGAGGCATTGCTTTTAATACGTCTACCAACTGCTTTCTTTCTTCTTTCGTAATAAGATTGACTTTTTTTTCAGGATCAATTTTACTTAATGTTATTATAGCTTGAATCATCTTGCGTGGCAAGAGTTGATCAAGCGCATTCTTATATTGTTTATTCTTAAATTCATCAAAATCTCTTAATATTCTGGCATCCAGCTGTTCTCTGGTAAGGGCTGGCTTCAAATCAATCGACAAAGTAAGCTCACCCTTTCCCATATGAGGTACCAAAAAGCTGCTGGCACTTAAAATAACCGGTCCGCTCACACCAAAATGTGTAAAGAGAAGCTCTCCAAAATCGGAATATAGGTTCTTTCCCTGATTCGTAATTGTTATTTCTATATTCTTAAGGGATAAGCCCTGAAGTTCTTTCACAAGTTCGATTTCCTTGATATTCATAGGAACAAGGGAAGGGTTAAGTTTGGTGACCGAATGTCCCATAGCTTTAGCAAACCGATAACCATCGCCGGTGGAGCCGGTGGAAGGGTAAGACAGACCGCCGGTGGCAACAATTACTTTGCCAGAATAGATTATCTCGGAGGTATTCTTAATAGAAACCCCCTTCACCTTAGAGTCTTCTGTAAGAATCTGTTCAACTTCACATTGGTATCTGATTTCTACGTGAAGTTTTTTCAACTCTCTTAATAAGGCACCGATAACATCTGATGATTTGTCTGACTCCGGAAACACTCTTCCGCCTCTTTCAATCTTGGTCTTTAACCCAAGCTGCTCAAAGAAGTCAATAACATCGTAATTATTATATCCATAAAAAGCTCCGTACAGGAATTTGGGATTACTCATGACATTCTTAAACAAATCTTCCATATCACAGGCATTGGTGATATTACAACGACCCTTTCCTGTTATATAGAGCTTTTTGCCGGCTTTATCATTTTTCTCCAAAAGCAGGACCTCATGTCCGTTTCTGGCAGCGATTACTGCCGCCATCATACCGGCAGCTCCGGCTCCTATTACTATTACCTTATCTTTATCCTTGCTCATTTTATCTCCCATTTGCTTTTTAGTATCCGCACTAACAACCATGCTATTGTTTGTGAAAACTTTTTCACCTTAATTATTATAATTTCCTCAAGTACAGGGTTTATACTTTTCAAAATTCATCGCAAACTTTCTGCAGAACTGAAATCTCATAAAAAAGAGGCATAAGCCTCTTTTTTTAGTCATATTATTTTGACTTGTTACCGTCCAGATAAACAGAATTCAATCCGAAAGATAGATTATCTGACTTATATTCCTTTCCTTCAATTCGGAAAATCACTTTAGGATATTCCGGAAGGTTGTCTACCAGGCTTTGTGCAATGGCATCCAGAATGGTTGTTTCAACCGTTAAATCGACCTGAACAACAGGCGGGGCATCAGAGAGAAAGCTTACAATAACCGTATCCTTTTCTGTTGTTACGCTATCAATTCCCACATCAATTAACCGTTCTGCTAAAGAATCTGCTACCTTGTCAACGATAAATTCCGGTGTAATCTTTGTATCTTCACTTACAAATGCTGATACGGATTCCACATCCTGCGTATTTTCGTTCATGGTATAGATGGAGATTTCTTTTGTTGCAGATGGTGTTACTGCGGATTTGGCAGTTTGTTTGTCCTGCCCTGCGGAAGGTGTTACGATTGTAATGGAAGTATCTTTTTTTACCTCAACCTTATTTGTGCATGCCGTTGTTAATACGATTAAAAATAAAACCAGGATTACAGTAAGTTTCCTTGTCGTATTTTTCATTCTAATCACTCCTACTGATTTACCAAACATAGGCATAACATCTATACTCACTCCAGTTATTATAATAGGTGCCAAGTATGTCATTTTTATGTTAAAACCTTGTCTTTTATACAGCAGAATTTATCTTTTTCATATCCATATTCTAGGAATAAACCATAACATTTATCTGTTATTTTCTATTGCTTCACCATAAGCATTTACTAAAGAGGTACGAAGGAAATCTAACGCTGAAATTACCGTATATTCCCTAACCTTTTGTCTGTTTCCCTTAAAATGAAATTCTCTTACTTCTATCTTTCCATCGAAATAGCATCCGATATAGACAAGGCCAACGGGTTTACTTTCTGTACCGCCTTCCGGACCTGCAATCCCTGTTACAGAAAGAGCTGCTAGGCTTCCTGCCGCCTTAGCCGCACCTGCTGCCATTTCTTTTGCTGTCTCACTGCTGACCGCTCCATACTTTTTAAGAGTACTTTCAGATACACCTAAATACTTCATTTTAGCCTTATTGGAATAGGTTATAAAGCCTTCTTCAAAAACAGCAGAAGCCCCAGAAACATTCACAAGCCTTCCGGCTAAAAGTCCTCCGGAACAGGATTCAGCGGTAGAAACCGTTAAATTAAACTTCGTTAACAGATTTATCACAGCTTCTTCAATCGTCACTTTTTCATCTGTGGTATATATATGGCTTCCAAAACGTTTCTTTAACTCTGCAACAACCGGTGCCGTAAGAAGCATTCCCTCTTCTTTTGTAGCTGCCAATGCGGTAACACGAAGATGAACTTCTCCATTTTTAGCATAAGGCGCTATGGTAGGATTGGTCTGAGAATCTATCATATCTTTTATCATGGTTTCTGCCTTGCTTTCACCAATCCCGCAGATCTTAACCATCTCCGAATACAGAACATTCTCTGAAAGAGTTTTCAGGTAAGGAACAATGGATTCTTCAAACATCGGGATCATCTCACCCGGAGGTCCTGGCATCAGAATAATAATCTTTCCTTCTTCTGTTTTCACAATTAGCCCTGGGGCTGTTCCATTGTTATTCTCTACAACTTGACAGCCTTCTATTATAAGTGCCTGCTTCCAGTTGTTTTCAGTAATATCTTTTCTTTCTCTGCCTTTAAAATACTCTTCGATTCTGCTTCTCGAACCAGCATCTTCCACCAACCTGCGCTTTAATACTTTAGCCGTAACTTCCTTCGTCAGGTCATCTTCCGTGGGACCAAGTCCCCCTGTCAGGATTATAATGTCGCTACGGGATAAAGCCGTATTAATTACACCACTCAGTCTTTCTTCGTTGTCGCCTACAGAGATCTGATAATAATTCGCCATTCCAAGCGCAGCACATTTTTCTGCAAGAAAGCTTGCATTTGTATTTACAATGTTTCCTAGTAATATTTCCGTTCCAACACTAATTAATTCAACTGTCATATCCTAGTGCACTGACTGTCTGATATTATCGTAAATGGTAACTTACAATACCATCCGCCGCTGTATCATCAGTCAACGCAGCTGCCGCTGCGTCTCCTTTCTCTGCCTTACAGTGTAACATTCAATTTGATTCATTATTTCTTATCTGATAGTACTTTTCTATTCTTATACATGTAGTCAATCAAAGATACCACCGTCAATACCAGTGAGAGATAGATAAATATCTGCTCCAGTACATGATATACAGGGTTATCAAAGTGAAAAATCAAAAGAACTGCCATAATCATCTGAGCAGTTGTTTTAAACTTTGCGATATAACTTGCAGCTATTACAACTCCGTTATCCGATGCTACCAGGCGAAAACCACTGATAATAAATTCTCTGGAGATTATAACGATAATAATCCAGGCAGGAACCAGCCCTAATTCTACAAAGCAGATAAGCGCAGCTGAAACCAGCAGTTTATCAGCCAAGGGATCAGCAAACTTACCAAAGTTTGTAACCAAATTGTTTTTTCTTGCCAGATATCCATCCAAAGCATCAGAAAGAGAGGCTACAATAAAAATTACTCCTGCAATATACTTGCCTCCGGTAATACCCGGCACCAGAAAAAATATTAGAAAAACCGGTATCATGCAAGCCCTTGCTATCGTGATTTTGTTAGGAAGATTCATCTTATTCATCCTTATACCCATTGCATTACACAGGTTTGCCTGCGTAATTGCCACAAATAACTTGGAGTGAAAGAATCTGTATGTGGCAATCCTTTCAATTTAGATTTTCTTTCACCCATGATTTCCCTGTACGCATTACCAGTGTATTATCCATTTAATACGAGGAAGGTGTACACTGCCAAACTAATTTAATGCTGCAGGAAATATGAAAAACGTAATTAGAATTCAAAAATTAATTTAATTTACAAGTTCCGCTACCAAATCATAGCCTCTTGCTTCAGTCACAACAGCTTCAACAAATTCACCGGACATTATCATTGCTCTGGTAGGAATAAAAATGTATCCGTCCACATTGGGAGCATCCATATAGGTCCTTCCGATATAAACATTTCCGCTGTCCATTCCATAATCATCCAGAGATTCATCCGGCAGTTTTCCTTCGATTAATACTTTTAATCTGTCACCGATTTTTTCTTCTGATTTTTCGAATGCAATACTTTGCTGTAATTCCATAATTTCTTTCTGACGTTTTACTTTTACGGGTTTTCTAATCTGAGAGGGCATTTTGGCAGCAGGCGTATCTTCTTCCTTGGAATAGGTGAATACACCAAGTCTTTCAAACCCCATCTCCTTCACAAAAGCTTTCACTTCTTCATGATTTTCCTCTGTTTCACCGGGAAAGCCGGTAATTAAGGTTGTCCGAAGAGCTATATCCGGTATTTCTCTTCTTAATTTGTTTATCATGATGGTCAGCTCTTCCTTGGTAGTGCGTCTCCCCATCTTCTTTAATATATCATCACTGGCATGTTGAATTGGGATATCCAGGTAGTGACAGATTTTGGTTTCGGATTTCATAACCTCTATCAGTTCATCAGTAATCTCCTCCGGATAGCAGTAGAGTATTCGAATCCATTCAATTCCTTCTATCTTACATAGCTCTCTTAGAAGTTTATGCAAGGATTTCTCCTGGTAGATATCCTTTCCGTAAAGTGTTGTTTCCTGAGCTACCAGTATCAGCTCCTTAACACCGTTATCAGCCAGCTCTTTAGCTTCCTCCAGTACTTCTTCCATTGGTCTGCTCTGATAATTGCCTCTTACCTTAGGGATAATGCAATAAGTACAATGCTTATCACAGCCTTCCGCAATCTTTAAATAAGAGAAATAACCGCCAGTCGTATTAATTCTCTTGTATTTCTGGTGTTTGCTGTTAACATCCTCGTCTATTTTAACTGACTTGCTTCCCTTTAATACCTCATCAATAACAGAAGCTATTTCATCATACTTCTTTGTACCTACCACTCCGTCTACTTCCGGTATTTCATTCAAAATATCCTGTTTATAGCGTTGTGCAAGACATCCTGTTACAATTAATCCCTTTAATTTACCGTTCTTCTTATATTGCCCCATTTCCAAAATGGTATTAATACTTTCTTCCTTGGCATCGTTTATAAAGCAGCAGGTATTTACAATAATAATATCTGCCTGTTTTTCCTCATCGGTTATGGTAAAGCCATACTCTTTTACAATTCCAAGCATTATTTCACTGTCCACCAGGTTTTTGTCGCATCCCAGCGAAACAAAAAATATATTCATTCAATTCCTCATTTCTACTTTTGTTGTTGTTCAATCTATGTTTTTTGTTACCTTTGACATTTTAACAGTTTTTTGTAGAAAAGGAAACAGTTATTTTTAATCTGATTCTAATTGACTTTTATCCTTTTTTTGTTAAGATAAAAGAAATTATATGAAAGGTATGAAATATATGAAAAAAACGCGAAATGTTATAATCAGCCTAATCGCCGCTCTTTTGATATTATTTGTTTATTATTATATCACACTGCCGGCTGTGAATGTACACTCCCACGGCTTCTGGTTCTTTATTATCATTGCCATGATTGTACTCACCCTTGTTATTGGTTTTGCCTTTAACAAGAAAGATAAGTTAATTACAAGTCCGGGAGACTTTCTGAAAGGTCCTTTTATAAAGGCTTCTTTGGCCCTGACCATTGCTGTTACCCTCTTTTATATCGGAGGCGCGCTTTTGTCCTCCCCTATTATTAATTCCTCAAAATACCAAAAGCTCCTTGCAGTAAAGGAAGGAGATTTTAAAAAAGACATTAAAGAAATCTCCTATTCCGAGATTCCTGTCCTGGATAAAACTTCTGCAACTCTTTTAGGTTCCAGGAAGATGGGTAGTATCACAGAATATGTATCACAGTTTGAAGTATCAGATGATTATACTCAGATTAATTATAAAGGAGTTCCTAACAGAGTCACTCCTTTAAAGTACGGCAACGCTATAAAATGGTTTACTAATCACAAAAACGGTATACCTGCCTATATGCGTATAGATATGACTACGGAAAACGTGTCTCTGGTGAAACTATCAAAAGGCATAAAATACTCCCAGTCAGACCATTTTGGCAGATATCTAAACCGTTATCTGCGTTTTCACTACCCGGCTTATGTCTTCGCTTCTTATAACTTCGAAATTGATGAATCCGGTGTGCCTTACTGGGTGTGCCCTGTCAAGAGCTACACTATCGGGCTGTTCGGTGGTGAAACTATTGGAAAAGTAGTACTTGTGAATGCCATTACCGGTGATTTAAAGACCTATAAAGTAGCTGATGTTCCCCAATGGGTAGACCGTGTTTACTCTGCCGATTTGCTGATACAGCAGTTTAATTACTATGGAACTTTAAAACATGGCTATCTGAATTCCGTCTTTAGTCAGAAGGATTCCCTGCAAACCACTCAGGGGTATAACTACATTGCCCTGGAAGATGACGTTTGGGTTTATACCGGTGTTACCTCTGTAGGTCAGGATGAATCCAATGTAGGTTTTGTTCTTATGAATCAGCGAACTGCAGAGACCAGATACTATCCAATCTCCGGTGCCGAGGAATATTCAGCTATGGCCTCTGCCGAAGGCCAGGTACAGCATCTGGGTTATACCGCAACCTTTCCATTGCTCCTTAACATCGGCGGAGAACCAACTTATTTTATTGCTCTAAAAGATGCTGCCGGCCTTGTGAAAAGCTATGCCATGGTAAACATCTCCAGGTATCAGATCGTAGCAACCGCTGAAACTATTAAGGAATGTGAACGTCAGTATCTGCAAAAGCTTCAGGATGACAATATCATTCAGGAAGACACCGATAGTCTTCAGTCCGCCTCCGGTATTATATCAAAGATTGCAGATGTAGTTATTGACGGTAACTCCCATTATTATATTATACTACAGGGAAATGACGGAATCTTTGATATCAATGTAGAAAAATTCCCGGAAATTATACGATACAACATAGGAGATTTCTTAAAGATAACTTTTTCACCAGGTGCCTCCTATAATACGGTAGAAGAACTTCAAGAGTAAAATAATAGCCAGGTCTGTGAGATGTAACTCATTTATTTATTGTTTACACTTACAGACTTGGCTATATTTAATTATTCATTATGGAATTCATGTAGAGATTATATTCTGAATCATCTTAAATTATAATAAGCGATAAGTTCCTACTTCAATTATCTAGACAAGCATCCAATTCTTTGCAGATTTTCACTTTATCCATGTTCTTTCCAATAAAAACAAGCTTAATCATTCGATCACCGTAAGTCTTATCCCAATTCTCTTTTATGGTCGGATATTTCTTCATTGCTGCTTCAAGCTCTTCTTTTGTAGCAGCTGCTGCCCATAGTCCAGCCGGTGTTAGATTCACCTGTTTTCCTGCCTGCTCAAAGATATGAGCATTGTCCCATTCGTCAGAGAACCACACCATCCCTTTACTTCTGATTATATTGGCAGGCCATTTACTATTTATCCACTCCTCGAATTTTTCGTAGATAAAAGGTCTTCTTGTATAGTAAAGGAAGGTACTTATTCCATATTCATCCGTTTCACCATTATGATGGTGATGATGGTGCCTGTGTTGATGGGTATGTTCTTCCTGCTGACTTTCATGTTCATGGGAGTGGTCTTTCTCTTCTAAAAAGGCTTTCTTCCAGCCAGAGGAGCTCTCTACTTTATCTAAAGAAAATTTTTCCGTATTCAATACCTTGGTTACTTCTACCCTCGCATAATCAGTTTCAATTATTTCTGCCTCCGGCTGAAGCTGCCTGATTATTGAAAGAATCTCTCTTTTTTCAGCTTCTGTAACATCAGATACTTTATTTAAAATAATCGTATTACAGAACTCTATCTGTTGTATGACAAGACTTTCGATATCATCTTCCTCAATATTCTCTTTTATAAGGCTTCTTCCGCCAAGAAATTCGTCCACCAAACGTCTGGCATCAACTACTGTAACCACATTATCCAGTCTGCATATATTAGGAAGGCGCTCATCTTCTACAGTTCCATCCAACATAGCAATGGTTTGGACAATGGATAAGGGCTCACAGATTCCGCTGGCTTCTATTACAATATAATCAAAACGCCTCTGCTTGACTAACTGCACAATCTGCTTCATTAAGTCCGTCTTTAAGCTGCAGCAGATACATCCATTAGATAAAGCTACAAGATTATCTTCGGCCAGAGTCACTTCTCCTCCCCGTTCGATCAGTTCCGCATCAATGTTAATTTCACCGATATCATTTACAATTACTGCAACCTTATAGCCTTTCTGATTTTTCAACACTTGATTTAGCAGGGTTGTTTTGCCGGACCCCAAATAACCTGTTATCAGTGTAATCGGTATTCTTTTGTTCATGTTTGCCTCTCTTTCCGCTGCAGCCGCAGACTTGTTTTTGTTTTAAATGAAGCCATAGAACGATTACTTATCCTGTCATTTATTTTACCGGGTGCCCTAAACGGGTAAGAATCTCTCCAGCTTCTTCATCTCCTGTTAGCTGGTATAAAAATAAGAAGAGAAACCTGGCATACTCCGTGTTATTTCTCCCAAGTTCCAGCTGCGCTGTTTTATACAACAAGCCCATAGTTTCCTGTCTTGGGATAACCGGTATACTCTTCTTCTTTAATATCTCTTGGAGTTCAGAGATTTCCCTTTCTTGATGTTTTCTTTTTAAAGCTTTTTCCAGAAATTCTATTTCCTTTGAGGCAACTTCATTGGGGTAATAATACTCACTGTACTCATAAAGTGCTTCTGCAAGTTCCGGCTGGTACGTCTCTAAGTAAAACATACCAAGGAGTCTGTAATATTTACTCATATCACTTCTGGTATAACAGAAGGGATACATTCTTACGGCAGTCTGATAAAGCATATCAAAATTTCCGCTATTCCGGTACAGATGTGCCAATCCATATATAACCTCCACATCCACCGGATTAAAATCAAGGGCTTTTTCATAATAGCTAAGAGCCATCGCCAGGTCATCCTTTTTCGTGTATCTTTCTGCCAATTCCCGGTATATCAGATGCAGCTTCCAGTCTAAGATTTCGAATTTTTCACCCTGGACTTTGTATTCGTATATATATAACTCCAAAAGATGATTTGGAGAAAAATAAGGAGTATCCTTCTTGTTCTCAGACACTTCCCACGCTTTTACAAATTCTTTTAATTCCTTTAGTGGCGCCTTCTGCAGGTTTTCATAAAGGTAATGGTACTTTTCCTCCAATTCAGACTTCATAACTGTCACCGCCTTTCCATAAACAATTAGATAATTTTTTGAATAAATTCTTCTTTATCATAACTTTTTCCAATAAACACTAGTTACCATATTCTGTAACAGTTCATTCAGCAGAGTTGTTTTGCCGAAACCTAAATAACCTGTAATCAATATAATATTTTTCTTAGAATAACTACTCATCGAATGTCCTTCCAAACGCAATTAATGGTTAACGCAAATCATTTGCATTAACCATTATAGTCCTTCCCTTTTTTCCTGTCAACCAAGAGCCTGATTGTTTTGGTCGGAAGCATCATTATTGGATTTTCTCAATTTCTTTATATAAACATTCATTCGGAATAGTTTCTTTTTTTTATTTTTACCGGGATGCTCATAATCTCCTACAAAAGAGGTATTAATAAAATGACGTATGCATTTTACATCTCGTTCTTTATCAAGGGAACGCAGTTCTAACTCCAGATTTTTTCTAATCCGTTTCATAGCTTTACTATGGTCGATTTCCGTAACAAGCCTGCCATCCTGAAAAATAAGTTCCAATAACGTCTCATAACAATATACAGGTTCATAATAGCGTCCGGAGCAAATCATACCTTTGTCATAGTCTTTAAGATACCCTATTCCGATAATCATGCCGCCGGTATAGATAAGCGGTACATGGATATCCTCATAGCAGGCATTCGTAATTCCGTAGCTGATTTCCGAAAGCTTTGGTGTTACATTTCCTATCTCCGGAAACCCTCGGTCACAAAAAACAGATAAATCTTTTAGATAAAGCTTATAATCTTCTACCTCCATATTACCGCTATATTGAAACTGCTTATCTTTCTCCCAGGTAGGAGAAATTTTTAAATCAGCAGGCAAATAAGGACTGTCTTCACATTTTAAAACCACATAGGTGTTCTCATCTTTTATAATATGGTTGCTGCCAGCCATTATCATTATTACCTTTCTCTATTTTCTTAAGTTTTGCATTTCTTTGGCACTTTCCACACAATTCTTCATAAGCATGGTAATGGTCATTGGTCCTACACCGCCCGGTACCGGAGTAATAGCACTTACCAGGTCATAAACGTCCTCAAAGTCAACATCTCCGCAGAGTTTCTTATTATCAAGCCGGTGTATGCCCACATCAATTACTACTGCACCTTCTTTGATGAAATCACGATTGATAAATTTAGGCTTTCCTAGTGCAGCTATCAGAATATCTGCTCTCTTTGCCACACTTTTTAGATCGACTGTTTTGGAATGGCAGACCGTCACGGTAGCATCTTCTTTTAAAAGCAGTGCTGCCATGGGTTTACCAACAATATTACTTCTACCGATTACTACACATTCTTTTCCGCTTATACGAATTCCGGAACGCTTTATCAACTCAATAATACCGGCAGGGGTACAGGATACAAAGCCTTTTTGCCCGGTGTTTAAAAGCCCGACATTCTCCGGATGGAAACCATCCACATCTTTTTGGGGAGATATGGCCTTTATAATAACATCTTCCTTTATATTCTTTGGCAGGGGAAGCTGTACTAAAATTCCATTAACTTCTACTTTTTGATTTAACTCTTCTATCAGGGCCAGAAGCTCCTCTTGTGTCGTTTCTTCTTTTAGTTCATAAGCTAAAGAACGAATACCGATATATTCGCAAGCCTTCTTTTTATTTCCCACATATACAGTGGAAGCAGGATCACTTCCCACCTGAATAACAGCTAAAGTAACTTCAATTCCCTGTTCCATTAACTGACTGACTTCTTTTTTTAATTCCTCCTTTAAAGCTGAGGATATTTGCTTTCCATCAATTATCTTATCCATAATAAAACCTTGCCCTTTCTAACTCTCCTCCTATTTGCGCCAAGGAGTATACAGGCGCTGGCATGCGAGAAAAAAATACGCATCATCCAGGTAATATTTTACCATAGCAGTCTTCCTTTTACAATCCAAAGCAGCCCTTGGATTAAAAATAGTCTTCCTTTTACAATCCAAGCAATCCCTGGTTTAAAAATAGTCTTCCTTTTACAATCCAAGCAATCCCACGTCTAAAAATAGTCTTCCTTATCAAGAAGGATACAACAAAATGATTACCCATTAAATACATTGGGTAATCATTTTCCTTTATTGTAAACAATATTTTTTTATTTATTTTTCATTGCGGTAATAATTAATTAAACAACCTTTATCTATAATTTCTCTTTCGTCATCCGTCAATTCACCTAACATAAGCGTAATCTCTTTCATGCCTTTTCCTACAATATAGGCTTTGATTTCACTATGTTTCTCTGAAATTGCTTTTTTAATATCTTTTATAAAGAGATAATCACCTTTTTCAAAAGGAACCTCCTCCTTTAACAGAAAGGGTAGCATTCCCCAATTAATCAGATTAGAGCGGTATCTCTTGGTAGCATATTCTTTTGCGATATTGGCAAGTCCGCCAAGTACCTTCTGGCAGCTGGCTGCCTGTTCTCTGGCAGAGCCGTCCCCGGGCTTAACCGCATAGATTACACTGCCAATCTCCGTCTCTGAGGGCTCAACCGGAAAGACCTTCTGAATAGTTTCATACACTTCTTTCAGCTCGCCCACTGCAGCAAAAATATCTTCTCCCTTGGTACGAGCCTTCTCACCAAGCTGTATTTCTTTGGCACTTCCTACATAAGCCGGATCCTTCCTGGAAAGAGTGAATTCTGCAAGACCTAAAGGATTCGAACGGTAAGAGGAGGTTTCGCCGGAGGGTATCAGTTCATCCGTAGTTGTTACCGGATCCATTATAACAGATACCACTTTTAACAGCATATTATCCGTTAGTCCTGACATTGCCGGCCAATCAACAATTCCCGGTCCAAACTTTATCTCTGTCTCAGGTATGGGCTTTCCTATACCATTATATACGCGGTTATCATAAATCTTACTGTCATAGAAATACTTCGGCTTTAAAAATTCAGTATCAATATTCTCCGATGAGGTCAAATATCCCTGGCTTGCTGCGGTGGCTGCAATGGATCTTGCATCCATAAGTGCCACGGATGCAATCTGTCCGCTTGTAATCTTGGATCCCTCTCTGTTAGGGAAATTTCTGGTAGTATGTCTGATGCTAAACCCGTTATTGGAAGGTACATCTCCCGCTCCAAAACAAGGACCGCAGAAAGCCGTTCTTATCGTTGCACCGGTTTCCATTAAATCTGCTACCAGACCATTCTTTACAAGTTCCATAAAGATAGGCTGACTGGCAGGATATACGCTTAAGGAGAAGTCATCAGCTCCGATATATTTTCCTTTTAGAATATCAGCTGCATCACAGATATTCTCAAATCCGCCTCCCGCACAGCCGGCGATTACTCCCTGATCAACATATAATCTGTTGTTGCGAACCTTATCCTGCAAACTATATTTAATCTTATTATCAAGGCTGACAGCCGCTTTCTTTTCTACTTCCGAAAGAACATCATAAAGATTTTCATTCAGCTCATCAATGGTATAAACATTGCTGGGATGAAAAGGCATCGCAATCATTGGTTTGATATCTCCCAAATCTACTTCTATCATTCCGTCATAGTAAACTGCTTCCTCTAAAGTGAGTTCTTTATAAGCTTCCGGTCTCTTATGTATCTCATAAAATTCTTTTACCTTATTGTCCGTAACCCAGATGGAAGAAAGGCAGGTAGTTTCTGTGGTCATAACATCGATTCCTATACGGTAATCAACGGATAATTTATACACACCTTCTCCGAAAAACTCCATTACTTTATTATTAACATAGCCCTTTTCAAAGACTGCTCCGATTATTGCAAGTGCTATATCCTGAGGACCGACACCTTTTCTTGGTTCTCCTGTTAAATGAACGCCAATTACTCCCGGCATATTGATATCATAGGTTTTATTTAAAAGCTGTTTTACAAGCTCCGGCCCGCCTTCTCCGATAGCCATGGTTCCCAAAGCACCGTAACGTGTATGACTGTCAGAACCCAGGATCATCTTACCACCTTCTGCCAACACCTCTCTTGCAAATTGATGTATAACTGCCTGATGTGGGGGAACATAAATTCCACCGTACTTTTTGGCACAGGATAATCCAAACATATGATCATCTTCATTTATGGTACCACCTACGGCACAAAGGCTGTTGTGGCAATTTGTCAGGACATAGGGAACAGGGAATTTCTCAAGACCGCTGGCTCTGGCTGTCTGAATAATTCCAACGAAAGTTATATCATGAGAAGTCAATTTATCAAATTTAACCTTTAACTTCTCCATATTTCCCGAGGTATTATGTGCCTTTAAAATACTGTAAGCCAGCGTATTTTCAGATAACTCTGACTTGGAACATTCCTTTCCTGTCTTAGCCTGAAGCATTTCCTTTGTTGCTTCTAATTCGTCTATAACCTCTGTGCCGTGTAAAACATAGGCACCTTTTTCATAAAGCTTAATCATCCTATCGTCTCCTTTATGCTGTTGTATTATTAATGTTGAATTTATACATTTTAATCTATAATAATGAATAACACAAAAAATGAGGCACGCTATTAGGTACCTCATTATCATAATAGTTATGGTGAGAATAATCAAGATTAATTTTAAATGTTTTATATCTTTCCTTTTATCGGTTTTTAAATACAGCAGCAAACTACATTAATCTGCCTTTTTTTAGAGTGCTTGGAGTATTAAGAAGTTTAAAATGAATATATATGCACTGAGTCAAAGCTCAAATTTTATTACCGCTGTACCTTTCCTGAGGCATCTCCATTCATTAAACGCTCTACTTCACTTCGGGTTACCAGGTTCACATCTCCTGGTATGGTATGCTTCAAGGCAGAAGCAGCCGTAGCAAAATCCAATGCCTCTTTTATCCCTTTGCCTTCCACCAGTCCGCATATCAGGCCTGCTGCAAAAGAATCTCCGCCGCCTACACGGTCAACAATCCTCATATCATACTTTCTGGTATGATAGAATTCCTTTCCATCATAAATACACGCAGACCAGCCGTTATCAGAAGCTGAATAGCTTTCTCTCATGGTGCCCGCCATACACTGAAAACCAAATCTTTCAATCATCTGCTGAAACATATCCTTAGTTACATCATCCGCTAAAGCTCCATCCGGCTTTTGACTAGGAGTCATTCCAAGTATGTATATGGCATCTTCCTTACTGCCGATACACACATCCACATAAGGCAGCAGCTCTGTCATAACCTTTCCGGCTTTTTCATAAGACCAAAGCTTCGCCCTGTAATTAAAGTCCATTGACACTTTGACCCCCAGTTCTCTGGCCTTTTGTAATGCTGCCAGAGCTAAGTCCGCAGCTTTATCGCTTATTGCAGGGGTAATGCCGCTAAGATGAAACCAGTCTGCTCCCTTAAAGATTGTATCAAAATCAAATTCCTCAATAGCAGCCTCCGACATAGAGGAATGTGCTCTGTCATATACCACATTTGAAGGACGCATGGAAGCTCCGGGTTCCAGATAATAAATACCCAGACGTTCTCCGCCCTTTATAATATATTCACAATTCACATCATGCTTTCTCAAAGCTGCTACCGCACATTCTCCGATGGGATTATCCGGGACTTTGGACACAAAATAAGTTTTATGTCCGAATCTTGCAAGAGACACACAGACATTTGCCTCTCCACCGCCATAATTCACCTCAAAATTATCTGCCTGAATAAATTTTTGATAACCCGGGGTGGATAAACGAAGCATGATTTCACCCATTGTAACAATCTTAGCCATGATAACCTCTTTCCTGAATTCAAAATTCCCTATTTTAATATAATAATTTGGATTTGTCATATTATTCTATTCTTAAACATTGATTCTAACGTTTTTTGTTAATCAAAGCAAGTTAAATACTGAAATTTTTATTGTATTTTTTATCCTTATGGTTGGATAAGTTCATACGAGCTTTATATATGTGTATTTTAAATGTGTATATTAAAGCGTATTAATGTAAGCAGTTACATTGATTTCTTATATATCTTACCATATTACTCTTCTGAATTCTATAACGAACTAAAATATAAATATTGATATTTCTTATACTTGATATAAAAATCCAATGGAAGTATAATAAATATAAATAAATACTAAAATGTAAGTACTTACATGTGGAGGTCTATGAATATTTATGACATCTCAAAAAAAGCGGGAGTATCAACGGCTACCATCTCAAGAGTTCTAAACGGCAGCCCTTCCGTCAGTGAAGCAACAAGAAACAAAGTCCTAAAGGTAATAGAAGACTCAGATTATACTCCAAATGCCTTTGCCAGAAGTCTGGGCCTTGATACTATGAAAACCATTGGTATTATGTGTACCGATTCCGCCGACCTGTTTCATGCCAATGCAATCAACTATCTGGAAAGAGAACTTAGAAAGTGCGGCTATGATTCCCTGCTCTGCTGCACCGGATATGAGTTAAGAGATAAAAAGAATTATATGAAGCTGCTGTTATCGAAACGGGTCGATGCTGTTATTGTAATAGGCTCTAACTTTCTGGAAGCTGTGGATAAGAATAATGACTATATAAAATCCGCTGCCAGACAGATACCTCTTATCATAATAAACGGTTATATTAACACACCTGATATTTACGGAATATTATGCGATGAAATGCAGGCAGTTCGGCAAGCCACAGCCCTTTTGCTACAGCAGGAAAAGAGGAATATATTATTTCTTCATGCTAATAAATCCTTAAGCAGTATGAATAAATTAAAAGGATTTCAAAAAGCTTATGAAGATTGTGGACTAACACTGCAAGGCGATTTAATACAACAGTGCCCTCTTGATATTACAGCAGCAAAAAATCACCTGCATTCCTTAAAAATCAAGGGAATAACTTTTCAGGCTGTCATATCTGCTGAAGATATTCTGGCAATAGGCGCGCTAAAATACGCCAGAGATGAGGGCATTTTGGTACCGGAGGAATTATCTGTAATTGGCTATAATAATTCTCTTCTGGCAGAAAGTTGTGAGCCAGAGTTAACTTCTATTGATAATCATGTGGAATCCTTATGTATTACTGCGGTATCCAGCCTGATGAGAGTATTAAACAAAGAGAATGTACCCGCTGTAATTACCCTCTCTAGTGAGCTGATTATTAGAAAAACCACAATAGAATAGACAAATATATTGAGTATATTTAGAAAAGGAGCAAAAAATGAAGAAATTTATGGATCAGGATTTTCTATTAACCACCGAGACTGCAAAAGCTCTTTATCACAACTATGCGGCCGACCTTCCGATTATTGATTATCACTGCCACATCAATCCCAGAGAAATTGCTGAGGACCGGCTGTTTGGCAATATCACACAGGTATGGCTGGGCGGAGACCACTACAAATGGCGGTTGATGCGCGCTAATGGAGTAGATGAAAAATACATAACCGGTGATGCCTCAGATTATGACAAATTCAGAAAATGGGTGGACACCCTGCAAAAAGCCATTGGTAATCCAGTGTACCATTTCAGTCACTTGGAACTTCAAAGGTACTTTGGCTATTACGGAGCCTTAACAGAAACTACAGCTGACGAAGTATGGGAATTATGTAACGAAAAGCTGTCTCAGAAAGAGTTCAGTGCCAGAAATATTATGCACTCTTCAAAAGTTGAGGCCATCTGCACAACTGATGATCCAATTGATTCCTTATGCTGGCATAAACAGCTTCAGGAAGACTCAACCTTCCCGGTGAAGGTCTATCCTACTTTTCGCCCTGATAAAGCACTTCATTTTGAAAAGCCTGACTTTTTAGAGTACCTGTCCGCTTTGTCTGAGGTTAGTGACGTCAAAATTACAGACTTTGAATCTCTTTGCAGAGCATTAAAGAAGCGGATTGAATATTTTGCCGCTCTGGGATGCCGGCTAAGCGACCACTCCCTCCCATATGTAATGTATCTTCCCGCCGATAAAAATGAAATTGAAACTATATTTAAGAAAAGATTAAGTAAGGATTTATTAACAGAAGAAGAAATCTTAAAATATAAGACAGCATTTTTATTATTTGCAGGTAAAAGCTATGAGGAAGCCGGTTGGGTAATGCAGCTTCACTACGGGCCAAAACGGGACAATAATCAAAAAAGCTTCCGGCTCCTCGGTCCTGATACCGGCTTTGACTGCATCAGTAATGTAAGCTTCTCTTCCCAACTAGCAGATTATCTTAATGCTTTAAACGATATGGATGGTCTGCCAAAGACTATTATATATTCTTTAAACCCAGTGGATAATGCAGCTATCGATTCCGTCATTGGCTGCTTTCAGGAGAGCGGAGTTAAGAGTAAGCTTCAGCATGGCAGCGCATGGTGGTTTAACGATAATAAGTATGGTATCACTGAACAAATGACCTCTCTTGCAACTTCCGGTCTGCTGGCTAACTTTATCGGGATGCTGACGGATTCCAGAAGTTTTCTCTCTTATCCAAGGCATGAATATTTTAGGCGAATCCTCTGTGATTTAATCGGACAATGGGTTGAAAAAGGTGAATACCCTATGGATTTCCACCTCCTTGGTAAGATAGTTCAAGATATATCATATTACAATACAAAGGATTATTTTCATTTCTAATTGTTGTCATTTCATCTCAATCAACCATAAATCCTTATGAGGCCCTGCGGAACAAATCAGCCTTAAAACAGCAGGTCCTCATAAGGATCAATCAATCTTTCATCCATCTAAAAGCTTATATGTAAATTTCTAAATATTGGGTAAATCTTATGTTAATTCTTTCCATATCCTATTGTCTTACTCTCTTCCTTATGTTATTTATGAAATATAGATTCTGCCGATACCGGCTACCGGGCGTGCATGCAGGCTGTTATTCGGTCAGGATTTGATTCGCAGCTTAAAACTATAAGCAATAATAGAAGGAGTATGAAAGTAATGATGAAAAAAACTATTAAGAAAGCTATCGCCTGTACAATAGCAGGTATCTTCCTCTTGTCCTTTGCCTTCACCAATGACTTTAACAGTATAAAAAGTACGGCTGCCGGTAGTAAAAAAGAAACGCAGGCAGTCACTTTAAAGGCTCCTAAATATGTTTTTATGTTTATCGGCGACGGCATGAGTTTTCCTCAGATTCAAGCTGCCAGCGATTATCTTGGCGCTACCTCACAAAACAAATCCTCGAAGATATTAACCGGAAACAAATATCTCAATTTTACAAAGTTCCCGGTGGCAGGTTCTGCCGTTACTTATGATTCCACATCTTTCTGCCCGGATTCTGCTTCAACAGCAACCTCGTTATCTACAGGGCATAAAACATACAGCGGAACCATCAATATGGATGAGACGAAAACAATCACTTATGAGACTATTTCTGAAAAGTTAAAGAATCAGCTTGGGTACAAGATTGGTATAATCTCAACCGTAAATTTAAATCATGCTACTCCTGCTGCTTATTATGCCCACCAATCTTCCAGAAGCAATTACTATGCTATCGGTTTGGAAATGATTCGCAGCGGATTTGACTATTTTGCCGGCGGAGCTCTCTTAAATCCTAACGGAGATAAGAAAGATTCCCCCCAAAGCAATCTGTATGACCTTGCAAAGGATAATGGCTATAAAGTAATCAAAACCCAGGAGGAAGCTGCTAAGTTAACAGCTGCTGACGGTAAAGCAATTATAATCGGTGAAACGCTGGCTGACAGTGATTCCCTCTCCTATTCCAACGATACCACGAGCGGAGAATGGGCATTGAAAGATTATGTAAGAAAAGGTATCGATGTTCTTTATAACAAAAAAGGGTTCTTTATGATGGTAGAAGGCGGAAAGATTGACTGGGCATGTCATGCTAACGATGCCGGTTCAACCATTTCAGATACGATTGCATTGGATTATGCCGTATCAGAGGCTATCGCTTTTTATAATGAACATCCTAGTGAGACGCTTATTATTGTAACAGGAGATCATGAAACCGGTGGTCTTACCATCGGCTACGCCGGCACTGAATACAATACTTTCCTGGATAACCTTTCCAATCAAAAGCTTTCTTATGCCAAATTCGATTCTGCTTATGTCAAGAAATATAAGGAAAGCAAAACCTCTTTTGCTGATGTACTAACTGATATCAAGAACAATTTTGGACTGATAACCGATTCAGATCCCAGTGCAAAGGATTATCCCAACCTGGTACTGACTTCTTACGAATACAATAAATTGAAGGCGGCCTATGATATGACTATCAACGGAAAGACCGCTAAAAGCCAGGAAGAATATATCCTGTACGGAAATTATGAACCATTGACTGTTACAATAACACATATTCTGAATAATAAATCCGGTATCAGTTTTACCAGCTATGCCCATACAGGTCTTCCAGTTGGTGTATTTGCACAGGGGCAAGGCGCGGACCTTTTTAACGGTTATTACGACAATACCCAGATATATTATAATCTTGCAAGTCTCTTAAAAGTAAAGTAATATCCGTCCATTAACTTTTATGAAGGATTGCTGAGTGACTAATTCTATTTACGATATCTCTGCAATCCTTTACTCTTTAGTAAATAATTAAAATTGCGTAAGCAAAAGGAGCTAATATGAACCCCTTTTTATATAAAATTAAGAAAAATCTTCCTTATCATCTTCCCGTACTGGTATCCCTGGCAGTTTTATTCATACTATTACTTCTTCCCACGGGCTATGAAGATGCTATTATCTATAAAGGTGCTGACCGCACCTCAGCCAAGGTTCTCTCTGTAGACAATAAGAATATTATTGATACCGGTCTTATCCGCTCCGGCGAGCAGACCTGTATGGTGAAACTCCTTGGAGGACGCTTTAAAGGTCAGCAGGTAGAGGGCTTTAATCTATTAAACGGCTCATTAGAAAATGATAAGATATTTGAAAAAGGTGACAAGGTCTTAGTTGTTATCAGCTACCAGGATTCTAACATACTTTCCGTGAATCTCATTGACCATTATCGAATAAAAAAAGAAGTTATTCTGGCAGCAGCCTTTGCAATACTATTAATAGCAGTAGCCGGCGAGACTGGATTTCGCTCGCTCATCTCCTTTGCTATCAGTATTTTAATGATATGGAAGGTATTAGTTCCCTCTTATCTAAATGGATATAATCCGATATACTTTGGTATTCTTATAAATATATCCCTTACTATCCTGATTCTGTCGCTGGTATTTGGTTTTAATAAAAAAGCTCTGGCGGCAGTCTCAGGAGCTTCACTTGGTATTCTTGTCACCTGCCTGCTTGGTATAATTTTTACCACAAGTTATAAAATACACGGAGCTATCATGCCAAATTCGGAAAGCCTTCTCTATAGCGGTTTTGCCAACTTGAATCTGACAAAGATCTTTATGGCCAGTATTTTTATCGGCTCCTCCGGTGCTGTAATGGATCTGGCCGTTGATATTACCTCTGCTATTAACGAAGTCATCTCCAAAAAACCGGAGATGAGATGGAAGGAAGCTTTTCTTTCAGGCATGAATGTAGGAAAAGCTGCTATGGGTACAATGACAACCACTCTGCTTCTAGCGTACTCCGGCGGTTATATTGCCCTTCTCATGGTATTTATGGCGCAAGGGACACCTGTATTTAATATTCTAAACTATAAATATGTATCAGCTGAAATTCTCGATACTTTTATCGGAAGTATCGGTCTTGTATTGGTTGCGCCTTTTACTGCCTTGACCTGCAGTCTCCTTTTAACAGGCAGAAAAACTGAAAAGACAGCCTTAGGACGAACAAATGAAATATATTCTGACAACGCCAGTGTATCCTCTGAGATTTAAACTGGTTATATTTTATCTTTCACAAAAAAAGAAGCTGCTTTTACAAATCATTGTAAAATGCAGCTTTCTTCATTCTCAAGATAGCACTATAGCATATGGAATGAATCGCTTTTAGTTCCAGTTACAGAATGGACGATAAATGAGTCCTATTCCATTGATATTAGTCAATATCAATGGCACTGGTAGGACAGCTGTCTCTGGCATTTTCTGCCTCTGCCTCTTTATCAGAAGGAATATCCTCATCAATACCATGAGCAAATCCATCATCACCCATATAGTAAACTTCCGGACATAGATTAGTACATAATTCACAACTTATGCAAAGATCTGGACTAACGCTTGCTTTCATATTAAATTCCCATTTACCATTCTCTCGAAGGGTACCTTTCTTATATTGTATAGTAATATAATCTTACTCGTTTAACCGAACAGAGTCAATTCTGTACATGGATATTATAGCTAAAAATTACATTTCTATACATATTTTTTTGATTTTATCCTTCATTTGTCACAGAAGGCAGACTGGAAAGATTATTGTTCTCATTACCGTCCGGTAATGATTTTAAATATTCGTTTCCTTTTCTTGAAGAAACACCTACCCCTTTTATATCCCCCTGTTTCGCCGCTTCAACTCCTTCTTCTTTACTAAGAAGCTGCCCATCGGAAAGCTTGTAGCCTGTTACCTTTCCGCTTTCCTTAACCAGTGCAACAATTTCTTTAGCATCCGGCTTACTTTCAGGGATATCAGATAATGCCATCATTGGTAAAATGGATGATATATTGCTTTTTTCTGTATTTACATTTTCCATCAAAAACCTCCCAACTAATAAGAATTTTAAATATCCTTATTCCTATCTTAATAAGCAGTATTACAAGAAGCTTGTAATATGCATTGGGATTAGTTTTAACATTTCTGACACGTCATATTCATTCAGGTCTTTGTCTATTAATTTTCTTGTAAAACAGGTACTAACCGAAAGATTTTATCATCTCCCGGGTTTGGCAGACCCCTTCCATCCAGATTACTGGTACCAAGATAGATAGAACCATCAGGTGCGCTGTGAACTTCTCTTAGTCTTCCATATTCATTTTTCAGATAACTATCAGTTTGTAAAACCTGATCTCCGCTTTCATTGAAGGTTAATACCAATAATTCTGTTCCTCGAAGGGTTGTTACCAACAGCTTTCCTTCAAAGGGCCCGCTTTTTGCAAAAGCAATACCCGACGGGGCAATTGAATCCTTTCCGCTGTTATACACAGGTTTGATAAAATCCCCCTGTTTTAATGGCCAGCCATAATTCCCCCCAGGAACGATAATATTGATTTCGTCGTCTCCAACATCACCATGTCCTGAGGCATACAATACATTATTCCGGTTCCAGTCAAGACCTTGCGCATTTCGAATCCCATAGGCGTATACATAGGAATTCGGAAAAGGATTGTCAGAAGGTACGCTCCCATCTACTTCCAGCCTTAATATCTTCCCTGCCAGACTATTGACATCCTGAGACAATTCAGGCTTACCGGTATCCCCGGTAGTTGCGTAGAGTTTCCCATCCGGACCAATCTTTAGCCTTCCTCCATTATGAACCCTGTCACCGGGAATCTTATCCAATAAAATCTTATCTTCTACCGTATTTCCTTTTTCATAGTGCATTCGAACAATTCTGTTATAGAACTGGTTATTCTCCAAATACGTATACATAACATAAAAATATCCATTATGATCAAAATTCAAATCTAATACCAGTCCTAGCAGCCCTCCTTCCCCCTGTGCTTCAAAGGGTGGGAGGAAGGTGTATACCGGTGAGATGTCCAATATTCCATTTTCTATAAGCCGAACATTTCCATTTCGCTCATTAAAGAAAATTCTCCCATCTGAAGCAATATCTAATGCCCAGGGGACAAATAAATTTTCGCTAACAACTTCAATAGCATAAGGCAAATTGTTGTCTTCATTCAGCACTTCCTGATGCTCTATAACATTTTCACCTGCAAAGGATATTCCTTCTATGAAATAATCTTTTCTTTTATACCAAGTTGCCATATTCTGAATGATACGGGAATTATTATATAACATTTTATTGATTTCCCATCCGGATCCATTGTATCCAAATATATTCTTAATTCATTTTATGGTTGATACGGTAAAAAGTTACTGTACAGATTACAGACGCTTTTTGCTCTGTAATGAATCTTTGAGCATATTCTCCAGCTGCTGAAGGAAGTCGATTATCTCAGATATGATAATGGATTTCTTGCTCATTTTAATATTCAGCTCTGCCAGTTTATCGCCAAAGGAGCTTATCAAGCCAACAATGGAATGTACACCTTTAGCGGTTCCGTTAATATCTCTGCTGGTATTTTCAATACCGGTTATAATCTGCTTACTAAAGTTCTTAACCTCATCGGTGCATTCAGAGACTTGTTTGAAATTCTGACGTGCATCTTCTGCAAATAAAAGATTCTCTTCTATTGAGCTTTTGGAATTATCAATCTCACGACTTAGGGTTTCTATACTCTGATAAAGGGAATTGACACTTTCATCGATACCTTTTACAAGACCTGCGGTGGAAGCGGACAGTTCTCTGATTCTGTCTGCTACCACAGAGAAGCCTTTTCCGGCCTCCCCGGCTCTGGCTGCTTCTATGGATGCATTCAATGCCAGCAGATTCGTACTGTTAGCTATCCCTGTTATACTTTTAGACATATCCTTTATTCTGTCAAAGTCCTTTTTTAAGAGCAGAAAAGTATCTGTAATGGAATTTAACTTCCCGCAGGTTCCTTGAATCTGTTCTGCCAGTACATTCATCTTATCTTCTGCTTCCCAAACTGCTTTATCAGACTTTTGCATAATTTCATTGATCTGGCTGGCATACTTACTAAATTCCTCGAAATCGGCATTTACCTTTCCAATAGTCTGATTAATACTGTCAAACTCTGCAAAACTGGAATTAATATAGCCAAGATTTCTGGATACCTCCACTTCCTCTTTCATGAATTCTTCTACTTTTCTCTCAATATGCAGCACACCATAATTTATGTATTTATCGTAATCAATCTCAGAGGCAGCAGCTTCCTGCTCTATGATTCCTGTAGTTTGAATCTTCGTACTTTTCTTTTGAAATAGTGTCATAACATCCCCCTTATTCGAATACAGCCAGAACCATAGTCTGATTAAAATGCTGCTGATTCAATTGTTCACCATACCCTGCGAAGCCAATATAATTGCCAAGAGTATTTCCCATCTCTTTTGCAAAATCATTTAAATATCCATCTTTCTCAAAGAGAATGGATCTGGCAAGGCAATGTATCATGATGGTTAAGGACGGGTTGGGAATATCTCTCTTAACCTGTTCTCTGGTCCTTCTAAGTACCTCCTTATAATCATCCGGTTCCAGTAACACCATATGGGAGTTATTATATACCCTTGCATGGTATGCCATGCCGTTATGATCTGTAATTCCCTGGTTGGCTGTTATATACATTTCATTGCCGATTAATCTTCCCAACGGATAGCTGTCCAGATAAGACGGCAGGTTCTTAATGTCTGTATTTAAAGCTTTTGCCATAACCTGCGCTGCCGGCTGGTCATTATATTCATATACGATTCTATTTCTAATATCTACTTTCGTAGCAGTAAAATGCCATTTAGTTGGTCTATATATGTTTTCGCGGTATAATTTGATTCCACCGCCCAAATTTTTGAGTATTACAAAAGCACAGGCTTTTTCCATTACCTTTCCGTTAAAGGATATCATGGTCTTTTCAGCATTACCACGATCACCGGCAGAACCACCGAATAAAGGAATTCCCTTGTCCACCAGCACAGAACTAAACGTTGAAAGGATTAATTCTTCACTGCTTATCAATGCCGAAGATACTTCAAAGCAAATCGTATTCTGCGTATTCTTAAACTGTTTTACACAATTTTCAATACGATCAATATATTTTAGGGGATATCTGTCAACCTCTTCCAGCACATCACCGTAACATTCAATCCCTTCTTCAATACCAAGAACTATAAGCGTATCCTTATAAGCTCCCTCCTTGCATAATCCAACAAAGGTGGTAGAGCCAATTATAAGACTGTCGGGAAATAAGTTCTTCATATCAACCGTATATTTTGTAAAATTATCTGCCTCTGAAAAAAATAGGATTAGTTTCGGATTTACTAATCCTTCTGTAGCTTCTTTGACTGCCTGTTCCTCTTGCTGCTTTCTGCTTCTTCCAATTCTGTACTCCATCATGCTACCCAGGTTAAGTCCCTTATCCTTTCTGCCCGTTTTATCCCTGCATTATATCTATGATATGCTACCATATTAAGGTATCTTTTACAAGCAATGTATTGTTAACATATTATCAATTCGCGCATTTTACATTTTTTTATTGTATTTATAAATGTCTTATAGTATAATAATCAGTTGAAAAAATTAACAGTATACGGAGGTAGTCATGAAACATCTTATTAGTCCCCTCGACTTATCTGTTTCAGAATTAGAGGATATTCTAAGGCTGGCAGACGACATTTTAAGTGATAAGAAGAAATACTCGGATATCTGCCATGGCAAAAAGCTGGCAACACTATTCTATGAACCGAGTACCCGTACAAGACTTAGTTTTGAAGCCGCTATGCTTAATCTTGGCGGAAGTGTTTTAGGTTTCTCATCAGCAGATTCTTCCTCTGCCGCCAAAGGTGAAAGTGTTGCCGACACCATACGTGTTATCTCCAGTTACGCTGATATCTGTGCTATGCGTCATCCCAAAGAAGGCGCTCCCTTCGTTGCTTCTACCTATTCTTCCATTCCTGTAATCAATGCCGGTGACGGCGGTCACAATCATCCCACTCAAACCTTAACGGATTTATTTACTATTTCAAAATTAAAGGGCAGACTTGATAACCTAAAGATAGGTTTTTGCGGTGATTTAAAATTCGGAAGAACCGTACACTCTTTAATTAATGCCATGGTACGCTATGAAAATATCCATTTTGTTTTGATTTCACCCGATGAACTTAAGATACCCGCTTATCTCCGTGAAGAAGTATTGGATGCCAATCATATTTCTTACGAGGAAGTGAAAAACCTTGAAGCAGTTCTTCCTGACCTTGATTTGTTATATATGACAAGGGTCCAGAAGGAACGCTTTTTTAATGAGGAGGATTATATCCGCTTAAAGGATTCCTTTATATTGGATGCCAAAAAGATGTCACTAGCCAAAGAAGACATGCTGGTACTTCACCCTCTGCCCCGTGTAAATGAAATTGCAACAGAAGTGGATACGGACAAGCGTGCAGTGTACTTTAAACAGGCAGAACTGGGAGTATATGTACGAATGGCCTTGATTATGAAATTGCTGGAGGTGGCTTAATGTTAAATATCGGAGGTTTAAACCAGGGAATAGTAATTGATCACATAGAAGCCGGCGGGGCTATGAAGATTTATTCCTACTTAAATCTGGAAAAACTGGATTGCAGTGTTGCTATTATTAAAAATGCCAGAAGTAATAAGATGGGTAAGAAAGATATTATTAAAATAGATGGCTTCCTTGATATGGATTTGGATATACTGGGAGTTCTCGATAGGAACATTACGGTTAATATCATTGAAGACGGTAAAATAAAATCAAAAAAGAACCTGAACCTGCCAGAACGGGTAACCAATATTATTAAATGTAAGAATCCTCGTTGCATTACTTCCATAGAGCAGGAACTTCCTCATATTTTCCGTCTTACGGATAAACAAAAAGGAGTATACCGTTGCGTATACTGCGAACAGGCCTTTAAGAGGATTTAAATCTTTCACCGCATAATCTAAATGTTAATAATATTTTGGGCAGAATCCATTTCCGGTTTCTGCCCTGATATTATCAACAATCACTCCCTAACCCAAATCCGGCTCATCCAAAAGTATTATACTATCTCTTACTTTTCCTTCTGTTTCAAATACAATAATCTCATTCATCCCTTCTTTTAACAGAGGTCCCGGCAGATACAGCCTCTTTTGCGGGCCGATTTCCCAGAAACGTCCAAGGTTGAAGCCATTAATAAATACACAGCCCTTCCCCCAGCCTTCCATATCAATAAAAGTATCACATTTTTCCGTTATTAAGAATTCAAAGCGGTAAAAAGCAGGTTCCTTACTCTTCCAGCCTTTTTTAAAGTCCAGTTTTCCGATATTATCCAAAGGCAATGAGTAATGAGTCCAGTTCATATGCTGATGTCCGTTAATAACTACTTCTCCGTCAATCCCTTTACGCTGTTTATCCAGATAGGGTCCAAAATTGACCCTTCCCATATTCTCCATCAATATTGTTATGGAGCTGCCTTGTTCAAAGGCTAAGGATAGATTATGCTCTTTCAATAGTTCTCTGTCATATAATGTTATCACCGGCTCTTTGGAAATATATATTTTAGCCCGGTCATTGGCTTGATGCAAACGGATTTTTTCAATTTTCTTCTCCTTAACCAGTGTTGACCGATATAGAATGTAACCATAGTTCTGCCCCAGTTTCTCCATAGATTTGGGAAAGGTATCAAATAGCGGCTCGGATATGTCCTCAAGAACTTCAAATAATCCCACTTTTCCCGTACAGGTTAGTTGGCCGTAAGCCTTTTTTTCAATCCTGGTGGTAAAGACCACCTCCGGAAGTTTCACATATTTTCCGATAATCTTCTGAAATGCTTTATATTTGGGGGTAATGTCACCGGCTTCTGTTAAAACGGCGTCATAATCATAGGAGGTAACATCAGGAGTAAGTTCCTCGTAATAATTAGAGCCGTTCATAAAGCCGAAATTAGTACCTCCTATGAACATATAGATATTAATATTCCCATACTGCAGACCTTCATCCAGATCTTTGCAGTTCTCTTCCAGATTGGAAGTTTTATGCCCTCCGTTTCCCCAATGGTCAAACCAGCCAACCCAGAATTCCATACACATCAAAGGTCCTCTGTCTGTATACTGCCTCAGAACCTCAAACTGCTCTTTCATTCCGGAGCCGAAATTTCCTGCCGGCAATACCCCCTCCAGGCTTCCGCAGGAAAGGGCATCTCCCCAAGGGCCGTCAGATGTAATAAAAGGTACTGTTACACCGTTTTCAAGCATTAATTCTTTTATCTCATTCAGATATCTTGTATCGTCTGCGAAATAACCATATTCATTTTCAATTTGCACCATAATAATCGGACCGCCGTTAGTCAGCTGAAGAGGTGCCGTAATTTCAAACAATTTTTTATAGTAATCACGGACATGCTTTAAAAAAGGCGGATAAACACTTCTGAGGTGCATTCCCTCTTCCGCCAGCAGCCAGGCAGGAAGTCCCCCAAATTCCCATTCCGCGCAGATATAGGGAGATGGTCGAAAAATTACCCATAGTCCCAGGTCGGCGGCAATTTCTATAAATTTCTTTACATTCAGGATACCATCGAAACAAAAAGTTCCTTTTTTGGGTTCATGCAGATTCCAGGGTACATAGGTCTCCACCGTATTACATCCCATGGCCTTCAGTTTTTCAAGACGGTCACGCCAATATTCCGGTACAATTCTGAAATAATGGACAGCCCCGGATATTATCTGAACAGGCTTTCCATTCATATAAAATTTTTCTTTTATTTCAAAGGTGTTAAATGCCATTTTTTCTACTCCTGTTTTTATTTTATGTAACCGATTGCATATCCTGTTTTAAAAAATCAGCCCCCCTATTTGCCATAGGAAGAGGGCTGAATTTTTTAGTGCTTTTTTCCGGCTCGGTTTATATTGTACTGCTTCGTATAATAATTTCCGGTTTAATCAGTGATGTCTTACCATGTACGGCACCCTGGGCCTGCATAAGCTTCTCTAGAGTATTAAAAACTTTTTTCCCGTAATATTCATATCTTGGACTGATAGAAGTAATATGAACCGGTGTCATCGTAGTAATACTTGCATTATCAAATCCGGTAACTGCAAGGTCACCGGGAATTTTTAAACCTGCTTCCAGGGCACAGTTGACCACACCCAAGGCAACATAATCATTAATGCCGCAGATAACTTCCGGAAGAGGCTTCTTTTCTTCTAAGAGTATTTTTAAGCTGTCATAGCCGGCACTGTAGCTGAATACGTCATTTCCTGTGAGCCATCTGACGGAAATATCCAGACCCAGCTTCTCTCCAATAGCATAAGCAGCTTTTTTCTTAATATAGGAAGGGTAATACTGATCTGCCCCTCCGGTAAAGAGAATCCGTTGATAGCCCCTTGATTTTAAAAACTGGAGCAATTCCTCCACACCTTTTTCATCATCGGTGTAAATACCGCTGCATCCAAAGCGCTCCGCTTCTGCACCACAGGAGACCATCGGTATTTTCTTACCTACCTCTTGAATCTCCTTTACATAATTATCCGGAAGGTGAATCTCATCCATTCGGCCACCCATGATAACAATTCCATCCACATGCTTTTCTTGCAGAGAATTCAGCAGTTTGGATTCCAAATCATAATCACCTTTTGAATTCAGCAATATTGTCATATAACCATGTCGGGAAGCCCATTTCTCAAATTCATAATAAACATTGGCAAAATACATATTGCCGATATGGGGTACAATATATCCAATGGTTTTTGTAAAGCCGGCCTGCAGGTTCTGAGCAAAGGTATTGGGTTTGAAATTATATTTTTTAACCAGTTCCATAATTTTTGTTTTATTTGCTTCCGATACATAGCCCCTACCGGATATCGCTCTGGAAACCGTTGCAGCAGAGACTCCAACTTCCTTGGCAATATCGTAGATGGTTAACTGCTTTGGCACATCGTTGCTATCTAAAATAGAAATCACCAGTCCTTTGACAAAATAATTGTAGTAATCGATTGCTTACTGACCTCAACCGTGTCTCCCATATCATATCGTCCACTCTCTATTTTGTCCAAATCATGGCTGTCTGAGGTCTCATATACATTGATACCAGTATATTCTACTGCCCCTGGAATATCAAGCAAAAGTTTTTTATTGTCCTCCGCCTGGTTTATTATAACAAGAACCAATTCCTCCTTTCCCTCTTCGTTAACACCGGTAAATGCAACTGGCTTTAACTCTTTGATATCCGAGCTTTCCTTTATCCCAATCCTTTGATACCCCGGTCTTATGAATCTGGAGTAATTTCCGTAGCCCCATAGACGTTTCAGAGGATTTAAGGCTTTCTTCTGCTCGTTCACATAGATAAGTCCGTCATGATAGCCACCCGGAGCTACAGCCACCCAGTTCTGCCAGGATACCACATCCAGTACCGTTAAGTCCTCCTGAAGCACTCTGGCAAGCTCAAAAGCGGAAGCCATGGTAACATCCGAACCATTTACCATCTCACACCATTCGCTCATGCGAAGCTTCACCTCTGGATGGTTTGCATCCATCCAACGCTTAAAAGCAGCCTTGGAAGCCGTATCAGACCAGTAGGAATGGTTGTCTATGGTATCAAAATAACCACCCAGAACCGTATCATTTAATAAGGCGCTGGTATAGGCTATAGCATCTCCTTTCCATTCTCCGCTTTCCGGCCCTGATAATGCCACACCTTTTAACTCAGGCCTGTTGTTAAGCTCCTCCAAAAAGGCGCGGTATACCTTGGCAATTGCAGCAGGCTCGTAATGGCATCCTTCCTGTCCTTCCGTCCAATCCCATTGAGGTTCATTAATAGGAGAAATGTATTTTACCGGAATTCCTTCCTTCTTAAAATGTTCTGCAACATCCATAACATATCTGGCAAAGTCATCATAATTTTCCGGCAGGATATTCTCCTTGCTGCCCTTTGTTACCTGAGCCGTCCCATTTATAGTCAATCTCTCCAGTGGACTGTTGCAGAACATTACCACTTCTTTTACACCAAGTTCTGCCGCCCGTTTCATAAACCATACTGCATTGGCGTCCTTATTCCAGTTGTACTGGAAAGGTGCTGTTTCAAAACTTTGGGCTCGTCTGTGAGGGTCACTGTAAGTTCCCTTTCCGCTGTCAGCGGAGCCGGCTCCGATATTATACCGGTAGCTGCTTAGCCCGATACCCTTTTCTCTGTCAAATAAAAGCATCGCTATCTCATCTCTGACAGATCGGCCGGTATCTTTGTATTCATTCTCCCAGCCCCCTACATACTGGGACCACCAGCAGCCGCTGGTGCCAAAGCTTTCAAGGGTCTGATGTTTATCCGTTATGTCAATATTCAAGGTAATTGCTCCCTCTGTGTCATTTTTTCCAGACTGTTCATCTGCTTCCTTCGTAACCGCTGTTTCACCCTGTAATCCATTTCTGCCGGAAATATCACTGTCTTTCTTTGATCCATTTCCCAGAGAACAGCCGGTTAACAGAAGCAGCACACATAAAACCGTCACACTCCACTTTTTCTTCATAAAAATTCCCCCATGCGCACCACTGCGTGCGTTCAACTCATTGTAGAAATTGATTATTAATTTCCAAACGCCTTAAGATTGCGCCGAGGATTTCGCAGGCACAATCTTGTGTAGAAATTATGCTTTTCAATAATTCCTACTACCCATTATGCCCTTTCCGACGCGCCTTAAGATTGCGCCGAGGATTTCGCAGGCACAATCTGCGTAGGAATTATGCTTTTCAATAATTCCTACTACCCATTATGCCCTTTCCAACGCGCCTTAAGATTGCGCCGAGGATTTCGCAGGCACAATCTGTGTAGGAATTATGCTTTTCAATAATTCCTACTTATCCGACAAGACCTGAATTCTCAAGGTTCTCAACAAGCCACTTTTGCGCACCGAAATATACCAGCAGCAGAGGTATCAGAAAGATCAGTACTGCTGCCTGCTTCACAGCATCAAAGGCAAAATCCGTAGCCAAAGGTACATTAAACCAAACCTTTATCGCATTCAGAACAAAGTCCTTGTTGGCTGTTGAAAAGACTCTGGCGAGAGTAGAACTTAAATAAGGACCGTCTTTGTTGAAATAACTGGTTAAGTAAGTATCTCCGTAATTCCAGACAAAAGATAACACCGCTACCGTCGAGATGGCCGGCACTGCATTAGGTACCATAATTTTAAAATAAGTTTTGTGGAAACCACAGCCGTCAATCAGGGCGGCTTCCTCCAGTTCATTGGGGATATTTTTGAAAAACTGGCTGAATATGAAGATAAAAAGACTCTGCTGTACGCCAAAACCCAGTACTGCCAGCATAATAAGGGTTATGGGTTTATTAATAAGATTAATCTCTCCTGCAGCTGTAAAAAGTTTTAATAACCCAAATGCATTAAAATGAGAGTAATAAATATACTGTGCCAGCAACAGAGACTGCCTGGGAACCAAAAACACCAGTATTACCAAGAAAAATACCACACGATGTCCAAGAAACTTTACCCTCGCCAGGGAATAACCGGCCATAGCGGAAAAGAACACCTGTATCGACATGATTAAACCAGCATACAGGATGGATTTTATCATGGTCATAATACCTTCCGGCATACAAAATCTTATTGCCGCCCTGAAGCTGGTAATAGAGAATTCCAAAGGCAGCCAGATTACATTAGGATTTCCTAAATCTTCAATGTTAGAAAATATGGTAGGTACCAGTTGGACAATCGGATAAAGAATTGTAAAACATAAACCTGCAATAATACAAAATAGAAAGACGGATTGCAGGACATTCTTCCATTTCTTGCGAAAGAGGTAGACCTTAAGCCCAAAAGAGGCGTTCTCTGTCTTATTTTTCATATTTCTTTACCACCTTTCTTAAAACCAGCAGGACAACTCCAAGAACCAGCAGCACATTGAAAATATATACTACGGATAAGGCCGAACCGGTACCAATCTTACTTTGTTCAAAAGCAAAGCTATAAGCCTCTTCCGATATAGGAGACTTTAAGAACATATCCACCACCGTATATATAGTAACAAAAAGCGTTATATGCATAATAGTGGGTATGGTAACCTTCCAAAAGGTCTCATAAGCCGTTGCCCCTTCAATTTTTGCCACCTCATACAGGCTTGGACTGATAGACTGAAGTCCTGCAAGATATATCAGGGTCTGGACACCTGATTGGGAAAGCACGTCAAATATCTTATCCACGTAAGATATGACCGGCTGCAGAATGCTCATAGGTATATCCATGTATCTCATTAATAAAACACTGATATAACTTTGACTGAATAAGCCGGAGCTCTCTTTCACCCATTCACCTCCGGTAGTAATTGCCAGCATATTAATAACGATGTCAAGTCCGAAAATAATAGGCAGGAAGAAAATTACTCTTACAATTCCCCTTCCCTTGAATTTTAAGTTGGCTAACAACGCCATAAATAAACTGAAGATAACGATAAGAGGAACATTGGTCAATATCGAAAGGTTCTGGTCTGCAAAAAGCCTTGCCATTGGCTGTGCTCCGGTAGTTACCTCACTCTGGAATAAATCGATGTAATTCTGAAACCCAATATAATCAAATTTCATGCCGCCCGTATCATTGACACTTACCTTATTAAAGGAATACATTACCGTATTAAACAAAGGTATGGCAAAGCACAGGAAAAAACCTACTATAAACGGCAGGACATAGAGGAAGCCGTTGAGCTTTCTTTTAGTTTTGTATTTTAACGGAAAAATATTTCGCATCCCTCTTCCCTCCTACTTTCCTGAAATAATAAATCCTAGGGCAGGTATCTCACTGCCGTCTACAACAACGGAATGGAGGTTATAGTTTGTTATAACCCTTGCACCTGAAGCATATTCCGTGCAGAATACATTATCTGATAAGATTTTGTGTCCTGTAATTTCCATGGTACCGATTTTCTCCCAGGCATTCTTACACTGTGAGTATACCTTTTGTATGGTGTCCTTCTGCTTTTGGTACTCGGTAGCGTAATAGTAGGAATAAGCGGTCTCCTGTAAAATATCATCACTCTTGGCACTCAAAGTAAATTTCGGATATACACCAAGCTCTACTGACTGGAGTACATAATAGGCAGGATTTTCGGAAGACATATTTACATTCTCCGTTGTTACCTGGACCAGTCCGTTCATAACCAGCTGCCGAAAGGGAATCGTAATATAAAAGGAGGCGTAATCACTGCTCTCTCTTGAGATATCTTCCGCATAGGAACCATATAATACATTCTTCATCATGGGATTTTCCAGAGACAGTTCATGGCTTTCGGAGAGTTTCTTTAAGCTGTCTTCTGCAATTCGTCCGGCTTCATAAACTGACACCTTCTTCTTAAAACGGTAGTCTGCCATGTTATAATGAGCCAGATCGGATATGGCAAGCTTATCATACTCCTTAGCCCCGTCCAGGAATTTATTCACCACTCCGTCTAAATATCTGGGTGAGAGCAGATAGAAATAATTCACATCAAATCCGGTAAATCCATCCAGAATGCCTAAGGACGGCAGATAACGGTATATGGTGGCAGGAGAATTGGAATAGTCATATACGGCATGGGTTTTCGCCCGAAAGCCGTTGCCCTTATCATAAACCTTGGATAAGCTTACATCAAAAAACATATCCGCCTTCCGTTCACCGGCCAGATTCCTTAATTCTTTCAATTCCTCTTTCGATCCGTTGGCAGAGGTCAGTTCAGCTCTATTGTTAAGCTTATTTTCAAACCCACCGTTAAAGAAACCGGTATATTGCAGCGCCATATTGACATCCGGTAAATCTTTGATAATATCCGACAGTTCTTTGTAAGTCGTCACAGAATAACTCGACTGGTAAGGGATACCCAGAAAACGCTTGGTAAGAGATATGGTACCTAAAAAGTCCATATACACCTTTGCCTTATCCGGATAGGACAGTTTTGTAATATTCCCCTGTTTCATCAGATATTCCTGATAGGTTTTCGCCATATCAAAGTAAGAAACATTTCCCGGAAACAATTTGTAACGAATAGTATAATCCACATCCAAAACTCCCGTATCCACCAGATAGGAAGCCTTGTTGTCACTATAAGGGCCATATACCTTAACATTACTGTACTGTGCTGCATCAAAAGAAGCATAGGCTTTGTTATAGGAGGAAGCGCTGTCTTTTGCCGTAGAGGCCAGCTTGACATTTATGTAGGAAGTTTCGGCGCCTTTCTCAATGATTCCAAGAAAACCGTGAGAAGCATTCTCCATGGTCCCGTATGTCATGCCAAATACCGGCATCATAAGCTCTTCCCCGTATTCTGGGGCGAAGTAGTAATCAGCCAGAGAGTTATTATTATAAATTGGCCTGATATAATCGGGCACAGCCATATTAAAAGTATTAAATTTAAACAGTGCTCCAGCCCCATCCGGTACCAGGATGTATCCATCCTCATACTCTTTGGAAGCTGCTGCTCCAAAGTTGGGAAGCACTTTGATATTTTGTATGGTGTAATAGGAATTACCGCTTACCATCTGCTGTGTGGGTACACGGAATACAAAATCATCTCCATCAAGAGTCGCTTCCGCAACAATTTTAAACTGTGCCGGCTCGGTAAAAGTTACGCTAAGTCCCATTTCATTGCTGTCACTTATGAGCATTTCTTTTGTATAACCCAATAACTCAGCCAGTTTGATCAACTGTTTGACGGCACTTCTTGGAGGAGTTCCATTATAGGAAACCGCATAACAGTCCTCAGTAATGCTCTTTTTATACAACAGCTCCAGAGTCATTTTATATTTATCTGCCGAAACCTGGTCAATCTTGCCGGTTTCCACCAGGTTTTTGATACCAGCTAAAAAGAAATTTTCAAACCTGTCCGTTGGCATTTTCTGCGGATAATATTCCGGGAAGCGTTCTGATTCCCCTTCATTGATATCCATGGTTATCTGAACACCATTATCTATCTTTTTTAAGACATAACTCCCAAGCTGGGTACAGTAGGTATAGGAATCCCATTCGGTAAGGTTATTATCTTTCCCCAGGTAGGAAACCGTTAGCATGGCAAGCTCTGAGGCCTCATTACTCCCGTTAACGGTAGAATTCCATACCTTTCCGGTGTTTTTATCCTTTAGCTTCAAGTTCATGGTCTTACTGTTTATGTAGAGCTGTTTGCTGTCACTTTCCGCTACCAGCACCTCGCCCATATCATGGGATATCTCCTCTCCTGTCTTGGACAGTTCCGCCTTATCTGCCTCGGGCAGAGGACCTGCTTTCACCCCAAGAACAGGTATATAACGCAGGAATCCGATAATAAGGCATATGATCAGAACTGTTGCCACCATCTTACGGGCAAAATGTCTGGCATATATTTTACGGATTTTTTCCGTCAGGAGTCTTATATAATCCGCCATCTTATTTCATCCTTTCATGTTTTACTGAAATCTATGAGAGCCGCTTCGGCTTTCAGTTCACTCTTCTTATAATCTCCTGTCCGACCGATGTAAAAAAATAGTACATGCGCTCTAACAGTGAGAAAAACAGTATGCCTAAAAAGATAATAATAAAGGCGGCCACCGCTGTTGCCAGCAGAGTTTTGATATTCACGGAAAAAGTATATTCATGTATTATACACAGTCCGGCTAAAAGGACAAAGACAAACCAGACCACACCGATCTCCTGCAGGGATTTTACAATGATAACTTCTTCCTTTATAATAAAATTACTGATAAAGGCCGTAATACCGTTGAACAATAACATGGGAAGAATGGAATAACATATTACGATATAGATATCCCGCATGTTGCCTTTTCCGTTAAAAAGAGTGGTTACCGTCCAGTTGCTTACCGTAAAAAGGAGAAATACGGATAAGGCAGAAATAAATATAGATACGCTGTTCATTGCAAAGACAGCATTCCTGTTCATAACAAATCCGGTATACTGATAGGCAATACATTGCATAATACCGTAGAGTACCAGGATTACCGTAGCAATCAAAACACTTCCTTTTCCCCGGTACTTAATCTCATAGAAGCCGTCAAAGGGATGAAACATGGCGTACCTTAGATAATGCAGCCGTTCCTTTATTATCTCACTCCTCATTCTGTCCACTCTCCTTCTTATGATATCTGACTTCCGTAAATAGAATCAGGAAGATAAAAGCTAAAAAGATAACCGCTATTATACCAAAATGGCTTTGCAGCACCTCAGCCCGGTATCCGTTATAAGCCTTGGAATAGAACTCACGGTTATTTCCTAACTTAAAGTAATACATTGCTTTCTTATATTCATCCTTCATCAGATAGTTCTTGCCGATACCAGCATAAGCGACCTCATAATTGGCATTCAGGGTCAGTATTTTCTTAAACTGTGTCAGGGCCTCATCCCATTTACCGTAATAATATTTCTCGCTGGCAAGAAGTGCCGCTTCACCGAAATCCGTAGGTGTTAGGATATAGGCGCATTTTAAAGTGCTGTCTGCTACCACCAGGTTGTTTCCCAGCCATGCGATACCCGTAGGCATCTGGAAAGAACCCTTTGTCTTTCCCTGAGAACCGAAGGCATCAAGAAGCTGTCCGTCAAAGTCGTAGAGAAAAATCCTTCCTTTGGATTTATCTATCACTGCATAAGTACCATAATCCTGTACGGCAATATCAACAAACTGGCTCTGATCCGCAATCTTCATCCGGTGTATATCCCCGACAACACTGGTATTGCCCTTCTCTCTTAAGACGTTTTTACCGCCGGAATTCAGCCGGAATACCATATGCTGTGCTGCTGCGTCAAAGGTTACGGCATATACAAAGCCGTCGGAATCCAGGTCTATGTTATTAAAGGCGGGTGCAAAGGTCCTCTTCATCTGCTCCTTTTGCCTGTCAGAGGAAATGGACTTCCAGAAATAATCAATAACATTAACGGAAGGGGAATTCACACCAAAATACCTGGAAAAAGTACCGTCCGAATTCAATTCTAGAATACCCTCATAACTTGACTGTACCACCACATAAATCCTGCCCGTATTATCTACGACAATTTTTGAAGGTTTAAATTCTGAAACCCCTGCCATATTTTCAGGTTTTTTAATCACTCTTTTCAAGGTATAATTCCTGCCGTCCAGAACGATAATTCTTTCGGCTCCTGTATCGGCGATAAAAAGCTCCTGGTCTTTTTCCTGATAAAATGCACCTTCCGGAGCACTTAATACCAGCTGTGCCCCGCTTTTTTCATCTATTACAATCTTGTCATTCGCATCCCTGATAACTTTTAGGGATTTCACAAAAGAACCTCCCTGATTTACGATGTCCACCCGGCCTTCCAGCGTATCTACCAGGAAAATACGTCCGTCCCCGCTGGTAACCACATCGTTAAACCCCTGTACCTTGATGCCTCCCATATTTTTCTCATTAATTACCCGGTCCAGCTGAAAGGCTGCCGGACTCTCTACGGCATTCCCCCAGTAATCATAGGTATAGCCCTCAAAATCATAGCTTTTACCATCGGCAGCGTAAACATCCATAGGTATAAATACCAGTATGAATACGAGCAGGATTAGTAAGCACTTTTTCTTCATTTTCCATTCTCCTCCTATTACTAACCCTTCACACCGGAAGTTGCCATTGTTTCGATAACATTACTCTGTGACAAAACGAATACTGTTATGGGAACCAGCAGCATAATAAAGGATATGGCAGAGGATACACCGGTACGGGATATACCGCCGCTTACCAGCTGTTGGAGCACATAAGTTACAGGCTTTAATTCTTCCGTATAGATAAATACACCTCCGGTAGTACCCCACATCTGTTGAAAGGACAGGATTATTAAGGTAATCCACGCAGGCTTGCACAAAGGCATAACCACGCTCCAGTAAGTCTTAAATTCTCCTGCTCCGTCAATTTTAGCAGCCTCCAGCATCTCATCCGGTATCTGTACCATAAAATTCTTCATCAGGTACAGACCAAGGGTCGATCCTATAGCCGGCAGGATGACCGCCCAATAAGTATCTATCATACCAAGCTTGCTCATAATCAGGTAATTGGGTATTGCCGTTACGGAGGCGTTAAACATCAGGGCATAAACTATGATATTGCTCATCAGTTTGGAACCCGGAAAAGTATATTTCGCCAGGGGAAAGGCAGCCATAGAACCAAGAAGCACGGTTCCGAAGGTTCCGAGAACCGTAATAACACCCGTATTGAATATATATCTTGATAAAGGCACATTAAAGCTTTCCACAATAGTTGCCAGGTCAAAAAAGTTATTCAGGGTAGGATTTTCCACCGTCATTTTAGGAGGTATGATAAAGATTTCACTTAAAGGCTTAAATGCATTTACCACTGTAAATATGAGGGGAAAGAGGCTGAACAAACCAAAGAAAACAAGCACCAGCGTAAGACCGATATCTCCCATAAGGCTTCGGTTTCTTCTTCTTAATTTTCTTGCACGCAGCTTTGATACAAGAAACTTATATAATTGTTTCATTTTACAAACCGCCTTTCTCTAGCCTAATTTACGAAGCAGCTTCTGTACTATAATATTGCATAGGAGCATTATAAAAAACAGAATCACTGCAATGGTACACGCATAGCCCAACTCATATCTCACATTACCGTAGTCATGGAGATGTGTCAGAATGGTATGCCCTGCATAACTGGCAGAAGGGAAGCCTGCCAGATCAATGGAAATCTGTGAAACCGACAGGGAACCTGTAATCTGCATAACCGCACCGAACATAAGCTGGGGCTTCATAGAGGGTAAGGTTATATACCAGAGTTCCTGCCAGCGGTTCCTGACCCCCTCCACCGCTGCCGCTTCATACCAGGACTTATCTACGTTCTGAAGCCCTGCAATAAAAGCCAGGAAGCTAACGCCAAGACTTAACCACAGCTGTACCACAATCAATATGGGCATAACATACTTGGCAGTTTCAAACCATAGGATACGGCTCTGGATAAATCCCAGCTTTAACAGCCAGGCATTTGCCCATCCGTAAGTATCGGAAGAGAAAATCAGTTTCCATATCATATAGGCATTACCCGAAATAGAGGGGGCATAAAATACCAGGGTAATGATGGACCTTGGAACCGGGGGCAGCTCATTAATCATCCAGGCAAACAAAAAGCACATAATATAGCTGATAGGGCCGGTTATCAAAGCAAACAGCAGCGTATTCTTAATGGCAATCAGGAATACGTCATCCCGCACCAAGAGATTTATGTAATTGGTCAGCCCGTTAAAACTGGGAGCTTCCACCATGTTAAAGGATGTAAAGCTTAAAACAATGGAAACAACTACCGGAATCAGTGTAAATACAATAAATATCGTTGCAAAAGGTGCAATGAGCAGATATTTGTACTTATGATGCTTCCATACCAGTGATAAAGGCTCTTTCTTCTTTTTCAAGGAAATACCTCCTTCTATTCTATTTCTGCACTGATAAGTGGAATTCCCTGCGCTTGTTGGTAATCTCCTTATCAATGGTCTTCAAATTTAAGTACAGGGTTTCTCTGGGGTTGGCACCTTCTGCTACTACATTGTTAAAGGAATATAGTACCATTCTTGTCAGCATATAATTACCGGGGACTGCCGGTATTCCTACGGTGGATTGCATCTGTGACAATATTTGGGTAAGCTCTGCATTACTCCAGGGCAGCCTCTTAATAACTTCCGGATCGGCAGCCGGATAACGGGCAGAAGTTCCCATGACGGATTCTACGGTATTAGCATACTGCAGTTGTGTTTCTGTATTATTCCACCATTTTACAAACTTCCAGGCGGCCTCTTTTTTCTTAGATGTATTCAGGATTGCACTGTTTACCGTTTCAATCACATAGGAGTCGTTCACAGCCCCATCTTCCCCTTTTACTCCCGGTAGAGTGGTAAAGGACCAAAGACCTTTGATTTCAGGAGCAAATACCTCTAACTGGCAGTAGGTGGTGTACTTAATCACACCAATTGGCATTTCTCCGGTACGGAATCTGGTGGAGAAATCCACATTGGGATTAAATCCGTAATTGGTAAAGAAATCCGTATAAGTCTTAAAAGCTTCCATTGCCGCATCCGTTCCAAGATTGCCGGCTATTCCATAATCATTACCGGTGCCTTTATACAAATTACCGCCGAACTGATAGACCAGGGAAGGATAAAAATTCGGTGCCCCCTGGGCATTCGGAAGGAAAAATTCATAGTTATTTTTCTTTAAAACCGGTAGGATTGCTTTTACATCCTCCCAGGTTTTTGGCGTTTCTGCTCCTATAGCCTTTAGAATATCATCTCTCGTAAACAGCATCATAAAATCCGCCTGTTCCGGTATACCGTATACGCTGCCAAGATAAGAAGCAGCATCCAGCTCACTCTTATAATATTTGCCGGTGGCTTCCGAAAACCCGTCCAGCTTTGATAAATCCACCACCGCACCGCGCATGGCAAAATCCAGCAGGGTTGCCTGGTTAAGCCCGATAACTGCATCGGGACTGTTACCGGCAAGAGCCGCCCTTAATACCACATCCACAGGAATTAACTGCAGGTCGATATTAATATTATTTTCCGGTGTAAATTTCTCATCAATAAGGTTCTGAATAATCTGCGCCTGCTCCCTGCCGATGCTCTGCACATTAGCTGCCGTTCCGGCGTTGACCATCCAAACTTTTATGGTATCGCCCCCTGCTGTATCCTCTTTCTCACTTACCTGGCTTATCTTAGCAAAGAAAGTGGAGAAGAAACGGATTGTTCCGTAATAAGCACTTTCCATAAAGCTGCTCTTCGCTCTCGGCAAGTCCCCGCCCGGTGACGACAGGATAAAGCTGTCAAGCTCCAGAGGCATCTCGGAGATGTTGACCAGCCAGGTTGCCAGAGCTGAAATATTCTCCTTCAGCTGCGCTACTTCTTCCACTACGCTTTCAGGATTTTTGGCAAGTCCCTTCGCTTCTACTGCCATTTTCTCAAGAAGACTGGTGTTTTCCCCTTTTTCTCCGGTGATTGCAACCAGGTTATCAACTATCTGATACAGCCTTGCTTCTTCCTCTGTCATAGTCTGCTGAAAATCCGGGATTTTCTTCGCAATCTGATAATCAATGAACTTATCCGGTGTCTGTCCGGTTATCTGTGTCACTTTCAGATACATCTGGTTCAACCGGTACATACTTTCTTCCACATCGTTAATAATGCCTCCGAAATCCCCCATTACACATTCCAGACTGATGGTGTTGGTTCCTGCCTTCAGATAAAAGAGATAGGGTGTTCCATCAGACCCTGTTATCGTATAATTTGACATACTGCTGCTGTAATCGAAATTAACGGCATCCATTTCCGAATAAGGAACCGTTCCGTTTATGTACAATCTTCTAACCGAGGTTACACCCCTCTTCAGATTCTGTCTGCCCTTAAAAGTCAATTCATAAAGTCCTTCTTTTGGAACGGTAATATCCCAGGATATCGCATTACCCGGCTGTTTCCAGTTGTTTGCTCCAATGGTGTTGTATTTAATCTTATACGGGTGATACGGATATAGCAGAGAATCTGAGTAATTCTTCTGAATATTAATAGAAGATGAATTTTTTTCAATATAGGAAGTGCCGCCTTCTGCACGTTCTGCCTGGCAAATAATGTTTTTACCGTCATATACCGGATACTTTTCTTTTAATTGGTTAATAACCTCTGCGTAAGCTGCCGGCTTTTCTGCTTTTTGAAAGATAATTGACGTAAATTCAACGGGCTCTTTAATAGCTTCAAAAGTTAAGGTATTGGTACCCTTTTTTAAATAAAATACGTAAGGCTCTCCTGTTCTTCTTTCGGAATCTTCCACATAAATCTTTGTTTCCTTATAGATTTCTTTTGTATTTGGTCTTATTTCATTTCCGTTTTTGCTCTTAATTTCACCATCGGTCCAAAAACGTTTAAACACCACCTGTTCCAGACCGTCATAACATATTTCGCCGTTAAGAAGAAGTCTTCTTTGAATATCCGAGGTGGTTCCTGTACGAGGAATATACCCTATCTGAAGATTGTAAAAACCTTCTGTCTGAACCTCAAAGGTCCAGGTTATAGAACCACTGTCACCTGTTGCCAGACCTTTGTCCGTCTTTTCTGCTGTCATGCCGCCTGTTGTCTTAAAAGAATTCAGATTTACTTGCAGACTGGTATCCAGAATCGTTCCGTTATAACCATTCTGGTCGAGATATTCCTTATAGGACGTGTCATAAACAGCGGCATTTGAGGCTGGAACTGCATACATTCCCTTAGAATGATCCTTATTTAAAATCAAGGCAGTAACCGCAATAATTACGAATAATACGGTTATTAGAAGTATTATTAAGGACTTCTTCGATTTCATACTGATACCCGTGCCTTTCCAGATAAATTTATATTTAAGCTACCTTAAGGTAACTAATAGAAGTAATTCATTTCCGTATAAATTGGTTGCTGCAATCCGTCTCATTTCATCCTGCAATCCTTGCAGTCCTATACTGACGTTTTGCAGCAACCGGAAATTAACTTCAAACTTTTTTACTGTTAAGCCACCCTTTTACTCCGCTTCCGCTACTGTTACAGACAGGGTCACATTACTGCTGTTACCGGCAAAATCTGTGGCTGTAATAACCACATCATAATCTCCGGGTGTGGACGTATCAAGACCAGAGATATCCGCTGTAATATTAGCAGAGATATCAAGACCGTCCGTATCAACGGCACTTGCAATGAAATCACCTTTCCAGGCGATTTTGGATGCATCCTCATCCAGCTTAATCTTGCGGTAATCCTTTACCTGTGTGATAACAGGCGCCTTCTTATTCTCCGGATCATAAACCGTAACCGCAGAACTTAAGTTAGCTTCGTTCTTAGATTTATCCGCCATCTTAACCTTCAGACCATCTCCATAACTTCCCACCTTGGAGAAATCGGCAGCCGAATAGTCATAAGTTGCAGCAGTTGCATCAAGAACACCGTCAATAGCATCCTCAATGGATAAATAATCTGAGAAGGCAATCTTCTTCGGGTCCGTTCCCGCAGGGAATACCAGAGGCTTTGCCACAGTAATAACCGGTGCAATATTATCCCTTATCTCATCACTGGCAAGAATACTTTCCATATTGGCGGCCTTTTCCGTAAACAGATTCTTATTGGCAGCAATGGATACATCATAGGATGCATAACCGTCAACACCATAAAGGGATTTGCCGAAGATATCATCCCAGACAACACGGAAACCAAGAAGATCAGAATAATCATTGGGAACCGTCTGTTTGGATATATACTGGAAGGTCTTTAAGAGATCATCCCCGTAAGTTTCATTAAAGATATCCAATCCAAATCCTGTAGCCTGGGTTGTAGCTGCACTGTCTTTATATGCAGCGATGCTGTCAACACCGCCAAGAGTCTTATAATAAGTACTGTAGTAAACCTTAAGGAATTCAAGGGCAAGTTTGGTTGTGTCAGCATCAACACCCTTTAAGATACCGATACTGTCACCTACTGTTAAAACCTGCTTATAATTGGGGTCATCCGAAGCCATATCATCGGGTCTGGGCCAGGGAACCATACCAATAGATTCTCCTCTGTCAGCCGCTGAGGAAGCCACACCTGCAATAGTCCAGTCGGCACAGTCAGTAAATACGGTAGCACCTGCTCCAAAGTCACCGGAGCCCTGTAACCATTTAGGGGTATAACCATCATCGTAAAGACCGCACTCTGATAATAAACCTCCATCCATTAATTCCTTAATATAAGAAGTTGCTTTTAAGGCCTCTTTGGAATCAGCCTTTAATCCATCAGAACCATAGATTTCTCCGCCGTCAGCAAAAATAGCGGAAAGTCCTGCGAAACGGTGATCTGTTTCATAAGCTTTTACCTTATCATACTGTGTACCATCAGGAGCTTTGGTATTAGCATAAAAGGTCTGGATTTTAGAAAGGTAATCCTTGAAGGCACTCCATGTCCATTTGCCATCCAGGAACAAATCAGTAGGATATATAGTCTTGCCATCAGCATCCTTTAAGGAGTCTACCTTTTCAATCATTGAAGCATTGTAGATCAAAGGCCATCTGGGGATAAAAGCCTGCTTGGATGTCAGGAAGTAATTATGTCCATATAACTTGTCATATAGCATCCAGGAATATTCAGGGTCAGAGAACAAATCTGCATAGTCATCAAGAGGCTGTAGAATATTCTGGGATAAAATTGTATTTTCTGAACCACCCCACAGTATAGCAATATCGCAAACCGGATTACCCGCAAGTACACTGGTAATTAATTCACTTCGAGTATCTGTTGCATACTGAACGAATTCTACATCCACATTCAACTGCTCTTTTGCTGCCTTCAATGCAGCTAAAGATGCCTGTCTGGATGTTTCATCCATTGTGTATTCCCCGGTAGTTGGGTCCTTATAGTTAGGATCCAGACCTGCTTGCCAGTGTGTTCCCCAACGAAGAACTTTTGATTCTCCCTCAGGTGTTGCAGTATCAGCCTTTGTAGGCTCGTTCGTGATTGCTGCCTCTGTAGGCTTCATGGTTTCTTCCGAACCTTTTTTAGAGCAGCCCGTCATTCCCGCTGCCAGCATTGAAAAGATAATTACAACTGCTGCTGACCTTTTCAGTACTTTCTTAATCATAAACCTTCCTCCTTTTTAATGTGTAATCGGTTACACATTATTACAAAATTCGCCTTTGGCAATTTACCCAATAAGATATAATGTGTAATCGATTGCATATGACTATTATATTATATAGATTTATACTTGTCAATTATACCCTTAAATTTATTTGCATAATATTTCTATAAAACTAATCTTATTTATAGCGTTTATAGAGTAATTGCACATTACATTGCATTCTATTTGTTGCTATTGTGGCGTAAAAAGGCTGTTCATTTACGCATATAAACTTGCGAAAAACAAACAGCCCTTTAAAAGGTTATACTCTATTTCAGGTTCTTTCTATTAAGTCAAGTAATTTTAATTGTGCTTTTTCATCATATAGTATTACAAGGTATTCATTACCGTTTCCACTGGTGCGATTTTCCGTTATAATTCCAGCTTCCTGCCCCTTCTCTGTAGGATATGTTTCCGGCCTCCCTAATTTGGGATTATAACGCTCCAAAAGATAACCTTCTTTCTTTAATATAGCTGTAACATGGACACCGGCCAGCCTTTTCATAATACTTTCATCCCGGATATCATTTAACTTATCTACGAACTGAGAGATTGTAATCTTTTCTTCTGTTTTATAAGCCTCCCGCATTTCTTTTGTCAATGAAAAATCATCTTTTAGCTTTTTGCTTCGGACTATCTTCTCCGGTTTTGGCTCGGCCTCAGCCGGTTCATATGCCAGGACTTCCTTACTTCCTTTGGTAAAATCCAGTATAGCTTTTAGAAATTTCTCTCCATACTTTAAAAATTTGTTCTCTCCCACACCGGTTACCGTCAGCATTTCATCCTTCGTGAAGGGAAGCTTTACACACATATCGGTAAGTGTCCTATCAGAAAAAATAATATATGGAGGCATACCCTCTTCCCTGGCAATATCTGTCCGTACCTGCCGAAGCATTTCAAAAAGGTCAAGCCCTCTGGATGTTAAAATCTCGGACTTACGTAATCTTCCTCCTTTCCCGGAGGCATTAGATCCTGCTTTTCCGTCTTCCCTATCTTCTGTGTTTGTCTTTGAAGTTTTAAGAATGACTGCTGCTTCTCCCTCTATCACCTTTAAGGCAGTACGGTTAAGCTTCACAACTGCATATTTATCACTAGTAACAAACAAATATTCGTCTAATATCAATTTATTTACTATCTGTTTTAGAAAACCTTCCTGATAAGAAGCCAGTTTTCCGTACATGCTCTGATTAACCATATTCGTAGCAGTCAGTTTTGCTGTCCTTCTTCCAAGCAATGCAGCAATAATAAGATTTATACCATACCGCTGACCACTTTCCCTGATGCATTGTAAAATAACCATACTTTGCTTCGTTACATCTGTTTCTTCGTACTCATTTAAGCAGTTGCAGCAATTACCACAGGAGCTGTTACCGTATTGTCCGAAATAATTTAAGATATATTCTCTCAAACAATCCTTTGTAAAGCAGTAATAGGTCATTTTTTTGAGCCGTTCCATATCCCGTTCTAGAATAATCTCACGGTCCGCAAAATCCTGTTCTTCACCGGCATTGCCCTTCTCTATCAAGAATTTATTTACTTCCACATCCCTGCCGCTGTACAGCAGAATGCATTCTGATGGCTCACCATCCCGTCCTGCTCTACCCGCCTCCTGGTAATAGCTTTCTATATTCTTTGGCATATTATAGTGGATAACATAGCGCACATTGGATTTATCGATTCCCATACCAAAAGCATTCGTAGCCACCATTACAAGGTTTCTGTCATAGATGAAATTCTCCTGATTCCGGCTTCTGTCTGTATCAGACATACCGGCATGATATTTGGCTGCTGCTACTCCCTCTTTCAATAAAAGTTCCCATAATTCTTCTACGTTATTTCTTGTATTACAGTAGATAATTCCGCATTTCCCCGGATGCTCCGCTATATAATGCAGAATCTCCTTCTCTTTATCCTTTGGTGTTCGAACCTCATAATAAAGATTCTCTCTATCAAATCCAGTTACCACTACTTCCGGTGACTGAAGCTTTAGGATACAGCTGATATCCTCCATAACTTCCTTTGTTGCTGTTGCTGTAAAAGCCCCGATAACAGGCCTCTTCGGAAGCTGCTCAATAAACCTTACAATCTTTAGGTAACTCGGTCTAAAATCCTGCCCCCATTGTGAAATACAGTGAGCTTCATCCACTGCTACCATAGAAATCCTGGTATTTAGAGCAAAATAAAGAAACTCTTCTGTTTCAAGCCGCTCAGGTGCAACATATATCAATTGATACTTTCCCTGCCTTGCATATTCAAGAGCCAGGCTAACCTGCCTTGCCGAAAGAGAACTGTTGATAAAAGCTGCATGAATACCAACTTCATTCAAAGCGGCTACTTGATCTTTCATAAGAGATATTAACGGCGATATTACCAGAGTTACCCCTTCCATAATGATACCGGGAATTTGATAGACCAGTGATTTACCGGCTCCTGTCGGCATAATACCAAGAGCGTCTCTGCCGCCCAATATACTATGTATCAGAGTTTCCTGCCCATTTCGAAAATTCTCATAGCCAAAATACTTTTTAAGCACCTCCAAAGCCAAATTTCTTTTGTTATTTTGAATCATGTACTCCCCCTAGTTCTTTCGTTCTTTAAACGTTTATACTACAAGATGACCGCACTTTTCTGCCACTGAGATACGCGCTGTTATCCCGGAATGAAATCCTAAATAATCACTTTCCATACCATCACTGAAAATTACACCATTCTCAGGCATCTGTGATGTAATTGTTAAAGGCATTTTCTCTGATACACTTCCAAAAACTATTTCTGCTCCGGTACTTTTGCTCTCATAAGGTTCCCTGACTGTAAAATAAAGACAGTTCATATCCCAACTGGTTTGAACACCCCGTATTTCATCGATCCCGGAAGTATTTGGCATGTTTGACCTTACTATTCCTGCCGCTCCTTTTAGAATGCTCTTCAGCCATCCGGTTGACCCAAGACCTGTGGAGATAATAATACCGCTGGAGGATTGGTTTTCCTCTTTTTTTCCGTAGGTAATATGATATCTCGAGGAGACATGGGTCTTTTGCCCGATAAAAAGGTCATTCACCCCATATATCACCTGTCCGTCATTTAATTCTGCTTTTGCCATGGTAACCTTTTGAATCTGACTATTTCCCTTGATACATTCTGCCACTACTTCTGCTGCTTGGGAAGGCCGAAAGGGCAAAAGAACTCCATCCCATCTTACAGGGTCCGGATTGACACCGATAAGTAACTGATTATCCAGGTACTTCATGGTATTGGCCACCAGCCCATCCTGACCTACCACCACAACAATATCTGTAGGATCAAAGATGAAATTCGGAACAAATTCCCGATCCAGCACCTGCACTCTTCCAAGCCGTTCCAGTTCCAGATTTACATGCATCAGCGCTTCTTCATACTTTTTATCCTCTTGCAGATAATCTGAAAAATCACTTCCCATATGCTCGATATAGAATCTCGCTTGTTCTACTGTATTAAAACGGTAAATCAGTTCTTTTAATCTGGACTTTCTTTTAATGATAATGATTTTTCTATCATATAAACGCCCGCTCATACAAACCACACCCCTTCTGTTACCTGCTCACTATGAATGTACCGGCATTATACTGATACCAATATAACCTTAAGTGGTATTTAGCTAATAGTAGATTACCATTCTTTCATCAGCTTTCTTTCATTAATTCCCTTAATAAGTCCGGGGAAATGTTAAGCTGTCCAATCTGTCCGGCCTTTTCTGCCAGTTCCTGAAATGCAATGGCAATAAGCTTACTTGGCTGCATATCAATATTTGCAAGAGATTGAATTACCTCCGGTTTCATTCCTTCCAGTACCTTCATAACAGCTGCCAGCTCATAAGCTTTACCATCGGCTTCAGCCTTCTTATTTTCCACAGTAAGATTAATAAATTCCTTCCTTTTTTCCTCCAGGGCAGTCTCGAAGTCCATCTGCTCTTCCTTTTGAAGATTCTTCTTTTGCTGTACAACACGGTCAGCTTCCAACTGTGTCTCTTTTACCAGACGCTTTTTATTTTCAACAGCAATTTCCGTATTAAATTCATTTTCTTTTACGCGACGTTCCTGGTCAATAGCAGCATTACGTCTTTCGTATATAGCTTCATCAGCACTTCTTAATATTTCTTCTCTGGTCTGGGCTTCCAAGGCTCTTGCCGTTTCCCGGTTCGGCAGGACAGAGAGGATAAGAACACCCAGAATATCAATTCCAAGGAATGAGATTTCAGCATTTTCCGCAATTTCTGATTTGATGCTTTTAGCAAGCAGCTGACTTGACTTAATAGCTTCTTTTAAAGCCATTTCTTCAATGGATTTCTTCGTCAGTACTCTGACAATATTAATGATACGTTGAGGTAATTTCTTTGGGTCTTCGGATGAATAGCCATTTCCCTTCATATCCAGGGTATAATTAAGAACCTCGGCTATTTTTTTATAATCCGCTATTCGGTAGGTAATCTGCCCTTGAATTGTTACTGTTTGAAAATCCGCTGTTACTTCTTCAAAGATAAACGGAACCTCATTACTTTCCATCGGAATGGCAACAATTGAAGTTTGTGGAACATAATAGTAGAAAGACAAACCTGCTCCCTCTCTAACAACCTTTCCATTCCTATATTTCAAAACATACTGACTCGGTTGAAACTTTACATAGCGAAAACCAAACATAATTATCCTCCCGTCTTAGCTGAATATGTTTATTCTTTCTTTTCTATAACCACCAGACAAGTACTGTCCGGAAGCCTTACAGGCTTTCTTCTTTCATCAAAAAATTCAATTTTTTGGGATAAAGCTAAGGTATACCCTTCCTGGAGAAAATGCTCCAATACAATAATTTCAGCTTTCTCCCCCAGAACCTTACTGATAAATCGGCGAAATCCTTCCGGCGTAAAATACCCGAACTGTTCATTCACTTCATGTACATAGGACTTCTCTCCCCAGGTATAGGTATATAAGAATTCCATGGCATCATTTACCGGAAGTATTACTTCATTCTGTCCAACCATATCATATTGGATTTCCCGTCCCTTAAAGTCCGAGGTATATCTTTTCAGGAACTCCATCCCATCATGGGATAAGAACCGAATAATTCGTTTTTCTTCCTTCTCTTCTGTCATAATACCATCCCGGATTATGATTCTCCCGCCGGGTTTTAATACATCAAAGGCACTTTGGAAAGCTGCTGCCAAGGTATTATAATTAAATTTACTGCCTTCGAATTCGATATAGGAAAAGAGTTCATGCAAAATGGAACAAAAGATAATGGTGTCAATACTGTTTTCCGGCAGATAAGAGCTTAAGTTTAAGGCATCTCCATACATAACTTCCCATTGTTTATTCTCTATCTGTTTCTTTCGCTTCAGATTATCCAAAACATTCTGTGCAATATCAATACCGGTAACCCTCTTCTCCGGTGCATTTTCTTCAATAAGATCCATAAGAGCACCACCGCCGGGGCCAATGTCAATTACTTTCTCCCCTTTTATGTAATCCAGAATGATTTTTTTATAATCAATACTCTGATTCATAGTTTTTAGATAAGTTTCTTCCTCATAGAATCTATCATATTTGTCTTTCCTTAACTGAAACAGGTCAAACAGTAGAACAATCGCACTTTCATATAGTACATCTGCTTTTTCTGCTTCCACACAAAAATCTATCAGTTTTTCGCCGGCAGGTGAATATGCGAAGTGAAAGAAAAGCGTACTGCGGGGTTCGCCAAATAAACTAATATGCTGAGATACATGAAGACTGGTTCCGAATGTGCCTCCTAAAATATCTTCAAATGACATAGCAGAAAGATAACTCTCAATAATGCGCTTTTTATAAATATTAATTCGTTTACGTCCTTCGTGCTGGTAATAAATATCTTTCATAAGAGGTTCAAAACTGATATGTCTTACTGCTTCTGTTTCTGCAATCTGGTTTCCGATTATCAAAAATATCTTTATGAATTCTTCAAAGGAAAAATCATAAAGAGCACTTTCTACAAACCATAGTTCTTTTTGGTATAAAAGTTCTTCCAGTTTTTCTTTTATATTATTCTTTATAACTAATTTTTCATATAATGCCTCAAAATCTTCCCCATGCTCAATGGAACTCTTCCTAAGACGTCTTAACCTTTCTCTTAAATCATAGTCCTTTAGCAGGTCATTATTTACTATATATGAAATCACCGATTTCAACTCCGGTTGTATCTTCTCCCACAAATTAGCATCAACCCCTGAAACAATGCAGTAGTTGAGAAGTTCCAAAGTAGCAGCAAGCTTTTCTTTGGTTAAAGTTCCTTCTCTGATAAGTTCTGTCAGCGCTACGTTTCCAGACAGCGATACTTCTCCTCTGATATACTGCCCAATTAATCCGTGAGTACTGATCAACACAGTTACAATATGCTTTCGCTCATTTGAGGTAATTACGTTTTTTTGGTATATATCCGCTGAGCCTATATTGTGAACATATAAGTTGATTCCTGACTCAAGCCACTTTTTTCTTTGATAATCCGTTCCGCCCTTGGCAACCTCTGACCATATTAGCGTCTCTTCCACCAGAGAGATGATATCTGATGGGATATTTTCTTTCATTCCCTTTTGCTCCAGAACCCGAAGGGTTCGTTCCACATAATCCAGTAAATAACTGCTTTTTTTCTCTTCCATGGAATGAAGCCGTTCCATATTGATATTTTCCTGTGATGTTACTGACAGGTACATAAGCCATTTTTCTTCTTTTAAGACCTGTTTGTTCCCTTTTCTAAATCGCTCAATACATTCCAGTGAGTATAGATTTCTACTGTCTTTCATCATCTGCTCCTTTTCTAAATAAATATGCATATACCCGTAGCTTTCTAATTAACTATATTGTTTTCAGAATGGACTCGATATAACTTTGACGGCCTGTGGCCGGCATCTGTCCTGTATTGCTCTGTTTCTTCTACCATAGCAGTAATCTTTCTTCTGAAATTGGCTTTTAAAAGTTCCTTATCAAGGATAGTTTCATAGACCTGCTGCAGCTCCGTAAGAGTAAATAGTTCCGGCATAAGGTGAAAAACAATATCCGTATACATAATCTTACTGCGAAGTCTTTCCAGTGCATAGGCGATTATCTTACCATGGTCAAAGGCAATACCCTCTGACTTGGTAATCCTTCGCTCTGTTATACTCATTCCCCGCATTAAGTTATTTGATATCTCGAACTCAGCCGTTAGGTTTTCCTTATTACTGGTAAGAGATAATTTCAACTTTTGCACCAGTATTGTACCATTCTCTGTATCTCTTCTTTCCTCATCTATCTGCTTCAATTTCACATCAAACCATGCTGCATCCGAAGCATCATCCATTCCTCTGGGTGACAGGTAACGGCTATCTGTTAAAGCCATATAAGATGTACTTATAACCCTAGTTCTTGGATCTCTCCCGGTGTCCCCCCAGGTGTATAGCTGTTCCATATAGATACCTGTTAAACCGGTCTCTTCGGCTAATTCACGCCTGGCTGCTTCCTCAAGATCTTCCTCCATCTTAACAAAACCGCCTGGAAGCGCCCATTTTCCTAAGTAAGGATGCTCGCCTCTCTTAATCAGGAGAATACTTAATTTTTTCTCTGTGAGCTTTCTGTAATTTTGTTCTTCCCTCTCTCTTACTGTAAAGATTAACATATCAACCGTAACAGACGGTCTGTCATACTTTGCCGGGTTATAGCCCTTTAAAAATTCAGCTTCCGTCAACCCATTCTTATCTTTTATATCGAATTGTATCCGGTTCTCCTTTTCCATCTTTCTTGACCTCACTGAAGATTTTCATTTTACTTGAAACTTGTATATTACACTTTAAAAAACTTTTAAACCTATCTGCCTTAATTACGAAGTAGTTATATATGATATTGTTTACTGGATATTAATTATCTAGATATTGTTTACACGTTATCATTTTCTTGCTTATTTGAAATTAATACTTTGATGTAGTTTACTTAATATTTACCTTGATATTTCTTATTTGATATTTTTTATTTGATATTTTTTATTTGATATTTCTTATTTGATATTTCTTATTTGATATTTCTTACTTGATAATAATACTTGATATTTCTTATTGAAATTAATATTTTGATATTTCTTACTTGATATTATCAATTTGATAATATCATTATGTCTTATATTCCTTCTTTTGTCAACTGTCTCATATCTTTAAAATACTGTTTTATGTCCATCGTTGATGTCCAGCTGACGAAAAGATTCCTCTCTCATATAAGAAGCCCTATAGCTTTTACCCTATAGAGCTCCAGAAATCCATATATTTTACTGTAACATTGACATTCTCTCTCCAACTACCTGCCAGTCGATATTATCCATAAACCGATCGATATATTCTGCTTTATTATCAGCATATTGCAAGAAATAAGCGTGTTCGTACATATCCAGAACCAGAAGCGGTATTGACATTGCCATATACCCATCGTCATGAGTATCCAGACTGTCATTGCGGAAGGAATCAGACCTAGGATCATAGCAAAGGATTGCCCAGCCTCTGCTGGCTTTGGCTGTAGCAACAAATTGATCTTTCCAGTTATCAAAACTTCCGTAGTCTCTGGATAGCATCTGGGTTATCATCGTGCTTGGTGTATTATTCGTAGACCCTATATTTTCAAAATATAATTCATGAAGAATTACACCGTTTAGGGCATATGTCTCTCCTCGTTTAATACCTCTGAATTCACTATATGTCGCATTGGCCTCTTTTACACCTGTGTTATCTTTTAAAAGAGCATCGATCTCGTTCATCTTGTTAATGTATCCTTCATATAGCCGCATATGTACGTCAAATTGTTCCTGGTTAATTACTGTAACATCATCCGAATATTCAAAGTTTAACTTTACGAATTTCATTCCATCCTCCATTATTCCTACTACATATTATTCCATTACTTAAATATACGCAGAAAAATTTCAATTAGTATTATATTATTTATTTTAGATAAACTTCATGAAAAGATACTTCCTATTCTTCTAATCAAGCTTTTTGATACCTCAATTGATTGTAAGTTCTGGAGAATATTATCTTATAGTTCAGAATGTTGTACCCTAACAAAAAGAGACTGTCAGGTGTTTTTGAAGATACAAAAGTCTATAAATCAGCTTTTATTCCAACAAGCCTGAGCAGTCTCATTTCTGCTGTTACTATTCAATTAACAAACTACTGCATTTTCTTATTTTAAAATAATCCTATAATATTACCATCTTCATTTACATCTATCTGCTCAGCAGCCGGTACCAAAGGAAGTCCAGGCATGGTAACAACGGTACCTGTTATTGCAACTACAAAACCTGCACCTGCCGATAAATAAACTTCTCTGATATTGATATTAAACCCTTCAGGTCTTCCAAGCTTTGCAGGGTCATCAGAAAGAGAATACTGATTTTTAGCCATGCAAACCGGAACCTGGCCATAGCCCATCTCTTCTATTTTCCTCAGTGTCTTCTCAGCCTGTGAATCATAAGTAACAGAAACAGCTCCATAAATATCCTTTGCCACTGTCTCAATTTTCTCTTTTAAGGAGAGTGAAAGGGGATAAAGGGGAGCAAAGTTACTTCTCTTTGTATCAAGCATTTCAATTACTTTATCCGCTAAGGCAAGACCGCCTTCGCCACCCTTCTCCCAAACCTCGGAAATGGCAAACTCACAGCCTCTTTCTTCACAGAACTCCTTTACAAACTGAAGCTCTTCTTCGGTATCCGAAGAAAAACGGTTCAGCGTTACGACTACCGGAACCTGAAATTTCTGGAGATTCTCTATATGCTTTTCCAGATTAACGATTCCCTTCTTAAGTGCTGATAGATCAGCTTGTCCAAGTTCCTTCTTTGGCATACCACCGTTATATTTTAAGGCCCGCACAGTTGCTACCAGAACAACTCCATCAGGTTTTAAACCTGCGCTGACACACTTGATATCAAAGAATTTCTCAGCTCCGAGGTCAGCTCCAAAGCCGGCTTCCGTAACTACAATATCCGCCAGCTTCAAGGCTGTTTTCGTTGCTCTTACACTGTTACAGCCATGGGCAATATTTGCAAAAGGACCACCATGTACAATAGCAGGAGTATTCTCAAGAGTCTGAATCAGATTCGGTTTTATAGCATCTTTTAAAAGGGCTGCCATAGAGCCTACTGCCTTTAGATCTTGTGCTGTAACTGGTTTTCCATCATAAGAATAAGCTACTATTATTCTGGACAGTCTTGCTTTTAAGTCTTCCATATCATCTGCAAGACAGAGAATTGCCATAATTTCTGAAGCAACGGTTATGATAAAATGATCTTCTCTTACCACTCCGTCTATTTTTTTGCCAAGACCAATGACAATATTACGCAGTGCACGGTCATTCATATCAAGGCATCTCTTCCACACAATCTGGTTCGTATCAATATTCAGCTGATTTCCCTGATGAATATGATTATCGAGCATTGCTGCCAAAAGATTATTTGCGGAAGTAATCGCATGAAAATCTCCGGTAAAATGAAGGTTTAAATCCTCCATAGGAACTACCTGTGAATATCCGCCGCCAGATGCACCGCCCTTCACACCAAAACAAGGCCCAAGGGAAGGCTCTCTTAAGGCAATAACAGCTTTTTTCTCTCTTAAAGCCAGTGCTTGTCCAAGACCAACGGTGGTCGTTGTTTTTCCTTCTCCTGCCGGTGTGGGATTAATTGCTGTTACTAATATTAACTTACCGTCTTTCTTATCCTTTACCTTATCCCACAATTCATCTGAAAGCTTTGCTTTGTATTTACCATAATAATCCAAATCATCATCCGAAATATCAAGCAGTTTAGCAACCTCTCTGATATGTTTCATTGATGCTTTTCTTGCAATCTCTATATCCGTTAACATCCTATCATAGCCTCCTGTTAGCTTTTGTATCTATTATATACCAATTTCCTGTAAGAAAGATAGTACTTCATTCATTATAATTACAGATTACTTTTATTAATATTATTTATTTTGACCAAATCGCTGAACTAGGGTTATAATAATTTCTAGATCCAACTAAGGAGGAAAACCAATGAATGACACAATATTATTTGATCTGGACGGAACGCTGCTTAATACCTTAGAGGATATTGCAGACGGTGTAAATCATGCTTTACGAAAAATGAATTATCCGGAGAGAACCCTTGATGAGGTCAGGCAGTTTGTCGGTAATGGAGTTGCTATGCTGATAAAGCGTGCGGTACCGGAGGGCACCTCCGAAGAACTGATAAACACCTGCCTTCAGTTTAATAAAGAATATTATTCCACACACGTAAACGAAAAGACTAGACCCTATGAGGGTATCATGACATTACTAAAAGAACTTAAGGATAAAGGATATAAAGTAGGTGTCGTTTCCAATAAATATGACAGTGCTGTTAAGGATTTATGTCACCTTTATTTTTCTGATTATGTAACTGTGGCTGTAGGTAACCGGACAGGAGTTCCTACAAAACCTGCACCGGATTGCGTATATTCAGCAGTTCAGGAACTAGGTTCCGATCTCGGTAATACTGTCTTTGTAGGTGATTCCGATGTGGATGTGCATACCGCACACAATGCAGGCTTACCCTGTATCGGTGTTGCCTGGGGATTTCGCGGCAGAGCCTTTTTAGAAAGTGCAGGTGCTGATATGGTAATTGATAATCCCACGGAACTTCTTCCTGTATTAGCATCTGATGATATCATTAAAAAGCACTAATTTCAGCGTAGAAAATACCCAAAAATACTGTATTAATAAGAAATACTGCATTAATAAGAAATACAATCCAAGGGACAGTTCTTGGTCATGTCCCTTGGTGTTTCCCACAAATGAGAGCAGAATAATTTTTTTATATTAGGGCACTAACCGATTCATATCTCTGGGAAACAGCGCTGCTTCCCTGACATTATTCTTACCCAACAGGCTCATAGTGAATCTCTCCACTCCCATTCCTAGTCCTCCATGGGGAGCAATCCCATACTTATGAAGCATTAAATAACTTTCAAATGCCTCAGGGTTCATGCCTCTTGCCACCATCTTTTCGACCTGTGCATGATAATCATGAATACGCTGTCCCCCTGTAGTAACCTCTATTCCTCGAAACAACAAGTCAAAGCTTTTGGTTACTTCCTTATTATTTTCCTCTTCCATAGCATAGAAAGGTCTCTTAGCCGTTGGATAATGAGTAACAAAGATAAATTCACTGCCGGTTTTCTCTTTTACTAACTGGCATAGCAGTCGTTCTTCTTCCGGCTCAAAATCATAGAAGTCTGCTATTTCTCTGTTAAACTCCTTTTGTATCCATTCTTTTGCTTCTTGAAAGGATATGGCAGGAATTTCTTCTACAACAGGAAGTGATACCGAAAGCAGTTCCAGTTCCTCTTTGTAATTATCCTTAAGATACGCCATTGAATACTGAAGCATTGCAGTTTCTGTCTCCATAATGTCATAGAAACTGTTGATATAGCCCATTTCCAGATCCAATCCCATATATTCATTGAGGTGCCTTGCTGTATCATGCTTTTCCGCTCGGTAAACAGCACCGACTTCAAATACTCTGTCATAAACACCTACCATCATTTGTTTAAAGGCTTGAGGACTTTGGGCAAGATAGGCTTCTTTTCCGAAATACTCAAGGCTGAACATGTTCGCACCTCCTTCCACTCCTGCAAATACAATCTTTGGTGTGTGTATCTCTGTGAATTTCTGATTCCTTAGAAATTCTCTTGCTCCATTTATAAATCCTTCCTGTATTTTAAATACCGCTCTTTCTTTATGATTTCTAAGAGTAACAGGACGGTAATCCAGTTTTGTTTCAAGTGATGCTTTTACCTCTTTGTTATTGATAACTACCGGCGATTCAGCTGCCGGCTGGGAGAGAATCTCTACCTCAAGTATATCAATCTCAAAGCCTGCACGAGCCCTTTCTTCTTTTCGTACCATTCCCTTAATTCGTACACAGGCATTTTCACAAAGTTCTTCATAAGAACATTTACTGGTATCCAAAACACATTGAATAAGATTTCTTGCCGTTCTGATTATTACAAATGAAAAACCGCTCATTTTTCTTATCTTATAAACCGCTCCGGTAAATTCCGCAATACTGCCTAATTTTTCTCTTAATTCTTTTTCTTCTATTACTTCTATCGTTTTACCAACAATATTATTCATACAAACCTCCATAGGATGCGCTTTAGCGTATATTCAGATTAAAAGTGATAATTGTTCTTTCATTTTCACACTAATGTTTTCAAATTTACAGCCCTGCCATTTAAACGGCTGCAGGATAGGACTGAGAATTTCCCAGTCGTTTATTAATACAATTCTCAATATTTCACGCGCCATATCTTTTCCAGCATAATCTGTATGCTGCATATTATCACCCCCTTAAGCAAAAAACCACCCGGATATTATATTAAAATACAATACCCAGGTGGCTTTTTGTTCTGATGATATAAGAATCCTGCCTCCATAGGTACAAGCCAAATAAGCGCTTATACCTATGGTTCTCCATAGCTATAAGCGCCGCCTATCATCGTCCCTATTCATGAAGGAAGGCTTAAAAGGATTCATAATTCTACCTCATCTTAGTGATAATAAATTATTTTTGATATCTTACCATAAAGCATTCAATTTGTCAAAGTGAACTTTATACCGGTTTATGTGATTTTGCAAATCAGCCCGGGACCAAGTTCACTAACAAACTTTTGTTTCATAAATAATTTCCTTTATGTGTCTCGCATAAGCTCCTGCAACATTAAAACCGGTAACACTTTCCATCCCCCCAAAAAAGGCATTGGAATTCACCTCACATACAACCGGTTCCCCAGATTCTCCAAATAACAGATCAATGCCGCAATAATCCAGTTTCAAGATGTCTGCTACTTTCTCAGAAATTTCTTTAAAAGACGGTGGTAAGTCAAACACTTCCGCCCTTCCTCCCAATTCTATATTGGACCGAAAATCCGTATCTGATATCCGCTTCATACTGCAAGCTACTTTGCCACCGATAACAATTACTCTTGCATCTTTTCCCTCACTGGAGTTTATCATTTTTTGAAACAAATGCTCTTTACATTTTACTTTTTCCATGTTTAATAATAATTCATCCCGGTTTTCTGCTCTGAACACTCCTGATCCAAGCGAACCATAGCATTCCTTTATAATACACGGATAACCAAGTCTTTGCTCAATCATTTCAATTCTCTTCATTACCTCCTGTAAAGACGCATCTTTATTATAGCAAAGTAATCCCGGAATAGTATCGGGCATTTTAATCCCTTTATCTGATAGTGCTATATGTGTCATCATCTTATCATCACAGGTAAGAATCGCTTCATGTGAGTTAAACAGCCGCTTACCTGTTTTTTCAAGAAGTGCTGAAGTATATTTATCCTTATCCAAATATATTATAAAATCATAATCCTTAAGAAAGGAAGTACTGCTGCCGGAGATTATCATTGCTGTTTCAATGCTGCAGGGTTTTATATCACACTCTATACCCAGCACTTTTAATTCATCCTTTAAACGAACCGGTTGATGCATGGCAGACTTTAGTTTAGAAAATGCATTTACTAAAATCAGTCCTTTTTTATAATTCATTCATTTCATCTCCAAGTCTTATTAATAATATTCGTCCACATATTGTTCAAACTCTTCCAAAGACATTAATATCTTTCTTGGTTTCGTGCCTTCTTCCGGCCCCACCACACCGGCCTCTGCCAGCTGGTCCATAATTCTTGCAGCTCTGTTAAAGCCGATTTTATATACTCGTTGCAGCATTCCGATAGAGGCTTTATCCTTATCTATAATAAACTTACCGGCTTCTATAAAATAATCATCACGTTCGCTGCCTCCGCCACTTGCTGAACTACTCTCTCCCGATTGGGCATTTGCAATCTTACCGGCTACTTCTTCACTATATTCTGCTCCGTTATTGGTTTCTGCAAGGAAACGTACAACTTCGCTTACTTCCTTATCTGAGATAAATGCTCCTTGAACACGTACGGGCTTTGGATAACCGGAAGGAAAGAATAACATATCCCCTTTACCAAGCAGCTTCTCTGCGCCAGATCCGTCAATAATTGTCCTGGAATCAATAGCCGAAGATACAGAAAAAGCAATTCTGGAAGGAATGTTTGCCTTAATCAGACCGGTAATAACATTAACAGATGGTCTTTGGGTTGCAATTATAAGGTGAAGCCCTGCTGCACGAGCCATTTGAGCCAAACGGCAAATAGCATCCTCAACTTCTCCGGGTGCTACCATCATAAGGTCAGCAAGCTCGTCTACTATAATAACAATTTGAGGTAATTTCTGATATCGTTCATCCTGATATTCTGCCACAGTTGCTACCTTATCGTTATAACCCTTTACATCTCTCACCCCTAAATCTGCGAATTTCTTATAACGTTCCGTCATCTCCATGACAGCCCAGTTAAGCGCTGCAGATGCTTTCTTAGGGTCGGTTACAACCGGTATCAACAGATGGGGAATCCCATTGTATACACTTAACTCAACTACTTTTGGATCTACCATAATCATTTTTACATCTGATGGATTTGCTTTATATAAAATACTCATTATTAAAGTGTTTATACATACGGATTTACCGGAACCGGTAGCTCCTGCTATAAGAAGATGGGGCATCTTTGCAATATCAGTAACAATCGTTTGTCCGCCAATATCTTTTCCTACAGCAAAAGCAATATCTGATGCATGTCCTTTAAATTCCTTGCTGTCTATGAGTTCACGAAACAACACTGTTGCGTTATCCTTATTAGGAACTTCGATTCCTACCGCTGCTTTTCCAGGGATAGGAGCTTCAATACGAATATCCGCTGCTGCCAGATTAAGCTTGATATCATCGGCAAGACCGGTTATTCTGCTTACTTTAACGCCTTGCTCCGGCAGGAGTTCATATCTGGTTACAGACGGCCCGCAGCTTACATTGGTTACCGTAACACCAACCCCAAAGCTTTCCAGGGTCTTCTGGAGTTTGAGAGCTGTTTCTTTTAAATCCCGTTCAGAAACACCTTTTACATTCCCCTTTGGTTTTGCTAAAAGATCTAATGGTGGGAATACATATTCCTTTATCGGAGCCTGTTGGTTAAGATTCATCTCACTGGCTATATCTTCCCCACCATCTTCTTTGTCCTTCTTCTCTGGCTGTTGTTTTACATGGATATCCTTTGGCTCTTCTTCATAAAATACGCCATTTTCTTCTGCCGTATTTTCCACCTTAAAGTTCTCGGCTCTATCTATTTGTATCATATTATCCATATTGAATGCATTCTCGGGCTGTTCTTCGTCCTCTTTTAAGCCATTCTGGCTCTCCGGCTGAGTATTTATGTCAAAAGCCGAGGTGCTATTATTTACATCCGCAAACATACCGTCAGTAAAAGGCATGACCGAGATATCTTCTGCTTTCATAAATTCTGGTTCTGAAGCTCTGGCTTCCTGCAAAACAAATCCCATGTCGGCTTCCTGGATTGGAAAATCTTCCTTTATAGCTGGGGTTATTTCCTGCATTTCTACAGCTGCCTTACCCCCGTCTTTCTTCTTTTTCGAAGCTTTTCCTCTTTTTCCTGCTGCAGTATCTTCTGTATTTTGGTTTTCTACTACAGTCTCTTTCGTATCTACGCCATTTTCACTCTGGTCTTTATTCTTTTGAAAGGAAATGATTCTTGCTTTTCTTTTGGGTAAAACCTCTTCCTCATCGGACTGTTCGAAGGCTTCCTCCTGTCTTATTCGCTTCAATTCCTTCATTTGAAGAAGTGCTGCTTCGCTCTTTTGCCCAAGAGGTTTGAACAGAGATTTACCCGTAAAGAGAACGATTAGTACCGCCATTATTCCAAACAGTACAACATAACTGCCAACCAACCCAAATAAAGGTTTAATCAAACTGAGTAATAAACCACCAATAAGTCCTCCGCCATTTCTTTTATCCGCAGATGTCAAATAGACATCGATAAGCCTTGTGCCTTTCGGGAATCCGGTCTGAATTAATTGTATTATTGCAGCCAGAACAACTCCGCTTAATGCCGCTGTAATAATCTTGACGTAAGCCGTCTTATTACCTCTGTTTGCAATCCCAAATGCAACCGAAAAAAACAGAAAGAAAGGCAGCAAAAAGGCAAGGAAACCCACCATGCCAAATGTAAAGCTATTAATCCATTTCCCAACTATTCCGCTTAAATTAAAATTACTAAGTATCAGCAGCAGCGAAACTACAAGGCTGGTAACCAATGTAACCTCATCCCTGAACATATTATCCTTTTTCGCAGCTTTTCTTTTTCCTCTATGTACACTCTTTCTGCCATTTTGCCCTTTTGCAGTACTTGTCCTTTTTCTGGCAGAACTATTATTTTTTCCTTTTACGGCAGCCAAACCCAAACCCTCCCTAACTTAAAAATAGACCCGGAACTGTGCAGCTGTCTGCTGCTTTCCTGATCTTTTGACAGCCATTAAAAATGCCTTCATTTACAAATTATTTCCTGAAAGAAAATGTAGGACAATAGCATTTCCTATCTTATTCTTTCAGGAATTTACCATAATTTTATTATACCCTTAAACCCTATTCCTTGCAAGGAAAATTATTCCCCGGGGAATACTGGGGATTCAAATAATCCTGCATATCGGTGGACTGTATTCCTTCAATAATATAGTTATCTCCCTCTCGTCTGGTATATATTCTACCATGTTCTACACCAAATCCACTTCGTTCTACATCAGTCGTCTTTTCTCTGTTATCCTTCGACTTAATCAACGAATCTGTTCTATCAGTGTAGATTCTCTCCAGAGGTACTACGGTGTAGAGCATTCTTTCTCACCTCTTCCTGTCAGTTCGTATAATTTACCTAATGCTTCTTTAATTCCGCCTACTTCATCGATAATCCCATTCTCTACTGTTTCAATGCCTACCAATATAGAGCCTACATCTTTCGCAAGCTGGCTGGTGTTGTGCATCAGATTTTTTAACTTTTCCTTTTCAATTTTGGAATGAGTTGATACAAAATTCAAAATACGGTCCTGTATCTTTTCAAAATAATCGTAAGTCTGTGAAACCCCTATCACTGTGCCATTCATACGCACCGGATGTATAATCATGGTGGCAGTGGGAACGATAAAGCTGTATTTTGCTGACACTGCCAAAGGCACACCGATAGAATGACTTCCTCCTAATACTAATGAAACGGTCGGTTTACTTAAAGATGCTATCATCTCTGCAATTGCAAGTCCCGCTTCCACATCTCCTCCTACCGTATTTATAAGAATCAAGAGTCCGTCAATATCTGAACTATCTTCAATCGCGGCAAGCTGTGGTAAGACATGTTCATACTTCGTTGTTTTATTATGCTGGGGCAGGCATTCGTGTCCTTCAATTTCTCCTATAATAGAAAGCAGGTGAATCTTAGATTTTCTTTCTTCATTAACCAGAGTTGTTTGTCCGAATTCCCTGATCTTACCATCATCTAACTCTACCTTTTCCTTTTCTTCCTTTTCTCTCTCAAGCTTGGCTTCGTCTTTACTCATGGCATCTCCTTACATCTATTTCGTATTTCTTTTATCCTTTATATGCCAGTTTATGGCTGTTCACGTCTTCACATATTGTCATCGTGATAAGTTTTAATATTCCCAAATCAAAGTTAAAATATCATGAAACCTTAACATAAAAAAGATTAACCATATTTTTGTATGGTTAATCTTTTTTTGTATTATCAATATTATAAGTTAATTCATATAAATTAATTTGTATTTCATTTTAAGTCTCATTTTTCATTTTAAAAAGTTTTGAGTGCCTGATTAACTCTGCTCTATTTCGTATGTAGGGAACAAGTCGTAACGTTATCGGAGCCAAAATATCTTGTGGTTTCCCATAGTTCTCTTTGCTTTTACAATCAACAGCAGTCATTAGTTTTATCAGTTCCGCTTCGGAAGGCAATTTATCAAGAACGCCGGCAATTAAAGGTCGTTTACTGCCATGTTCCCATTCATTCGTTAATTCAAAGGATTCCTCTAACCCTGTATCTGGGATTTCATCCCGACTACTTTTCCTTCTAAAATTCACCTCTAATAAATTATACGCTATCCCGTCATATGGTATTGCTTTGTAGATTCCGTTTCTTATAGAACTTTTGATTTTATGACAGGTATGTATTGCCATCATTAAACCCAATGAGAACTTTTCTCCATGATTAACCTCTGAACTTGTGCTGTTCATTTCCATGTCCTCCAAACCAGAAATCTGGGACAACATGCGGCCTTCAAATTTTGAACTATCAATCATCTGCATGGTAACACCTGATAGCAATAAGGCATACATTAATTTCTCATAAGCTTCTTTCGTACCAGTTTCCTTCGTACCTGCTTCCTTCGTACCGGCTTCCTGCAAAGCTCCCTTTAAGTTATTGATACTTATGCATACATCCTTTAACGCAGTCATTTCCATTTCGCAAACCCGGTTACAGATATACTCACCAGTTACCATATGGGATATCTCCCAATCTGTAAGAGCCGTATATTTACCAAGCATAGCGGATATCCCTGCTGCAGTAAGCTTATAGGGAGCTTTTGCAAAAATTAACGTATCTGCGAGAACGAAAACCGGTGAAACTCCCGGTAATACTTTCTTAAATCCATTCCAATTTATTACGGATACCGGAGAAGCATAAGTGTTACAACTGGCGGCCGTAGGAACCGAAACGAAAGGAATACAAAATTCTTTCGCAAGATACCTGCTGATTTCATGTATCGTGCAGGAACCTGCTGCAATGAGCAGTCTTGGATTATCAGAAGCCAATATCCCTTTTTTAGCCAAAGCAAGCCCAATATTATCCGCCCTAAGACCATTGGCCGGAAGTATTACAAATTCAGATCCCGGCAGAAGGATTTCGATTTGCTTTCCTGCTGCCTGGTATGTATTGGTATCACAGATAACAACAATGCTGCTATTTGGACCTTTATGTATATTCTTTATTTTATCAGGAAGTTTTCTTAATGCATTTTCTTCAATTAGTATATCCTTTACAAATATCTCATGGGTTCTGCCGCAAGTACAAGTTCCACGAAATCTGCTTAAGTCTATTTGCACGGTATACCCTCCCTTTTCTTATACAGAAAAACGGAGCCACAGCCTGTAATACACTCTATTATCGCTAAGATAAAAGGGTAATTACATATTCAATCTTCTTTATAAAAGTTGCATAAGCCATACGCTCCGTTAAAAACACTATATTTTATTATATTAATGAATCCGTGTCCTGTTCCTTAAATTTCATGAATATTTTTAATCTTTCCTTAATAGGAGCAGGTCTATTGTAAAAGTCCTTCTTTATCAATGCCTTCTAAGTTCCCTACCAGGGAAATACTAACATTTTCTTTCACTAAATATTTGGCTGCAAACTGTTTGATTTCTTCTCTGGTTACAGCATTCACCTTCTCGATAATTTCTTCTAAAGGTATAATATATCCTCGGAAAAGCATTGCCTTTCCATTGCTGTTCATACGATTCTTTGCAGTCTCATCGCCCAGTATAAGTTCCGTTTTTATCTGCTCCTTACACATCGAGAGTTCTTCATCCGTAATCCCGTTCTCTTTGATATCATCAATAATCTGAAAAATATTATTTATGACTGGTTTTAATTGAGAAGGATTCATAGCACCGTATATATGAAAAAGTCCTGCTTTGGAATATGAGCTTCCATAGGAATATATTGTATAGGTTAAACCAAGGTTTTCTCTGATTTCCTGAAATAATCTGGAATTTATACTTCCGCCGAACACTGAATTCAGAACAGTAAGTATATATTTTTCACTTGCATCTGATTGAATCGATTCATAAGCCATATTCAGATGGAGCTGCTCCACGTCTTTGTCTTTTACATAGAATGTAGATTCATAAGTAGGTGCGGGGGCTATTACTGATTTTTCACCGGATGGTATCTTACTGAAATTCAGCTCTAACCGTTCCATAATTTCATCTTCCTTATAATTACCCGCTACAGATATCACCATATTCTGAGTTACATAGTGCTTTTTCATAAATTCCACTACTTCCGCTCTGGTGATATTTTTTACTGTTTCTTTCGACCCTGAAATCTGATACCCCAGAGGATGCTTGTCCCAGACTTTCATCTGAAGCATTTCATGAACCAGATCCTCCGGTGAATCATCATACATATCAATTTCTTCTATGATAACCCCCTTTTCCTTTTGAAATGAGTTTTCTTCAAAAAGAGAGTTATTAAACATATCTCCTAATATATCAATTGCAATAGGTAGATGCTCGTCCAAGGTTACCGCATAAAAGGATGTACATTCCTTACTGGTATAGGCATTAATATCTCCTCCTATTTTAGCCATTTCATCTGCAATCTGCTTTGCACTCCTGTTTTCTGTTCCTTTAAAGAGCATATGCTCAATTATATGTGAAATCCCGTTATTCTTAGCATTCTCATTGGAAGAACCTACCTTAACCCATATCCCTAATGCCGCACTTCTTAGATATGGCATTGCTTCCAATACAACAGTTATTCCATTGGATAATTTCCTGGTATTTACCATTAATTTCAACCTTTCTGATAATCGATAAATTCAATTGTATCATCATTGCAGTTATTATACAACAGTGAAAAATCCAATGTGTTTATTTATTTACATTATTTGTATTTTTAATCTTTTCTTTCATATTGTGTAATGCTAATACTGAACAAAATCCTTGTCAAAGTTTACTTCTGTCACACCATTGAATTCCGCCAGATGATACGCTGCACCTTTTACACCTTCCTGATACTTATCCCAATTCCTGCCTTCTTCCAGCCATATCCGCTTTACGTCCAGCGCTTTTTTCTTACGGTTTAATATAAATTCACCTCTGCCAATAATATCGTCGTCAGATAAGATAGGAAGCACATAATGCCCATATTTCCGTTTATCAAGGGGGGTATAGATCTCCCATTTATAATCAAAATCAAAGAGACTTTGAATAAGCTTTCTATCCCAGAGCATATTGTCAAGTGGTGCCAATAATTCTGTTCTTTCAGTACAGGATTCCTTCGCACTACTTAATAACTTAATATCCTCTTTCATACAATACAAGGGATCCTTTATCTCTTCTACATTTAGCTTAACTATTTTACCTTTTTCCAATAACTCACCAAATATTTTCTCCCTGTCCGAGGCCTTAAGATTCTTGATACCTAGCCAGGCATCGGAAGGCTTATTCCAAAGCAGTCCCACACCGGATATTCTTCTTAATACTCTCCATTTATAATGATCATAATCTTCCTTTAAAGGGTCCCTGCGTTTATATTCTTTCCCCAAATACTCTTTTGCAGGTGCATAATACTTATTCGAGCCCTTTTTATGATGGATAATCAATTCTCCGGCAAAATAAAGATTCTCAAGAGCGATTCTTGATAAGCTGGTATTCATTCCCCAATACCAATCAACGCTCTCCCCTGTCTTTATATCCTTTGAACTGATTGGACCAACTTCTTTCATCTTCTTTAGAATAACCGGTGCAAGTGCATTGACTTCCCTTTGAAACCAGGCATTTTCAGCCATACGCTTTCTTGTTCTTTCAAAGTATCGAAAATCTTCTGTTAAAAATATGGAAAGGTTCTTATCAAAATAATCTATCAGTACGCGGTCCTGATATAACAGTTTATATAACATTTCTTTTTGAAAACCCTTAATTCTTGACTGCAGTACCAGCTCTGGATTCTTACCGCATACGTCAACAGGGTCAAACTGAATACAGCCTGCCTGCTTAATATAAGAAGTAATTCCTTCCTCTCCGTGAAAACGGTGTTCCCCAAGGAGGCCTTGTTTCATCAGCAGCAACCTTCTTGCTTCTTTTCTGGATAGATAATATTGCTTCATATATTCTCCCTTTCCTCTTCCATTGTCTTTTTATCAGCTTTATTCGTTACATATTATCAGCTTTATTCGTTACATACAAAAGCTTGTCCTAAAATCAGTAGAACAGCTGTTCCAATAAGAACATCTGTTCTTTTACAAATTATAATACCTATGGCAGTATTTTACAAGCCCAATTTTCTTCAACCCGATATCTTAATGAGGGTCCTTTTGTACAGTATCCTAACTAGTAAAGAAGTGAATACGAACAGATTGTTCTATTAATTATCAAGTTAGATTCCTATATCATAAAACTATAATCCTGAATAATGTCTATCTATGTCAAAAAAGCAGCCTGTTGATTCTGTACATATGGTAAATAAACCATGTGTCGCAAGAATTAATAGACTGCTTCTTTTTATCAAACAATTATTAAATTGTTAACTGCTTATCACTTAACATCCTTTATACTAAAGCTGATTCTGCCCATTTTATCTTTACCAAGGCATACAACCTTAACAACATCTCCAAGAGTAAGAACATCCTCTACTTTATCAATTCTCTCCTTAGAAATCTTGGAAATGTGAACCATACCTTCTTTGCCCGGTGCAAATTCAATAAAAGCTCCAAATTCTTTGATACTAACAACTTTACCTTCGAAAATCTGTCCTTCTTCAAAGTCTGCAACGATTGTCTGTATCAACTTAATTGCTTTCTGAATGCTGTCAGAATCAACACCACATACGGATACGGCACCGTCATCGGTAATGTCAATCTTAACACCGGTCTGGTCAATAATAGCATTAATCGTTTTTCCTCTTTGTCCAACAACATCACCAATCTTGGCAGGATCGATCTTAATCTGAACAATCTTAGGTGAATAAGGTCCAACTTCAGAACGAGGACTGCTGATACAAGGTGCCATAATATCATCCAGAATATAGGTTCTTGCTTCTTTTGTACGTCTGATAGCCTTCTCAATAATCTCTCTTGTCAAACCATGAATCTTAATATCCATCTGTATTGCAGTAATACCTTTATGGGTTCCGGCTACTTTAAAGTCCATATCCCCAAAGAAATCTTCAAGACCTTGAATATCGGTAAGGATAATGTAGTCATCATCTGATTCACCGGTAACAAGACCTACGGAAATACCTGCTACCATGCTCTTAATAGGAACACCTGCTGCCATAAGAGAAAGTGTTGAAGCACAGATACTTCCCTGAGAAGTGGAGCCATTGGATTCTAATACTTCGGATACGGTACGGATTGCATAAGGGAACTCTTCTTCGCTTGGCAATACCGGAACTAACGCTCTCTCTGCCAAAGCGCCATGTCCTATCTCTCTTCTTCCCGGTCCTCTGGAAGGTTTTGTCTCACCTACAGAGTAGGAAGGGAAGTTATAATGGTGCATATAACGTTTCGTCTTCTCATTTTCATCAATTCCGTCTAACTTCTGAATTTCTGCAAGAGCACCTAATGTTGTTATGGTAAGAACCTGTGTCTGTCCTCTGGTAAACATAGCGGAGCCATGAGTTCTTGGAAGAATATCAACTTCTGCTGCCAGATGTCTTATCTGTGTAATTTCACGGCCATCAGGACGTTTATGATCCTTTAGAATCATCTTACGTACGGTTTTCTTCTCGAATTTATATATTGCTTCACCAAGTAACGGTATCCATTCCGGATGTGTTTCCTGGTAACGCTCTGTAAGCTTATCGGTAATTTCACGGATATTGCCTTCTCTTACCTGCTTCACATCGGTAAAAACTGCTTCTTCCATTGCCTCAGGAGTAATGAAAGCCACCATATCTGCATAGAGCTCTTCCGGTGTATCACATTTAATATAAGCGTGTTTCTCTTTACCGCAGTCAGCAACGATTGTCTCAATAAAAGCAATAACTTTCTGGTTTAATTCATGAGCTGCAAAAATTGCTTCAATCATCTTATCTTCCGGTAATTCATAAGCACCGGCTTCAATCATGATAACTTTTTCTTTTGTAGAAGCTACGGTTAAGCTTAACGTAGACTTTTCTCTTTGTGCACTGGTCGGATTAAAGACAAGTTCACCATCAACCATACCAACCATAGTTGAAGCTGTCGGTCCGTCAAAGGGAATATCGGATATTGCCGTTGCGATAGCGGAACCAAGCATAGCGGTAAGCTCAGGGCTACAGTCCTGGTCCACACACATTACAAGATTATTAAGGGTTACATCATTTCTGTAATCCTTGGGAAAAAGAGGTCTCATGGGCCTGTCGATGACACGTGAGGTAAGAATTGCATTTTCAGAAGCTTTTCCTTCCCTTTTGATAAAACCTCCGGGAATTTTTCCTACTGCATATAATTTTTCTTCATATTCAACGCTTAACGGGAAAAAGTCTATTCCCTCTCTTGGTTTGTCAGATGCTGTTGCTGTTGATAAAACAACGGTATCACCGTAGTGCATAAATGCTGCACCATTTGCCTGAGCTGCCACTCTGCCTACATCAACGGTAAGTGTTCTTCCGGCAAGCTCCATGGAAAAACTTTTGTACATGAATTATACTCCTTTATTGATAAATTTGCCAAAGATGCCGAAACTACTGAAAAATCCACCGAATCAAAAGCCGATGCCCTTTTCAGAAGTCTCGGAGACGATCTCTGGCATGTTGGCATAAAAAACCTGCTTCGTCATATTATAGCACTTATAAGTTTAAATTACTACTAAATTTTTCATGTGCCAAGGTCTATATATATAAGAAGAATTATAAATCCAAATTCTTATTATTAGTGTTTCCCATGTACAGAAAAATATTGTATAATATCAACATAAATACATAATAAAGAGCACTTCTTTGTTGAAAAAACAAAAAACTGTTTTTTTAGCTTCAGATTCAGGAATATTTAATCAAAGATTGAATATTCACACGGAGGTTTGTATGAAAAATAAGACTATTCATAAAAATAATATTATTAAAGTAATACGCTATATTTCCCTTGGTGTTTTTCTGGTATCTGCTGTTTACTTAGGGTATGAACTGATACTACGACCATATATTTCCCAAAAAGCGGTTACCGAAGCCAGGAACCTTTATGAAGCATCAAAAGAAGAAATCGAAAAGGAAGAATTAAAGAATGGAACTAAAAGTGCTGACAGTTCCATAACCCCTTCGGCAGAGGCTGCTTCCTCTGACTCAGCAATCTCTGCTTCTGACAGCAGTTCCCCAGCCGATTCCGACAGCCTTTATGATAAGGAGGGCCGCCTGAAAGAATTTTCTGCACTGCTCTCCATTAACAGTGATGTAAAGGGTTGGCTTACCATTGACGGTACAAACATTGATTATCCTGTGCTTCAATCCAGCAAAGAGGACCCGGAATACTACCTGCACAGAAATATCAACCGGCAGACAGACAAGGCCGGCAGTATCTTTTTGGATGTAAACTCCTCTGTTGAGAATAACACAAGAAATATGGTATTGTATGGTCATAACATGAAGTCCTCTGACAACATGTTCCATTATCTTATTAAATACAATGATATTGATTATTATAGGCAGCACTCCGTTATTACCTTTAATACCCTCTATCAGAAAGGCCAGTGGAAGATATTTTCGATCTTCAAAGCCGATGCTGATATAAATGATGATTTCTTTAACTTTACCAGGGCTGATTTTCAGGATGATGCTGATTTTCTGGACTTCTTGTACCAGCTTAGAGTCCGTTCCATCTATAATCTTCCCGTCGATCTAAATGAAAAGGATCAGATTATTACCCTCTCCACCTGTTCCTATGAACTTGACAATTACAGGACAATCATTGTGGCTAGAAAAGTCAGGGAGAATGAAGACCCTCAGGTTCCGGTAGAAAATGCGGCAAAGAATCCTTCTATTCTCTATCCTGCCAGCTGGTATAAGAATTACGGAGGAACTGCCCCAAAGACTTCTTCTTTCAAAGAAGCATTAGAGGCAGGTCAGATTGATTGGTACCGTAAACCTTAAGGTATGAAGTACCCTCTTTATTTTTCAACATACAATATACCCAGGGTCTTAGGGCCGCAATGACTGGAAATAACCGCTCCGGCTTGGGTTACATAAATATTTTTAAATACATTAAGCTTTTCTATTTCCTGATACAGGCTCTCCACAATTTCATCATCACAACCGGAATGAGTTATAAATATCCGCTCTGGATCCGCCTCTAATAGTTCCGGAATAAGATCCTTAAAATAACTTAGTAGAGCCTTATGATTTGTACCTCTGTACTTTTTATCAACACCCATTATCCCATGTTTAACGGCAATCATAGGTTTTAGCTGCAATACATTTCCAAAGAGTGCCGCGACGGAGGAACATCTTCCGCCCATATGCAGATAGGTAAGAGTATCCACTACAAAACTGGCTCTCACCTTCTCGCTCATAGTTTCTGTAATATATGCTTTTATATCCTGAATATTATAACCTTCAAGGGCCATTTCAGCAGCTTTTAATATCTGCAATCCAATTCCGGTAGAGAGATTCTGTGAATTTATAATATGTATGTTCTTATAATCCAGATATTCTCCTGCCAGACGCACCACGTTGCAGGAGGAAGACATCTCCTCCGATATGCCAAAGAACAGGATATCCATGTTATTCTTTACAAAGGGTGATAATATCTCCACAGCTCCTTCTAGGGAAGGTGCCGCTGTCTTTGGCAAGCTGTTTTCCCTTTCCGCCCAAGTAAATATCTCTTCTTTTTTTATGTTCACTCCATCCAGATATGTATTTTCACCCATAATAACACATAAAGGCAAAATTGTTATATCGTATTTTTCCAGAAGTTCTTTTGATAGATCACAGGTACTGTCAGCTATAATCTTAATCATAATGCCTATCCTTTCACATTCCGTTCTATCATGTTTCATTTTTATTTTTTACTTTGCTTATAAATATAGAAACACTAGCAAAAACAGCACAAACTAGTTAGTTTTATGCTGCTTTCACAAATTCAATATTTATCATCTAATCTCTATAATATCACATATACTTATTATTTTACAAGAAAAAAACTCCCTAGGAAAGGGCTGCAAAATTAGTTAAGATAAACTAATAAAAATATGGTTTGATGCTGCATTAACATAGATGAATACGAAACTTAACATTGACATTATGTATTTAGTAGAGTAAAATTAGCGCGAATTGGTAATATCAGTAATTTTTCAATTTTATTATTACCTCTGCTATAAAGCATATGATATTATTAATAAATATAAAGCAACTATTATTGGATTTATTTAAGGGGGGAGAAAATGATATGAAGAAGGTCTTATTAATCCTATTTCTTGCCGTAATACTGCTGTGCTCATGCAGTAAGAAAGCAGATAGTAATTATCCTGAATTCCCCAAAACAAAATGGGGCATGAGCATGAAAGAAACATTGGACGCATACAAGATAAGCAAAAAGGATACCAGTTATTTTGAAGAAGGTTTAGGGTTTACACTTAAAGGATATAAATTATTCGGTGAAAAGACTTCTGAGATCATCTTTAGTTTCATAGATTTAAAAGATGGAAATCCGGTGCTTTGTGCGGTGAATGTAACCTATCCCGACAATACGGATATGAATAATGTATTGAAAAAAATGCAAAAAGCATATGGCAAAACAATATCTAATGTTACTATCTATGATCAATATCAAGTAATAGAAGGTATAATACCAGTGAGAGAATACTCTGAATCCGAACACTTGAAATTTTGGGCTGATGAACCTGTAATCAAATATCTGCCTGAAAAAGAAAATGAAAATTACAGAGACCATTGGGAACCTTTTCAGCCCGGATTGACTGCTGAGAATTGGGATACATTTACTCAAAATGCAAGGATGGTTACAGTGGTTTGGTCGGATAACGGCGAATTTCCTTCCTTAGAAAAGAATTCCTTAACATTTAAGGCCTATAACCTCATTGTTTATAACTCCTTAAAGAATCGGCTATCCAATCAGAAATGAAGCATCTCATAGTTTTCTTTCTGCATTTGTTTCTTTATGTCGTTTTGAAAACATGTTGTGACGTAGAATACTGCCCTATACTGCGGTATTCTGCGTCGTATTTTAGAATGAATCCTTAATTATTCAAACCGTATATTATAAAAAACATTGAAAATGAAAGTAACCATAGAATTTTCATGTGTTAATCACGTGGTTGAACTATCACCTGGGTCTGTTTATAGTTTCGTGTAAACCCATTTTACAGCATATCTTATTTGGGGCTTAATTATAATACACAAAAGCCAATGAAATGCAGTCAAGGCAAGGGTTCCAGCCTTTACGGCATTTCATGGGTTTATTAAAATAATTAAGGCTCCAAAATATCTAAAACACAGAATTTGAAACGGTCTCTATCACCTTTTACTGTATATGAAAATTAACCTTCAAATTAATCGTTATATTCTCCAGGAACTTCTCCGGATCATCTTTGTATTCCAGCCATAAACTTTTGTTTCGGTATCCGGTCATTCGGTAAAGATTCAAATAGTCCAACTTTTCGTTTATACAGATTGCCGTTATTGTCTTTTGTATATTTTTCTTGACGTAGTCATTGCATTCCTCTTCAATTTTTTTAATATCTTCGTTTCTAGCCTCATCTTCCTTTTTGGCAAGCCCTTTCTGTATTGAGGCGTTCCCTTCAATAATCATATTAAGATATGGCTTCCCGTCTGCATTACGAAATTCCATTGTTCTTGTGATTCGGTTAATCTTTAATACGTACTTGGGAAGTTCATCTTCATTTGTTTCCGGAAGATAAAGAATCTTATTCTTTCCGAAACCGGAAGCAAAATAGATAAAATCACTCTCCTTCTCCGTGGCATGCAGCTGCACTGTTCCTGCGGAGTAAATACCAATGCCTGAGACTCTCATTTTCGTCTCTTCGGCACGCAGCATTGGAATGACAATATTCATATTTCCTTCGTTTCTGGCAAGGATCAGGTCCCCGGCATCAATTTCTTTAATACCGTTATTTTTTAGATTGATACGGCTTAACTGGGCCAGAAAATCCCCGATACCCCCTTCAATATTGCTGTTCAGGTCCATTATTTCCTTGGCTGTATTTTCCGCCAGGAATATCGGAGTGTTTCTTCCAAATTCATACTTATTTTCCACATAAGTTAGGAAGGCATCCATTTTCTCTTTATCTTTTGCAATTCCGTTCCCCAGTATGACGGCTTTTAGCTGGCTGAAATCAAGTCTCTTATTATTCTCAAGTCCATAATCTTGTTCAATTTCCGTGAAATCCTTATCCGAAAAAGACAGTTTTAATTTCTTTGGGTCTTCCGCTCCTTGTTCTGTCAGAGCCTGGAGGTCAGGCAGGATATAATAAACCTTGATCATGTCTTTCCCCTCCGTATCAATCCCCACAGCCTGAATAAAATTCTTGTCTTCTATCTCTGTCATATCACTACAGCCGGTTAAGGTGAATGCACCCGCCGTTATTACAATGGCAAACATGGTATTGATAATTGCCTTTTTATTTATAAATTTCTTAAGTTTACCGGTGCAAGCCACCAGGAATGGAAGAATCAGTGACTGGGGCATTCCGATATACATCATATATTTTTTGAAAAAATAATAAAACTGCTCCGTATCAATGGGTATTACCGCCACTCCAAAAGCAAGCAAAATAAAGGGTACCAGCAGATAATTCCTGCTTGATAATTTTAATACATGTCCCGAAATATACGTCAGGTAATAGAACAAGGCAGCAGTTAAGGTAAAAATACTTAGCAGCCATATGGATAGGATAAAGGCATCCTGCCTCTGTACAATCCCTCCCGGAATCTTTACCATCTGGAAGATATTTATGGCAGACCACAGCTTGTCTGCGGTTTCTTTTCTGCCTAACAGCCCCATTGTAACAATATACATTAGGATATCCAGGATTCCAGTTATGATAATTGCTCTGGCTGCATAGTTATATAAACGCTTTCCTTTACTCAGATCAGATTTCCGGTAATGAATCATTGGTGCTGCAAAAATCATCATTTCCAGGGCACTAAAGGTCAGTAGGACCAGATAACTGCCTGTTCCGATATCTTTTAGATTCTCTGTAAACAAAGGAGTTATATTCCCAGGGTCCACCTTACGTATACCAAGAAAGAGAAACAGGATAATTGGTATAATCACAAGAAAATAGATGATTTCCGTTATCCTTGCTCTAACCTCCATTCCCTTGGAAGCAGAATAAGCCGAAACTACCAGAAGGAACAGTATGATTATCCGGTTATCCGTATCCGCAAGTAAGGTCTGATTAATGACCTGTCCAAATAATTTAGCGGAAAATACGAGACAGAAAAAAAGCTTTATGATATAGGGTATCGCTACAAAAAAAGTTACGAATCTTCCAAAAGTATCATCACAAAAGTTTAAATATCTTCCGCCTGTCTGTTTGCATAAAGATAGTATCAAATATCCGTAGATAAAAGCATACAATGTTCCCAAACAGATGGCAAGCAAGCCGTCCCTTCCGGATGAGGCAGCTGCAATATTCGGAATGATTAAGCCCGAAATACTAAAAAGGTCGAACACCAAAAGCCTGGAAAATTGTCTTAAGGATATTCTGTCATTATCTGAAAACATTATGATTCTTCTCCCTTCTCATCTTCATCTGATGATTCTCCTTCTTTCTTTACCAGCTTGGTTCTTTCATCCTTTTCAGAATATAAAGGTCTTCTTCTGAGTTTCCTGAAAGGAAAACGTACTAATCCATCCTTTGTGTCCGTACCGTGATTAATACCTGAAGCAGCAAAAGGAACCATATAAGGCATTCCAAAACTTTTCAGACCGCCAAGGTGTATCAGCATACATGTTATTCCAATAATAAACCCGAACAATCCAAGAAAAGCAGATAAGGCCAATATGAAATAACGAATGATACGAAAAGCAGATGCAAAAGGTTCATTCGGCACCGTAAAAGCTGAAATAGCTGTCAATGCAATCACAATTACTACTATAGGACTTACGATATTGGCGGTCACTGCAGCTTGTCCAATAATAAGTCCTCCTACAACACCCAAGGTTCCGCCCATAGGTCCCGGCATTCGGACTCCCGCTTCCAATAACATCTGAAAACTGATTTCCATGATAATCACTTCAACTAGTACCGAGAAGGGCACTCCTCCTCTTGCCGCTGAAAAGGAAAGTGCCATAGCCGGTGATAGAAGTTCCGAATTAAAATTCAATACCGCCACGTAAAGCCCGGGTAGTGCTATGGTAATAAATGCAGCTACATAACGCAAAAGTCGAAGAAATGTGGCTACTTCCCACCTGGTATAGGCATCATCGGATGCCTGGAAAAAGGAATTTAGTGTGGTAGGAAGTATAGTCGCAACAGGAGAGTTATCTACCAGAACCACAACTCTTCCATCCAATAAGGCTGCAGCTGCCTTGTCCGGCCTTTCTGTCGATTGAAATTCCGGAAAAGGCGAATAGGTGTTGCGTTCCGTAAGCTGTTCTAACATACCGCTGTCTAATATGCCATCTATCTCATATTCACTTAATCGCCGTTCAATCTCAGCAACCACTTCCGGTTTTGCTACCCCATCCAGATAGCAGACAGCCACATCCGTAAGTGTTCTGGTTCCGATTTTGTATTGTTTCATCTTTAAATTTGTATCTTTGATTCTTCTTCTTAGAAGTACTCTGTTTATAAAGAATGCTTCACTGAAGCTTTCCTTGGAGCCTCTTACAGTAACCTCATTTTCGCTGGTAGGAACTCCTCTGTTAGGCGCTTTTCGCATAGAAACTCTAAGGGCCTTATCATAACCGTTGACTAGAATAACCGTATCCCCGGAGAGGATCTGGCCTACAAGTTCTGAAATAGTGGTAACCTCTACTAAGTCCACTGTCTGAATCCCTTGATTTTTAATATAGTCAAATTGTTCAGTTACCGGCATGTCCTTTAAATCCCGGAACAATTGCAGCAGAGTATTCATTTCCAGCAGCTCTTTGTCAATCATGTTATCAATATATATAATGAAAATATCAACCTGATTGATTCCGCCTACACTAAACTTCCGTTTTACTACGTCCGCACAATTTTCAAACAACGCGGAGAGGGTATCGATATTTTCATCCAGATTTTTTGAAAAAAGTGCTGTTATATGGTTTTTATCATCATGTAAAAGAGTCATAGAATCCTCCTAAAATCCATTGATTTTCATATATCTGGTATTATATCCAAAGAAACTTAGCTTTACTCATATCTACCAGAAAGAAATAATAGGCTAGAAAATCAGTCAGGTATAGAGTTTTTAACAATAAATCAAAAAAGAGAAACGGCAATAGTTTCATACCATTGCCGTTTCTCTCATTTTTTACTGTTTCCCTTTATGCAATTAATAAAATCAATTTTTAGATATCCAACCTAAGCTGTACCTCTTCTTCAGCTTCTAATTTAAAATCTTCCACCTTATCTGAGGTTATGATAGGCAAGTCCTCCAAGGAATGAATTCCGAAGCTTCGAAGGAATTCCTCCGTCGTTCCAAATAATATTGGTCTTCCGGGGGCATCCATTCTTCCCACCTCACCAACCAAATTATACTCAATCAATTTGTTGACAGCATGATCTGACTTCACCCCACGTATTGCCTCAATTTCTATTCTGGTAATCGGCTGTTTATAAGCAATAATGGACAATGTCTCTAAAAGTACATCCGTAAGGATATGTTTTTTGGGTATATGTGTAATTTTAATGAGAGATTCGTACAGTTCAGTCTTCGTACACATCTGATAAGAGTCTTCTAATTCAATAATACGAACTCCTCTTTCTTCCTTGTCATAATCATCCATCATGGAATGTAATATTCTCTTTACGGTGTCCTTATCATGTCCCAATGCAGCTGAAAGCCTTTCCAGTTCCACCGCTTCTCCCATAGTAAAAAGAATTGCTTCTATTGCTGCTTTAATCTGATTTATTTCCATATAAATGATCAAACCCTTTCTGCATTAGTGTAAGCTTTTTCATACTTCACCAAAACCAACATACTTCCCATACGTTTGTAATTAATCTCTTTTCCTATTTATGATAAAACTACTAAATCATTGTATGTAATCATAATGTCATCAAACAGGTTGTCCTGTTTTATCACAATCTCCCCGGTCTTCATAAGTTCCAGAATAGCTAGGAAAGTAACAATAATCTCTGTTTTATTGCGCTGACCCAATAATAGCTGATAGAAGGAGAAATTTTTATGAAGTTTTCCGTATTTCGATACTTCTTCCATCTTATCTGATAGATTTCCTTCTTCTTTCTCGATTTTACCGAATTTGCTTCGAATAGGGTCAATCTTTTCTACCTGCCTCTTCATTACAGTTTCAAATATACGATGAAGCTTAGCAAGGGTTAAATCCGAGAGGAGGGTACTTACATCGACCTTTTCTTCATAATCTTTAATTTCATCCGGAATGCTTGGATTCTTAAAGAAAGTTCTTCCGGCATCCAATTCTTTATCCTTAAGTTCCAGGGATATGTATTTAAACATCTTATATTCCAATAATCTCTCAACCAGTTCCTGTCTGGGATCCTCTTCGACTACATCACGTTTTTCATCCTTTGGCAGCAGCATTTTGGATTTTATATTAAGGAGTGTGGCTGCCATAACAAGGAATTCACTCATGATATTTAAGTCTTTTGTCTCCATGTGATTTACATAGTCCATATACTGCTCTGTTATCAAAACAATAGGAATATCATGTATATTTACTTTATTCTTATCTATAAGATGTAACAGCAAGTCCAGAGGTCCTTCGAACACCTCCAGTTTAAATGAAATATCCATTCTATAACCTCCAACTGGTTGTAAACACGTACTTAAACGTTAATTATGTGTCTTAATAAGCCCTACCATATAATTTCTTAACAGCTCGAAAATCCACATAGATGCTATAACAATCATGTAAGTCAGCCTTTAATCAAAAAGGTCAGTACATAAGAAGATATATATGTTAGCAGCTGAAAGATTACTGCAAAAATCAAAAGAATTTTAATCAGATAATCATTTTTTATGATTGAAAAATATCTGGAAGGAGACTTGGCTGCAATACATAAACCCATATCAAAGGTTGAAACGGGAAAGAAATTAACCAGCAGCATACTTAAACTGATAAGTGCCGTATTCATCATAAAAAATTGAGTAAATAACCGTAATATACTATCATTCGGATTAACCTTAAGAGGTGTGGAAAAACTATGCTGCAGTTTTATGGTTACAACACTGATTATAAAGATTAGCAGTAAGCTTGTAAAACCGCAGATTCCCAGCAATAAATTGCTTCTTCTGTTCTTTAAACGGTACATATAGGGTTTTGAAAAACCTGCCTGATTTGTTGCACAGAATAGAATTCCGATAGGATCAATATATTGATGCAGTTTATAGATATTATTTTTCTTTTTTGCATCCTGATTCTTATTTAATTTGTTATATAAGAAAGCTTTCGGAAATTCATGGAGTATCATTACAATACAACCTGCCAGGAAGGAAGTTATAAGTCTTATTAATTCTATTCTCATAGATATTTTTATACCTCCCAAGTGTCTTATACAAAATAAATCATACGTAACTTTTAATACAATCTGTAAGTATTTTGCTTATTTTCTCTTTATCACTACAGTCATTAATTCCGGGCGGTTTCCTATTCGGAATTTCAGGGTGTGAAGTCCCAGTCCTCTTGATATTAACATAGTGCTTCCTTTTTCAGAGAAACGCCCTGCATCATATTTTGGAAAGAAACGATACTGAGGAGACAGCATACCTCCCAGAAAGGGAATTCGAATAATTCCTCCATGAACATGTCCCGCTAAAATAAGGTCAGCGCCATATGCCACATAATTCTCAAAGTACGCAGGGTTATGAGCAATTAATATATTATAACACTCAGATTCACACTTTCCTACGAGATTCTCAATATAATCCCCGGGCATCTTTGGTATCCTGGATTTACCATAATAAGGTTTCTCAATGGACAAGCCGGTTATCTTAAGTGTACTTTTCTTTCGTTTTAGTGTAATGCTTTCATTATCCAGAAGAACGATTCCATCCTTTGTAAGCTTGTCAGCATAGTTTTTAAAAAGAGCTGCATATTCTTCCCTTTCACAGGCTAAACTCTGTTCATGATTACCCATTCCATAATAAATGGGATATTTCCTGGACAATACTTTTAACAGCCGATAAGCGGTTTCATATTTCTTTGGTGCTTTTCTTACCAGCATATCCCCCGCTATTAATACAATATCCGGTTTAATGGAATCTATCTGCTTTATTAATACTTCATTCTCTTTTCCGTAACTGTAATTATGAAGATCCGCTAAAACAACCATAGTCAAACCGTCAAAGGCTTCACCCAACCTGTCTGATTCCACTGTTATCCTTGTGATTTGCGGTTTTAGGTTTCTTATATACTCTATGAGAAGAAGGAGTAAAAGAAGTGCTCCTATTATTTTTATCATTCATAATCCTTTCTAATGATATACTTATATTCAGTCCTTTAATTATCTTCTGATTCCCATAAAAAGGATAGACCGCCAAAAAGCCTGTTATCAATTATAACACAGACTTTCTCTGCGGTCTATAGTACCCTTTTTTAGAATTTGAATTTTTTAAGAGCCTGCTTGAAATAATCCATAAGTTTCGCTTTATTGACATTTTCAGCGGCAACAATATCAATTTTTCCTATGGTTTTACCACCAAGTTCATAAGTAATCTCGCCCACTTTATCATTTTCCTTTACCGGTGCGGTAACACTTTCCTCCAGTGTTATTTTTTTGGTAATATCAGCAGGGTTGGTTCCCTTTAGACAGAGGTAAGAAAACTTATCCCCTACTCGGTAATTCAGGGCATCTGCCACACCTTTTTTAACCGGTATAGGCGTTATAGCAAGGTCTTTGTTATCATCCTGATAGATGCTGCAGTTGGCAAATCCGTAATCTAAAAGCTTAGCAGCTTCTCTGAATCGAACCTTCGTTTCCGGTGCCGCCAATACAACTGCTATCATATCCATACCATTTCGTTTGGCGGTAGCAGATAAACAGTATTTGGCAAGACTGGTGGATCCGGTTTTCAGTCCGGTAATTCCATTATAACTTTTTATTAATTTATTTGTATTGGTCAGACCGAATTCACTTTGGCCTTTCTTGGTAGTATGTGTGATGTTTTCCATCCAAACAGTGGAATAATCACTGATTTGAGGATATTTTGTAATCAATTCACGCGACATAAGAGCGATGTCATAGGCTGTAGTATAATGATTATCTACATCGAGTCCGCAGCAGTTTACAAAATGTGTATTGTTCATGCCCAGGCCCTTTGCTCTTTCATTCATCATATTTACAAAGGATTCTTCGGAACCGGCTATGTATTCGGCCATTGCAACAGCAGCATCATTTGCACTGGCTATACTGATACACTTTATCATGGTATTTACATCCTGCGTTTCTCCCGGTTCCAAATATACCTGTGAGCCTCCCATAGATGATGCATATTCGCTTACTGTAACCTGGTCTGTCAGTTTAATCTTCCCGCTTGCCAGTGCATCAAAAATTAATAAAAGTGTCATTATTTTTGTTATACTGGCAGGTTTTCTCTTCTCATCCTTGTTCTTTTCGTATATTACAGTACCTGTTGAACCTTCAATAAGTACTGCCGATTCAGATGTGATATCAACTGCAGCGCTATCCTTTGCAGTGCTATCCTGCCCGGTTACTTCCGTGGCAGCTTCTTCCTGTCCTGTGCTGTCTTTTGCGGTAGTATCTGACTTACTGCTCTTCTCGGTATCTGCCAGTGTCCTTACAGGCACATTATAGGAAAAGAGTAATGAAATACATAACACAAAGCACAGAATTCGAGCAAATTTCTTATACTTCATACTAACCTCCATACTGTATTAATGCTGCAAATTTGACCGCCATGCTGTTCTCACCCCGCAAAGTGTCTGCGTTAAAGATTTCGCAGGCGTACAGTTTGCCTTGTAATCTCCAACACGCCGCTAGTTTGCGCCGAGGATTTCGCAGGCGTACAGTTTGCCTTGTAATCTCCAACACGCCGCTAGTTTGCGCCGAGGATTTCGCAAGCATACGGTTGCCTTGTAATCTCCAACACGCCGCTAGTTTGCGCCGAGGATTTCGCAGGCATACGGTTGCCTTGTAATCTCCAACACGCCGCTAGTTTGCGCCGAGGATTTCGCAGGCATACGGTTGCCTTGTAATCTCCAACACGCCGCTAGTTTGCGCCGAGGATTTCGCAGGCGCAAACTTGCGTAGGAAAATTTATTTTCCTACTATGCACCACCCAGTCCATATCTATTAATATATAATTAGTACGAAGTATAAGATTTTAGACCAACTTTATTCACTTCTAAGCGCATCTATAGGATTTAATTTTGCAGCTTTGTTCGCCGGCATAAAACCGAAGCCGACACCGATACCGGCGGATACTCCAAAAGCCAGAAGAATAGATCCCAAAGATGGATAAGCCTCGAGTCCAAACGCATTTCCGATGCTTGTAGTTGCTAACCACCCCAATATGATTCCAATGGTTCCGCCAAGAATACTGATGGTAGCTGCTTCAATAACAAATTGCAGCAGAATATCCTTCCGTTTAGCACCAAGTGATTTTCTGATACCTATCTCTTTTGTTCTTTCTATAACAGATACAAGCATAATATTCATAATTCCAATACCTGCAACCAGCAGGGATATGCCAGCAATCCCTCCTAAGATGGAACCTAACATATTTGTCATCTCTGTAACCTTATCCAAAAGCTCTGCCATTGTAGATATCTTATACAAATCTTCATCCTTCATAATATTGTATAAATAATTATCAAGAAGAGTCTTACAAGCATCAACCTTGCTGTCACTGGCTGCTGAAAAAGTATAGCTTGATATCGCAGTTCCGGCCATCCTTACAGCATTGGAATATGGTATGTAGACACAGTCATCTGCTGAGTTTTCTTCTGAGTCTGCGGTTTCTTCCTTAATACCTATAATCGTATAGACTTCTCCGTTGATTCGAATAGTATCTCCTAATCTGGCTACTCCGTCAAACAATTCGTTTACGATATAGGTTCCAATCACACAACCCTTATAACGGTTCTTAATATCTGCATAATCAATGAAACGGCCGCTTGAAAGCTTATAATCTTTCAAATCAGCGTAGTCCTCCCCAACTCCTGTAACAGTACTGGACATAGAATTTGTTCCATATTTCAGCGTATAGCTGCTGGTAACCGTAGGAGAAACTCCCTCGAATAAATCGCTGTATTTTTCAACTAGGTCATACACATCATCAACTTTAACAAATCTCGTATCCGTATTCGTTACTGAAACAGTTATTGTATTTGTTCCCATATCGGAAAAGGTTGATAATACATAGTTCGTAACACCATTCATTAAACCGATTAAGGTAATAACGGAGGTCACACCAATTATCATACCTAACATTGTAAGGAAGGAGCGCAGTTTATTGCCGATAATGCTCTTTATTGCCAATCTAAAGGTCTGAAATAAATTCATGCACGACTCCTCCTGTAATCCTCTACATCACCATCAAAATCAACCTTACCATCCTTTAAAGATACAACACGGTTTGCTTCTTCGGCAATGGAACGGTCGTGGGTAATCAATACTATTGTATTACCTTCCGCATTGAGCTGTTTTAAGAAGTCAAGTACTTCTCTGCTGGTCCTGGAATCCAAGGCTCCCGTAGGTTCGTCAGCAAGAATCAAGGAAGGATTACCCACTAAAGCTCTGGCAATGGATCCTCGCTGCTGCTGACCACCGGATAACTGATTGGGGTAGTTTTTCCATTTGTCTTTAATCCCTACTCTATCCAAGGCAGCCATGGCAAGCTCTTTTCTCTGCTTTCTTGGTACTCCTGCATAAAGCAGCGGAAGTTCCACATTCTCAAGAAGATTTTGTCTGGCCAACAGATTATATTGCTGAAAGATAAAGCCAATGGTTTTATTTCTGATTTCCGCCAGTTCATCTCCCTTTAAGGTTGAAACATCCTCTCCATTCAGGATATATTGCCCATCTGTCGGAACGTCCAAAGCACCGATAATATTCATAATTGTCGATTTACCGCTTCCCGACTTACCTACAATAGCCACAAATTCACCATGGTGAATCTTTAAACTTATGCCGTCATTTGCGCGTACTTCCGTGTTACCCATCTGGTATATTTTATAGATATCTATCAGGTTGATCAGAGGTTCTCTATCCTCATCCATCCTTCCATTCATAACGGTAACACCTCCTTATTTGCCGCCGCCAAAGGAACCACCAGCAGGAGCTCCCGATCCTCCAAAGGAGCCGCTTCTTCCAGAACCTGTGCTTCCTTGCCAGTTACCTCTCTGACCGCCTTCCATGCCGCCGAACATACCTGGCATCATATTCTGCTGATTAGTTCCTGAGCTGATACGCTTTACATAGACCTCTTCGTCACCGGTTAATCCGCTCTTGATCTCAATATAGTTACCGTCAGTCAGGCCTGTTTCTACCTGCACCGCTTTAAAACCTGCTGGAACATTGCCATTTGCTTCTTTTACAGAATCATCTTTCACATATACCATATCCCCACGTACCAATGCATCTGCAGGTATGGCAAGAACTCCTTCTGATTTGGCAACTACTATCTCACCGGTTACATTCATACCCGGAAGCAGCTCCCCGACCTTATCAATGCGTACGGTTACGGGATATTGGGTAACACCGCCGTTGGTCGTACTCTCTAGGCTAATATTAGTAACAATACCGCTAATCTCTGTATTTTCCAGTGCATCAGCAGTCACTTTAACCTCCTGTCCGACAGCTACACTCTTAACATCTAATTCATCTACATACATTTCAAAGGTTACGGCGGACAAATCATAAATCGTACAAAGACTGCTTTGATTATTAATGGTATCACCTTCCAGTGCATCTTTTCTGATAATTTTACCGGCACTTGGTGCTGTAATGCTGTAATCTGTTTTGGTATCAATTACCTCATCCAAAGATGATTCTGCATCTTCAATACTCTCCTTTGATGTTTCAATGGAATCTGATGCATTGTCCATAGAGTCTTTTGCGTTTTCTACTGCTTTATTATAAGAGTCCAGCTGATCGCTTACAGAGTCTTTATCTAATACAGCAATGGAGCCGCCTTCTATTACTTTATCCCCCTCTTCTACAGAAAGTTTGGCTATTTCACCAGCTTTTTCTGCAGTAATTACGGTATCAGTTAGTGCTGTAAAGGTGCCTTCTTCACTGGAGGATAGTGAACCGATGGAAGCAGTTGCTTTACTCGCAGTTGTAATTCCGCCGGGATTCTTTACCTTAATCGTAACTTTCTTGACTATGCGGTTACCGCTTAAGGTTTCTTCAAGACTACTCACCTTAGTAACAGTACCCGTTAAGGTATCAGCACTGTCGGACAATTCAACTGCAGCACTTTTACCAACTATAGATGAGGTTGCATCTGATGCACTAAAATAAACATTTAAGAGCATGTAGCTGTTATCATAAATTTTTGCAAGCTGACTGCCCTTTTGAACATTATCTCCTTCTTTCACCATTAATTGAGTGATTACACCGGATACAGATGAAGTTAAGTTCAAATCCTTATATTTTGCTGCGGCTTCGTTATAATCCTTCAAGGCATCTGCATAATTATCTTTTGCCTTGTTATAATTATCAACTGCTTTATCATAATTCTTCTCTGCCCTTGACACTGAAGTTTTACCTTGATCTATCTTTTTATCAAGGGTGTCCGTAGTTACCTGGTATAATACCTGGCCTTTTTTTACTTCATCACCTTCTTCAAAATCAGCAGATATCACTTCTCCTTCCACCAGTGTCTTTACATCATAAGTGTTTAGAGGTTGTATAGTGCCGGATGAAGTCAAGGTATTTTCAATATCTCTTGTTTCAACTTTGGCAGTTGTTACAGTATTTTCTGAAGATACCTTCTTCGTTTTGTCAAGCACCAGTTTCTTATAACCTAATCCAACCAATAACATAAGGATTATTAAAATGATCAGGAATCGTATAATACTTTTCTTTTTACTCTTCTGCCTGGATTTTCTGCCGTTAACCGCTTCTGACTTCGCAGTTCCTGTAGTTTTAGTGTCTTTCTTCTTAAACAGACTCATGTTCTATCCTCCTTAACTGTTTAGTTCACATTTTGTGCTATGATAACGCGTACACGGCCACCCAAAGCGGTAACTTTATCATAATAAGCTGTCAGTTTATATTTGGTTAAGTTTGTTACCTTACTTAGTGTTGTCTGAGTATAATCTGTACCATTGCAGAAATAAACCTGCACATTATCTGCTAATAAATACTTTGTGGAGGAATCTTGAACATATGTTGTGCCTACTGCTTTCACTGCAACGGACTGAAGTTTCTTAACGGAAGAAATATCTGCTCCGTTTACCATAAATCCTGCTGGTCCGATGTCAGCTGAAAGTACTGCCGTTGATGCGGTTGAGGAGGTCTTGCCATTTAATATATACTGGCTTGTTACACTTGAACCTGCTGTATTTTTAATACCAAGATAGATACCATATTGATATAAATCACCGCTTAAATTATTAAGTATAAGCTTTGTAATCTCATTTCTGCTATTTAGTTCATAATAGATTACGCTGCCTGAACCTAAAAGTGTACCAGCAAGCCGGCTTGGGTATAGAGAAACATAATTTCCGTCGTAATAATCTAATATCTTAATATTACTTGCTAACGTATAATTGCCTAATAACATTCCGTCTGCTGAAAAACTTAAGCTATCCGGCAGTGAATTTGCAAAATCATAGTTCTGGACGGTTGATATTCCATCTGTATAAGTGATACGAACCAACTGACCTTTTGTATAACTAATAGAAGTACTGTCATAATCCTGTTCAAAAGTATTACCGCTGGCATCTACTACTGTCATGTAGGCCGTGCTCAAATAATCTCCTTTCGAATCCGTTACTGTATGCTGGCCGGTGCTTAAGACAAGGCCTGTTAGGGTAACATTAAGTTCGTCAACTCCTAATGCATACACCACCGAACCATTCTTACCAAGCAGCAAGGTTACAACATCGCCGACCTCAAAGTTTCCGCCTGCTGCAAATTGCTCCGCAGTCGTAGCTGTACTTAATGTGTACTGGGTGCCTGCAATGGTTATATGGTCCGGTGCAAGAGAATCATTTCCAATAGCTTGAACCGTACCGGTCACTTTATTATCATAATCCCAGATAGTTTTTAAAGAAGATGAATAATATAAGACATCATACTGGTCAATCTCTGTTAAAGTAGATGCTTTTCCGTCTTTGTAATATTTAGCCTGAGCCAGTGCAAATGGAATCTTTTCTTTCCAGTTGTTCATAACTACAACCGGTCCCTTCAGCGTAGAATTTACCAGAGTCAGGTAACTGATTTCACCATTTGCATCAATGGTATAACCTAATGTACTTCCATAAACCTTTCCATCTTTTCCTGTTGCTGTCAGAACATTATAAAACAGATTAACGCAATTACCTCTTGTTAATATCTGATTTGCTGTCTTTGTAATGTTCTCGTTCAAATCCTTACTGGTATATAATTTCATCATTCCGTTATAAACATTACCTGTAAAATCAGCATCGGCGTATCCCAAAAGCTTAATTACACCATATACGGCTTCTTTTAAGGTAATAGCGGATGACGGTTTAAAGGAACCGTCTATGTAGCCTGACATATAACCAGCTTCTACTGCTGCTTGAATATATCCTGCAGCCCAATAGGTTTTCTTTACATCCTTAAATAAAGTAACATTCGATGCTGCAGTTACATATCCCTTTTTAGTAGATAAATTAATCAGCATCTGTGCAAATTCTGCTCTGCTTACCGTACTTGATAAAGCGCTGGTGCTGCCTTTATCCGTATTCATAATTCCCAATTCCCTGATTACTTTCAGTGCATTGCTGCTGTCCGCTTTTACCGAAACAGACGGATAGACTGTTGTTACAAGAACAGCTGCAATAAGTATTACCATTAGTAGTTTTCGCTGCATTTAAAGTCTCCTTTTCAATCAAATTACTAATATCCACCATTAAAATACATTTCTATTCTAAAAAGAAGTAGTGATTTTTCTGTGAATAAATGGTGAAATTTTAAGGATAAATTAAGAAATTTGAAATTTAATTGTAATCTTTTCGAAAGATTTTCATAAAAAAAAGATGTTTCCAAGAAGAAACATCTTTTTCATTGAACTATTTAACATCCTTATGAAAACTTATTTTATGCAGAAAACCAGTCAACTACCTTATTATTTAACTATAACCTGACAGGTCAGAAGTTTTCCATTCACCTTTGCATAAATTACAGCTGAGCCTTTTTTATGGGCTCTTACCTTACCGAATCGGCTTACTGTTGCAATCTTTTTATTTCCGCTGTACCATTTGACTCTGCCGTTTGGTCCCTTGATATAAAGTCTGTGGCCTTCACCTTTTGAAAGTGTGAGCTTCCTATGGCTTATATCTATTACCCTTATCCGGCATTTGCGTTCCTTTCCATCAAAGCGTATTCTGATAAAAGTAGTGCCCGGCCGGTAGGCGGTTATTGTCCCGAATATACTGACATCGGCAACTTTTATATCGGTAGAAGAATACCTTACCCTTTCATTGAGTCTTAAAAGGTAAATATGAAATTCTTCCCCTTTCTTTAGAACAATATCTTCTGCATTAATCCTTACCGAAAAAGGATCAAAGAGATTGGTTCTGTAAAAAATCGAAGTATGCGGAACAATCAGATACCATAACAATCCTGCAAAGGCAAGATAGTAAAGAATCGAAATCGGTCCTTGAAAACGGAACAAGCGAAAAATACTTTTTTTCATTTCTAATCCTTTTTCGCTTTTCTTACTATATTATTCCAAAAGTCCGAATTTATTCAATGGCCATATTCGAAGAATAACTTTTCCTCCGATATTTTCTTTTTTAACCGGACCAACCTCCTCATACCGGCTGTCAAAGCTTACTTCCCTATTATCTCCCATAACAAAATACTCATCCTCTGTTAATTTCAAAGGCTTGGCCGCAATGCCTGCATCGGTAATAGGTTCCTTACCGTAATTCTCAGTCAGCTTCTTATTGTTAATGTAGATATCTTTTCCTTTAATCTGTACTGTTTCACCTGGAAGACCGATAACACGCTTCACATAATATTCCTTTTGCTTTCTTCCATAGGGATAGAAAACAACAATATCAAACCGTTTTAAATCATCCAAACGATAGCTGATCTTTTCAACCATCAACTGATCCCCGTTGTGGAGTGTATTCTCCATGGAGGGTCCGTCTACAATTGTTTTTTGAATCACAAAGGTAGGAAGGATGTATAGACATACAATAAATATAATAGCATAAGTAATTAGATCTTTAATTATTGCATTCTTTTTGGATGAAGGCTTGTCCTCTTCGTCCTTCTGCTTCACATCTCGTAATTTATCTAATTTCAATCTATCTTCCGTGCTTTCTTCGGATAAGATATCCTGGTTCAATCTATCTGTGTCTTCCTTCACAGGCGTTTCTTCTGTTAAGGAATCCGTCCTATTTTCTGGCCTTAGTCCCATAACTTAAGTACCTTCCATTCTCTGAATTTACTGATGCTTCAACACTCCGAAACTATTCACAGGCCATATTCTGACCCAGGCTCTGCCTAAAATGCTCTTTCCCTTTACTATACCAACTACCGGATTTCTGCTGTCTTTGCTGTTATTACGGTTATCACCCAGCACAAAATACTCATCGTTACTAAGCTGAATAGGTTCGCTTGCTATTCCGGCATCCTCTATTAAAGCATTCCCATAATCTTCGTTCAATATTTCGCCGTTTATATAAATATCGCTTCCAATAATCTGTACTGTTTCACCAGGAAGACCGATTACTCTTTTTATGTAATAGGTTTTCTTATCATCGCTATATGGTCTGAATACAATAATATCAAAGCGTTTCGGTTTACCTGTTTCATAGGATATTTTTTCCAGTATAAGATGATCCTCATTATGTAGTGTTGCTTCCATGGAACTTCCGCTGACTTCAATCTGCTGCCCCACGAAATTATGTATTAACAGTACGGCTGCTATAATTATTGCAAAATAAATCAGCATATCCCTGATATCTTTTCCAAGACTTCCTTTTTCGTTATCCCTTTTGGGTTCTGAATGCAGACTTTCCTGCAACGGTTCTTGCCCCTCAGGTTCTTTATCTTCTATTATTTCATTCATATCGAATTCTTCTTCGTTTTCTAATTTTTTATCATCCATAAATAAGAACCTCCGTTTATAAAGTAAGGCATCCCCGCCATGCTTCATAGAGAATAAACGAGAATGCCTTATATTAATTATTCGGATTTATTTTCCTTTCCCGCTTCTTCATCATTTAGTATCTTGACTTTCGACTGATACATCTCTTCTACTGCTATTGATAAAGGTTTGGATGTGGTGGCGCGAACCATAGGGTCTGCTCCGCTTATTAATTGTCTTGCTCTTTTAGCTGTAGCGAGCACGATGGAATAACGGCTGTTTACAACCGGCTGCTCACCGGGTTCCACATCGCTGTTAACCACTTTCATTAAATCTGTATAGGATGGATGTAACATATTGAATTTCCTGCCTTTCGCCTTTTTTACTCTATTCTGAAATTTCCTTCAAATTAACACGATTTGCGATTGTATCCGGAAGCAATGAAGATAATATCAAATGTCCGCTGTCCATGACCAAAACCGCCTTTGTCTTTCTGCCGCAGGTCGCATCGATTGCATTTCCTGCATCCTTGGCATTTTGAACCAACCTTTTAATTGGGGCTGCTTCCGGGCTGATGATACCGACTATTTTATCAGCATTTACTACATTACCAAAACCAACATTAATTAATCGATTCATTCTAACGCTATGCCTCCTCAGCCTATCTCATCGCCATGGCTATTCAATGTTCTGAATCTGCTCTCTGATTTTTTCAATCTCTGTTTTAAGGTCAATTGCCATATTCGTTATATCAATATTATTGGCCTTAGAAAGGATGGTATTCGCTTCTCTGTTCATTTCCTGTGCAATGAAGTCAAGTCTTCTTCCTACTTCTTCGCTCTGATTCAAACATAAGAGCATATTCTCAATATGACTTTTCAGTCTCACTGTTTCCTCATCCACACATATCTTATCCGCATAGACTGTAACCTCTGTAGCGATGATACTTTCCTCTACCTTTGTATCTCCAAGAAGCTCAGCTACTTTATTCTTTAGCTTCTCCCGGTATTCGCTTACTAGTTCTGGAGAATTTTCTTCTATAGTATGAACAACTTTTAGCATACCATTTAATTTATCACAAAGATCCTTCCTAAGATGTTCTCCTTCCAGACTTCTGGACTCCACCATCTGTAAACAAGCACCATTAACAGCTTCTTCGATAAGATGCCATATCTCCTGCTCGTCGGACTGCTCTTCCTCTAAAGTAAAAACTTCCGGATAGGATGATAATACAGATACCGTGATATCATCTTTTAATCCAAAGGTTTCTGCCATCTTCTTCAGGTTATCGTAATATTCCCTTGCTATGGCCTCGTTATATTTAACACATAAACTATTCTCATGATGTTCTTCGTAGCTGATAAACACATCAACTTTACCACGGCTAAGGTATTTCTTTAAAACGCTTCGAATCCCAGCCTCATAAAAGCTTAGTTTCTTTGGTATCTTGATATTAATATCCAGGTACCGGTGGTTTACCGCTTTCATTTCTACAACAACCTTGCGCTCTGCATCTGCTTCTTCACAGCGCCCGAAGCCAGTCATACTCTTTAACATGATTTCACGTTCTTTCATTATTCATTTTTCTAAGCTGCTTTTTAGGCATTTCATCTCATTATAATGGAAATACCTGTACAAGTCAAGATTTGAGTTAAAATATCTCTTACCGGTTTAATCCCCTGATGTGTCAAGGTGATATTCTTTATCACCAATGGTGTAGTATTTTTTAGTAGTAAAATAGCCGTAAAGTGATGTACCATAAGTACGAAAGGATTTATTTCCAGCTTCTACTTCAATTCTCTCAATTTGATTGTTTTCTATTAATGACTGAAAGAAAATGCTTTCAATTGATTTTACTGTAGATGGAATTTTCAGAACTGAATCCTGATGTTCCGCTGTATAAAGTATCATATCTGTATAGTTCTTATCATACAGGATGCCATTATTCATGCAATAATACTGGTTTCCTTCATTGACCATAATTTTCTTTAACTGGGGGAAGCCACCCAGTGTATTGGGGTAGTAATCCTCATCAACTAGTTTCTCCACATTTTTTCCGATAGCCAGTGTATCCAAGTTAGGATTAAGATGTACCATATAATAATAATTACTTTCCCCTTTATCTACAAATACTTGATATATACTATATAACCCGGTTGCATCCGTTACAGAATCCGGAATTATAAAGATTTTCCCTGGTTTTTGATACGGATAAGCAATTATTTTTGTCATTGCACTGTCATACAAAACTCCCTCTACACTTTTATAAAATGGATTCTTTGTACTGACATTTATTTCTTTTAAGGAACTGCTGCCTGAAAAACCATAATCCTTATATTCCAAGTCCCCGGACAGTGTTATTGATTCTAAATAAGGATTCTTTATTATGATTTGGGAATTATCTATTTTTTTTACTGTATCCGGCATTGTATAGGATGAATCCTTCTTTTTTACAGGGTAATATATCAGCTGTGTAACATCCTTATTGTAAAGCACCCCGTTAATTGATTTGTACATACTGTTATCAGATGCCACTTCTATATATTCCATTGATTTTAAACTAATTAATTCAAAAGGATTAATATCCGTTATGTTTTTTGGAATATTGATTCTTTCTATATTTCGTTTATAAAATAGGATACTGGAAATTTCATTAACTGAATCCGGGACAATAACAGTCTTTGTCTCTTGAGGAACATCATAAAGGACAGATTTATCTTTGCTAAAAAGCATTCCGTCATCTAATATATAATACTTGCTCCCCTTTGGCATAGACACTATTTTTAATGTAGGAATATCGTAAATACCATTTGAAGTATCATTTATCTTAGCTGCCGGCGGAAATACGAACTCCTTTACACCACTATGAATCAGCTGTCCAACAGGTAATTCTTCTAAGGTATCCGGAAATTCCGCTTTTTCCTGTTTCTTAAACAGATACAGCTTTGTTTTATTCTTATTATAGAGAGACCCCTTATAGAGTATGAATGCTTTATTTCCGCTTGCTATCTGAATATTCTGAAAACTTCTTCCAGATCCTCCACTAAGTTCCTTTAAGTTTTTTGGTATTGTGATTTCATTGGCTTTCTTTATCAGACTTGTACTTAGCTCCAGTTTTTTAAGGGAAGAAGGAAATACTAATTTGCTCTCTTCATACCTCCCAGGAACCAAAATTATTTCTGTTTGTGCGTTATTATAAAGTATACCTCTATAGGATGAATATAGCTTATTTCCGCTTTCTACCTGAATATATTTTAAGGATTTGAGCATCAAGAAATCAAATATTTTAAGATTCACTAAGGTCTTCGGAAGGTATATCTCCTGTAATTTATTACATTGTGTGAAAGCTCCTTCATTAATATTTTTCAAGCCATTAGGTAACGTTAATTTTACAATAGGACTCAGATAAAAGGAATTCTTAATAAGTGTAACCGTACCGGAAGGTACGAAATATTCATCCCCTTTACCATTTGGATATAACAGAAGTATCTTGCCTGCCTTATCAAAAAGTACGCCATCCTTACTGCAATAGGCCTTATTGAAAGGGCTGACTTTAAATGCATTGATATTCCTTAACTGACCCATAATTGATTTTAACTGATCCCTTTCTACTCCGGCTCCTATGGTAACAGTCTTTAGGTTCTCCGTATGAATAAAAGCATTGTTCTTGATAGTTGTAACTGTATCCGGAATCACATAAGATTCGCTTTCAGAAGCTGCCGGATACTGTATCAATACAGTCATATTCTTATTGAACAGGCAGCCATTAACTACTTTATAACTGGTATTACCCTCTGCTACGGTTATTGTTTTCAGATAATTTAATCCGTAAGTATAACCGAAACCATTGCTCGTTATTTTCGTTAGGGTAGATGGTATAATAATGCTCTCAAGATTAGGGAAACTATCTGTTGTCAGTATATCCCAGCTAAAAGCAGTAACCCCCTCTTCAATCTTTAATACCTTTACAGAGGCATACACAGGTTTGTAAAAAAAATCCGATATGGTTACATTATCAGAAACAGAAAATACCTCTTCCTGATTGTATTCCGCTGAATTGCTCTTTGAAAAGTGATATACTGATTCTGCTTTCACATTTTGTCCTGATATTGCAATTGCTGCTATTACAATTATTATTATAACAAACTTCTCCATTATCTTTCTCATAATTACTCCTCTCCCATTACTCTTTCTATATCCCTTCGAATGTCTAAAACCTTATTTCCTAATCGTATAGGTAATCATTAGGATAAGGCCTTTATCACTTGCATTATGCTTATTTTAAATCCAGGTTTTGTTAAAATCGTGTCATATTACTGACAAATTAAACGGTTTTATAATATTACCTTTGTCACATAAATTTATGACGGGATTATCACACAGGAACCCTGGTAAATTAATCAGTTTCTTTGTAATTATTACTTATTTGCTGTGTTATGGATGCCATTCCATAATAGAATAATTATGAAAGCATAAAATACCACAAAAGTTGGTTCTGCATCCTTGCATGACTAACCGGCAAATGGTATACTTTATATATCTGTTGTTCTTTGCTAAATCTGGAATAAACAGAAAGTATTAAACTGATGAAGGAGATTAAAAATGGCTCTGGACGGATTTGTAGTAGCCAACGTCGTTTCAGAATTAAGGGATAAATTGGTCGAAGGAAGAATCTCTAAGATATCTCAGCCTGAAAAGGACGAATTGGTATTAACCATAAAAAGAGGTAAAGAAAATTATAAGTTATATTTATCGGCAAATGCAAGCCTACCGTTGATATACCTGACGGAGGAATCAAAGCAAAATCCGATGGTGGCTCCCGGCTTTTGTATGCTTTTGCGCAAGCATTTAAACAGTGCCAGAATTCTTGATATTATACAGCCGGGACTGGAACGTATTATCCGAATTAAGATTGAACATCTAAATGAAATGGGGGATTTATGTATTAAATACCTCATTATTGAAATCATGGGAAAGCACAGTAATATTATCTTCTGTGATGAAAATGATGTTATAGTAGATAGTATCAAGAGAATCTCACATATGGTAAGCTCTATCAGAGAGGTACTTCCTGGAAGAACCTATCTTATCCCTCAGACCGGAGAAAAGGCGGATCCCCTTACCGTAACCTTAGAGGAATTCAGGTCAAATATCCTTACTAAGCCTATGCCCTTAGACAAAGCAATTTACTCTGCTCTTACCGGCTTTAGCCCGCTCATGGCTACTGAACTGATTCACCGTGCTTCTCTGGATAATTCTCCTGCCGCTAATGCCTTATCCGATGAAGAAGGTTTACATCTTTTCCGAACCTTTGAATATATGCGTGAGGATTTGATTCAAGCTAAATTCACTCCAAATATTGTTTATAACGAAAAGGAGCCGGTAGAATTCTCCTGTTTCCCGCTAAGCTGTTATCAGGACCTCTCGGTGAATCAGGAAGATTCCATCTCAAAGGTATTGGAGACTTTTTATGCTTCAAAGAATACGGTCTCTCGAATACGTCAAAAGTCTACGGATCTTCGTAAGATTATAACCAATGCGATGGAACGTACGGTAAAGAAGTACGATCTGCAGTTAAAACAGCTAAAGGATACGGACAAAAGGGATAAATACAGGGTTTATGGTGAACTTATCAATACTTATGGTTATCAGGTGGAACCAGGTGCCAAATCCTTTCAGGCACTTAACTACTATACAGGCGAGGAGATTACCATTCCGTTAGATGACACCCTTACTCCTGCGGAAAATGCCAAACGTTATTTCGAAAAATACAATAAGCTTAAGAGAACCTACGAAGCCCTAACGAAACTCTCGGAAGAAACAAAAGCGGATATCGAGCATCTGGATTCCATTAAGACCTCTCTGGATATTGCTCTGGCAGAGGAAGATCTTACGGCTCTGAAGGAAGAGTTAATGGAATTTGGTTATATGAAGCGCAAGTTCACTAAACTTCCGGGCAGCAAAGGAGGCGGTAAGGTTAAAGCTGCTAAGAAAGTTAACAGCAAGCCGTTCCATTATATCTCTTCCGATGGTTTTCATATGTATGTTGGTAAGAATAATTACCAGAACGATGAACTGACATTCAAATTTGCTACCGGTGGTGACTGGTGGTTCCATACGAAAAAGATTCCCGGTTCCCATGTCATTGTAAAAACCGGTGGTTCACCTATTCCCGACCGTACTTTTGAAGAAGCTGCAAGCCTTGCTGCCTATTATTCCAAAGGACGTGAGAATGATAAAGTGGAAATCGATTACACCGAGAAAAAGAATGTGAAAAAGCCAGGTGGCGCAAAACCCGGATTTGTAGTATATTATACGAACTATTCCATGGTTGCAGCTCCCACTATTGACGGATTAAAAATTGCAGATTAAGGAGGCAGACTCATGATTCGAGCCGATTATCATTTACATTCAGCCTTTTCCAGCGATTCTACCGCTCCCATGGAGGATATGATAGAAAAGGCAATTGAACTGGGACTTTCAAGAATTTGTTTTACCGATCATATGGATTACGATTTCCCGGTGACTTCCGGATATACCTTTCTATTTGATCCAGAGGATTATTTTCATAAGCTTAGCAGCTTAAAGGAACAGTACGAGGGTAGAATTAAGGTACTTATGGGTATAGAATTAGGCTTGCAGCCTCATCTGGGCGAACAGTTCCAGAAGCTGGTGGAGCATTACCCTTTTGACTTTATAATTGGTTCCACCCATCTGGTGGAAAGACTTGACCCATATCTTTCAGAATATTGGGAAAACCGTTCCAAGGAGGAAGGGGTACGTGCCTATTTTGAAGAAATTACTAAGAATCTGAAAAATAATCCCTGCTTTTTAATAAACGGGCATTTGGATTATATGATACGGTATGCTCCAAATACAAATAAGGACTTTACTTATAAGGATTATGCAGAGACTATTGACACAATGCTCCGTTCCATTATTGAAAGCGGCAAAGGTATTGAAGTTAATACCTCGGGCTTTAAATACGGTCTATCCGTTCCACATCCCCATACAGATATTCTAAAGCGGTATAAGGAACTTGGCGGAGAATTGATAACAATAGGTTCCGATGCTCATAAACCGGAACATCTGGCCTTCGACTTTGACCGGGCAGAAAAGCTTCTGTTAGATTTAGGCTTCCGTTATTACGCGGTTTATGAAGAAAGAAAACCCATTCTCCTGCCTCTGGGAAAATAATTCTTAACAACTGGCTCAACAAAACCACACTAACAAACAGGACTTTACAATGGTACCGATACAATCCCCCAATGTAAAGTCCTGTGAACCCCTTAATCCTCTGCAACTATTGATTTTATTTATGAAAGAGTACCACATAACTCCGATATTTTATCAAATACATCTTTTCTTAGAACGGTATTATGTCCGGACAGGCAGAAATCAAATTCTAACTCTTTGTATTTCTGGATAGTATTCAGATATATTTCCTTGTTAAATATATTGGGTAAGATATCCTCTTCATCGTCCCCGATGTTATCACTTGCAAGCAGTATTTTATCTTCCTCATCCAAAACACTGATAGAATCAATTGTATGCCCGGGTGTATAAAATAGTCTTATATGGTCTTCCTTAAAATACAACTCATTATCAAACAACAGATCAGGAAGCCTTTTATAAACCTCTCCCATCTGGTAATTCCCCTTTTTACGAAGCATTTCATCCCAATTGTCTTGAATCCTGTCATAACATAACTTATGGGCAATTATTGTTTCTTCTTGAAAAGCTCCATTTCCCCATATATGGTCCCAATGATAATGTGTGTTTATTACAATGGTTTTCTTTTCTTTCAGATACTCTTTTATTGGGTCCGTGCAAAGAGATCCAAGGCCTGTATCTATCAGATAATTATAGTTTTTTCCATGTATCAGATAAATATTCAAGCCCCATCCCGGCTCATCAAAGGTAAACAGAGTTCCTCTGCTTTTTATCTTTCGGATATTCATTATAAACTCATCCTTTTCGTATTTTTATCAGTGACTTACTTATCCTTTCCTTCTCTTAGAGTAATTCCAAAGAAAGTTTCACCTCATTTGCTTCTTTTGTTCTAAATTCATGTATTATATAAAAAGCCGAAACTGCTTTATAAATCATGCAATTTCGGCTCTATCTAATCTGCATAATAACTATTTATACAAATTTTTGATACCGTATATTATTAAACTTAACTTCTGATAATCGTTCCCCCACCCAGCACATAATCGCCATCATAGAATACTACTGCCTGTCCAGGTGTTACAGCTCGCTGAGGTTCGTTAAATATACATTCTACCAAATCATCGTTTACCTTGCGGATAAGCGCCTTTGTACCTTTGTGATTATACCTGATCTTAACATCTACTTCCATCTCACCCTGTAAATCTTCCACAGCCATGAAATTAAGTTTATTCGCATAAAGTTTTTCTGAAAAGACCTCATCTCCGGTGCCTATTACTACTTCATTGGTTTCCGGACGAATATCAACAACAAATACCGGGTAACCAAGTGCAAGATTTAAGCCTTTCCTCTGCCCGATAGTATAATGTATAATTCCTTTATGCTTACCAATAACCCTGCCGTCTGTGGTTACAAAGTTACCTTCCGATGGCACCTCTCCGGTATACTCTTCTATGAATTTAGCATAATCCTTATCCGGTACGAAGCAGATTTCCTGGCTGTCCGGTTTCGAGGCAATCCGAAGGTTAATCTTCCCGGCGATTTCTCTTACTTCTGGTTTCTTATAATTACCAACCGGCATCAAAGTATGTGATAACTGATACTGGGTCAGGTTATACAATGCATATGTCTGATCCTTTTCCATGGTTACAGATTTTTGAAGAGTATATCTTCCATTCTCAAGCTGTACTACCTTGGCATAATGTCCTGTAGCTATATAATCAGCTCCGATATCCAGCGAACGCTTTAGCAGTGATTCCCATTTTACATATCGGTTACAAGCAATACAAGGGTTCGGTGTGTTTCCATTTTGGTATTCTTTTACGAAATAATCCATAACAGCACACTTAAATTCCTGTTTAAAATTCATTACATAGTAGGGAATCTCAAGAGCAAAAGCAACTCTTCGGGCATCATCTACAGCACTTAAGCCACAGCAGCCTCCGCTTTCTTCCTGTATGTCTCTATCTTCATCCTGCCATATCTGCATAGTAACTCCGATAACATCATATCCGGCTTCCTTTAACAAATAAGCAGCTACAGAAGAATCAACACCTCCTGACATCCCAACTACTACTTTCTTCTTATCCAAACTGTTCCTCCTGCCTAAAACTTCAAATTAATACTCTTCACTTGGCTCTTCTTCACTGATATCTGACTTGGGTTTTTCCAGACCATCGATTACAATACCGTGTTTTTCTGCATAATCCCAAAGAGCTGCATGAATTGCTTCTTCTGCCAGCAAGGAACAGTGAACTTTTACCGGTGGAAGACCATCCAGTGCGTCCATAACTGCTTTATTGGTAATCTTTAGTGCTTCATTGATGTTTTTACCCTTAACAAGCTCTGTTGCCATACTGCTGGTTGCTACTGCCGCACCACAGCCAAAGGTTTTGAATTTTACATCATTTATAATACCAGCTTCATCAATATCAAGATAGATACGCATAATATCGCCGCATTTTGCATTTCCTACCGTACCTACACCGCTTGCATTTTCAATTTCTCCTACATTTCTGGGATTTGTGAAATGATCCATTACTTTCTCGCTGTACATCTTATTTCCTCCGCTATCTCTGAACTCCTGTATCCTGGCATAATTCCATACACAGAAAGCTTTCCTATTAATTTCTGTTCTTATTTGTTTTAATATTAACAAGTGTTTCTCGTTACTCTTAGTCTGTTTTTGTACCGAAGAATTACATATTACTCTCTGCTCATAGCTTTTACGAAATCCTCATACAAAGGAGACATAGAACGCAGTTTTGCTACGATTTCTTTAATGGTATCTACTACATAATCCATCTCTTCTTTGGTATTATCTTCACAAAGTGTAAGTCTCAGAGACCCATGAGCAATTTCGTGAGGCAGTCCGATGGCTAAAAGTACATGGGAAGGATCCAAAGACCCTGATGTACAGGCAGAACCACTGGAAGCACAAATATTTTGCATATCTAACATAATCAGGAGTGATTCTCCTTCAATGAATTGGAAAGCAAAATTTGCATTGTTTGGAAGTCTCTTTGTTCTATGACCATTCAGCCTTACATAGGGAATTTCCTTTGAAACTCTCTCGATCAGATAGTCTCTTAGTTCAATTTCCTTTTTCTGACGTTCCTCCAAAGTACTCATAGCAATTTCAACTGCTTTGCCAAAACCTACTATTCCAGGTACATTTTCGGTTCCTGCTCTTCTTTGTCTCTCCTGAGCACCGCCGTGTACAAAAGATCTTAACTTCAGACCTTTTCTGATATATAAAAATCCAATTCCCTTAGGACCATTAAGCTTATGTCCGCTGGCACTAAGCATATCGATATTCATATCTTTCACATCAAGATTTATCTGTCCAAAAGCCTGCACTGCATCCGTGTGGAAAAGAATGTTGTTTGCTTTGGCAATTTCACCAATTTCTTTTATAGGCTGTATTGTTCCGATTTCATTATTCGCAGCCATGATTGAAATTAAAATTGTGGTAGGTCTGATAGCTTTCTTTAATTCCTCTAATTTTACCACACCATATTCATCCACATCCACATAGGTAACTTCGAATCCCTTTTTCTCCAGATACTCACATGTATGAAGAATTGCATGGTGTTCAATCTTAGAGGTAATAATATGGTTTCCTTTATCACTATAGCTTTCTGCTGTGGCTTTTAAAGCCCAGTTGTCAGCCTCTGTTCCGCCGGCAGTAAAGTAAATCTCATTACTTTCTGTATTCAAAGCCTTTGCTATGGTATTTCTTGCTTCATCCACTGCCTTTTTATTCTGTGTAGCAAGCTCATATACGCTGGAGGGGTTTCCAAAAAACTCTGTAAAATAAGGTAACATAGCCTCCACTACAGCAGGACGTGTCTTGGTTGTAGCTGCATTGTCCAAATAAATCTTCTTTTCCATCTGATTTTTCTCCTAAATTGATATCTTATTGCCCGCATGAAGGCTTAATACGAGTCTCTCTGCTCTCGGACGTATTTTCATTCGTAATACGCCTGCCCTCCTTTAGCAGTTCAGAGAGGAGCATAGTATCCACCGTATTGTTTATACTATCACTAATACGCATCCAGACATATTTTGTTACACATGAATTGGCCCCATCACAAGTACTGCTGCTTCCTTCAATCTCTGAGCAGTCTACTGGATTTAAGTCTCCCTCAAGGGCTCTTAGGATATCTCCTACTGTTATCTCTTCCGGCTTTTTTGCCAGGATATAGCCACCCTGAGCACCTCGAATACTATTAACTATTCCGGCTTTTTTCAGCTTAGCTATTAATTGTTCCAGATAACTGATTGAGATACCTTGTCTTTCAGCAACGGAGCTTAAAGCAACTGCATCTTCCTCGCTGTTTAAAGCAAGGTCAACAACTGCTCTTAAGCCATATCTTCCTTTCGTAGATAATTTCATTGTACCACCTCTCTATTGACTGCCAAAATCCTACTATTTTATTTCCTAGTAAAATAGTGTACATTACACACATAATAGCATTGCACAAGTTAAAAGTCAATATTCTTTCTCATTGTTTTCCTGAATATATTAATATGAATCAAAGGATGTTCAAAGGTTAAATAATTTATGTCAAAAAGCAAAAGTAGTTTGATTAAAGGTACTCTCATCCTGACTCTGGCAGGTTTTTTAACCAGAATTGTCGGCTTCTTCTACCGTATCTTCTTATCCAATGCAATGGGCGCTGAAGCACTTGGTGTCTATCAGCTTGTATTTCCTATATACGGTATATGTTTTACGATATTTGCATCCGGTATACAAACTGCTATCTCAACTTTGGTAGCCAATGAGCTGGGTAAGCAAAGATATACAGGAATCATGAAGGTCCTTCGAAATGGTGGAATTATATCTTTTGTACTTGCAATGCTTCTTTCTTTTTTTACTTATCGTTACTCCACCTTTCTTGCTGTACATATAATAAGGGAGCCGGCCACTGCCTCCTCCCTTAAAATTCTTGCTATATGTTTTCCCTTCTGCGGAATAACCTCCTGTATCAACGGTTACTATTATGGTTTAAAAAAAGCCGGAATACCTGCTATTACACAGCTCTTGGAGCAGCTTATCCGAGTAATGGCTGTATACTTTCTTGCTGCCTCTGCCGGCGGAGGTAATTTAGCAGTGACCTGTGACCTGGCTGTTCTTGGTCTTGTATTTGGAGAAATCGCTTCCCAGTTATTTAATGTCGGCTCCATGTTCCTTCATAAGACTTCAAGAAACATCCGCCATTTGTCCGCCTCCTATTCAGCTCTTAACACCACCGGTCCCGGATCTATGAATACCAAAGGTGATGGTTTAACAAAAAGTCTGGTTAAAATGAGTATTCCACTGACCGCTAACCGTCTGTTGATCAGTATTCTTCACAGCATTGAAGCCATCTTAATTCCTGCAATGTTGAAAAAATATGGCTTAAGCAGTGAGGAAGCCTTAAGTATCTTTGGTGTACTGACCGGTATGTCCCTGCCCTTTATATTATTTCCGTCCGCCATAACCAATTCCCTTTCCGTCCTCTTACTGCCAACTATCTCCGAAGCCCAGTCTGCAGGTCAAGAAAGTCTGATTAAAAAGACATCAGCCATTACAATCAAGTATAGTCTGATTATCGGTATCATCAGCACCGGTATTTTTATAACCTTCGGCAGTGAGCTAGGTACCCTTGTATATCACAATAGCCTTTCAGGAAATTTTTTAACTATCTTAGCCTGGCTTTGCCCTTTTCTATTCATTACAACTACACTTAACAGTATTATCAATGGACTTGGACTTGTGCATCTTACCTTTGCAGGTTCTGTTATTGGCCTTGTTTTACGTATCATTATCATAGTCATACTCGTCCCGCTGCAAGGGATTAACGGATATCTGTTAAGTCTTTTGGTCAGTCAGCTTGTTATGACCTTGTTTGGTGCCTATCTTGTGGCGAAATATATCAATCCAGGCTTTCAGACCATGGATGACGTGGCTAAGCCAGGGATTATCGTTACCTTATGCTGCTATCTCATCCATCGCTTTTACTTAGGGCTGCCTCATGCCAGTCAAAGTCTGAAATCGGTATTGTTATTGTGTTTCTTAATACTCTGTGCCAGTATGTTGCTTATGTACCTTACAAAAACCATAAAATCAGAAGACTTTAAGTAAAAAGTTTATAACTGCCCTTGCCTTCATCTTTTACGGAATAAAGAGCTTTATCTGCACAATTAATTAATTCCGTATAGGTTGCGCCATCTTCCGGATATACAGAAATACCGATACTTCCGGATATGTATACCGCCTGGTCTTCCACCTCATAGGCGGTACTAAGGGCTTCTCTAAGCAGATTGGCCTTGGTGATAATTCCATCAAGGCTATCAATGTTCCCGACGAATACGATGAATTCATCCCCTCCGATACGACCGATAATCTCTCCGAAGAAAATACTTTTAATTTTGTCCATAATATATACTAATATATTGTCCCCGGTTAAATGTCCGTAATTATCATTGACATGTTTAAAATCGTCAATATCTATCATCATTAAAATATGCTTGGAATTTCGATTGCGTTTTAAGTATTCATCAATAATTTCTTTTGTTGTAACTTTATTATACACACCTGTCAGCAAATCTCTCTTAGCCTTATATTCCAGTTTTTGCAGTTCCTTTTTATGCAGGTCAATATTTACCACTTTACCAATGACACTGATTGGTTCCTTATTCTCATCATAGATAGTCTTTCCCCTGATATGACACCAGACATACTCATTATTTGCATTTTTTATACGAAACTCCGCTTCCATCATTTCTTTTCCGCTTTTAAGAGTTCTTGCAAAAAGTTTGAGGTCCTGGCAGTCCTCCGGATGAACCATATTCTTATTGTACAGCTCTACCACTGAAAAATCTTCAATTACAGGTGTTCGTCCATAAACTTCCGTATATTTGTCCGCAAATTTCATAACATCTTTGTCAACCTTATATTCAAAAAGAATATCATTGGATATCTCGGCAGCAATTCGATATCTTTCCTCCTCCAGGGAAAGCTTATTCTGCATTTCTTTAAAATTAGTAATGTTTAATAAAACCGCAGAAAAGGCCTTTTCACCTTCGCGGGTTAAGGTAAAATTGCCATCCAAAAGTACATTAATAATATCACCGCTCCGGGTAATCATTTTAACTTCTATCTGCCGATAGGAGCCGTTTACAAACTGCTCTTTCAGCACTTTTATTTTCTCCTGATCCTCATCACAAACAAAGGATAAAAAACAATTATCATATTCTGTTTCAAACTCATACCTTTTATAACCAAAAATCTCATAAAACTTTGGATTAGCATACGTGACCTGATATCCTGGTTCCAGCAAAATATTAAGGAATCCTGTATGAACACTTTTGGTAATATAGGACAATTCAGCGGTAGCTTTTCTAACCTGATGATTACAGATTATACTGGAAACAAAACTTACAGTCAAAAAAAGCAACAGAATAAGAATCAATACCACTCCTCCATCTGTTTTTACCACTTCATATAGAGATTGATCATTATTAATTACCAGATTGAAAATCAATAAAACACCTGTCAATGCAGCCAAGCCAAGAGAAATTCCTATGGTGTTATTTAATCTGGGAATTCCTTTTTTCAGAATATAATCGGTTTTATTTTCTTGCATATTCCTCATCACCCTTCCAGATTTGTTTGATAAACTACTGCTTACCTAATACCCAAATCTGTTTCTTTCACAATACGAAATAGAAGGATACACACAAAAAAAGCTCGTTCTTAAAATCGAGCTTAGACTGAAATATATCCTATTTCGTGCAACTGGCTGTCATATCTGCATACAGATTTAGACCCTAAGCTTTGCGTCCTCATCTTTCAATGAGTTTGCCCCTATAAACATAGGTCCATTGTACTATAATTCGTGGAATTTTGCAATTCAAATCATGTACCATAATATTACATATTTCACCTGACTTACCTTCATTTTCCGTTACATAACGGAAATAAAAAAGAAGGAGGCTTAATAAAAACCTCCCTCATTTTGTACAATTTATTTCCAATTTTGAAAAATCACCGTAGCTTCGGTTAGATAATCTTTGCTGATTGTAATCGAAGTGTCATCTGCTGTTTTATATTCATCGGTAATCGGAACCGGATTACAGCCGCCTTTTACAACTTCTACCTGATCCATTGAGAAATGATTTCCGCAGTTCTGGCACACCAGCTCGTCTCCCTCTTGCTTGTAATAGCCTTTTCCGGAAGAATAGCAGACCTGGCAGGTATTAAAGGCTGTCCTAATTGTACCATCCGGAGCTTTTACCGCCAGCACTTCCAATTCAGTACCGTCAATCTTTGCAGGAAAGAACTTAGCTGTTTCCGTAATGTCCTTAACCGGTATAACAATATCACTGTCTGTTACTTTAGCTGCCCTTAATTTATCCGAATCTCCTCCGCTTCCGGCTGGTTTTCCAAAGCTATTGAAGCCAAAGGCAATTGCCAGTATTGCGAGAACAGAGATTGTAAGAATTAAGTATCTCGTCGTATTTGATTTTTTATTCTGTTTGTTCGTCATTCATTGATACCCCTTTTTTATTATTTTTACTTTTATGGTATTTAAAATAATGCTTTTATTTTATCAGTGGAATATGCAGATTGTATGGAGAGAGAAATAAAAAAGGGACTATCATTACAGTCCCTTTAAAGCCATGGCTTTATTTGAGATATTCTTTACCAAGTACCCGCCAATGTGTCAAAGCAGGAAATGGGGAAGGATCCTTCTCATCTTTTATAAGTTTGCACAATTTCACACTTTCTGCAATCATTCCGTTCAAATCATATATCTGATCCCTGCCTGTCTTATTTAATTGCAGTGTCATTGTACAGCCATTTCCAAAAATAACATCAAGCTGCTTCCAGTAATTATCATGGGGAAAATCTGACCTTAGATTTATTATCAGCTTATTCATTACAACAAGACGGCCAAAATCAATCTGAATTTCAGCATCCGGGTCCTCGTTATCTCCCCATGAGGTAAAGGGCCATACACCATGTCCGCAGGTTTCTTTCAGACCATCAATGGTATTCCTTGCGGCAAAGATAGATTCATCCCTTGTTTCTACACTTGCTTTGCAATGAGGAAATACCGTAGATTCATAACGCACATCCAAGGGATTTGTGCTGATATCCCTCTCTTCCTTCCATAACTCAGACGGTTGCACTGAAATATCCAGAATATGATATTCTCCTTCAAATGCCCCTGCAGGATATGGCATTCTATCTTCGCCAAAAGGAATCGGGAATTCAAATCTTCCGCCAATACTATAAACATCCGCCTTTTCAATACTAGCATCCAGCTTTACGCTAAGAAATTGGGGGTTATCCGTATCAATAACAATACGATCTCCATCCTTATACTTGTGAAATAACAAATGATGAATGTGTTCATTATCTTCTTGCTCCATGAAGCATTCATCTTCTTTATTATATAATGCAATCTTAATCATGTAATTCTCCTCTTCCTAAAAGGTAATCATACTCTCCTCTTCATAAATACCGATATTTTGCCGATACACCGAAGGACTCATTCCGGTTACCTTTTTAAACACTCTGGAGAAATATTTATCATCATGAAATCCTACCTTAAAGGCTATTTCATAGACTTTCATTTTCCCGTCGTGCATATAGGCACAGGCTCTGTTTATTCTCTCCTGATTCAGATAATCAACAAAACCACAGCCCAGGTTCTGGGTAAATAAAGTTGAAAGATATGCCATAGACAAACCGACTCTCTCAGCTACCAATGCAAGGCTTAACTCCTCTGTCAGATGTTCCTTGATGTATTTTTTTGCCATTTTAACCTGGTAATTTTTTTCTGACTCTAAAGCCGTATTCTTTTTTATTTTTTGTACTGCAAAACTTTCCAGCTTGGTAAGAATCTCTATTGCTTTGCAGGGCTTTAATAAATAATCTCTGGCCCCCAGTCGAATTGCCTGCTGGGCATAGGAAAATGTATCATATCCGGATAGAATAATAGTCTCCGGACAGATTCCTGCCACCCTGGATTCCTCCATGACCTCAATACCGGTTTTCACCGGCATCTGAACATCCAAAAGCATAACATCCGGCCGATTTCGGTAAATTAAATCCAATGCCTCCTGTCCATTGCTGACAGAATCAATTCTGGTAAAAACAGTTGTATTTTTTCGAATATAATTAACCATAGCTGTAAGGATATTCTCCTCATCATCAGCTATTAATAAATGTAAACCTTCCTTCTCCATAAAGCACCCCATAGTTGTTTTCTCACTCCGTTACAATAGGTATCCTGATTGAAACTATCGTTCCTTCCTGCGGTCTGCTAATAATCTCAAGTTTGAAATCGGCCCCATACCTTAATTTCAAACGTTCACGCACATTCCTGATAGCATAACCGCCAACATGTTCATTGTTCTTCGTGTCATCAACTTTTCCATACAAAATCTCATCTGCTTCATTTTGTTCCATACCAACGCCATTATCACTTATTGTAAATACCAGGAAATCATCTTCCTTTCTTCCTACAATACTCACGCTGCCGCCTCTGTCTATGAATTCCAGACCATGTACAACGGCATTTTCTACAAAAGGCTGCAAGGTCAGCTTACCAATCATATAATTTCCGATGGACTCCTCCACCTGAATCTCGTAAGACAATCTTTTTGAAAATCTCATTTTCTGTATATGAAGATAACAGCCTATCAGTTCAACTTCTTTCTTTACCGGTATTTCTGAATTTCCCTGGCTTAAGACTAATCGGAATAAGGTGGACAAGGCCAATATATTATCGGCTATTTTTTCATTTTGCTCCTCCTCAGCCTGCCAGTACAGGGAATCGAGGACATTATATAAGAAATGCGGATTTATCTGAGCTTGTAATGCATTCAGCTCACTTTCACGCTCTTTCAATTCCATGACATAGTTTGTATTGATTAACTCCCTGATATCCTTTACCATTCGATTAAAAGATACGGAAAGCCTTCCGATTTCATCTTCACTTTCCACAGTAATATACGTATTAAAATCTCCATTACTGAACTGTTCCATCGAATCATAAAGCTGCTTTGTCGGTCTTGATAATGCCTTTGATATCAACAGTGAGAATGGTCCTGAGCCAATCAACAGAACCACAACGAGAGCAATGGGCAGTATCAATCCCTCTCTCATCTTCGACCTCACATTTTTTACAGGCAGCATATAACAGACACCAACATCTGTATCTTTGCATTTACTGATAAAGATATAATTCTCATTCCTAATAATAAACTTAGGCCTATCGACACAAGATTCATCCAGATATTTTTTCTTTACTATTTCTGATAAAAGTGTCTCATCTACCTTTCCCACTTCTGTAAAGATTTCCCCGCTGCCGGTTATTACAGCAATTCCTTCGTTTTTATTCTGAAGCAGTTTCTTACAGATTTCACTGTAGTTAAGTACATCCACACCTAATACCAAAAAGCCGATTTTATCCTTCTTTGACAAGTCATATAGCATCCGGCAGGCAACAACTTTATCTTTCGTGTTCTTTAGATATAGACCGGAATTACCGGAATGAACTTTTTCCCAGATTACATCTCCTTTTGCCTGCAATGCCTTCTCATAGATAGGTAACTTTCGAATCTTATTTAATGAGGTATTATGAACACTGGCATCTCTGCTCTGGTAATATGGATCCAACCCATTCTCAGGATAGAGAATTAAGGTTTTTACATGGCTTTTTATTGCCAGCATATCTTGTTGAAAGGAAATAGGCGTATTGCTGTACCAGAATAAGTCATCGCCTTCAAAGCTTGCTTTATCAGCAATCAATACTTTATGTATCTCACTGTTTACTGCATAATAATCTTCAATATCCAGTATATCCTGCTGCATATAGCTAATGTCATCTCTTATAGACTGGCTAAAGCGCTCATACAACTGAATCATCTCTTTTTTTATCTGCCGGTTCTCATTTATGTATAAGAAAACAGAAATTGTGATGATAACAGGCAATAGGATTGCATATATGGATAAAATAATTTTATACCGTATTTGCATTTTCGAATAATAATACCTGAATTTCTTCAACGTCTCACCACTTTCTATTCTTAATACATGTCCAAATTCATTTTATCCTTTGACTGCCCCCATTGCAACTCCCTTTGTGATATGTTTGTTCAGAATTATATACATTATTACCATTGGAGCTGCGGTTAAGGACATAACTGCAAATTGCACCGCATAATTCGAGGAATATAAACCAGTAAATTCCAGCACCGAGAAAGGAAGTGTCTTCCATTTCGCACTATTTAAGTAGGTACTCGCCATCATAAATTCATTCCAGTTATTCAGGAAAGTCATAATGGATACGGTTACCAGCGAAGTCTTAAGCAAGGGAGCTATGATAATAAAGATCACACGATATATGCCGCACCCATCTATTAAAGCCGCTTCCTCTATTTCTTTTGGTATGCTTTCCATAAAGCTGCAGGTTAAAAACAAACCTTGCGGTAAGGAAAAGGCGATATAAGGAATTAATAATGCCCAGATGGAATCAATGAGATGAAGTCTGTCGTAGATAATATAATTCGGCAAAAGCGTCGCGTGAATCGGAACCATCATACCAAGTAAGATCATCCCTTTTACCAGTTTCGATAATTTCCAGTACATTCTTGAACAGGCAAATGCCATACAAACCGAAATCAGCAGCACAAATACTACCGCAAGTATATTAATTACTACACTGTTCTTTAAATACAGCAAAAAGTGACCGTCGATAAAAGCTTTTACATAATTGTCAAAACGAAACTTTTTCGGCCATACCAGCAGTCCATTGGTAAACATTTCGTTGTTACTTACAAGGGAAAAATTCACAAGCCAGATAAGCGGAAAAATTTGAACCACTGAAAATATAATCAATACACTCCACATGAAAACCTTGCCAACGGGATTTTGCTTTTTTATGTTTATCATGTCATTGTTCATTGTCTAAGCCTCCGCTTTTTCTTTGAATATACGATTCAGTATAATAGTTGCGATAATACAGATAGAAACAAAAGCAACACTTATGGAGTTTCCGTATCCGTATTGAAAAGAACTAAAGGCTTGTTTATAGAGATAGTTTGCCATAAACTGTGTCTCATTTCCGGGACCCCCGTTCGTCAGCAAATATACTGTTTCCATTTGTTTTAGCGCAGTGATTACCGCCAGTGTCACATTTACCTGGATAACCGGCTTCATCAGGGGTAATGTAATTCTTAAAAATACTTTTTTATTATCTGCACCATCAATTGCCGCTGCTTCATACAGTGTTGGGTCAATATTTTTGATACCGGTATAATAAATAAGCATACCCCATCCAAATCCATGCCAAATTAAGACAATCAGCACTGCCCAGATAGCCGTTCCGGTACCTAGCCAGTTAACATCCCCTTTACCACCAAAAACTTTGATAACATTGTTGAGTAAACCAAAGTTGGGGTTATAGATAAATTTCCACAAGTAGGCTATGATAGCTACAGAAATAACGTTCGGCAGAAAATAAACGCACCGGAAGAACCCTTCCGCATGTTTTCCCATACGGTCTAAAAGGGCTGCAGTAATAATGGCTAACGGATGTTGAATTAGAATAAAACCTGCTGCCAATAACAGCGAATCCCTTAATGACAGCCAGAATACCTCGTCACCTACCAGCCGCTTAAAATTCTCTATTCCAATAAAACTATAGCTTCCCAACCCTGTAAAATCAGTTAGAGCATAATAAATACTCAGACATATCGGTGCCAATATCGCAAATAAAAATGTCAGAATGCCTGGCAGCACCAAAGATAATATAACGAATTTATTGCTGTACGCTTTTCGCATAAATAACCTTCTTTCACTTTTTTCGGAAAAAGGGCGCTGCATGTCTGTTCCATGCCAGCGCCCTTTCTATTCTTCAAAGCCCATCATTCTATTGCAGCATGATGCTTCAATCAAATATTTTATTTACATGCTTTTGCTAATGTGGATACAAATTCCTCTGCAGACATTTTCCCAATTGAAAGATCCTGTACGGAGTCTTCTGTTATGGTCTTAAATTCTGTGGTACCTAAATCCCCAATTGGTGAACCTGAGATATTCGTTGCTGTTTGAACAATCTGCATAAACTGTTTCTGAATCTCTGTCTCATTTCCGGTCTTATATTTTGCAAAATCCTGGGCTGACATACAAACACCGTTTTCCCATGCAAGTTTGGTCCATCCTTCCGGCTTGAACATATAGTTCAGAAGTTTTCTTGCTTCTTCTTTTTCTGCTCCACTGGAAGTAATGGAGTATCCGCCGCCGTTCCATGCTGTAATATCTGTAGCGGTAGCTTTTCCGCCTTCTACTAACGGCATTGAGAAAACACGGATATTATCACGTACATCAGCTGGAATATCCTTATTTGTAGCCATGTTCATATCCCAGCTTCCCATATAGTACATTGCTGACTGAGCATTGGTAAACAGATTCTGTGCAGTACCATAATCTGTAGTTTCAAAGCCTTTTTCAAACAGGCCTCTTTCAGCAGAATCATACAGCATTTCAGCAGCTTTCTTGAAAGTAGGATCAGAAAAATCCTTATTGGCAATTGCCTGCTTCGTCTTCTCAAGAATTCCGGAGCCATCTATTCTCATCATCAAATCGGTGATATATATGTATAACGGCCACTTATCACCGCCATCCATTGCTACAGGAATGATACCTTCTCCATTGATTTTATCAGCAAGTGCCAGCAGTTCATCATAGGTCTTTGGAACACTCCACCCGTGATCCTTAAACATTTTTTCGTTGTAATAAAAACTAAGTACGTCGGTATTTCTTGGCAGTCCATATAAAACTCCATCTTTGCTAAAGCCATCCAAAGAACCATTGATAAAACCATAGTCCTTGTAATCGTCCTTATTCAAAGGCTCCAATATACCAGCATCAATAACTTCATCAATAAAACCCGGCTGTCCCCATACACTTACCAGATCAGGCATTTTACTGCCTGCTGCATAGGCTTTGAATTTAGTCTTATAGGCCTCATCATCCAGTGTTTCAACTTCGATTTTAACATTGGGATTTTCCTTCATATAAGAATCAAACAATGTCTGCTCAACAAATCCCTGACCGGAATTACGATCCGGAAGATTTGAGAATACTTTAATTGTAACAGACTTCGCATTATCCCCTGAACTTTTTCCGTCTGCCTGTTCCTTTGTTGTAGAATTACCGGATGAATTTTCAGTATTACCTTTTGAACCGCATGCTGCCATTGATACCATCATAGCCACAGCCAGTATAACTGCCAAAACCTTTTTCATCATATCCTTCTCTCCTTAACCTGTTACTAAAATGTCTTTTTTAAAAAGTACATTTCGTTGTATCTTCACTATACCAGTTGCCTTGGTTTACTTGAACTCATAGATTTTAGAAATAGTGTACTTTTTTTCAATTGCTTTCTACAGACTGTCTTTTAACTCCTCAATAATACTTACACTAGCTGTTGAACCTATCCGGTTAACGCCCAGATCAATCATTGTCAAAGCATCTGCCAGGGTTCGGATACCACCGGCTGCTTTAATCTGTATTTTATCTTTAACGATGCTCTTCATAAGCTTAATATCCTCTTTTGTAGCACCTCCCGTACCAAAACCGGTTGAGGTTTTGATAAAATCAGGCTTAATGTTTAGCGCAATTCTGCATAGCTCTTCTTTTTCCTGGTTGGTCAAATAACAATTTTCAAAAATCACTTTGCTGATACGCCCGGTGTTACGGCAAGCCTTTACGATTTCATCCATTTCTTTCTCGATGTAATCATAATTCTTTCCCTTTAATTGCGAAATATTAATTACATAATCAATTTCATCTGCTCCATCTGCTATTGCTTCAAGTGTTTCATACTTTTTGACAGAGATATTGGTCTGCCCTAGAGGAAAGCCAATTGCAGCTCCTACATGAACCTTGCTTCCTTTTAAAAGTGCTTTGCATAATTTTACGGGAGCTGAATTAATCGCAACCATTTTAAAGCCATTTTCCATGCTTTCCTCACAAAGTTTCATAAAGTCACTTGCTTCAGCATAAGCCTTTAACTGTGTATGATCGAAATACTGCGCCAGTTCCTGTGGTGTAAGTTGGGTTTTATTCATAATTTAATCATCCTTTCACTTCTGATATAAAACAATCTATTAAAATTACAATGCCATTCGATAAATATTCAGGACATCTTCTGTCTCCAGTTTCATAAAACTGCCAAGGCTCCCCTTTTGGGTCGCCCGCTTAGCCATGATATCAAAACGGCTGTCATCGATTCCAGCTTCTGACAGCCTTGTTGCCTGTCCAAGAGAACGAAAGAATTCTTCCAGCCCATCAATGGTGGTCTGAATGATTTCTTCCTTATATGCCTCACTGTTTAAGTATGTATTTTCAGATGTTTTAGTCCCAAACACTCTCTCTGCAAATTGTAAGAAACGTTCCGGATGCTTCTTATAAACATAACGCATCCATGCAGGAATAATAATTGCAAGTCCTGCTCCATGAGCAATATCATATTCCGCACTAAGTTCATGTTCAATATTGTGGCTGGCCCAGTCTTCCTGTCTTCCTGCACCCAGAATACCATTATGGGCAATGCTTCCCGCCCACATAAGATTGGCCCAGGCATCATAGTCCCTCGGATTATTCATCACTCTGGGAAGCAGTTCCAGAACCGTAATCATAGTAGCTTCACATAACCTGTCAGAGAATTCATTCCCACCTACCGGTTCAAAGTAGCGCTCCATTACATGTGCAAAAATATCCGTGCCGCCTGCTGCTATCTGTTTCTTTGGAAGGGTAAAACAGAGGCTGGGATTTAATATCGCAAATTTGGGAAAAGCCAGTTCATTCACTAAAGTTCTTTTTTCTTTTGTATCTTCCTTCGTAATCACACTGGCACAGCCTGCTTCACTACCGGCTGCCGGAATCGTAAGAATAACACCTACCGGTAACATCTTCTTAGGAGCTTTCCCTTCCACAAAAAAGTCCCATACATCTCCCTCATAACAAACTCCGGCAGCTATTGCCTTTGCCGTATCAATTACGCTTCCGCCGCCGGCAGCCAGAATGAAATCAATCTTCTCTTTTCTGCATAATTGTATTCCCTGGTATACCAAAGATAGTTTAGGGTTCGGCTGTACACCGCCAAGTTCAACAAAAGAGAGATTACTTTGTTCCAACGAGTCTACAATATCCTGATAGGTACCGTTTGATTTCAGACTTTGTCCGCCATATACTAATAATACTTTCCTTCCATATTCTAAAACCTGTGCTCCAACGTTTCTGTGAGCATCTGCTCCCAAAATAATCTTCGTAGGAGTATAAGCTGTAAATTGCCTCATATTCGTTCATTCTCCTCTTTATTATATGATATCTGCCTATCCGTGTCATCTTCACAATTATTTCCTTAACGGGTTTTAATGATATCGGAAGCCCATACATTAGCTCTGGCCTGCTCCATCATAATGTAGAATGCCTGTCCCTCCGGTGCAAAGCCGGGTTTGTCAAACGTAGGTGCTCCACATACGCCATGAACCAATCCTACATAATCCACCTGGGAATCGGCAGCTTCTCTCAATTTTTCTGCCTGAGTCAGATATTTCATTGGCATCCATCCATCTGTTAGTCCCCTATATATTGTATAAGCGGTCATCTGTGACATATTTGTCTCAACAAAAGTCCCCGAATCATCTAAGACATTGTGAAATAAATTATCCTCTCTCACATATCCTAATACACTGTCCAGCAGTTCCAACTCCTTCTGTATCAGCTGATGGAGTTCTGTTTGAAACTTCTCTTTTGGCAGCATTGCAATTACCTTACCGATTCCTGCAAGTGCCCATCCGTTTCCAACTCCCCAGTGTGATTTGTCACAGCAATCTTTTGCTTCCGGTTCCCTTTCATCCCACATGTGGCAGAGCAGATGAGTACTGTTGTCATAGAGCTTATCCCAATAACCATTAATCGCAGTGACTGCTTCCTTGTAATAACCGGCAGAGGCCAGAAATACAGGCAGCATATAAAGTGAGTCTGCCCAGAATTGTTTCCCTGTCGTAAGATGATATAAAATTCCCTGTTCGTTGCGGGGAGCTTTATCTATGGTCCATTGTAATAATTTTTCATATCCCTCTCTTAAGAAGGTGCTGTCAGTAAGCTGGCACGCCTTTAAAAGTCCTTCTCCAACCGCACAGGAATCCGTTGCACCGTCTGTCACTCCTATAACTGCTGTCCTGCCGTCCGGAAGACTTCTGTATACTGCTTCATGCGCCATTTGAATTAGGATCTCGAATTGCTCGGTTTCAAGCATTGCCTGCATGGCTACCCCTTGTTCCCAGGAATGCCTTTGCATCGCGAGCAACATTCCTGTTGCTATTTTCATTTTTTCAGTCATACTCTTAGCCCCTTACTTTCTGTAATTGTTGATAGATAGGCTGCAGTGCTTCATAGGAGCGGTTAAATGCATCATATAGCAGCCGATATGTTTCGCTAAATTTTTGATCCGGCTGAATTGTTTCCTTTATCTGATTCATTTTACAGATGACTTTAAAATCAGGATACAACCCTATTCCAACACCGGCACAGACTGCAGCTCCAAGGCTGGTAGCCTCTGAGAGATATTGAGGTATCTTAACCGATTTATTCCAGATATCAGCCAGGATTTTTGTCCATGCTCTTCCATTGGCACCTCCGCCAATCATTACAATATCACGTATAGGAGAATCCTGCTCTAATGCTTCCAGAATCAGACGCAAATTAAAGCCGACACCTTCCATCACCGCTCTTGTCATGTCACCTTCAGAGGTATTCCCATTAATTCCAATAAAAGCTCCTCTGGCATTAGCATCCCATCTAGGGGACCGTTCTCCCAGCAAATATGGCAAAAACAGAAGTCCCCCTGCTCCGGGTTCGGACTGCAGCACCTTTTCATTCAGAATTCTGTCATTCTGACTTAATTCCTTGAAAAAGGTATCTCGGTACCAGCTATAGGAATAGCCTGCAGCTTGCATGGTACCACAGGGGGTAAATAATGCAGGATCTAAATGCACCCAGTTAAAGGTACGCATTTCCTTATCAAATAGTGGTCTGGCTGAAGCTTTTGAGAGCCAAGAGGAAGTACCCAGTACATTATAAGCACTTCCTTCTTCGACTACGCCGGCTCCAACGCAAGCACAACTGCCGTCACCTCCGCCTATGATTACCGGTGTTCCGGGGAGTAAACCGGTTTCTCTTGCAGCCTTTGCTGTAACTGTTCCTGCTTGAGCTGTGGACGGAAAGGCATCCGGTAATAAATCCTCTCTGATATCCCATGCCCCCAATAGCTCCTTACACCAACATTTGTGTATAATATCAAATAAATTAGTACCTGACGCATCACTGTAATCTGTTGTAAAGTTACCCGTCAGACAGTAATTTAGATAATCCTTTGCTTGTAATATCTTGAAGCACTTATGATATATCTCCGGTTCGTTTTCCCTGATCCAAAGTATCTTTGCTGCTGTATAGGACGCACTGATACGGTGTCCCGTAATCTGATAGGCCTTCTCCATTGCAACTTGTTCTTTCATCCAGGCTTCCTGCTTTACTGCTCTGGTATCTGCCCATATAATCATATTGCGAAGAGGATTTCCATGTATATCAACCGGAAGGCACCCCATCATTTGAGCGCTAAAGGATACTGCTGCGACATCTCCAGCTGAGATCCCTGCTGTTTCAAGCAATTCCTTTGTTGTTACACATACAGCCTTCCACCAATCCTCCGCTTTTTGCTCTACAAAACCCGGATGAGGGTATAGGGTAGAATAAGAATATTGTGCACTCCCTTTCAGACTGCCGCTTTGTTCATACAAAACTGCTTTATTCCCACTAGTGCCCAGATCATGAGCAATAATATAGTTTCCCATGCTATTCCCCTTCTTCTCTAAAGTGACAATTCTACCAAGGTTGCCGGCATTTCATGTTTTAAATTCACTTTATCCGGTCCGGTTACCAGATCGAAGCAGGAAACAACAATCCTGCCATTCCATACTATCGGTTCACCCGGCTGGTCTAAACCACCGTCTACCCCTGTACAGTCAGGGCTTTGAGCGATCCGCTCAACTTTCCCGTCAGGATCTATCTTAGCGATTGCATTGGCACAAAAATCTGCCACATACAGGTTTCCTGCCTCATCAAATACCATTCCATCCGTACTTTGCAGATTTTCTCTGTCTTTTGCAAAGATAATATCCTCTTTTACTTGCCCGTCCTCTGTAAAACTGATTTTATGAATTTCTCCATCACCAAAATTTCCGACATACAGATTTCCCTCTTTATCAAAGGCTATTCCATCTGCTCCGTATTGACAATCCGGGTTTTCTGTAACAAAGGTAGTCAGGATATGCTTATCTTCCAATGTATTTGTTATCTGAATGTTCTCTTCCTCCAGACCAAATCGGTAAACACAGCTTACTAATTTGTTATCCGGGTGTTTTACCGGATGCAGATAACTTTGTGTTACATACATATAATTTCCCTTAATTCGTATCCCGTTGGGATGTTCCATGTGTTCCGCAACCACTGTACTTTTTAAGATATTTCCATCCTCATCCACTTTCATTTTTAAAATTCTGCCTTTGTACAAAAGGTCTTCTCTTTCACTCCAACCCTGGTTATCACAAATATAGATATTCCATTCTTTATCAAAGGCAATTCCCATATTTCTGGCCACTCCGGTTTCCGGGTGGACAGGCACGTCAAACCATTTCGCGGCACAGCCGTCCTTATCAATTCTTACAACACAGCCGGACATGGAATCCTCTGCGTAGTTCGGACAGGAAAGTATCAGATTTCCGTTCCTGTCTATTTCCATACCATCGGGAGTACACACATAATCCGGTAATATTGAAAACAACCTGCTCTCTTTCATCTCTTTTCTCCTCTACTCATATTGAATCACTATTTTTTTTGTGGTTTGCCGCCTTTCTTCTATTAAAGAAAAAGCATCCGTAATATTCTCAAAATTGAATACATCTGATATAAAATCCAACGGATTTAATACCCCTTGATTAATCCAGGACATAATCTGAGAGTGGGCTTCCCCTTCTTCTTTTTTACTCGGCCATTGCACAAATTGAAGGGTCCAGTTATAAGGGGCTTTTCTCCAGTCAATCTCGGCATATGGCTTTGCAGATATTCCGTAACAGCAGATTTTGCCATTATATTTTACCAGTTCCATTGCTTGATTAATGAGCGCATTGATTCCTACTGCATCCACCACATAATCGATTCCCTCCGGGAATAATTCCTTCACCTCTTTTATCAGATCACAAACCGAACTGTTAAAAGCATAGTCAGCCCCCATCTTCAAAGCCTCCTGTACTTTTTCCTCTAATACATCAGCGGTAATCACGGTTTTCATTCCCAGAAGCTTTGCAAATTTCGTAAAACAAAGGCCAACCGGACCGGCACCAATAATCAGGACCGATTCATTTGATTTAAAGCCAAATCTTCTGATGGCACTTAGAACTTCTCTAAAGGTTACTATCATGGCAGCCCCCACAGCATCAACTTTATCTGTCTCCTTGATAACGGATTGCGCCAAATAACTTTCGTTCCAAGAAGGAGTTCCTTCTCCCATGCCATTTGCTATATATGCTTGTGCATCGCCTACAATTGCAAATTCGGAGTAAGCTCCCCACCCTGGGGTATAATCCTTCACCTTTGCTTCCAGAAATGGAAGCAGGACCATATCTCCGATTTTTAGGCTCTCCACCTTCTCACCGACTTCAACAACTCTTCCAACACCTTCGTGTCCGAGTATCGCCGGATATGTATCAAAATTCTTAAATTCACCGTGTATTAACTTTGTGTCCGTTCCGTTACATACGCCACAGCTAAGCATCTTAACTAATGCCTGGCATGGGCCATACTCCGGTTTCTCAATTTCTTCTACAGAAAGCTTTCCTTTTGCATCTACAATTAATGTTTTCATGAAAAATATCCTCCTTCTGATTCCCTTATTCCATGAACATAATGTTCCATATCCTATTATAAAGATGAATGATTTCTCAAAGAACTTACTATTTTTTGATTTCGTGTAGGATTTTTCAAAAGCCACAAAAAATCCCCTCTTTGGTTCCTTCGATAACCGACCAAAGAGAGGATTTATTTGCAGCAGTATTAAGTTTGTGGTTTGAGTAACCAATTAATAACATAGGAACAAACTTTCAGCAAATGTCAGAATAAATTTAAAGTTTGCTGCTCGTAATCACTCTTTCTATTAAGCATATAAGGTGTTTGTTTTAGGATTAGGGAGGTTTGCATGGTATCAAATATCCATTCTTCTTTTTGATTTTCCGTTAACAACAACGGCATCCGGTCATGAACATCCTCGATGGAGGAATTGGCAGCCGTTGTTAATATTACAAATCTGGATTCGTTTTGATACATATTATAGATTCCTGCCATATACATTATCGATTCACTCTTAGGGGTAAAGTAGATTTTCTCTTTCTTTTTGTTCCATTCATAGAAGCCGCAGGCCGGAATAATACACCTTCTAAAATTCAGACAATCTCTAAATGTCTTCTTTTCAAAGGCGGTTTCCGAACGGGCATTGATAATCACTCCGCTTCCCTTGAAATTAGGAAAACCCCATTTTAATACCTCTGGCTCGATTTTATTCCCTTTTGCCACTAAGATTGGTACATTGTCTGTGGGGTAGATTTCCCCGGTTTTGGCTTTTACATTTCCTAATTTTCTATCTAGCTCTTCTATTATTTTTTTGATTTCTCTTGAGGTTTCATCATCTACATAATATCTTCCGCACATCACAATGCCCTCCTTTAATGGTTTTGTCTTAAACTGCTATTTCTTTTTGATTGGATAACAAATCTCAGTAACCAGATCATCCGGATTCATAGTTTGTGCCGGACTGACATGATAAATACAAAACATTGCTCCATTGAATTCATAACCATTATCTCTGACCCAGTTAGCTACTGTTTGATTCACTTCCGTGATTTGTTCGTAACTTCCTTTATAGGTTGCAGAAGCTGTCTGTACTTCAGGAACTGTTTTAAAAATTACATTCTCTGTATTTTCATAAATTCCTTTAACCGACATCTGGATTTCAATATCCACATCGCTGTCTTTATAGCCTTCATCATGAAAAATAGCTAAACTACAGCAATTATCTTCTGGTGTCATCTCCAGAGACGCTGTCTCTGACATTAGAATCTTCCAAAGAATTTCTTCCTGATTGTATGATGGTATCGTTTTTCTGACACTTGCTACATACCGTTTGGGAATTGCTTTTAAAATAACATTATAATTCATAACCTTATCATCCTCTCTCAGCCTTTTAATAGCTGTCTCAAGGAGAAGTAGACGTTGCTTAATTTCAGTTTCTTCTGCCTGCATTTCTGTATGTTTTACCACTAAAAAGTCAGACAACGCTTTCGGGTCATCATATTTCTTCATTATTTCTTTCATGGTCGATAAGCTAAAACCCATGTCCTTTAAGGAAATAATTCTACCCGCATCAGCAAGTTGCTCTTCGTTATAATAACGATAGTTGGTATAATGATCTGTTTGTTTGGGTATTAAAAGTCCCATTTCATCATAATGTCTCAGCATCCGTATACTTATCCTTGAAAGTTTTGAAAAATCACCAATTTTTAACATTTAAATTTCCTCACATATATGTGTTTTTTGAGCTCATCTTTACTATAAAGTATAACATAATGTGAGAGTCAATAGCAAAATATAAAAGCACTGTCTTTTGTATGACAATGCTTTCATTAATACGAATCATGCTTTTATAGTTGATTTAACTTGTGCTCAGGCTCTTTACCATTCTCTATGCGTTTTATATTATTCACGAAGAACTCATATCTTTTTTTGTGGAATTTGAGGCCGTCAGGCATTCCTGCCGTATGGGGGGTAAGTATCACATTACTAAGGTTCCGAAGCTCACTGGTAATAGGGAGAGGTTCCGATTCAAACACATCCAGGCATGCACCTGAAATTTCTTTGTTTTTTAACGCATCTATCAAGTCTTTTTCATTTACAATCCCACCCCGGGCGGTATTGATAAATAGTGCAGTATTTTTCATTTTTTTGAATACATCCTTGTTGATCAAGTGTTTGGTCTGCTGATTTAAAGATACATGCACACTTATGATGTCTGAAACGCTTACAAGGGTATCGAAATCCGTTATTTCACCAAAACTGTCAGAATGAACTGCCTCATTTCTAGCATAACCCAGCACATTCATATCAAAAACCCTGCAAAACTCAGCTACCTTTTTTCCAACGGAGCCCAAACCGATAATGCCAATCGTTTTGCCCCTTAATTCACTCCCTGTATAATTCAATTGATTCTCATCCATCCGATTTTTCATGAAATCATCAAGAAAGGGTATGTTTTTATAATAAGATAGTAATAGAGCCATTACATGCTCGGCTACTGCCTGTGCATTCACTCCCGCAGCATTGGCAACCCATATTCCTGCCTGCGTGCAGGCATCAATATCTACATTATCATAACCTGCGCCTGTCTGTACTAATTTTAATTTACTTGTATTTGATAGCAGGTTACTATCCACTTTAATATGTTCTGGTATGATAATCTGACAATCTTTCAAATGATGCAGCATCTCTTCTCCTGGGGGTACAATTACAACATCCCATTCTTCCGGAAAGTGCCTTATAATATTTGATATTGAGTTCTCTGTAAAATAGCCTACTATAAGTATTTTCATTGATAAACCACCTTTCATTCTGTATACCATATTGAAATTTCTATCTTTCTTATAAAATAATTATTGTATACAGATATTAAATTTTATCAAAGATTTATGGGTTACTTGTTCTGTTATTTTTGATTTAAAACCATAGAAACTGCCTATATACAGCTTCCATTATATACCGCTCCATATCACTAATCAAATCTTTATACAAATGTAATGATTTTTTTAGCAGAGACCTGTCTTCTGCTATTTTCTTTCAGGGTCTTTACAATTTTGGTCAGTCATATTAGCATATACTATATACTAACCAAATCGGTCAGGAGGTTTTCATGAATGAAGGTTTTTTCAGTTTGCCTGCAGACAAACAACGAAAGATAATTAATATGGGATTTCAAGTTTTTTCCCAGAATACGTATAAAAAAGCTCCTGTAGCAGAAATAGCCTCAAAAGCAGATATTTCGAAAGCTCTACTTTTTTACCATTTCAAAAACAAAAAAGAATTTTACTTATTTTTATGGAACAAATCAATAGAATTGACGAGTAATGCAATGAAGGAGCAAGATGTCTTAGGAACAAGCAACTATTTTGAAATGCTGAGGCGCTCTCTTATAGGAAAATGTAATTTGCTGAGAGAATACCCTTATGTAAGTGAATTCTCATTACGAGCTTATTATGAAGAAAATATTGAGGTTAAGAAAGAAATCCAGGATAGTTTTCATAAAATCAATCTGGAAAGTGAGAAAAAAGCCTTTGAAATCATAGATATTACAAAGTTACGCGATGGCATTGATATACATCAAATGTATCAGGAGATGGTTTGGGCTTCTGATGGTTATTTGCATATGGCCCTTATACAGGGCGATATCAACGTCGATAAATTGAAATCAGATTTTGAGAAATTAATCCATATGTGGGAAAAGGTATATCAAAAATAGTAGGGGGGAATCATGAGTACAGAACACAAACAACTAGAAGCTATGAATGGATGTGTACACTACTGGATTTCAAGAAATTGTAATCCAAATGCAAAATGCATCCTATTTACACATGGGCTAACTGCAAATCATACCATGTTCGAAAAACAGGTTGAGTATTTTAAGGAATCCTATACGGTGATTACATGGGATGTACCGTTACACGGATTATCAAGGCCTTATAAAAATTTTTCTTATGAGAATACTGCGAAAGAATTAAAGGCTATCTTAGATAACGAGAGAATCATTAAAGTTATTTTAGTTGGTATGTCAATGGGCGGTTATCCAAGTCAGGAATTCGCTTATCGATATCCAAAAAAGGTGGATAGGATGGTAATGCTTGATACCACACCCTTTGGGCTTAAGTATTATTCCAAAACAGATCTATGGTGGTTGAAACAAGTTGCACCTCTTGGAAAATGGTTTACTGACCATATGCTTCGAGAGAGTATGGCAAAATCTGTTTCCAAAACAGACTATTCTTATAAAAAAATGAAAGAAATGCTAAATCCTTTATCAAAAGCAGAGATTATCCAGCAAATGGATATTGCCTATGGAAAATTTGCGAAAGAAAATAAAGATGTACACTTTGATTTTCCAGTATTACTTTTACTAGGTGACAAGGATACTACCGGAAAAGTAAAACAATATAATAAAGCCTGGGCCAAAGAGACCGGCTATCCTCTGCATCTCATTCAGCATGCAGCGCATTTCTCCAATGGAGACAATCCGGAACAGGTTAACCTGGAAATAGAACATTTTATTCAGGGAAAGGATTCATATGATATTTAAAGAATTTGGAAATATCAATTTTCCAACAATGATTTTTATCCATGGTGGCGGTCTGTCTGACTGGTCATTAATGCCTATCGTAGCTGAATTTCAAAAGAAATTTCATGTAATTGCGCCTATTATTGATGGACATGGAGAAGCTGCCGCAGAAACCTTTATCAGCATTTCGAATTCTGCTGCAAAATTGATTCATTACATTGATACACAATGTAATGGGCGGGTTTTTGCAATTGCAGGTTTATCAATAGGAGCACAAATCGTAACAGAAGTAATCTCTCAAAGAGATGATATTACGCAATATGCTATTATTGAGAGTGCATTAGTTTATCCAATCAAGGGTATTGTCACATTCACAGTGCCTGCATATCAGATGTGCTACGGACTAATTAAGCAAAGGTGGTTTTCAAAACTGCAGGCAAAATCCCTGTGCGTCCCTTCTAATATGCTTGAAATATACTATAATGACAGTATAAAAATGTCGAAGCAATCGTTAATCAATATAACATTGAGCAATGGAACCTATGATTTAAAAGAAACTACTTCAAATACAAAAGCTAAAGTGCTGATAATTGTAGGTGAAAATGAGATTCCGGTCATGAAAAAATCAGCTCAAAAATTACATCAAATAATTCCTGGCAGCGAATTATATATTGTTCCTGGTATGAAGCATGGTGAATTAAGCTTAAAGTACCCTCAAAATTATATAGAAGCACTAAAAAAATTATTTAAATTATGAGTTTGCGAGAGCCTGTGAAAAAATCTCTGTATATATCATTCCTGTTGTTGTCCAACGCTCGCATATTTGCGAACCCGAAATAATGATTTTATTATCTTCAAATTGCAGGACTGTTGGCAACCAATCTACATAAAATTCATTTTGGGATTTTGGGAATAGTTTTCTTGTTTGTCCAGTGGGGTCTATAAATGACAAACCGTCAACTCTTATAACAAATCCCAATTCTTCATTTGCGTAAACACCGTTTTTAGGAAAGGAATTGGGGCTTTGTATGCAATTAACATTTAAAAATGATAGCATCTCATTTTCTCGGCAAGCCCAGTCTCCATCTGATATTTCAAGGGATATTTTATTCATTGGAAATGATTGAAACAACATATCAGCCATACTCGCATAATCCCGCAAGAACTGCTTAAAGCTCTCCGCCCCGGCCGGCTTGCCAGAATAGTATGGCTGGTCTTTATCCCTGTTCCATAAATAATCCAAATAGGAAGTGCCTCGGTCTTTTTCGAGATAATCAATCGTCGCCTCCGTGTTATCTCTGTATAAATAGATTAGACATGGGTTTAATGGTTGTATTATCTCTATAATTTGGTCAATAAAATTTTTCAATTCCTCATACGGCCGATTCTGAAACAAAAAAGTGAAAATCTGGAACTGGAATATCGCACTGTCGATGACATAGACTTCATCCTGATTTTTCATTGCTTTTTCAATGAAATACGCCCATTTCTCCAATGCGAATTTTTTGTACACATCAAGAGGAAAGCTCCAAACATCAAATTTCAACAGCTCCTGGTATACATTCTCGCTGATTTTATCCCTATAATTCCACTGGATTTCGGGTAAATGAATCCCTATAGTGCTTTTCTTAAATACGGCAATCTGATTGAGGATGTCAGCCGTTTCCGGATATGTTTCTATGAATCTGGCATATTCATCGTAGGTCATGCCGACCTCATCAAAAAACAGAACAGGATGTGGCATAGCCACTTCATGTATCCACTTCGCATTTATATTATTACGTTCAAGCTGTATATGTATATACCGTGCATTTGTGGTTTTGCCTGTTGAGGGTAACCCCTCTAACATAATTAGCTTTGAATCAATCATTTTTATCCTCTTTGAAATTTCATTCATAACACCCCATGCCGAACCACTTAAGGTAAGCTAAGAGAGCAGATTTTGCCATTGCATACCCAATGAATTCGTCCTGTGTATGAGATTCGGTCGCCGGTCACGAAAATAGCGCTGTCGTCTTCTATTGCATAAATGGGCAGCTCCATGGAGATTTGCAATAAGGTTGATAATACCTGCTGATCTTCAAGCTTAAAGTGTGGCTTGACGATAATGTCAGCCAGACCCAGTCCATCATATGGGACTGGAGATTCCTTCGTGTCAAGGGAGCGTTTGGCCATGTTGATTGCACCGACACTGACTCCCAACACCGCTGCGGCAGAATCACAAATCGCAGCATCCAAGCCCTTATCTCGTATTAGTTGAAATTGTAATCCGGGGTGACCGCCCATAAGAAACACGCAGGAAGATTCTTTAATCAAACGCTTAGCTTGTAATGCTTCCATCCGATTATCAATTGCATAGTGCCGTGCGAAAGGTATGTTGTTTTTACTACTATGCATTCTCAATGAAATTCACTAATACTTCATTGAATTAATCCTTTTGGTCATAAAAGGCTGCATGACCGGAGAACTCAAATGGAATAAGCTTAGAACCTGGAATCATTTTATTTTGTATTTCGCCTAGTTGGAATGGAACCACTTTATCATGTATTCCATGAATGATTAAAGTGGGCACGTGGATGGCTTCCAAATCAGTGAATAATACTTCTTTAATCCATGTTTCTTCTACGGAAGCAGTCGCCCAGCCCGCAGCTGCCAGCCCCAATTGAAAAAACCAATCGGAAAGAGCTTCCGTAATGTGCTGAAAGAAAAACCTGTTTCCAAAATCCCGAAGCATTTGTGGACGGTCATTATAGGTTTCTTCAATCATTTGTATAACATCCTCTTTATCCACCCCATATGGAAAATCAGGAAGTTTTATCAGGCTGGGAGCTGCTGCTGCAAAAAGTGCCAGTTTAGATACTCCGTAGCCTTTATGGCGCCCCATGTATTTTACTGATATTGCACCTCCATTGGAATGTCCGGCTAACGTAAAGTCATATAAATGCAATGCTTCAACCACAGACCTCACATCATCTGCCATGGTACCAAAATCATAGCCGTAAAAAGGTCTGTCTGATTTACCGAATCCTCTGACATCAATTCCAATACACCTATAACCCAGTTTAGGAAGCTGGTTAAACTGATATTCAAACAAATTGTGATCTCCTGGCCAGCCATGTACGAACAGAATCGTTTTTTTACACTGAGGATTAAGATCTTCTACATATATATTTACATCATCTGCAACGGTAATATAGTATCCCATAAGTAAGGTTCCTCATCAGATATCGTTTAGTTTATTATACTCACAAAGTACACATCTAATGAAAACAAGTGACAATATTTAAAATTATTTCATTGGTATTTCAAAACTGTGAAGTAGAACTGCCCCATCCTGCGTTGTATACTTTGAAACACTATGATATAACGCAGTGTTAGTTTTGAGAAACCATTTTTTCAAGAACCTGTTTTAATAAATCTGCATTTAATATTTCATAATAACCTTTATTGGCGGACTCATACCAAATATTAATATTACCTAAAAGAATATGCATAGGGTTATTGTTCCAAATCAAATCAATTTCCCATGTTACATCAGAACCATTGTAAGGCGAATATGTTTTCAATGTGCGTTTACACATACTTGTGCTTAAAAGTTTGATAAACTCGTTTGCATCTACTTTATCTGTAATATCTTTGCCTTCGTATGAAACATCCGTTAGAGCCACCCAATTATCGCTTGTAGATTTAACCTCACATGTAGAACCGCCTTCTGTTACGGTTCTAGTAACTTCTGCAACAGTATAAGGGCTACTTATAATCGGTTTTTCTCTAAAAATAAAATGTATATATACTAAAATACCTATAAATAGAATTGGTATCAAGGTAAACAATAAAATCTTTTTTATATTTTTCATTAAAATACCTTTTCTTTCTTTGATATCCTGAACAGTATATAAATAATCTTCAGACCGAATTTGATAACGAAGATGAATCATTTCGGGTTATTTCCTAAAGTAAATTTAATTATACAATAGACTGACATAGCCGCTCTAACAATGAACAGACTTACAACTAAGATAATTACACATAAACTTATACGCGAATTAAGTCCTAAGCGGCAAAAAAATATCGCAAACGCTGTAGAACTTAAAAATATCCATAATATTTATTATCAACCTTTTTTCTGATAGATAATTTTTTTAATAAACTGGAACATTACACACCTTACCCTCGACATTGCTTCACAATGGATATTATTGCGAAGCCTTTATATGGTAATATTATACATTATGTACTTGTATAACAGCAATATATTTATCTGATAGAATTAAATATTAAGGATATCTTAATCGTCCATCATGCATGATAATTAACTCTCGTAAAATTTTTTCCAGTTTTGTATTGGCATAGTTCATTTCTTGGCTGCCTCATAAGCAGCTAGATACAATACCTCGAAAAGATTTGTATCACTAAGTAATAGGCTTCGTTGATAGTATTCGGATACTTTTCCTAAATTTACTTTTAGATTATGCTATTGTAAATCTTGTTTGCATCAGATTTGGTCTATATTATAAGAATTTATACCCGTAGAAGAACGCAGGCGTTTCATATCACTGATCGGTGGAAGTCCAAATAAACGGGTATATTCCCGGCTGAATTGCGATGGGCTTTCATAACCAACCTGAAAGCAGACAGTAGCCGCTTCTGATTCTTCTGCCAGCAGCAAGCGTCTTGCCGCCTGTAATCTGATTAGTTTTTGATATTGGAGAGGACTCATTGATGTAACCTTTTTAAATTGATTATACAATGCAGAGGTACTCATATTTACTTTAGCTGCCATGTTTTCTATTTTCATCGGCTTTGCAAATTCTTCATTAATCCATCCAATCACCTTTGAAATACGACTTGCATTGTTCCCAATCATTGCAAACTGTGTGACCGCTCCTTGATCCTCTTTTAAAATCCGGTATAGTATTTCCCGTATAATAAGAGGCGAAATCACTTTAATATCCTCATCGGTTTCTAAAAGACGCACAAGCCTTAACATAGCATCAAGTAAATCGTAATTTGTCCTTTTAATCACCAAACTTCGTTTAGAATCTTTTCCTTCCTTTAAGTATTTATTTGATTCTGCAACAATATCAATTATTTGATTTATATGAAAGCTTAATTTGATACACAAATAAGGTTCCTGAGCATCCGCCTGTATGATTCGGCTGTAAACCGGCAGATGAACAGAGGTTACCAGATAAGACGTCGGATCATACCTATAACTCTCATTCGCTAATGTTACCATTTTAGCACCTTGTACAATAACCAATAAGGAAGGCTCATAAATAACAGGCAGCGGTTCCGATTCACCTGATGCACGTATGATATCCAATGCCGGTATTGCTGTGGAATGTATACCATCTGTCTTTACAAGGCGATTCAATAATAGTATTAAATCCTTCTGACACTCTTTCATTTTATTCTCTAAAATTTCATTATTCATCGGAATTCCACTCCTGTCTGCATAAGTACAAAATAAAAATATCTGCTTAAAACCAATACACAAGCACCGGCAGGTATCCGATTAACAATAAGCAGATCGCCAAACCGATTCAATTTAAAACTCATGGCGGAATATTCCTGTGCTAGCAACTTTAAACCATACCACCATTTGCATAAATCGTCTGGCCGTTAATCCATCTTGCCGGTCCCGCAAGAAATGAAACAACTTCTGAAATATCCTCCGGTCTACCTAATCGCTCAATTGGATTCATCTTAGACATATGTTCAATAGTTTCAGTATCCTTTCCCTGTAAAAACAATTCTGTCGCCGTAGGCCCGGGAGCCACGGCATTTACAGTAATATCGCGTCCCCGAAGTTCCTTTGCCAGGATGAGGCTGATAGCATCAACAGCTCCCTTACTGGCAGCATACGCCGCATAGGTAGGCAATGCAATCTTTTTTACCGATGTCGAAAGATTGATAATAGCACCACCGGAACGAACTCGTCTGGCTGCCTGCTGGTTGACCACAAAAGTTCCTCGAATATTCGTGCGATGCATACGATCCAACTTATCCAGATCGAAATTGGCCACCGTATCCAGAATCATGATGCCTGCAGAATTAACTACAACATCAATACCTCCGAATACTTCCTCCGCCTTATCGAACAGACGGCTCACCGCAGCCTCATCGGCAACATCAGCCTGAAACGCAATGGCACAACCTTTTTTTTCAGTAATTTCCTGCACCGTTTTATTTGCTTCATCACTGTTGCTTGAATAAGCAATCACTATAGCCTGTCCATCTGCCGCCAGTCTTTCTGCAATTGCCCGTCCAATGCCACGTGATCCACCTGTAACAATAGCAACTCTCTGTTTGTGAATACTTTCCATAATAAAAATCTCCTTGTATAAATGATAAAATCAACTTGTATCTAATTAACATCTTAAGTAACCATATCTGCCCTTATAGGAGCTTTCCGATTACTATATCACTCCACTATTATATATTATATATTTAAAAACCCGGTAGCCTATTCGTAGCAAATCATTGCCTAATTCTACAAAAGATATTTAAATTTATCCCTTTCATATCCTATCGTATCATCCTTTTTAAATAGAACTCCTGCGGAATTGTCTTAAATTCTTTGCCAATACAATAAAAAAGATAGATTGTCAGTCAGATAATATATGTAAATAGAAAAGGGTAAGTACTGCAAACTTTACCTACCCTTTCCTACTGTATGAATCTCTAAAGAAGGGTATTAAAAAAACAGGGTAGCTTTAAGAAGCCCTGTTAATTTTAGGAATTAGTTATATATTATTTAATAAATTGTAATATTTTCTCGATATTTGGATCTTCAGAAATCAGTATATCTGTATATTCACGAAAAAGATTTCAGTCAAACATGGTTATATTTTTTGTCTAATTTTTTCTGCAGTAGAAGGCGAGGCAGTATATATCATTAATTTCAAATCGGGATAGTCTGATAACTGCAAATTTACATGTTCAAACTCCAATTCTCCAATTTGAGGGTAATTCCATAGTTTGTGACAATCAGTAATAGTTTTAACTTCATAACGAGGCCACCATAGACGAAATAATTCACTTTCCGCTTTAAACTTTTCAATCATATCGTTTAACCTGTCATCTTGAGGATACCTGGCACAGTCGGCCCTAAATCTGGCAATCATGATTTTAGCTTTTTCTTCCCAATCTGAGTTAATTTCTTTTTTAAAGGGATCTGTTAAAAATTGATGTAATAAATTTAGTTTTGGATTTATGCCCGCGGAATATGAAGGGAATCTAAATAAAAATTCTGCTGCAGGATTCCATATTAGTAGGTCCCAGTATTTATCTATTACATATGCAGGATTAGGCTCTAATGCAAAAACAGTTCTTTCTAATCCAATACTTAATTCTTTATATACTTCTGATTCTTCCATTTCATCTGATTTAGATAACAAAAAAAGATATCGTCGCTCGTCATCGGATAATTTTAAAGCTTTAGCCAAACTCTCCAATACTTGATTGGAGGGATGTACATCTTTACCTTGCTCTATAGATGTGTACCAAGAAACACCAATGTTAGCAAGCTGAGCCACCTCTTCGCGACGAAGCCCGGGGGTACGGCGGCGGGTATTTGTGAACATTCCAACCTGTTCTGGTGTAAGTCGTTGTCTACAGGCACGCAAAAATTCACCCAGTGAATTCTGAGTTATAAAATTATTCATATGTTATCACCCCTATCCTACTACTCTCAATCCTACGATAACCACAGTGTGGCTCTGTTATTTTAACACTGATATAATTACTATTGCAATATAAAAAATACAATCAAACAATTTGAATAGGAGTGAATTAATTTATGAAGATATTTGTAACTGGAGCAACGGGAAAGGTTGGGAGTCGGTTCGTACCCTATTTACTTAAGCGAGGATATGACGTTCGTATTCTTGTAAGAAGTACTGAGAGGGCACTTCCCTTGAAAGAACAAGGTGCAGAAGTTGTGGTTGGTGATCTTTTGGATAATGAGAATCTCGCTGAAGCTATACGAGGTGTTGATGCCGTGGTGCATCTAGCTGCTCAGTTTCGTGGTGTCAGCGAAGAAATAGCACGAGTATCCAATATAGATGCCAGCATAATATTAGCAAAAGCAGCTCTTGATGCAGGGGTTACAAGGTTTGTTTTTAGTAGTACAAGTTTGGTATACGGAGGTATCAGTAGAATTAACCCATGTAGCGAAGACGATGTTCTTCAGCCAGTTTTACCCTACCCAAGAACAAAAGTAGCTGCTGAACAAGCTCTACTTAAACTCTATAGAGAAGAGGGTTTGGATTTACGTATTTTAAGATTTGCCTTTGTTTATGGCGATCATGACCCTCATATTGAAGAATTTTCTCCAATTATGAGTAAATGGAATCCATCCCTTCAAATGTCGCTAGTACATCATGAGGATGTGAGTCAAGCATTAATGCTTGCGGCTACTACACAAGATGTTAACAGTAGAGTATATAACGTTGCTGATGATGCTCCCATATCTATTGGCGAACTTCTTAGACTTAATCGTTTTCCAGAACAGGTACCTCCTAGTGGAGGATGGCCAAGTTTTAGCCCATGTGATATGGTATTGGATACAACACGAATTATACACGATCTTAATTTCCACTCCCAATATCCTTCTTTTTATACTGCTATAGATAAAAAAGCCTCGATTGACCCAGAGAGAGCCGGGGCTTAGAGGGAGTACCCAAAGTTTGTGTAAACCTCCAAACTGATGTAAAATAAAATTACTCAGTTTGGAGGTTTTATTTTATGGCAAAGAGAAGAAGGGACGAATCTCCCGAAAGACAAGCACTACGAGAAATGGTTAATGGGTATCTGAAAGAAAATCCGGTCAAGAATGGAACAGACGTCAATGCTCTCATGAGAGAAATGATGTCTGTTATCCTAGAAGGAAGCCTAGATGGCGAAATGGATGAGGAACTGGGTTACTCTAAGTATGATTTCCGGAACAAAGAAACAGATAACAGCAGAAATGGCTATAACTCAAAAACATAACATACCAGTTATGGCGACAGGGAACTGGACGTTCCCCGTGACCGAATTGGGGAGTTTGAGCCTAAAATCGTTAAGAAATATCAAAATACTCTGACCCAGGACATGGAGGAAAAAATCATTTCCATGTATGCCAAAGGAATGACAACTGGAGATATTGAGAGCCATATGCAGGAACTTTATGGTGTAGATATTTCAGACAGTACTATCAGCCGAATCACAGATAAAATACTCCCTATCGTGAAAGAATGGCAGGAACGGCCACTGGAAGAAATCTATGCAGTGGTATTCATGGATGCTATACATTTTCATGTAAGAAGTGAAGGACGAATTGTCAAAAAAGCAGCAATATAAGTAATGACCTGTCTTTCTTCGGTTTCTTTTCCATATATCTCTCCTGTCTTAGATTCTTACTTACTATTCGCGAATAATTTTCTTGATTATTATGGATGTAAATGTAGCTACAAATAATAATCCCAATAATATTTGAAGAGTACATAACGCTGTACTAACCCAACCCAAAGGTGTTATGTTTCCATACCCTACTGTCGAGAGTGTTACAACACTAAAATGAATACCTAAGCCAAAATCTTTTAGCAATTGCATTAAATCAAATGGATTACCACCAATTATTACATACTGTATTTCCCTGTTTGGTAACTGGAGACCTGAGAAAAGATAGATAATTGCAAAAGCAATTATAATTCCAGCAAACCAAAGTATAAATCTAAAAATCTTTTCTCCAAAGCCACATAGCGCCCAGCTTATTCTATCCCATATTTGTAGATACCATTTTTCTTTTGCTATCATATGATGTTTTTGGTATTGATATTTATATTCACTTATAAAGTCTATATCGCCATTTTTTGAATGTAAGCTATTTACTAGAGTATAATACAGCTTTGATAAATCTGCTGCGTCTTCTCTATTCATCTTCTTAATATCAAGTGAGTTTTCTTTCTTTCTTGGTGATTTGTTCTTATAACTCATTAAATCTATGTATGTGCTCCTATGAAATTCACTATCTGCATACTGTCCATAAAACTCAATATCTGCTTTCTTCATTTTTAGAATACTAACCCCAGCTATGTCAGAATCATTGGATACAACATCATAAAAACCGCATTCTGTAAATACACTATTTATTAATGAACAATCATTAAATGAAGTAAGAATCAATGAACAGTTTTCCCATAGTACATATTCTAATTTACAGTTCTTGAACTTTGCCGTTATCCAACAATCAATAAACTGAGAAGATACCATCTCTGTTTCAAACTCACCCTTACCGTTATGACCTACAGTAGTTTTACAAAAATAGCAATCCTCAAAGATGATACCTAACTCTTTTGTCTTGCAGTTAATAAACTTGCATCCAAAAAATCTACAATTTATAAATTTTATATTCTGGAATTCACAATTAGTAAATGTGACATTCCAAAATGTAGCATTCTGCTCATACATTTCATTTTCAGATAGAACTGCAGTCTTACCCAGTTTTGTATCTGTAAAGGTTACAAAAGAATATGTTTTGTTTGGTAGTTCTAATGGGTCTTTACTCCAATCCAAATTATTAAGTTTAACATCCATGAAGAGTACTTCATGTTCAGTTTCCTCAGGTAGTTTTTTATTACCTTTGCGCTGTAATTGTTCGGCTGTTTCCTTAGCAATTACTTTTGCTGTTACTTCACGATATCCTTTGATAACATCTAAATACTTCCTATTTTCTTTATCATAATTGATTTTCAATTTTACCCTCCGATAACCAATCTAAAAATGTATATTAAGTTTAGTCTACCTTATTTGCTGATGTGATATATGATTACTTCCATTCCTCTTTTTGTATTTCCTACTTTATAAATCCTGCCTACCAGCATATCTTCATTCACTATAAAAACTATATACTCATTTGCAAAGGCTGTATTCATATTATTTATATAGTCCTCATGCCACCCATACATTTCTACATTCCAGTTTAATAAATCAAAGTTCAACCCACTACCCAAATCTGTATAATATTCAAAGTCATTTGAGGCTTTTTTATTAACTGATACATAGGTTGCTTCTTGAGGGATTATTATCTCATTTATTTTCTTTAAAGAATTTTCATAAGATATATCAGTTGCAAGGCTATGCAAAGTATTAATCATTTCGTAGTATTTGTTCGCTGAAAACACTTCACTTACTGCATCTGAGATACTCCATTCCTGATGATATGCAATTATATACTTATCAACTGGAACTTTAACTGGTTCTGTTAGCTCAGTACTACCCATTGAAAGAATTATATTGCTTTCGTCATTATCTATTTGTCCCTTAATCTGATGTAAATACCTATTTATCAAAGGTATACTCACTAATAAAAGGATTACTAGAGTTGGGACACATATACAAAGAATATTTCTTTTAATCCTTTTCTTTTTATCTTCTTCATCCTCAAGCAATTCTCCAAAAAAGAATTCTTTTACTTTTCTCATACTTAATACCTAATTCTCTCCTAACATATAGATTAATCTTTCGCACATTTTGGCTTTACCCTTGTGTAACCAAAGAAATATATCAGGGCCTCGGTTTCACAATGCATAACTCTGCAAAAATTATCGTTTAAGAATACCCGGTATGTGACATATCCTTTATATCTTTATATTAGGCATTCATATTAATCTGTTTACTTGATACTTTCTCATGGTGCCTGCCAAAGCACTCATAATACCCTATGAAATGCTCCTTTTATCTCGGTACCGGTCATATAAAATTCTTCATACCCATTATATACTTTCGTTTTTTCTTCCATATTAAGGCCTCACATAACTACTGGATAAAAGGTGTTACAAAATCTATCAGCTTTTGTAAATTCCCAACTAAGATTGGCATACCATTAGCTATACCAATCATAGGAGCGATTAACTTTACCCCACTGTTTAATATAGATTTCTTGGGTTCAGGCTTAACTAGTTCCTCATGAATCATTTCTACTGAATCCTTTATTGTAGCCGCATCCTCTGGCGACAGACCTGATAGATTACCCTTTATTTCAGAAATAAGAGAATTTAATTCACTTACATTGATACCGTTATTTTGAGTTGCATTTATTGTTGAACTACCATTTGATACATTAACTTGTCCACCATATACAACAAATTTTGTTTCTTCATCTAAACCCATATCTATCCCCACTCTCGTTAAATATCCTTCGATATTCTGTATCAGTACTAATACAACTCTATCATTAAATTCTTTTACACCATCTTGATAATCTGGCTTATTATAAATTCTATAAAACATATATTCGACTCTATCTATATCTAATATGTACTTTAAAACAGAATATATTTGATAACTTTCCTCTTCTACAGTAGGACCAAAATCAAATAAATACCCATCTTCATGTACCATTCTATTCCAGTCCTCAGCTGAATTATATTCAGTAGATAAACCCATATTAATATAACCCATAATAATTTCGTTACCATCAATAAAATCAATGAACTTCCTAAGAATATATTTATACTCATCAAAAGGAGCCCTCATTATTCTACTAGATATACTATTAAAGCTATGTGATATTTTTTTCAATTCTCTTCTATTCAATTCCATAATCTTGCACCCCACAATATGGGCAATAACTGCCACTCATTTTTATTATTGGTTTAATCTTTGCTTCTTTTTTACAACACCTATATACTTTTCGTTCAAGAGCTTCTACAGTCAGCTTAATTGGATGTTCCTTTTCTTTCTGTAAGTTACCAGTAACCTTGAATTTTAACGGACTATTTCTAGTATCACGTTCTAGTTTTCTAAATTCGTTCATCATCATATCATCAAGATAATTTCCTGCCATTATCAAAGCTAATTCAAGAACATCCTCCGTTATATAGCTGTCACTCACCAAACCACACTCAGGACAATATATATCAAAAATTGAATCATCATCCAAAACATTAGCATCTAATTTGAAAAGTGCCCCACATATCGGACATTTTAACAAGATAAAACCTTCGCTGTCACAAGGTATTCTGATTTCAGTATGTTCTGCATTTCCCATATTCTTTAATACCTTTCTCTATTCTTCGACCTATTTCTTCCAGTATACAATTAACCCACCCTATTAACAATACTATATTTTACATTTTACAACTATAATCAAACCCAGTATTTAAAGAATAATTACAATTTGATTTGCTTTTGCTTTACTAAAATAAGAAGACAAGCTCATCATTACCCCTTGCGTCAGATTATTCAAAGAGATAGCGGGGTATATCGTTTAGATATGCCCCGCTATCACAACATTCAGAGTATTATGAGTAAAATCTGTTATCCTTAGGTTTGGTAGGATTTCATCCAAATCACTCATTTTCACGTTCTTAATCAGTCTATAGGATACCCATATATATTTAACATTCTTGAAGCTACTTTTGTGTATAAGTCTTGTAATATCATATTGATATTCCCCCTCCTTAATTTTATTTCAATGTTGCTTTGAACTCATTGTATACAGACTACCCAACTTGTCTTAGACATAAAGATGGTTAGTGGTACTGTCTGCGAGTTCTTCTTTTAATATCACTCCCTCGAACTACATTGTTTTTAATATTTTAAGTTTCTTTTCTATTACCTACATCTTATATAGCCTTTACTACAGTCGTTTATGTCCAATATTTTTTATTACAAAAAAATAAAACACTCAATCGTTAATGATTAAATGCTTTATTTATGATTAAAAAGGTATTTAAAAGGTCAATTGTTTACTATACTGCACATTAATTTTATTAATCTGTTTCTTAAAAACCTGACACCAATCTGACACCAATGATATGATAATTGGTGTCAAATAGTGATAATTTATGATACTTTTGATTTTTCACAAAGTACCTCTGACCCTAGTATTTAAAGTCATTTTAGAGTTCATAAGGTGTAACCTGATACACATAATAATTCAACCAATTCGTATATAAAGCATTCGCATGTGCTCGCCAGGTAAGTTCCGGTCTTACATAAGTAAGCCCATCAGGATAGTAATTCTCCGGCAGCTCAATTTCCAAGCCCTTATCCACATCTCTCTTATACTCTTTATCCAATGTAATCCTGTCATATTCAGGGTGCCCGGTAACGAAGATCTGCTTGCCGTCCCCTGCTATCACAATAAAGACACCTGCTTCCTTGGATTCCGCAAGAATGGTAAGCTCCGGATTCTTTACAATCTCTTCTTTGGATACGGTGGTATACCTGGAGTGAGGAGCTAAGAACACATCATCGAACCCCCTTACCAAAGGAATCTTGCGGTTTAATACATGATGGGGATAGACACCAAATAATTTGTCCTTCAGGTTTATCTTAGGAATACCAAAATGGTAATAGAGACCTGCTTGGGCTCCCCAGCATATATGAAAGGTTGAGGTTACATGGGTTTTGGACCATTCCATAATTATCTTAAGTTCCTCCCAGTATGTGACCTCTTCAAATTCCATTTGCTCCACCGGTGCTCCGGTAATGATTAGACCATCGAATTTTAAATGTTTTACCTCGTCAAAGGTAAGATAGAACTGGTCCAGATGGCTGGAGGCAGTATTCTTGCCGACATAGGATGCAGTAGCCAGTAGGGTTACATCAACCTGAAGCGGCGTATTGGATAAGCTTCTTAGAATTTGTACTTCCGTATCTTCCTTTAATGGCATAAGATTAAGGATGGCTATGCGTAAGGGACGAATATCCTGATGGATAGCCCTGGTCTCATCCATAATAAATATATTTTCATCTTCCAGCACTCGTTTAGCCGGTAGCTCACTTTGTACCTTAATTGGCATACTAACCCTCCCTGCGCTTTCTGGCGCATATCTAAATTAATAGCAGAATGCTATTCCCCCTGTTTTACCATATCTAATAACATTTCTTCTGTAATTATCTCAATTCCAAGCTCTTTTGCCTTTTTGTTCTTTGTAGAAGAGGATAGGTTGTCGTTATTGATGAGGTAATCGGTTTTAGCAGTTACCGAACCGGTTACCTTAGCTCCTCTCTCTTCCAGATAGTCTTTCAGCGCGTTTCGATTCTCAAAATGTTCCAGAGAACCTGTAATTACGAAGGTTTTACCGGTAAGCACAGAAGGAGCACTCTCACTTTCTGTCACTTCAAAGACAAGCTCTGGCAGCAAGTCTTCTATCATTTTTTGATTACTCTCTTTATTCATAAAGTCTATGAAAGCCGCTGCTATAACATCTCCTACTCCGCTTATCTCAGTAAGACGTTCCGTTGCCGCAGCCTTGATATTATCAAAATTGTTCTGATACTCACGGCAGATTAATTTGGCTGTTGACAGCCCAATTCCCGGTATTCCCAAGCTATATAAGAATCTGGCTACTGTGGTATTTCTTGCTTTATTAACAGATGCAATTAACTTTTGATAGGATTTCTCTCCGAACCCTTCCATCTCTGTGATGGTTTCCTTATAGCCCTCCAGATGAAAAAGATCGGCTACCTCATGAATAATCCCCATTCCCAGGAATTTCTCAATGGTGGCTTCTGAAAGTCCTTCTATATTCATTGCATCCCTGCTTACAAAATGAGTAAGGGATTTAATTTTCTTGGCTAGACATTCTTCGTTGGTACAGACAAGAACCTTAACATCATTTTCTTCTTTCAGGCTGGTTTTACCGCCGCATACCGGACAGCTCTCAGGTATTGTAACATTTCCGCTCTGGGTTACATTCTCTGCCACCTGGGGTATAATCATATTTGCTTTATATACACGAATGGTATCCCCGATACCAAGTTTTAGCCCCTCCATAATACTGATGTTGTGGAGGCTGGCACGACTGACGGTTGTACCCTCTAATTCCACCGGTTCAAATACAGCAATTGGATTAATAAGCCCCGTTCTGGAAGCACTCCACTCAATTTCCTTTAAGGTAGTATCTTTGATTTCATCTCGCCATTTAAATGCAATAGAGTCCCTTGGAAATTTTGCTGTAGAACCTAGTGAGATTCCATAAGCAATATCATCAAAGGTAAGAACAAGTCCATCGGAAGGCACATCCATAGAGGGTATCTGTTCCGCAAACCAGGCAACTGTCTCTTCAAGGGTTTCTCTTGTTACCTCCTTGCTTTCCACCGTTTCAAAACCAAGGCTTTGAAGCCAGGCCTGCTGCTCTTCTCTGGAATTTCCAAAACCTTCAGAACTACCTGCTTTTACAAGGGTAAATGCATAGTAGCGTACATTTCGCTTTGCTGTTATTTCATTATTTAACTGTCTGACACTTCCACTGCAAAGATTTCTGGGATTCTTATATTTGGCTTCTGTTTCCGGGATTTCCTGATTCATTTTTTCAAAATCAGAATAACGGATTACTGCTTCTCCACGCAATACCAGCTCGCCGGTATAAGGAATTGAATGAGGCAGATTTTTAAATACCTTGGCATTGTTGGTTACTACCTCTCCGATCTCTCCATTTCCTCTTGTGACTGCCTGATACAGCTTTCCATCTCTGTAAGTCAAAACGATGGTAAGTCCATCCATTTTCCAGGAAAGAAGACCTTTCTGATTCCCCAGCCAATCCTTTAGGGTTTCTACTTCCTTTGTTTTGTCAAGGGATAGCATTGGTGACTCATGCCTCATTTTGGGAAGTTCGCTTAGTACTTCGTATCCTACTTTTATCGTGGGGCTTCCGGTTAATACTGTTTTTGTCTCCTGCTCCAGCATAAGAAGTTCATTATAAAGCTTATCATATTCGAAATTACTCATAATTTCGCGGTCTTCCTGCTCATATACTCTTCCAGCTTCACTTAACAGCTTTACCAGTTCTTTTTGTCTCTCCAGTTTCTCCTTCATATCCCTTTATTACCCTTTCAAGTTCGTTCTTATTTTGCGGTTCTGCCCCGCATCTTTCCAGTAGCGGCAGTGTTTTCTTTATGATTGTATACTTTGGTGCGGTTATCAGATGTTCGTTTATTATAATCTGTTTTTGCAGGAAAGGCTGTCCTGGCTTTAGATTCGGTCTTACCTTTAAAACCCGTCTTGCCTTTAACATCAGTTCCGGCTTTAAAGTCTGAATTATCTTTAAAGTTTCTACTATCCTTGAAATCTCTCTTAGATCTAAAGTCTGACTTACTCTTAAAATCAGGCTTGGCTCTATCATCAATCCTGCTTTTCGTATCAGACCTGCCCCTGTAATCTGATTTATCTCTGAAATCTGGCTTGCTTTTAAAGTCTGTTTTATTTTTATTATCTGACCTTCCTCTGAATTCTGAACTGTCTTTGGAATCTGCTTTGTTTCTTAAGTCAGTCTTTTCTTTAAAACCTGACTTTTCTTGAAAGTCTTTCCTGCGCATAGCTTCTGACTTTCCTCTAAAGTCTGATTTGTCTTTGAAGTCATTCCTGTTCTTAGCTTCTGGCTTTCCTCTGAAATCTGATTTTTCTTTGAAGTCTGATTTTTCCGTAAGATCGGTTTTCCTATCACGATAGGATTTGGTATCGTACCCGGTCTTTTTACCATAGACTGCCTTGTTATCAGCAGCGGTACTTCTATTAGAAGTTTCCTTTTTGCTTTTTCTGTTATCCGTTATCCTACGACTTTTAAGGTTTTGAGATCCTTTTCGAGTATTCTTATTATAACTGCTATTTGCGTCCTTTGTTGCAGTCTGCTTTACAACGTAGTTTTCATCAACTGAGGCTTCGTTAGAAGAATCTTTTATTGCCTCTGTCAGAGTTGCAATTTCTCTCTCTGTTACATTCCTATATCCGCCTAACTGCAGATACCCAAGCTGAATATTCATAATACGAATTCTTTTTAACGTTAGCACCTTATAATCAAAATATTCACACATACGTCTTATCTGGCGGTTCAACCCCTGGGTAAGGATTATCTGAAAGGTGAATTTATCCAACGCCTTTATTGTGCAAGGCCTCGTAACAGTGTCCAATATTGGAACACCTTCTGCCATCCCTTTTAGAAATTCAGCTGTTATGGGTTTATCCAGAGTGACGATGTATTCTTTTTCGTGATAATTCCCGGCACGCAGTATTTTGTTTACGATACTGCCGTCATTTGTCAGTAAAATTAAACCTTCGGATTCCTTGTCAAGTCTCCCTATTGGATATATTCTTTTATCAAATTTAAGAAAATCAATTATGTTATCTTTCTCACGTCTGTCCGTGGTACATACGATTCCTCTGGGTTTATTTAAGGCAATAAATACCAGGCTTTCCTCTCGGTTCACGGGCTTACCCTTTAGCAGCACTTCCTGGCCTTTAGAGACTTTCATACCCACCGTAGCCTTTTCTCCGTCTACGGTTACATGACCTTCTTCTATCAGCTTATCAGCCTCTCTTCTGGAACACGCTCCCGAATCGCTTAAAAAACGATTAAGCCTTACGCTCTCCTCGCTGTTTTCCATGTTTTCATCTAATTGCAATAATTTCTTAGTTCTTTTTGCCATCTTGGCTCCATTCTATTCTAAAATTAGTAATATCTTTTGCTATTGTTAAAATTTTTATTAAACTTGGATAATAAAACCTATGTTTAATTATTATAACAGTGCCGCTCTAAAAGTACAAGCATCTTAAAGGAAACACTCCGGCTTATCAAGAAAAGCTCATTCGTGAATGCAATATACACCTGATATTATTTTATACCTAAAAATAGCGAGATACTTTGAAGAATTCTCTTCTGTCAAAGCATCTCGCTTATTAAATTCAAAATAATATTCTAATCCTATGTCTGTTATTCGTTCATAGAAACATTCTTGGCAGATTCTTCCAGCTTAGCATAGAATTCTGATAAAGCTGCATCCTTATTCATAGCAGTTTTGAGCTTCTCATTCACTTGAAATATAAGGTCTTCCACATCAGAAGTGCTGTTCAGCTTTGTTAAGAAATCATCTGTTTTTTTATCGCCTTCACCAAGATAGATATAAAGTTTTCCATCACTGTTAGTCTTCACATAATAACTGTTCATTCCAGGTGCAGGTGTGTCAATACTGGACAGTTTCAGTCCATAAGATACATAAACTACATAAGAGCCTTCTTCTAATCCCTTTTTGGTATAGCACTCAATATCAGAATACTTATCAATGTATTTTGTCTTACGATTAATATCTTTGATATTTAAAAGATCTGTATTGTCTACCAGACTTTCAAACTTTTCTATTTTACCGCTTAATTTTGCTTTGAAATAATCGGATATAAGCTTATCTATCTCCGTGTTGGTATTCTTTACCAGAGGGTTTTTATCTACCGTGAGTAGACTAGCTTCATCCGGATAGCTTCCAGTAGCATCGCCATTTACTGACGGAGTATCTGTTGGAAGTATAGACGCATCAGAAACTGCTGCTTTCGCCATAGTTCCGGCTTCTTTGTCAGTACTTTCATCAGTCCCCTTGGAATCATCCGTAGCACCAAATGCAGTTAAAGTTTGTACCTGCCTTTCTACTGCGGTAGTTTTATCCTGTTCTTGTCTGGTTATGGAAAATGTAACCATTCCAATTCCCATCGTACATACAGTAACCATGGCAATTATCTTTTTATATCTAAGTTTCATTGTAATCTCCTTTAAATAGTCCCAATCAATAGTACATATCAACTATGATATATAATAGCAGACATTAAAGGATTTTGCAATACATTAATTTTATTTTTTGTAACATATTTAATAATTACGTAACAATTGTTGGAACAATATGGCATTTTCTCTATTTTCTGAAAAATATAAAAAATTACTTGCTCAAACAGAAAATTTATTGTAAAATGTGTTTATGCATCTATAGCTCAGTGGATAGAGCAGAAGCTTCCGAAGCTTCGTGTCGGGGGTTCGAGTCCCTTTAGGTGCATTTTTTGTTGCCTTTTTTAGGAAGATTACTCTTTTGCAGATGCTTTTAATTTCTCGTAACACTCTTTACATAATGCCCTGTATTTCTCATTTCCGCCGATGTCTATCTGTTCACCCACTGTAATTACCCTGCCGTTCTGGTCAAACCTGGCATTAATTGTGGCTTTTTTTCCGCATTTACATACAGTTTTTATCTCCTGTATACTCTCTGCAAGTTCCACCAGCCTTTTACTTCCCGGAAAAAGTTGTTGAGTAAAATCTATTAATAGTCCAAAACACATCACAGGGACTTTAAAAGATATCTGATATAATTCATTTACCTGTTCTACACTTAAGAATTGAGCTTCATCTACCATTACCACATCTGTTTTTTCTATATCAAAGCAGGAGTACACGGAGCTGAATTCATCCAGTGTAATGCAATCACTTTGAATTCCCACTCTGGATCTAATAATGGAGTCACCATCCCTATCATCAACCTTAGGCTTAATTAACAGCACCCGGAACCCCTGCTCCTCATAATTGTGCTTAATCATTAACAGATTCGCTGACTTACTGCTGTTCATACAGCCATATTTAAAATATAATTTTGACATACTTCCTCCACTCTGCTTTCCCTGTTATCTTATATAATATAAATGGTTTTCAATCATTTACATACATATTCATGCTCTGATAAGCACACCGCTAGTTTGTACTGTGGAATTTCTCAGGCACACTACCTAATTATATCTACTGGTATATAATAATGCAAGCGGCATCAATCTTTGTGAAGCAGTGTATGCACATAAGCAAAACATATAGATGAAGCAGAACATGCAGGTAAGAACTGAACACGCAGGTATTACTGGAACATATCATTTTTCGAGGCGGTTTGAACCTTTACATAGATATTTAACTGGTTATCGCTGCTATCACAGGTTGCAAGCATAACCTCTTTAATATCTTTGATTCCCTGGGCATGCATTTGCTTTTCCAGCCAGGTTTCGTTCTTGCCTGCCCAGTTCAGGTTTTCTTTCATTATTTTTCCGTCTATAATAACGTTAGCCATGGGGAAGCTCTGCTGCGGATTCAGGTTCATATCTTCCGGTGTTAGCGGTCTGTTCTTAACCATAGGCAGAATGCTTAATTTACCGTTTGACTCCAGAATAGCCGTATGCACTTCACTTAAATCAAAATAACCGCATACTCTGCACATGGAAAGAAACTCGTCCACATCTATTTTAGCTTTCAACATATTTTTTTCATAAATCTTACCGTTTTGATACAAGATAAGTGAGTGCCCTTCAAAGAACCTTCGCATCTTAATGGATTTGCAGGTTAATACGGATATAATGATGCAAACGGCAGCATAAATCACCATAGCTAAAAGCGGTCTTCGATAATCTTCTTCCAGGGATGTGGCCATCTCCGCTGCTATAGAGCCTATGGTTATACTGGTTATATAGTCAAACATACTAAGCTCCGACATCTCACGGTCACCCATTAGTTTTGTCAATATAAATAAAACGACGACTGAGCTTAAGGATAAAACTGCAATTTTCACAAGTTCCATAACTTTATTCCTCCTGGGGATTGAATTCAAATTATAGGATGTACAAATGCCTGGAATTTATGAAAAAGGTCTGTTAAATATTATTTATAATTTTATTTTATTAAAAAATACAAAAAACTATGAGGCCGTCTAATCCCATCAAACAGGTTACAGCTCTGTCAGATTCTGCAATGCCTTATAGAGTAAATCAACTGTCTGTTCGATATAAATATCAATATCTTTTATGGTTTTATCATAGAGAATTTCATGACAGACATCTTCAATCAGAAGATTGCAGTAGTGTAAAAATACTTTTGATGCTTCTTCATTCTTAAAAGGAATTTGAATTATCTCAAATACATCTCTTGTATTTTGCTCCCGCTGTTTTAGATTTTCCTTTCTGATAACGGCAATATCCTCATCCAATAGCTCGAGAGCCATCATATCGTCATGAAAAAGTTTCGAGAAATTATGATATTCCATCATTAATTTGATGAACATCTTAAAAATCTGTTTTATGCTCTCTTCGTCTTTTAGTTCTATTGTTCCCTTATCTGTCCAGAAATCATGGGTAGGACTAAAGAACTTATTATTAATCCTTTTCATGATTTCTATAAAGATATCCTTCTTGTCCTCAAAATAAGAATATATAGAACCCGTAGCAACTCCAGCCTCTTTTGCGATATCAGCGGTTGTAATATTATAATAGCCTCTTTCATTAAAAAGTGTAAAAGCGGCTTTTAATATATTCTCATATTTTTCAATCGATCGTTTCTGGGATGGCATTCTTGTTTTTCTATCCAATTTACTCCTCCATATAATATATTTTCAGGCTACGTCAACCTGCTGTATTTTCTTTAAATTCCCTTATGAATGCTTCTTTAGATTACTATAATATCTCTCAGTGAGAAAGTCAATAATATGAAATCAATTTCATATTTAGTATTGACATTTTAGTTCAATCGAATTATTATATGAACATGAAATTGATTTCACATTTTATAGCAACAAGCTTTATAAATTTTTAGTAATGAAACCTAATAAATATTTAAAGGAGACACTTATGACTACTTCACAAAAAAGGTTATTAGCATTTATCGCTATTGATATTGCATGCTTTCTTACTGTCCTTGACAGCACCATTGTAAATGTATCTTTGCCAAATATGGCAAGATATTTTAACACAACTACAACCGGCATCTCCTGGGTAAGTACTGCTTATTTGATAGCATTTTCATCCTTACTGATAAACTTTTCCAAAATCGCAGATATCTTCGGCAGAAAGAAACTATTCCTGATTGGTCTTTTTATATTCGGAATCTCTTCTGCTCTATGCGGCCTGGCTGATTCCCTTTCCTTACTGATTCTCTTTCGGATCCTACAAGGTGTCGGAGCAGCCATTCTTACTCCCTTGTCAATACCTCTTGGCGTTGAGCTTTTTGGGAAAGAAACTTTGGGAAAATTATCTGTGATTATCGGATTAACCATATCCATTTCAGCCGCCTCCGGTCCAGTTATAGGAGGTCTATTAAATGAATTCTTTACATACAGAGCAATCTTCTATGTTAATATTCCATTTGTAATTGTTGCCTTAATTCTTGCAGCTCTTTATGTAAAGGAGTGCTATGACGGAACCATTGAGAAAAAAGTTGATATCCTCGGCTGTATTCTGTTGTTCCTGTCACTTGGCAGCCTGACTTTTCTCCTAGTGAAAGGAAATGAATATGGCTGGGGAAGTAAGCGAATTCTTGGTCTGATTTGCTTATGCGTACTTTCAGCCGTTTTATTTACAGTATTGGAAATGAAATCAAAAAATCCAATGATTGATTTTAAGCTCTTTCATATTCAATCATTTTCCTCTTCCATCATTTTAATTGCCGTATTTTTCTATGCTTATATGCCTATTTCTTATCTGATTAACTTTTTCTTTGAAAATACTCTGGGATATTCTGTTTTAAAAGCAGGATTGATGATGGGCATTCCAAGTCTTACAGCATTACTTGCAACACCTTTAATGCCTTTCCTGTCTAAGAGATTGTCATCCAGGATGATCTCCTTCCTTAGTATTCTTATTGCAGTAACCGGAAATTTACTGCTGGCTTTTATGAACAGCTCCAACTATATGGTAATTATCTGTATTTCCTTTGTAATTATGGGTATTGGTGTCAGAGTGACAACGATATTATATCAGACAGCTTACGAAGAAGTATCCAATGATAAGAATGGAATTGCCTCAGGAGTTCAAAACAGTCTGCGCCAGTTGACCGCTTGCATAGCGATTGCTCTCGTATCTACTTTAAGCAGCCACTATACCCTTGAAGCAGTGACTCACACAAAAGCAGCTATGATTCAGGAAGTAAATGACAGTGATGTCCTGAACCAAAATGTAAAAGATGAGGTTGTCAAAGCTGTCAGCGGACCTGCCGGATCAGCGGTGTCTTCCAACCTGGACTCATCAAAAGAAATGCTCCATACTCTTCTGGCGCAAAAAGAAAAGAGCGTCCTATCTACGTATCCACAAAATAAGCAGGCGGCAGTTAAAGATAGCTTTCAAAAACAGGAGTCTGAATTAAACTCTATTTTGGCACATACTCTGGCTGTAAAGACAAAAGAAAGCTATAAGGTTTTTAATAAATGTTTCTTTATATCAGGTATCATTGCTGTATTTGGCCTTATAGCCGTTCCTTTTAATCGTAAAAAAGTAGTTTTATAATACCTCCAGGATTTTTTCCTCCTCTCGGTTATAAAAATAAATATTATTAGAAAGAAACTCCTCCTCTGTTACCTGAGTGGAATTCACTTCTGCTACCATTCTTCTTAGCGCAGCTTTATCCATGTTTCCATTATCTCTTAGAGCTATGATTTCGTGGATACTGCTGGGAAGAATGTAGAGGTTAGCTTCAATCTGATCGGCAAGATATTTGACGGCAGTCTGATAGAGAAGGCAGCTTGCTCCGTTTATCCCCTTGTCATTGGTAATTACATAGATGGACTCACTAAGCTCAAGTGAAGTATTTATATCCTTCGTTCCGGTGACAATTCCACCTAAAGCCTCTTCCATAGTATTGATTTTAACCGGAAATAACCGTGGAGTGTTTTCTGACGCCCAATCGGTTAACGTTTTAATATTAATTCCTATGTGTGTTAAGTGTTCATTTGTAAGATGTATTGAATATATGTTTTCCTCCTTACTTTCTATAAGGCAGTAAAAGGTAACTGCCAAATCAAAAAAAGGTAGAAAAGGTTTACCTTCTAATGTTCCTATGTTCTTCTCATAATTCACAACGCGGTAAAATATATTCTGTTTTACCTTCTCATAACTCATAAAATAATTTGAATCTGTTCTTTCCTTACCTTTCATTTTGGGATTCATCCGCATACTTACTCCTTTTTTGCACTATGGCTATTTTATACTACACCTCATTTTTACGTATACTTATAACGTAAATGAAGTTTGTACCTGGTGCTATAAAGTTACTACTATGTAACTTCTACATATTTCTTAATGGAAAAAAAGATAAAATTCAGCTAAATAATAAGGTTTACAATAGGGTAATAAATGAGACAAAGAAAATAAAGAATTCAATTGAATACATGGAAATATAAGACTCATTTTATGATAGTTTATTCTTTGGAAGAAATGATGATTAGATATTAATACTGGATATAAATTCGATTTTGTTTGTGATGTGTTTTGTGAAGTGTTAAATTAGAAGAAAAAAACTAGAACTGTTATGTAATTATAACAGATACTTACAGATATTTCAATAGTTATACTTCTATCTTATATAAAGGTGATATTGGATGATGGCATCAACTTCAGTGTTTATAAGCACTCCCCTTATGAATAAGGCTTTATTTTCTATCCTCTCTTAATTTAGGTGTGAATGACAAATACATTGATTTTATGCATTTATATAATGTATAATATTACCATGTATTTGGTATGCTATTATTACAAAAATGTAGTAATAATATATGTTTCAAGCAGGAGGGATAGTTACGGAAAAAGCAAAGAAGTATTATGAAGCATATGATGATAGATACAAACAAGTCCACAAAGAGTCCATTACATGGTTTTCTGATAACAATTCTAAAATTGTAATTGATACTATTAACCATTATTTCAACAATCAAAAAATTAAGATACTTGAAATTGGCTGTGGGGAAGGTCGAGATGCTCATTACTTACTCAAAGAAGGTTATGAGGTGTTAGCAACTGATATTTCATCAACAGCGATAGATTATTGCAAAAAAAAACATCCAAACAATGAAGATTGTTTTAAAGTGTTAGATTGCTTGACCGATAACCTACAAGTTAAATTTGATTTTATCTATGCCATTGCAGTTGTTCATATGTTGGTACAAGATGAAGATAGACAATCCTTTTACGAATTTATTTATAACCATTTAAGTGAAACAGGAATTGCTTTAATATGTTCTATAGGTGATGGAATAGAAGAAAGAAAAACTGATATATCTCAGGCTTTTGATTTACAAAAAAGAACACATGAAGCAACAGGTAAAGAACTATTTATTGCAGGAACATCATGTAGAGTGGTCGGTTTTAATACCCTGTCAAAGGAGATTAGAGAAAACAACTTAACTGTGTTCAACAGTGGTATTACAGCAATCGAGCCAGACTTTCCTACAATAATGTATGCTATCATAAAAAAGAACAGGAATCCTTTAACATAAAGTAGTAGATTCACTTTCTTTAGAAATTGTGTAGCAAGGGAGGGAAACAAGCTCCGAAATCTATACTTATAACCTTAAAAATGAATTTAATTAATTTTAGAAAATTCTACGATTAGAAATACATTATTTTATCGCTAAGTCACGATGAAATAGTGTATTTTTTTACCCAAAGGAGAAACTGAAGTTTGCCAGTCTTATCTGTTTCACCTACTCTTTGAAAATTCCACTGATAGAAATACATACCTGTGCCGGAAGATAAAACATCCACATGGCTATTTCCGAGAAATGATATAGCTTCTGAAAAGTCATACTTTCTACCGTTATAAAGCCGTCCATATTATAGATTCCGACATTGATATCGCAAAGGAGAAACAAGATCATTCCCACTGCAAATATAAGATTTCTATTGCTGAACTTATGTCTTACATTCCCCACTGCTGTAATTACATTATGGAGAATAGAGATAAAATAAAAGGCTGCAGTTATTAAGAGTAAACTAACCGGTAGCTGTAGGATTAAAAGGATAAGCAGCGCAGCTGCCCACAAAAGAATATTCACAAGAAGCCTTCCTGCGACTCCCCTTCTTCTCTCACCCAGGAAGTAAAGGTATACCAGATACAAAATCTGTACAGCACAAAAGGTAAGCATTCCAAAAGTAAAATTATCTGTAAATAGTAGAAAATAATCGGATACTGCGGTAAAGAACAATCCGCCGGAAAGAATAAAGTTCTCCCTGCGTCTGTATTTTAGAGCATAAGTTAATGTAAAAACATTGCATAAGAGAATGGAGCAATATTTTACCAAGGTCACAGTATCCAAACCCGGATATCCGAAGATATCTCCTGTCATAAATATCAGATACAGCAGCAGTTCCGCTGTTACAAAACCAATCATTCCCCTTTTAGTTTCTTCCGTCATAACTCCTTCCTCCCGGTTTGTATCTGATAATATTCTACTAAATGGTATAACTTCTGATTAAGACATGGTAAAAGCATCAAGGGTCATTCTTTTTGTTGGAACAGTAATCTAGAGAAGCAAGGCTTTGATGCTCAGATAATTATATTGCAAAATACAGTATATGTCTATAAATTTATCCCTTTCTTTCCCTTTCGATTATTATTCAAAATAGACAAATTATCCTTTTTAAGCCTGGTTCTGAAATCCCTTTCTCAGAACAGTTCTGAAACCGAATTCATTGTTTTAGAATATTGGTTTTTTCCTTTTATGTAACCATATATTCAATTTAATAAATTAATTTCATAAAAGTCGCTATATTACAACTTTTGCTTTTATAAGCCATTGTATATACCTATGAATTTTATATAATAGTTTCAAAAGATATAAATCAAATATTGCTTATTTTATTTTTAATTAATGCTATATGAAGGTTATAAGGTTGAACAACAAAAACAAAAAACAAAAAGCTGTTTTTCAACTACAGATCAACGAATATCCAATCAAAGATTGGATATTCAGGAAAGAGGTTAAAATGAATGATATACGCTTAAGCAAATGGAAATTCCATTATAATGACTGCCCTGATGCCTGGTATAAGGATTTTGACGACTGCAGCTGTGAAGAGGTAACTGTTCCACACGATTGGTCCGTTCATATGCCCTTTTCCAAAGAATATTCCAGCGGAACCGGATATCTGGCCGGGGGGATAGGCTGGTATCGGACAGAGTTCTATCTGCCGGAAGAACTAAAGAATAAGAGAATCTATATTACCTTTGACGGTGTTTACAAAAACAGCCAGGTCTGGTGTAACAGTTATCACCTTGGCAAACGTCCCTTCGGTTATGCCACTTTTCGGTATGATATTACTTCTCAAGCAGTATTCGGAGATCAGGTCAATGTTATTTCCGTAAAAGTCGATCACTGGGATATTTCCGATTCCAGATGGTTTACAGGCTCCGGAATTACAAGAAAGGTTACCATAACAGCAGAAGAATCCGTTCATGCAGACTATAACGGAGTTTTCTTTACTGCTCCAAAAGTGGATAAAGATAATGCGGACATTCTTATTCACACTACCCTGTTAAATGAATCTTCTCAAAAAGCAGAAATTACCTTAAGCCATCACCTTAGGTATGACGGCAAGACCTATCTTACCCTTAATACCTTTCATAGTCTATCTGCCGGTGAAAAAAAGCAGGTAACCTCAGAGGGCAATCTTCTTTCTCCAAAGCTCTGGTCCGTGGAAGAACCCAGTCTTTATCAGCTTGTAACGGAGATAAAGGCAATATCTGCAGAGGATTCCTATGAGAGCCTGCAGCGTTATGAGACTATGGTAGGTATAAGAAGTATCCTCTTTACACCGGATAAGGGATTTTTTCTCAATGGTGAATCCTTAAAGCTTAAGGGTGTCTGTGTACATCATGATGCCGGCTGCCTTGGCGCTGCCGTTCTGCCCTCCGTATGGCTTAGAAGGCTGGAACGCCTGAAGGAAATGGGTTGTAATTCCATCCGTATGAGCCATAACCCTCATATGCCGGAGCTCTACGACCTTTGTGACGCTATGGGCTTTCTGGTCATGGATGAAGCCTTTGATGAATGGGAAAATCCCAAAAACAAATGGTGGACCGGACATAATGTTTATCCGCCAAGACACCAGGGATATGCAGAGGACTTTCCCCTTTGGCATGAAAAAGACCTTACCGACCTGATTCTAAGGGACCGTAATCACCCAAGCATCATTATGTGGAGTATCGGAAATGAAATAGATTATCCCAATGACCCCTACTGCCATCCTTTATTTGAAAGCATGACAGGAAACAATGATAAGAACAAACCTGCTGCCGAGAGAATGTATAACCCAAGCAAGCCAAATGCCGAAAGACTGTCCGTCCTTAGTGCACACCTGACTGGAATTGTAAAACAATCAGATCCTACAAGGCCTGTTACTGCTGCTGTAGCTTTTCCGGAACTTTCTACCTATATTGGCTATATCGATCCTTTTGATGTAGTAGGCTATAACTATAAAGAACAATGGTATGAACAAGACCATAAGCGCTTTCCTGATAAGCCCTTTCTTGGAAGTGAAAACAGTCATTCCTTAAGTGCATGGAAGGCTGTCAGAGATCTGGAATATATATCCGGTCAATATCTTTGGACCGGAATTGATTATCTGGGCGAAGCTCATGGCTGGCCGGTAAGAGGTTCCTCCGCCGGAATACTTACAACCGCAGGCTTTGAGAAAACTTCTTATTTCAGAAGAAAAAGTTTTTGGTCACTTACGCCTTTTGTATATATTTCCACTGCCAGAGAAGACAAGGAACCTTTCTCCGAAGCCAATAAGCATGAACGCGAATGGAAAGAAATGCACCGCAGCTACCACTATATTCCCGGTGAGAGTATTGAAATCAGATGTTATACGAATCTGCCCTTTGCTGAACTATTTGTAAACAACAAGAGTCTTGGAAGAAAGGCATATAATGACAACCTTGGATATATTCCATTTACCCTTCCCTTTGAAGCAGGTGAATTAAAAGCTTATGCCTACACAGATGCCGAGGCTCATAAGGAGAGCGCTTCCGATTTCTTACATACTAACGGTGCTCCCTGCGGACTGGAGCTTAAGTGCTGGTCCCCGGAGGAAAAGCTTCTCACTTTCAATAAGGATTACATCTCTTCTATCCTTTCTTATGACGGTCTGCTATTAAAACAGATCGAAATAACGGTTGTGGACGGAGAAGGATATCCTTGCCATTCTGACAGCACCCTTTTATCAGTAAGTATAAAAGGTGGTACTCTCCTTGGCCTAGACAATGGCAATCTGTCGGATTTAAGGGAATACAGTTCCTCAGAGCGCCGTGTATACAATGGAAAACTCCTAGTATATGCGGTTGTCCCGGAAGAAGGAGCCGCTGTCCTTACCGTAACAGGCAATTGCTTAAAAGAAGAAAATATTATTCTATAGAATTCCCCTGTTGTAATTGGTAGGAGATACCCCCACCGCCTTTTTAAACACCTTACTAAAATAATACAGATCAGTAAAGCCGACGGACTGACCTACCTCAGACATCTTCATGTTTGTGGTAGTGATCAGTTCCATGGCATGATTGATTCTAACGGTATTCAGATAAGCAAAGACGGTTTGATTGGTCATTTTTTTAAATATACGGTTAATATAATCAAAATTACTGCCGGATATCTCTTCGATATCCTCACTTGTTATCTTAGCCGCATATTCAGAATTCAGATATTCCAGAAGCTTTTGCACCTTATGATAGGATTTCGGCATAACGGAAGCACTTTTTTGAAGGGTATACAATAAATAGCTGCGGTAGATTTCAATAAAAGCCTCCAGCACTTTTAAGGAACACATGATTTTATAGTTATCCATATGATTCTTATTGTGTTTGACTGCTTCATCCAAAAGACAGCTCACCTTTATATAATCGCCGGTACTGGTAAAATGATAATATTTCGGCAGTAAAAGGGAGTCCTTCTCAATGGTTGTGTAGGAAAAGGGATCACTTTTAAGGGAATCGTTATGTCTTGAAAGAATGAGCTTTACATACTCCTCTTCCTTTACGCCTTCCTCTACCCTTATTATACTTTCCTGTTTAAAATGGATATAGTAATATTCACAATAAGAAGGCTTGTAACCTTCATGATAATAAGCCGTATCAAGAAGCAGAAAATCTCCCGGGGTTAATAGATATTCCCTGCCATTTTCTCTTAGATACATTTCTCCCTTTTTTATGAGGTAGATTATGTATTCATCAGCTTTTCTTCTATTGTGGACAAAAGGCGGCTGAATGATAGCAGTATTCATTAGACGCACCTCCGGAATCTGTCTTGGATTAAGTTCGAAATGCATAGGGTACTCCTCCGTCATAATAAAAGTATTATAATTGATTCATAATGAAAGGAGCCTAAATGGCCTTATTTACTTATGACAAGCAGCTTAACAAAATCGAAACTCCTTCCGGAACAATGACCTTGTCCTCGCTGTTTTTCCCGTTCTTTATAGAAATGATCCTGATTAACAGCATGGGTACCGTTAATACCCTCTCTCTAAGCCACTATTCCGGAGATTCTGTAGCAGCAGTAGGAGCGGCAGCACAGGTAATGAATATGATATATACTTTCTATGGTGTGGTAAGTGCAGGTTCCTCCATCGTTATTAGTCAGAACCTAGGCGCCGGACATAAGGAAACAGCAGAAAATGCCAGTATTGTATCCATTTTTTTCAGTGCTGTTTTAAGTATATTACTTGGCAGTATTCTTGCAATTTCTGCAAGGCCTCTCCTTACCCTCATGCATTTGAAAGGAGAGCTGCTAAATGAAGCCGTACTGTATTTTCGTATCTGCATCTCCTTTTCCTGCTTTCAGGCAGTGTATTCTGCGTTGTCCAGTATCTTCAGAAGTTACGGAAAACCAAAAACTGCCGTTAAAATCTCGCTGCTTGTTAATTTCACCAATGCTTTGTTAAATATTCTTATTGTATACAGACCTTTTGAAATTCCCCTAAAAGGCGTTCAGGGAATAGCCATATCCTCCGTATGCAGTCAGGCTCTTGGTATGTGCCTTATGTTTCTGCTGCTAAAGCGCTCTCCCTTTTCTCCTCACTTTCGAAAAGGGACTCTCCGTCAGGTATATCAACTTATAACAAAAATACTCTATATCGGAGTTCCCGGCGGAATTACCAACTTAAACTATTCCCTCTCCCAGGTTATATCTACCTCCATTGTTGCCTCCATCGGCACTGCAGCCGTATCCACCAAGATATACCTTGATAATATCTTCTTCTATGTTTATGTGATAGGGTTGGCTCTGGGGCAATCCACCTCTCTTATTATAAGCCGTCTGGTTGGTGCCCGTAAATATGAACAGGCAAGAAATCTGAATAGGCAAAACCTCAAAGTAACTCTGCTGTGCAATATCCTGTTTTCCCTGCTTATCTTTTCTTTTGGCAGGCATATATTAGGGCTCTTTACTCATGACCCTGCTATTATTGACATAGGTCATAAAATTATGCTCTTCGATGTTTTTGTAGAAATCGGCAGAGGTTTTAACCATATTGAAAATAATTCCTTAAGAGGTTCCGGGGACGTACTCTTTCCCATGCTGATATCACTTACTTCCTGTTGGACCGTAAGTATCCTGTTCTCCTATCTTCTTGGTATTGTCTTCGGCCTGGGACTTTTCGGCTGCTGGATTGCCTTTGCCATGGATGAACTCTTTCGCGGAATTATATATTACCTGCGTTTTCGAAGCGGCAAGTGGATGGCAAAAACTCTGGTATGATTCGTTCTGCAATAAAACCCTGCAACATACAGTACTCCTTTTATGTTGCAGGGATTTGAATTTTTATTACTTTCTTCTGTATTCAATATACTAACTCTCAATTGACTGATTCAACTATTCTTTCTTTGTTTCAACCAATGCTGCCAGCCGGCCCCAATATTTCTCACATTCCCTGCTGGATGAAGGCATTTTTTCCAACATTTCCTGCAGCGGGAAAGGGAGCTCTATCGAAGCTTTCTTATCTCCTTCCGGCAAATCCCCCATACCGTAATACCAGTTTCTAAAAAAGGAGGACTTCTGCCATCCATTTAACGGGCTATTTGAAAAGTGAAAAATATTTTCATAAAACCTGTGGGATTCTCCCTCTTTATGGCAGCATATCTGAGGGCCCTCTTTGGTATTCAAAAACAGATTCCCATAAATATCAGCAGGCAGGCCATAGTCATCCTGAATCAAACAACGTTCATCATCGATACTTATGTTATAACGCAGGATGGTCCTTCCGCAATCACGATTTCTGTTAATTCTCATGCAGTCCAACCAGAAACCGCCTTGATTGCCGTGGGTATAGTTGTACTGAAAAATTGTATCTCCAGCCGTTCCCCAATCCGTATCAAAAGCAGTACCATCGTTTTCAAAAAGCCTGGTTCCTGCCACCTCATTTCTTTGAATCAGGGCATTGGAAGTGGCACATACCCAGATACCTGCAATCAGTCTGGTGTCTTCCAAACTGCCCAGTGCCCCTGCATCGATACAGGTATTTCCGTCAATCAGGGGAGAAATGCAATTTGCTACAATAATACCGTCGCTGCCGGTTCTTTCAATACGGTTCCCCCGTACCACCACATGAGTATGATGAATGTCATTTATGAAGTCTTCCTGTTGATTTACCCGAATTCCGCTGGTCAGTACATCATGGATATAGTTGTTGCTGATAATAATGTTATGGAGATGATCTTCCTCCGAAGAACGTCCGGGCATTGTAACATAAATTCCTGAATTCCAATACATACTCTCATAAACTTCACGGTTTCTCCGGTTCTCACCTGCCACCTGGCTGATTTCACACTTTTCAATCACAATATCCCTGGTGATACCCTGTGGTTTTCCGCTGATGCAAATACCCTGACGCACCTTCCTCGTTTCTGCCTGGTTTGTCACCTTGATATCCTGCACCGTCCAAAAGCTGACATCCTCCAAAAGGATAGCCGCATATCTGCCATCCCCGTGGATTACCGGCATTGCACCTTCTCCGTAGCTTTTTAGAATTATGGGCAAAAAGGGAGCTCCGCTGCCCTTTGGCGTCAGCATTCCATGCCACTGACCTCCTTTTTTCAGGCAAATGGTGTCTCCGGGAAGAAAGATCTGCCCATTTACCCGTTCCAGACTTTTCCATGGTTCATCTTCTGAAAGTCCTGAAAAGGAATCATCTCCATTATTGTTATCTACATAAAATATTCTTTTTCCATTCACCTCTGCTGTCATTTTCTTTACCTCCTATAAGGTGGCTGTAATTTATTTGAAACTATTAATAGCCGATCATGGGTATGGATTCCGGAAGTCTGGAATACGGTATTCTCTCTCCGTTCTTAACTTCGTAAAGTACCTTTGAGGTCTCGTATACAGCCTCCATCAATTCCTTATAAGGCTGCATGCAGATGTCCACCATACCAATCTGGTAGTTTTCACCGTCGTACCTTCCAAGGCAGAACTGGTCGTTGTACTGAAACCAGTGGGCTCCTACTCCGTAAGGATGTGCGGCAACCTTTTCCACAAAGTACCGCCACATAACCCCTCTCTCCTCCTGATTCTTAACCCCTTTAAGACCTGTGGCAGGCAATCCTCTATCCAAGGCTCCGCAATGATATTCTCCCAGCAATATGGGCAGATCCACACCTGCCTTTATAACAAAATCCATATCTCTTGTAGGGTCAAAGTCGTAACAATTAATTGAGAAAACATCGAAATACTCCCAGCCTGTCATCATATCAAGATTATAAGCCTTTGACCAGCGAAGCCCTAAATTCAGGTGGTTTTTATCTACCGCTCTGCAAGCTAAAGCCGGTACTCTGATATATTCCCGTATCAGATATTTTGAGAATTCCCGTATGTCCTTCTGTGATTTCGAATAGGACACAGAACAACACTCAATTGGCTTCCTGAAATCCTCAAAATCTTCAAAACTAGAATCCCAGGCTTTATTTAAAGCTTCAATGGAGTCATAGGTTTCTTTAAGATACTGTATCAATCCAAACCTGCAGTAGGTTTGAGCCGGATTATGCAGCACTTCATCGGCAATGGCAAGCCCTTCCACAAAATTGAATTCAGGCTCATTCCTTAGGAAATAACCAATCAGCCATACATCATCCTTCCACTCGGAAAGCTTTGCTGCATATTTTTCCGACCGTTCCTGATACTCAGGGGAAAGTACATCCGGAAAATCCCGGAATATTAAGGTATCGGTTGTTGGAAAGCCCGGCAGCTCACGTACATATGGTAACTTGCTTCTGCCATTATTTACACTAAGCCCCGGAAAGTTTCCCTGAGAATTGATTCCGTTCTTCATCAGTATATGATGGGAAATCTCCTCCCATTTTTCTCTCCACTCTTTTCCATATACCCTCTTCAGATTAAGAGCAGTAAAGCTGATCATTTTATAGCTGTCCAGGGGCATATATGCCGCACGGCGCCTGGTGCCAATTTGATACAGCTCTTTGTATTCCGGGTCATCTGTTTCGGGGAGCCATTCACACACCTGCTCAAAATTATCAACACGGCATTGGTCACCTGGATTCGTCCCGCAGGGACCAAGAGAAAAATAATCACAGCCGTCCGGATCTACAAGATGCCAGCGTCCGTCCTCTGATTTAAAGGTCGAAAAGTATCCTGTCCCCGTCTTTAATTTCCGGCTGGTGTCACCGCCCCATCGGTTCCATTCTGGAAAAGAATATTCTGCTTCTCCTTCAAGAGCTTTTAATTTCGCCTTTAATTCCTCCAGTGAATGAATTTTCCCTGTCCATTCCTTTTCTTTCCATTGACCGAACTCATCTACCATTTTCTTATCAGGAAGCGGGAATTCTCCCGGTTTTTCATCGGTTAAAATAAAGTTCGAAAGCCTTACTCTCACATCCTGAAAGGTGTCTTCAATACCCAGCTCAAATCTATCCACCTCATTAATATCCGTTCGCTTGCCATGAACCACAAGTTTCAGTGTACCGGCGGTGCGGTTAGTGAATATCGTACTGTTATCCAAGAGATTCAAATCAAGGCATATTCTTGTCTTAAAATTTGGCAATAAGCCAAAGCGCATGAAGATTCTTTCCTTTTCACTTCCAGGAACAAAACACCGGAACATCATTGCCACGGAATGCTCTTCCAGTACCTCAATGTCGCCTACAACATAACGTTTACCACAACCTTTGATTTGAGGCAGTGTTATCCCTCCTCCTAGCTTACCAAACACTACTGTACAACTATCCGTATTCAATGAGATAAAACTTGCATCTCTCATAATTGAAGTCTCAAAATTCAGCTTCATTTCCCTTCCCCCAATCCTTTCATTCAATGAATTTATTATGACAGTAACTAATTATTATGATAATCCATTCCTGACGGAATACAATGTAAATCCCCTGTTTTGGTTGTATTTCAGCGACTTTTTGCTTATGAAATCTTAGTAGATTTTTGCTAAGAAATACAGGGATTTTTGAGATTAATAATAGTATAAAAAGCATTATCTTAAAGGTTAAGATTGATTTGAGTAGCTTGTCATATTATAATAATTGTAATATGATGTCAAAACAATCAATGTTTGTACCTTATAAGGTGGTGGAAATAAAGTCATGGGAGTTAAAACAGATATTTCACTCCATACAAAGCTAGTAAATGATAGCGACACTTGTATGGAGTAAAACAGTCGCATATATATCATGCTAGCTCTGCAACTTGTAATGAAAAGGACAAGGAGTGAACTTGCATGAAATACAAAAACGCAAATTTAGTTTTGCCTGATAGTTTGGTTAAAGAATTACAAAAGTATTTTCAAGGTGGATATATTTATGTGCCTATTAATGAGGATGTGCGTAAGTCATGGGGTGAGTTATCTGGATACAAAGATGAATTGGAAGAAAGAAACTCAAATATTATTCAGAAATTTCGAAAAGGAATTCCTATAGAAGCTCTTGCCGATGAATTTTATTTATCTGTTCATGCTATAAGGAAAATTATATACAAAAAGGTCTAACCTTATTTCAAGATTAGATAAATACTTGATGGCCATTGGTAATCTATATTACCAATGGTCATTTTATTAGTACAAAATAATACAGAACAATTAGTATATTGAATATAAATTGAATTGTAGATAAAATTATAGTTGATAATCTCTAAATAAACTATCATTTACATTAGCATTAAGTAAGGAGAGAATAAAATGGATTTTAATATAATTGATATAGAAAAATGGAATAGAAAAGAACATTATTTACACTATATTCAAAATGTACGCTGTACGTACAGCTTGACTACCAATATTGATATTACCCTTTTAAAAAAGGAGCTGAAAAGAGAAAACAAAAAAATATATCCAGCATTGATATACATGATAGCAACTGCTGTAAACTATCATAAAGAATTTAGGATGGATTATGACAGTGATGGTCGTTTAGGATATTGGAGTGAAGTAAATCCTAGTTTTACAGTCTTTAATGAAAAAAGCCAAACATTTTCAAGTATTTGGACTGAATATGATTCATGTTTCACAACTTTTTACGACAATTGTGTTCATGATATTGATAATTACGCTAACTCAACACTTATGACACCAAAGCCTGATATGCCTAAAAATGTATTTACTATTTCAAGTATTCCATGGATTGATTTTACTTCATTTAATTTAAATGTTCATAACGAAGGATATTACTTACCACCTATATTTACGATTGGTAAATTTATATATGAGAAAGAAAAAATACTGATGCCGATAGCTATACAAGTACATCATGCAGTTTGTGATGGGTTCCACGTAGGAATATTCATAGACTCTTTGAAAAAATTGGCGAATAGCTATCTTGATTGGCAGAGGTACAACGCTTAGAAAACTATGCTTTGTTTATAGCAAAAAAGCCGCTGCAATACATAATTATTGTATTACAACGGCTTTTTCCACTTCAATATGGGACGTCAACTTTTCATACTGGCCAGGAGACATCCCGGTGTATTTCTTAAAAACTTTACTGAAGTAACATTCATCCTGAAACCCCACCCGATAACCAATCGCCATAATCTTCATGGAAGTTGTGGCAATTAGTTCTTTCGCATGATGAATCCGTATTTCATTCAAATATACAAAAATTGTTTTTCCGATATTCTTCTTAAATACCCTGTTCAGGTAATCGAAATTACAAGAAAGAGTTTCTTCAATTAAACTGCTTGATATTTCTTTGCTGTAATTCGTATTCAGATAATTCAGAAGCTCATGAATATTTTTGTAGGACCTTGAAATTCCGGGCATTTGCTTTAAAATTTTTGATGATACCGCTTCCCTGGCAATTTCTACGAGTGCTTCCATGAATCTACAGGAGCAGGACATCTTATAATTCTCCATTTGATTCCGGTTCTGATCTACCGCCTCCTGAATCAGTTTTATAACTTGAATATAGGTATTTCCATTCTGCAGACTTATAAGCTTTGGAAACTGCAGCCAGGAATCCCGATAGATCTTATAGGAGCCGCTGTCCTCCTGAAGAGATTCGCTTCTATTTCGCAGACATAGCTCCATAAAAACCGAATCTTCCTCTCTGCGAATAACCTCCGGATGCCGGAAATGGATATAGTAATATTCACAATTAGATGCTTTCAGTCCCTCATGTATGAAGTCCTTATCTAACAGCAGAACATCTCCGGCTTTTAATTCATAATGTATTCCATTCTCCTGAAGATATAATGTTCCTTTTTTCATGATGTACAAAATATATTCATCTGCCTGTCTTTTTCGATGTACATAAGGCGGCTCCAGAACTGCCAGATCTACCAGACGAACCTGCGGCAGAACATTTCCATTTATCTCATAATACATAATTTTAACCTAAATCCGGTTCATCCCAGAGAGTGATGGTATTTGTATGTTTCCCTTCCGTTTCAAAAATCAGAATAGTATTTTTACCTGTTCTTAATAGTGGTGCCGGTATATATAACCTTTTCTGAGGTCCGATTTCCCAAAAGCGCCCGATGTTGAAACCATTTACCATTACACAGCCTTTTCCCCATCCCGAAAAATCCAGAAAAGTGTCCGCTGTTTCATCCGTTTCAAATGTAAACTCATAGAATCCGGGAGTTCCCTCTTTTGCCTGAAGTTCAAAGTCAAGTACAGATAAATCTTCCATAGGGAGACAGTATTGTTTCCAATGATAATGCAGGTGCCCATTAATCTGAACCCCTCCGTCTATTCCCTTGCGCTGGTGCTCCAATGCCGGTCCGAAATTAACACGTCCCATATTTTCCACCAGAATATCCAGCTTATTACCTTTTTCCAAGGGATTTTCAAATTCATGCTCTGACAACAGTTCCCTGTCATACAAAGTAAGAACCGGTTTTTCATCTATAAATATATTAGCCCTGTCATTTGCTCCCCAAAGACGGATTTTTTCAATATTTCCTTCATGCTTTAAAGTACTTTCATATAAAATGTAACCATAGCCCTGGTCCAATGTTTCCATGGATTGGGTTACCACATTTTCTATCGGCAGCGCCAGGTTTGGAAGATTCTCAAAAAGTCCTGTTTTTCTGGTAACCTCCAGGGTTCCATAAGCTTTCCTCTTTATCTCTGTTGTCAGTTCCATATCCGGAACTTCTGTGTATTTACTGATAACCTTTTGAAATGCTTCATACTTGGGAGTAATCCTTCCATCCTCCGTAAGTAAGGCATCATAATCGTAAGATGTAACATCCGGCGTCAATACATCATAATAATTGGCACCGCTTGTGAAGCCAAAATTGGTTCCCCCCTCAAACATATAGATATTAACATGACCTTCTGATAAGATATCATCAAGGTCTTTTGCATGCTCCTTAATATCACCGGTCTGATGGCACTCTACTCCCCAATTATCAAACCAGCCAACCCAGAATTCCATACACATCAAGGGTTTATTTCCGATCATTTTCCGCATAAGAGCAAATTGTTCTTTTCCTTTGGAGCCGAAGTTGCCGGTTTGCAGAACACCTTCTATCTTGCCGCATTCAAAGGCATCGCCCCAGGGACCGTCGGAAGTCACTAGAGGTACCTCACAGCCATTGTCAATCATCAGCTGCTTTATATATTCCATATATGACCTGTCGTCACCATAATAGCCGTATTCATTTTCAACCTGCATCATAATTACCGGACCGCCATGGGTTATCTGCAGTGGGGCAATTACCTCAAACAGTCTCTCGTAATATTCTTTTACATGTTTCAAATAAGGCGCGTACATACAGCGCAGTCTCATACCTTCTTCTTTTAGCAGCCAGTAGGGAAGTCCTCCGAATTCCCACTCAGCGCAAATATAAGGTGAAGGTCTGAGTATCACCATCAGTCCCAGTTCCTGGGCAGTTTTTACATAACGTACAATATCCAGAATTCCTGTAAAGTCAAATCGCCCCTTTTCCTTCTCATGAAGATTCCATGGAATATAGGTTTCTACCGTATTACATCCCAGTTTTTTCAATTTTTCAAGGCGATCACGCCAATATTCCGGTACTACCCGAAAATAATGCATGCCACCGGAGATTATCTTTATTTTATTTCCGTCAAGATAAAACTCATCCCGAATTTCAAATTGGTGCATCATTTCCTCCTGTCCGGGCTCTATAACTGCCCACATATTTAATACTGCCATTTTCGGAAAGAATTTTGTATTCTTTTATTTAAAAAAGGGATACCAATCCTGCACATTCTGTCGTTGCAGACTTTGGTATCCCATCTTCTGGTAACCACCAATTATAAAATATGCTTTGAGTAAGTTATATTATTTTCCCTGAGACTGCTTAAAAGCATCAAGGTCAGCTTGAATGGATGCTTTTACATCATCATAGCCGGCAGCTTTAATTTTATCTCTCATCTCATCAATCTTTGCCTTAGGATCATCAAACTTACCCCATGCCAGCTGCGGTATATACTCTGAAAGTACGCTTGCAATAGCAGCCTGTGCTGTGTCGATTTTATCTTTGTTAATAATCAGGTTTTCATATTCGTAGTCATAAGCAATCTTATTAAGATTTGCAATCATATCTGTCTGACCGGACCAATTGAAGCTGTTAACCAATTCCAGATCATCATTACGTCCGCACCAATAATCAGAACCAAGAGCATCTGTACTTTGGTCATATCCTTCCGGATAACCAAGTTTACCATCATCAGTTACAATATAATCAGTACCTTCGATACCATAATTAATTAAACGATAGCATTGCTCATCATTACGAAGCAGGTCATATACCATTAATGCACGTTCCGGATGCTTGGAATTAGCACTGATAGCAGCTGCACCGTGAGTTTTTAAGTCCTTGGCAATATTATTATTTTCAGATCCCCAAGCATACATCTTAGCGTCAGAACCGGGCTGCTTGATATCCATATTAGGTTTAACCTGTGAATAGAAAGTCTGGCTGTGGTGCTGGTCAGCGCCTGAAGTACCGGCATATAATTCTTCTCTGGTATCACCATCATAGTTCAGAACATCTTCACGCCATACGCCCATATCGTTCCATTGCTTCATTAAATCTGCTGCTGCATAGATTGTATCGTCTTCCATCATAGGAGCTGATACGGTAGCATCACCGGGTTTTGTAGCCCAAAATGCATAATTACCTGCATTTACACCAATTAAAGTACGGTAATCTGTATGAGATTGAATGTAAGCACTGAGTATTTCGCCTGATCCTTTATTAGCATCCCAGGGAACTACGCCTTCCTTATTCTCTTTAATATATTTGAAATAAGTTGTAAGGTCTTCAAACTTGCTTACTGTTCCGTCGGTTAAACCAGCTTCTTTCGCCCAGTCTCCACGGTAGAACATACCATGATTGGTATACTGTGTATAGTGATCTTCGGGAATAAAATAAACTTCTCCTTTATATTTGCAGATATCCCAGTCATTATCAGCACTAACCTGTGCGTATGTTTTAGGTGCATATGTTTTAAGCATGTCATCGGACAGAGGGAGGAAAGCTCCTTTTTGGGTGTTCTCCCATGCATAAAGCCAATCAGTAGCAGTTGTTATGATATCAAGGGAAGTATCTCCGCTTAACAGCTGTACATTATACTGTGTCTGCCAGTCAGCCCACTCTACATATGTTAATTGAAGTTCCGCATTAACCTTTTCGGTAAGAATCTTGTTAAGCTCTTTTAACATAGCTTCCAGTCTTCCGTTTGTAGGCTTGTTACCAAGCACCAAAAAATTAATTACTTCATGTTTGGAAGTATCGATTCCTGTATCTTTACTTCCTGTATCGCTGTTTCCCTGATTTGTAGTGGTTGAGTTATCGGTGTTGTTTTTATTGCCGCCTCCGCTACACCCAGCAAGGCTCAGTAACATGATTACTGAAAGAATCAACGCCATAATACGTTTTGTCATGCCTTTCTTTCTCATTAAAAATCCTCCTCTGATAAAATTATTTATATGAATCCATACAATGGAATCCACATCAGCCTTTCACTGCCCCAACTGTAATACCTGAAATAAAATACTTTTGAACAAAAGGATATAAAAATACAATAGGACCGGTTGCTACAACAGCCGTAGCCATCTTAAGCGTATTGGAAGGCAGCTTGGTGATAGAGATATTAGCGCCTGCCAAGGAGCTTTTTAATGCATTGGCTTGGTTAATTATGTTGTACAGATAATACTGCAACGGTTTATAGGTTACTGCTGACCCAAGATACAAAGAGGACTGATACCATTCATTCCAATAGCCCAAAGCCAGGAAAAGTCCTACCGTTGCAAGTGCCGGCTTTAACATAGGAAAAATCAAAGAAATGAAAATCTTAAAATCACCGGCTCCGTCTATCTTACCGGACTCTGTTATCTCAAAAGGCACTGATTTGGTAAAATTCTTCATCAGAATTATCAGCCATGGTGTCATCAGAAGCTGTAAGAATACAGCCATATAGCTTCCTTTCAGATGAAGGTATCTGGATACCCAGATAAAGGTAGGTGCCATACCCGCTGAAAACAGGGTGGTAAAGTATATAAAAAATGAAAGCATATTTCGAAAATAGAAATCTTTTCTCTGCAGCGCATAACCGGTCATTGCTATCAGGAAGAGACCCAAAGCAGTACCGCAAACAGCCATAATGATTGTTACAGCATAAGATCCGATTATCATCTTCGGATAACGGAATACCCATTCATATGAGGAAAGGGTGAATCCTCTGGGCAACAGTCCGAAGCCTTCCTTATTGATAATCGTCTCCGTACTAAACGAAGCTGATATAATCAAAATAAACGGTAAAAGACACATTATTGTAAACAGTACAATAACTACATATGAGATCAATTTTATTGAGACTGTATTGGCACTCTGTTTTATTTTTGTATTCTTTTTTTCCATTTTTTCATCAACCTCCTAAAATAATGCGTAATCCGGATCAATCCGTTTTACCAGCCAGTTGCTTACCATAACCAGCGCAAAACCAAATATAGACTGATACAGACCGACTGCGGATGATGTGGAGAAATTATTCTGTGACATCATCATACGGTAAACAGAGGTTTCAATAATATCCGTGCTTGAAAATAACTGCGAATTATTGCCAACCAGATTCCAGAACAATCCGAAGTTACCTCTCATAATTCCTCCCAATGAAAACAGTAACAGAATAACAAAGGTAGGCTTAAGACTCGGAAGAATGATATAACGGATTCGCTGCCAACTGCTGGCACCGTCAACCTCAGCAGCTTCCACCATACTTGAATCAATACCGCAAATTGAGGCAAAATATACAACGGAACCATATCCCGTCGACTGCCATAACTGGCAAAAAACAATAATAAAAGGCCAAATTCCTGCACTGCTGTAGATTTTAAGAGGATTTCCTCCAAATGCCTTCACAGCCGTATTCAATGCACCGGTATCATAATTAAGGATATTAAAAGCAATGGCTCCGATTAAAACAGCGGAAATAAAATAAGGCAGGAACATAATCGTCTGGGATACCTTTTTAAACCATTTGCTGCGGATTTCATTCAGCATAACCGCCAATGTAATCTGAAAAATATTTCCGATTATAATGAATGCTAAATTATACAAAATAGTATTTTTAGTTAAATGCCAAAGTTCCCCGGATTTTACCAAAAATTCAAAATTCTTAAATCCTACAAAAGGGCTGCCAAAAATGCCATCTCTGAAGTTATAATTTGTAAACGCAATATAAACACCCGGCAACGGGCAGTAGCTGAAGACTACAAAGAATACAATAGCCGGCAAACACATCAACAGCAATGTCCTGCTATCTTTCAATATATTCCATAAGGGTTTTTTAGGAGTCTTATACACTGCCTCCCCTACTCTGCTCTTCTTCACTTTCACATCATTCTCCTTTTGATTGTTTTGAAATCGGTTTCATTAATTTATTAAAAAAAGAATTTCTTCAACTTTAAACAACAAATTTTACGTAATATCATTAATAATCGTTTATCTTATTAGTAATATTCTATGTATGTTTCTGAGTTTTGAAACCCATTTCATATGAATATTATATTTCATCCTTTGTAATTTGTCAACAAATATTATTGACTTTTTTTAAATATTTAGACATAAACACGAACGAAAATCAAAAATAAAGAACCAATTATTGTGCATTTTGCACTCTAATAGGTTCTTATCTACATATATTTAACAAATCATCCTAAATCCTATGGCTATATTATATATCTACTGCTCTATATTCCTGCAGGATTCTCTTATTACTAATTCGGGCGGAATGAATTGCAGTTTAAGAGGGCTTTTTCCTTCAAGGGCTGCTATAGCAGTTTCCACTAAGGCATCACCGAACTTATCATAATTATACCCCATGCTGGTCAAACGCGGTGTACAAGCGTCTGCGATAAACGTATTATCAAAGCTTGCTACAGAGATATCCTCCGGGATTCGATAAGAGTGCTGACGGATCGATTGCACAATACCAAGAGCGGTAAAATCGTTTATCGCAATGATTGCACTCGGCAATTCTATCTTGCTATCAAACATCTCATTCATTGCCTCTAAGCCACTTTCTACACTATACCCCTGGGTTTCAACCACATATTCCGGCCGAAAAGGAATTCCGTATTTTCTTAAACTACTGCGGTAACGGATACGTTTCACGTAGGTTGAATTTACATTCTTTCTGCCGCCCATTATACAAATATTCTGGTGCCCGTTACTAATCAGATATTCCATCAGAATATCCATAGCCTGAGCTTCATCAATATTAACCTGATAACAGTCGCTGCCATCTAATTTACCGGTTATTACAACGGGAGTCGAATCAGCAATCTGGTTCATCTTTTCCACATACTCTTCATCCGAAACAAATTCATCTACTTTACCGCCCATCAATATCAGCGCATCCACACGCTGTTCAAACATTTTCTGCAGATGATATTCTTCCATATCCATATTGTTCATGGAATTACTGAGTAAAAGGATATATCCTCTTTCACTGGCTGCACGCTCGCATTCAACTGCAAGAGTTGCATAGAAGGGATTACGGATATCCGGAGCCAGCAATCCGATGATTTTCGACTGAGTACTGCTCAATCCACGAGCCATTGCATTAGGACTAAAATCATATTTTTGAATTAATTCTTCTACCTTTATTCTTTTTTCATCACTGACATTTGCGCTATGCGTTAATACACGCGATACAGTTGCCGGAGAAACACCTGCTTCTTTGGCTATACGATAGATACTGACTCTTTCTTTTCCCATAAGTTCTCCTGTGAATTATCGACTTCCTATCTATACATTAGTATAATATATGAAACCGTTTTCTACAAGATTTTTTCAGAATTTCTCTAATAAAATTTTCACTGTATCTTTCTTATTAAATTCGATTCTCTACATTTCCTGCTTCCAATTCACTTCCCGTTCTTGTCCTGGCCCTTTATACGCATCAGAGAGTCTTCTTAACTGACTTTCTGTAATTGGTATGACATACCCGTGTCTTGGTGTAAAGTCGAAGGAGTATTCTTTTTCGGAAAGCTGGCGGTAATGGATAAAATCTGAAGTCTCAGCCAGTGCATAACGTCCTCCGTTAAAAGGTGTCCCGTCAGCTGCAATAATCCAGCGCTCCTTTCCGATAATCTTATAAATATTAGAACCCTCCACATCCATCTCCACCCCATCTGCTGTATACATGGGAATGGTTTCATATTCCAATCCGGTATTGGGATCGATACAGTTGAAGTCACCACTTAGGGATGATGAGACGGCTATCCTTTTGCCATTATAATACATGATATATCTGCCATTGATATGGTCATATATAATATCCCCATCAATTGCCCCATCTGTACCAGCTGGAGCTTTCATCATTAATTCCGGTTCCGTATAAGTATCCGCATCCATTAAATCTTTTGCATAATGCCTCCACATAACGGTTCCTAACGAATCATCCTGCTTCTGGATAGTCAGGTATACCATATATGCCTTCTTCTCTGGATTCCAAATGGCCTGCGGTGCCCAGGCACGGTTACAATCTGAAGTTGTCTTAAATGTCCGGTAATCAATTCTGACAGTATCTATCATTGATACAAAATCCTTTGTTTTAAAAATGATAATAGCATGATTACTGTTCCAGCCAAGGGATGATTTCATGTCGGTTGCCAGAATATAATAAAAGTCATCTTCACCTTTAAATACATACGGATCACGGATACAGCCGGTTCCCAGGGAGGAAGTATGGACCGGATAACCGTTATTCAACGAATTAAAGTCATATCCATTTCTGCTTACTCCATAGAACAGGCGCTCTTCCTCAGGATTATTGCCGGTAAAATAGACAAATAAATAAGCGGAAAAGTCATTTAACATTTTTACACTCTTTCTTCATTTTACTCTCCTACTACTCGAACTTAAGTATACACCTTCCTGCGCGATATCGGTTTCAACAAGAAAAATATCACAGAATAGGCAGACATATTCTAAACAAGCCCTTCTGTCATTATCTAAATACTGTTCCATTAAGAGAAACTGAATATTTTCTATTATCATAATATAAAGAGAAGGCTAAATACTATTGCGCAATCCTACTTTTTTTAAAATAAGTTACCTATTCCGACCAACATTAAATATTTTATTACCTTTTAAAAGAAACACTATATATTCTAGCTTTTCTTCTGCAAATCTTATTATACATTATGTTTCCGAGGTTTCTGCTATACTTATCTAGAAATATAAAGTATAATATTACCATATGCGATAACTTGGCTTAATGTAATCCGGTTAATCCAATAAAACAGTCAGGCTATTCGTTCTTATAATCTCAATTACATAATTGGATATTAACAACGATTAAGCTTTCAATGCGAAAGGAGTTATCATGATACAAGTTCAACATGTTACAAAGAAGTACGGCAATATGCTTGCAAATAATGATGTCAATTTAGAGTCCGTGGACGGAGGCTTAAGTGTATTGCTTGGTGCCAACGGAGCAGGAAAATCCACTCTGATTAAATGTATCTGCGGCTTACTGCGGTTTGAAGGTTCCATAAAAGTCAACGGTTTTGATAATCATAGTCTGGAAGCTAAGCGGTTATTGGGGTATGTTCCTGAATTTCCTGCCATGTATCCGATGTTAACGGTAGAGGAACATTTACAGTTTATTGCCAGGGCATACCGTCTGAAAGACTGGGAGCCCTACGGGAATGAACTTATGACACGTTTTGAATTAATTGATAAGAAGTCAAAGCTTGGCCAGGAACTGTCAAAGGGTATGCAGCAAAAGGTTAGTATCTGCTGTGCACTGCTGCCACGGCCCAAGGCGGTCATCTTTGATGAACCTTTTGTAGGGTTGGACCCTCATGCTATCCGGGAATTGAAATTGTTAATTACCAGTCTCCGTGATGAGGGCAATTCCGTACTGATAAGCACCCATATGATTGACAGCATGGAGGAAGCCTGGGACACCGTGTACATTATGAAGAACGGCAGTATCATGGAAACCAGAAATCGTAAGGATATTGACAGCAGAAATAGTCTGGAATCCATCTATTTTGCTATTACGGAAGGCACCTCGGTATCCGGTAGTACCATTTAAGAAGCGGGAGGAACTTATGAACAGTATTATTTTTTTAATATCCAGGATTATTAAGAATAAATTCAAACTGCTTCTTCACAAGCCTGGCATACTAGTACTATATTTATTTGCATTTATTGTCCTTATTTATTCGCTGCTATCTTCTACTATAATCCCGAATAATCAGCCCTCCTCCGATAATGCAATCTGGGTTTTTATATTTTTTTCATTATATCTGATTTTGTTTTATTTTACAGCAGTCTCAAAGGGCCTCTCTTCCGGAAGCAGTTTCTTCGATATGAGCGATGTGAACCTTCTGTTTTGTTCACCAACCAATCCCAAACACATACTGGCATACGGAATCTGTTCTCAAGCTGGTAAAAGCTTATTAGGCGGTGTTTTTCTGTTGATGCAGGGGGCAACTTTTACCTCTATGGGGCTAACCTCCTTTGATTTACTCTTATTCTTTGCAGGCTTTGTTATTGCACTTCTTCTGTTTGAGTTCATGTCACTGGCAATTTATACTTTATCCAGCCAGCGTGAGAACCGGAAAAAATTAATAAAAGTTATTTCAGTTATCCCATTTGTAATCTTTCTATTATATTTTATAAAGAATTATCAACAAAGCGGAGATATTAAAATAGCACTGTTATCTTCTGTTGAAAAAGGGGCACTAAAGTTCATCCCTATTGGCGGCTGGATTACGGAAAGTCTGAGAAATTACCATACGGGAGATATGGCAGGAATGTATACCAACTTATTGCTTACACTGCTTACAGGTATTTTCTTGTTAGCCATTATTATTTTGTACCATTCAGACTATTACGAAGATGTTCTGGTAGCAACTCAGGCTGCCTTTGAAAAGAAACGGGCTATGAAAGAAGGGGATTTTAATGCTTTGGCTAAAACCACCAAAAAGGTATCAAGGGTAAATCGGGCTATGAAAGGTTTGGGCTCTCAGGCCTTCTTTTATAAGCATCTCTTAGAGTCCTCCCGAAATAATCGATTTTTTATACTGGACGGCGGCTCTCTGTTAGTGATAGCAGGTGCCAATCTAGTTGCATTCTTTGCAAAAGATACGGTTAGCCCTATTCTGATTCTGGCTATCTCCATGTATCTTCAGAGCTTTTTTATCGGTACGGGCAGAGGATTAAAGGAACTTTACAGTCATTATATCTATATGATACCGGAGTCATCTTTTCAGAAAATCCTCTGGAGTAATGGCGAAGTCATAGCAAAGCATATATTAGAAAGCATTTTTATGTTTTTGCCCTCCTTGTTATTTACGAATTGGAGTTTTATAACACTAATACTTTGCGCCTTGATACGAAGCCTGTTCTCTGTATTTTTAGTCGCAGGTAATTTACTCTCTCAAAGAATCTTTAAGGATGTAATCAGCCAGGGCTTCTTAATTATAATGTACTTACTTTTCATCCTGTTTACAATGGCACCGGGTATTGCTGCTGCTTTTATCTTATATGTGGCAGGGCACTTATATACAGGTCTTATTATCTTAAGTTTATGGGAGTCTTTTCTTTCCCTGCTGTTCTTCTATCTTAGCAGAGGAGTACTCCATGATTGTGATATGCCAACCTTTCAAAAAAATAAATAACTTCGTAATGACCTTGTAAAGGAGGTTTATAAATGAATAAAGATAGAAACTGGACTGTTTTATTTATCGGCGGGGCTTCGGGAGTAGGGAAATCTAGCATAGCTTATGAGATTGCACGATTTTATGGCGTGAATGTCCTGGAAGCAGATGATATTCACTTATCTGTGGAAGCAGTAACAACAAAAGAACATTTTCCTGCAATACATTATTGGAACACCGGTGTAAATTGGAAAGATATCGGAGTTGATGCCAATGTAAACTGGTTGATTGATGTAAGCAAAGAGATGATTCCGGTATTAAAAGCTCTTGTAAACAGGCATATTGAAGATAAGTTGCCAGTCATCATTGAGGGAGATTTTATCTATCCCGAATTCGCAGCTTCTTTCGAGCATCCAGAGGTAAAATCAATTTTTGTGCATGAGCCGGACATAAATCAGATTATGCAGAATTATTTATCCAGAGAAGGCGGCGATTTACAGCGTTACAGAGCAGAAATAAGTATCGCCTATGGAAAATGGATAACTACTATATGTAATCAGAAGGGCTTTAAAATGATTGAATCAAGACCTTGGGATACTGCTTTAACGAGAGTTTTAAATAGCTTATAATGTTACTAAAACGGCTCCTTTTTCAGGAGCCGTTTTGTTTAGAATATAAATTTTTTCATATGTTGGATGGTAAAATCAAGACCTTTTTCACCGATTTCACCTTGCCAGGTTTCCGAATGAGGCTCTATACTTAAGGTACCGTTATATCCACAGGCATATAAGGTAGACATAAATGCTCCCCAGTTTATCTGATCCATTCCTGCCGGGGGATCATCATAACGCTGACCGCCGATAATTAGGCTGCCTTTGATATGTACATGAGCAAAACGATGTCCCCATGTCTTTGTCTCCAACAGGTAATCTCCATCGTGGTATACGCAATGGGAAGTATCATATTTAATATAAAGATCTTTAAGATGTCCTAAAATAATGCTCCAAGCTGGATCAGAATGTACAAAACTATTCCATCTGCAATTATAAACGGCTATCTTTACACCATATTCTTTTCCATAAGCAATTAACTCTTCAAAATACTTGATGGCAGCAGTACAGTTATCATAAAGTGAAAGTGTTTCGATATAATTGCAGCCTGTAACATATACACCGCAGCCTATTTCACCGCACCACTTTATGAGTGCTTTTTCATTTTCCAGCTCAGTAATATTCTTTGAACCATCCTCTAATATTCTGGTGCTTCCCCATCTTCCTACACTGCCAACAAAGAGATTATATTTTTCTAAGTATTCTTTTAACTTAGGGGTTTCTGCGATATAGGAATCAACATCTTTACCCACGTTAATGCAAAATTCTAAAAATTCCAGCCCTTTCTCCTTGGCTGAACGGAAAGGCTCTTCCGTAAACTTATCATCCTCAAAATTAGCTATTATTCCAAGCTTCATAATTTAGCGAATATTCAAACTGATAACAGTCTGAATTTCTTACCTCCTATCATATTTTCTATCATTCTACATGGATTCTCAAAGCTTCACCGGATTTTAATGTGTAAATCTTCTCTTTCATAAGAACTTCTTCTTTTACATACAAGTCTTTATCCGGGTAGATTGTTTGCAAGTTAAATCTCATGTTCTGGCTATGTGTCCCAGTATTTTTAATGATAAACTCATTAGCTTTATATTCATACTCGACACCGTAGTTTTCTGCTGTTATTTTTCCATACTGATTAAGTGTCGGACGAATATCCAAATCCACATCCAACCCCGGACGCAGTCCTAAGAATTCCTGCATTAATACCCAGGTATAAACACAAGGATATTCGTAATAATAAGCCGCACCATGCCAATTCTTATCATCCTGATAATATACATGATTCATATCATAACGTTCACCCATATGGAATTCATCCAGCTCTGCCTGAGCTGCAACTTGTAGGAGCTGATTATACAAAACATCTCCTCTGCCAAGAGAAGCCCAATAAGCTGCATCCCAGCACCAATAACGTCCTGCAGCACATAAGTCGTAAGGTCCGCCGCTCCCTATCTCATCCGGCGTGTAATCGGCAATACAGGGGGATAAAAAGGTGGGGAAACGCTGGAATTCCTCAAAATACTTCTCTATGATATTTTTCACTGCTTTGGTCTGTCCGTCATCACTATAACCAAAGAGCACGGGAAGACAGTTGGCCAATAAATGAATGTGATCATGCACCTGTCCGCTTCTATCAATCCAATCTACAAAATGGCTCTCTTTTTCATTCCAAAATCCTTGAGGAATTGGTTTCACCATGGCGGAAGAAAGTTTATCTGCCAGCATTTTAAAACGAGCAGCCGCCTCAGAACGTCCTATATGGTTTTCTAATTCAGCCAATAATCCCAGTCCATGGGCTGCCAAGGCAGCTGACATACATTCCATTCCGTCTTTAATTACCTGATCTTCATAAAATACATCGGACCAAAGCTTTCCATTACGGTCCGTCAGATGTTCCAAAAGTGATGCAGCACCTTCCAAATCCTCTATGTGTGAATGTAACCATACACTATTTTTAGTAGTTGCGTAATACAACCAGGCTGTCTCCAGAATTTCTACATTTCCTGTTACTAAAAACATCTCCGCATTGGCAGACCGGTCCAGGCTGTCTCTGCGTACATGATACTCCCTCTCGCCTTTTGGCTGAACGGCACAAGGGTTTCGAAATAGGCCAATCGGGTCTTCTCTCATCATTTTAAATTGCAGATTCATCATTCTTTCTACAACAGATAACTCACAAGCTCCTCGTAACGCTATACGACCTTTACTCTGGAACTCATGATCTACATCCGGATAGGTTCCTGCATATGTACCGGTATCTAAGGTACTGAGTACATAGCCTTCACTTACAGCAAAGTCCAGAGCGTCTGTTTTCTCAATAACAGATGGAAGTAACGTATCCCAGTAAAATCGGACGAAAGTATCCTCTAATTTTTTGCCCCCTTCTATCCCTAAAGATAAATGTTTACCAAACACATCACAAGCCGGCCATCCTGTATATAGCTTCAGAGTGTAGTCACCTTGTTCCAGCATGACTTCAACTCCTGAGCCTAACAGCTTAGCATTTTTTTCTCCGGTTCCGCTTATAAGCACCGTTAGACCCTGTGAATTTGAAATCGGTAGAATCCAAAGGTTCCCATTGCAGCTTATCTTTGTAGTCTTCTCAGAGAGACACAGGTGATATATACTTTTTTCAATTTGCACTACACCTGCTACACGTGATACTTTGAAGGTAAGCGGACTTGTTTGCTTACCGACTGTCAATGTAAACTGACTTTCTCTCTCTTTCTGCAATTTGCCGTCCTTTATTTGAAAAGGCAGGTCTTGTAACTGCATATTGCTTTGTTCCATTGCTAACCTCCTAAGTCGTGCGGTTAGTATATATACCGCCATTATATAGATTTTACCCCGGGATTCAGCAAGTAAATTATGAAGCACTTGCTGATATAAGAAAAGAAAATTTCTAAAAATATAGTTTCTCCATGTTTGAAACCCGTTTCAAACATTATATCAAAAGATAATAAAAAAAGCGATACCTTTACGAAAACTTTGATAATACTTTTCGATACAATTACTTTTGTTTAACTCCCCGGTTTACAAGATAACATATCAAAAGGGCAGAGTATAATTTCTTATACTATGCCCTCAGACTGTAGACAAAGCTAATTATTAAAGAATCATATAAATATATGTGTATAAATAATCAATACTATATTTTATCCTTGCTTATCGTATTCATTAATAAATCAAAATTTGTCAGGGGAGTAGTCAATTCGCAGTTGGTAACAAAAGCGAATATTTATTATGGACTTTAATATATTGTAATGAATTAATACCATAGGTGATGTCGTGAAATATAATAAAAGTTGGAGATTTATCGTTATACTAATTTTGTCGGATATATTACTCTTTGAAATGGTCTTTTATTTACAGAAAAATCACACCTTACCGGTATTTAATTACTCTCAAACTACCGAATCGGAAACAAAAGATGAATTAATTATTTCTTTATTTATGAACAATATCATTGCCGATAGCAGTAAATTTTATAATAATTATTTTCCGGATTCGTATCCACTAGAATACTTTAATTATGAATTTAAAATTAAAGATATTCATAAAGAAGGCGAACCATTAAATATTTACATTACATTTGACACAACACCAGTTATAGGTCCACATATTTCAGTTGGCGATGATGAAATCACTTATAAAGTAGATCCATCCGGTAATAAAACACTTGTTGGTTTTAATCATATAAAATCGTACGAAATTCCTGAAAGATTACGACCAAACATGATTAAGCCTTATCCCGAAAAAAAGAATTAATATATCATTATTAATGTGAATCAATAATTAATTCCAATTTAATAACATAGATTTACTAAAGGCACGGAAATCCCCGTGCCTCTAATATGTATAAATATTCTGTTTTTGCATAATCCAAAATTCAAAATTAATTTGTCTACAGTCTGAGGGCAGAGTATAATTTCATATACTCTGCCCTTTGTTAATAAAATTAAGATTAAACATTATTATATCATGGCGTTTTTGCTTAATATTTTACAAATTACTTAGCAGATAGGATTCTGCCTGATCTGCCGGTAATGCTTCACTATAAAGATATCCCTGTGCTTTATTGCACCTTGCACTCTTTAGGAAGATCTCCTGCTCACTGCTTTCTATCCCTTCGGCTGTTACGGTAAGATTCATGCTCTGTACCAAAGCAATAGTGGATTCAATAATACTCTTATTAAACTCATCGGTAAATAAGGTATCTAAAAAGCTCTTATCCATCTTAATATTACTGATAGGATATAATTTTAAGTAATTCATGGATGAGTAACCTGTTCCGAAATCATCCAATGCAAAGGAAATTCCAAGTTCACTTAAGGCTTCAATCATATGTCTGGCACTTTCGCTTTCCTGTAAAGCAGCTGACTCTGTAATCTCTAACTCTACATTAGAAGTGTTCACCCCTGTAAGTTCTATGATTTCCTTTACTTTTTGGTAAAAATCATTATCCTTTAACTGTCTGACAGATATATTAATGCTCATGGTTAGGTCTCTATAACCTTTATCCTGCCATATCTTTAATTGCTTTAAGGCTTCTTCCATTACAATCAGACCTATAGGCACTATTAACCCTGTTTCCTCCGACAGCTTTATAAACTGAGCCGGTTTTAAAACACCTCTTTCTGCGTGCTCCCATCTGACTAGAGCTTCAAAGCCTATAACCTTGTCGGTCTTTAAATCAATCTGAGGTTGGTAATAAACAACGAATTCCTTTTTCTCAATGGCACGCCTTAGTTCCGACTGGTTTTGTATCTTCTCCATGATTCTGTCATTCATAGCTGCCTTAAAGTAGGCAAAGGTATTTTTCCCGGTCATTTTAGCAGAGTACATGGCGGTGTCTGCATTTTTAAGAAGAACTTGAGTCGTCTTACCATCCTTTGGTGCCATAGCTACACCAATACTGACTGTTACAAAATATTCCTTTAAAGATAAAACAAAGGGATATTCAAAAACCTTAAGAATCTTCTTTAACTTACTTTCATATTCACCGACATCTGTAAAGTTCTGTGTCAGAATGACAAACTCGTCACTGCCCAGTCTTGCCAGATAGTCATTCTCATCAATAGATTGCTTCAATCTATGGGTGATGTCAATTAGCAATTCATCTCCATAGGAATGTCCTAAATTATCCGTAATCTGCTTAAAATCATCCACATCGATATACATCAGTGCTACAATTTCTTCATTCCGAAGAGTCAGCATGACATTATCTACGAGCTCAGTCAAAGCATAGTGGTTGGGTAATTGGGTCAGTAAATCTGTAAAAGCTATCTTTTTCAGTTTATCATTGTTCTTTTTCAGTTCTTCATTCTTTGTTTGGTATTGATTTCTAGTATTTACAGCTTCTTCATAGGAGAACTCCAGTAAATGATATTCCTCATCCAACTGTTCCTTTTGTCCTGATAACGCTTTTAAAGCCCTAGTCTTCCTGCTATGGAGAATAAACAATACGATTAGGAGGAGTATTCCTATGCCAGCCACAATAAAAAATATATTCCCTGTACTATAAGGTATAATATACTTCTTATCTCCTCCCAGTGACTCAATAGTTATCATAGTATTTAGTATTATCGTACCCAAATTTTTCCTGTCTCTCCTTTTACATAGAGCCTGTTTTACTACATATTATACCAATAAATCGTTGACAAAGCAATCATTTTTTACTTTTTGCATAATAACCGCTTCCTTAACGGTGAATAATACAATAGGTTCACGTTAATTATAGGTTCCATGTAATCATTACTGTACGGGATTATATCCAATAAATATATCCTATATACGATGTACTTCAAAAGGGTTCTTACTATATTACTGTCTATCCGTTAAGTATTTATCAATAGCGATGGCTGCCTTTTTACCGGCACCCATAGCAAGGATAACCGTAGCTGCTCCAATAACCGCATCCCCGCCTGCGAAAACTCCTTCTTTTGTAGTCTGTCCGGTTTCTTCATCGGCAATAATACAATTATATTTATTAAGATCGAGACCTTTTGTGGTTGATGAAATCATCGGATTTGGACTTGTTCCAAGAGACATAATCACCGTATCTACCGGAAGTTCAAATTCGGAATCTTTCCTTGGAACCGGCCTTCTTCTGCCAGAGGCATCCGGTTCGAGAAGTTCCATTTCTTCACATTTCATGCCCTTTACCCATCCGTTGTCATCTACAAGAATTTCTGTTGGGTTTGTCAGGAATTTGAATATAATTCCTTCTTCCTTGGCATGGTGCACTTCTTCCACTCTGGCAGGCAGTTCCTCTTCACTTCTTCTATACACGATATATACTTTTGCTCCAAGCCTGAGAGCTGTCCTGGCTGCATCCATAGCCACATTACCGCCTCCTACAACAGCCACTGTCTGTCCTGCTGCAATTGGGGTATCATAGCTGGCGTCAAAAGCTTTCATCAGATTATTTCTGGTAAGGTACTCATTGGCAGAGAATACACCATTTGCATTTTCACCGGGTATTCCCATAAATTTCGGTAGCCCTGCACCGGAACCAATGAATACAGCCCTATAGCCTTCTTCCTCCATCAGCTCGTCGATGGTAATGGATTTACCGATTACTACATTGGTTTCTATTTTAACTCCAAGAGCTTTCACATTCTCAATCTCAGTCTTTACCACGGTTTCCTTTGGTAAACGGAATTCAGGTATACCATACACCAGTACGCCGCCAGGTTCATGAAGAGCTTCAAAGATGGTGACCTCATACCCCAGCTTAGCAAGGTCTCCCGCACAGGTAAGGCTGGCTGGGCCGGAGCCGATAACTGCTACTTTCATATTCTTTTTCTCCGTTGGCAAGTCCGGTTTAATGTTATTCTCTCTTGCCCAATCCGCAGCAAAACGCTCTAATTTACCGATAGATACCGGTTCACCCTTTATGCCTCTGATACACCTTTCCTCGCACTGGGTCTCCTGCGGACATACTCTTCCGCAGACAGCAGGAAGTGCTGTATAATTACTCAGTACTTTATAAGCACCTTCCGGATTGCCTTTTTCTATTTCTCGGATAAATCCGGGGATATCAATATTGACAGGACATCCTGCAATACATCTGGCATTCATACATTTTAAGCAACGGCTGGCCTCCAACTTCGCTTCCTTTTCATCATATCCCAAACAAACTTCTTCGAAATTATGCGCTCTTACCTGCGGATCTTGTTCTCTGACAGGTACTTTCTTTAACACATCCATAATTACCTCAATTCTGCTGCCTATTACGGCATTACTCTCTTAAGCGGAGATGTCTCCTCTCCCTTGTCCTAAATGGTTACTATTTCTCTATGGGGTCACTGCAGCCGCAGCCACCGCCTTTATGGGTTTCCCCTTCTTTTTCCTTTAAAACAGCTCTTCCTTCTGCTGTTTTATACATTTGCTGTCTCTTCATGGATTCATCAAAATCCACCAGATGTCCATCAAACTCAGGTCCGTCTACACAAGCAAATTTCACCTTACCTCCTACGGTAAGTCTGCAAGCTCCGCACATTCCGGTACCATCTACCATAATGGGGTTCATACTTACAATTGTAGCTATACCAAGCTCTTTTGTTAATAGACAGACAAATTTCATCATAATTACCGGGCCTATAGCTATCACCAGATCATAATGCTTTCCCTGATTATTTACCAGGTCTTTGATACAGTCATTTACATTTCCTTTAAAACCATAAGAGCCATCATCTGTTGCCACATAGACATTCTTTGCAACCTTGCTCATTTCTTCTTCCAGAATAATCAGTTCTTTATTTCTTGCACCAATGATGCAATCCACCTCATGTCCCTGTTCTTTCATCCATTTGACCTGAGGATATACCGGTGCAGTTCCTACTCCTCCTGCCACGAACAGGATACTTTTCTCATGAAGTTCCTCATATGTTTCATCTATTAGTTCCGATTTATTACCTAAGGGCCCTGCAAAATCCTTGAACTCCTCTCCCACCTCATATCCTGCCATACGCTTTGTGGAGGAACCAAGTGCTTGAAATACGATGGTTACGCTTCCCTTTTCCCTGTCATAATCACATATGGTAAGTGGGATACGCTCTCCCTTTTCATCCATCCTGACTATGACAAATTGTCCAGGATAGCAGGATTTTGCTACTCTTTTTGCCTCAATATCCATCAGATAAATATTGGGTGCCAGGTTTTCTTTTTTTAATATTCTGTACATATTTACCTCTATTCTGCCGGCTTGCGGCATAAGTCTAATGACACCTGTATGCATATTTATTAAGCTGCAATGCTGTCATTGCAGCTAATGGTTTACATTATAAGATATCTGTCACAAAAAATCTACACTTTCCTACACAGAAAGCTATGAATGCGATTGATTACCTTAGAATTATCATAATCAGAATAAAAATAAGAAAGAACCTTTCTCATTCCAGCTATAAATACTGGATGTTTTACACAAAATAAGATATAATGACTTTTAGAGATTATTTGATCAGCCACGGATTCAGGAATATCACTCTAAGATGTGATATTCACGAAAGGAGATGCAATGAATACTATTTTAGTTTGTGATGACGATAAAGAAATTGTTGATGCAATTCAGATATATTTAAGAGCAGAAGGTTATAACATTATAAAAGCTTATAACGGAAAAGAAGCACTGGAGGCCATTGAATCTACAGAGGTCCATCTGGTACTTATGGATATTATGATGCCGGAAATGGATGGCATCCATGTAACAATGAAATTAAGAGAAAATAACAGCACCCTGCCAATCATACTGCTTACAGCCAAATCAGAGGACAGTGATAAAGTTCTTGGTTTAAATGTCGGTGCTGATGACTATATTACAAAGCCATTCAATCCCCTGGAACTGATTGCAAGGGTAAAATCTGCTCTGAGACGATATACAAAGCTTGGCAGTATTGTTTCAGAGGAGCAGAATATCTATTCCTCCGGAGGCCTTGTTGTAAATGATGACAGAAAAGAGGTCTATGTGGATGGTGAGCTGATTAAGCTTACCCCTATAGAATACAACCTTCTGAAACTTTTGGTAAAAAATAAAGGAAGAGTATTCTCCATAAATGAAATCTATGAGCTGATCTGGAATGAACCTTCCTACGGTGCAGATAACATTGTTGCTGTCCACATCAGACATATTAGAGAGAAGATTGAGATAAATCCCAAAGATCCAAAGTACCTTAAGGTTGCCTGGGGTATCGGTTATAAGGTTGAGAAATATTAATTCTTTTTAAATGCAATTTTTCAACTACGTAATTGGGAACATCAAATACCATATTTGATATTTACAAACAAATTTGACTAAAAATTATAACAGTTTTAGGCCATATATTTACGAAAGGAGTTATAATGAATAGAATCAAAGGCTCCGTATATATAAAAATATTGATACATATAGCTCTGTTTTTGTCAGGTCTTACTCTGGCAATCGGAACTTATCATATTTTTAATTATCTTGATTCTTATACTACAAATACTTCGGATTTTAAAGAGACCTCGGAATTCCAGAATAAATATTTAAAATACGTGGAAAGAGTTGCCGTATATGTTGACTACAGAGAAAAAGGTTATTCCGGCAGTATTGGATTCGACCCATCCTCCTCTGACATCTCCTCTCTCTTTGAAAAAGAGGTAGATACCAAAACTAAGAAGAAAGACAACGATGCCAGTACCGAGCAGCAAAAGTTCGATTATTACAATGCTATTCTTAATCAGACCAATAGTAATTTCCTGTACTATGTTAAAAATATTAAGACCGGCGCCGTCTACGCTTCCGCTGCCCTTGAGAATAAGGTCAATAAGGCCAATGATGACGGCAAGAACAAGATGACCCTGAAGGAATATCTTGAACATGTGAAGTTAACCAACAATGCCTACCTCATTATAAACACAGAGACTGAAAAATATGCCACTAATGTTAACCGCAATTATCAGTATCTGAATGATGAAAATCTTAGTTGGGTAATAGATTATATTAAAGGTAATGTAATTAACGGAGAGGGAGACAAAGAAAAAGATCGCGGGGATTATCTTATCTGCACCACGATTGTAAATAATTTTCCGAATAAAGCAGATGAATTCGGAACCATGTACCATCATTTCAATTCGCTGTACTTTAATTATTCCAACTCTCTGCATCCGGTACCTATCTCCTTTATTATGCTTCTTCTGTTCTTAATCTTGACCGTATTCTTTACCGGTCATTCTAAAAATTCCGACGAGATTATTCTCTTAGGCTTTGACAGACTTAAAACAGAATCAAGCCTTATCCTTACTGCCGGCGGTGCTGCTCTGCTGTATACCACTGCCATACGGTTATGCAAGTACCTTCATGAGGACTATAGTTTTGATTATTCCATATTGTTAGGAATAGGCTATGCTATCCTGTATCCTTTTTGCATGTTTGCACTTTTAAGCTTGGTACGAAGAGTGAAAAAAAATATCCTTATCTCGAATTCCTATCTCCACAGCTTTGGATTAAAGCTTAAGGTATTTATCAGAGAGTTTTTCACCGGGAGAAGTATAACCTTTCATTTTGCTGGTATCATTATCTTATTCACAATAATAGAAACTGCAGGCTTTTTGATATATCGGTATGCTTTTTCCTTCCATTACCGTATACCCATTGCCATTACTACCTGTATCTTTGGTTATCTGTTTCTATTCTACCTAACCATCAAGCAGGTAATTGATTTTAAGATTATCAGTCACGAAACCAAGAAGCTGGCTGATGGTGACCTAAGCCATAAGATACCAATAGAATCCATGCGTGAGCCGGCCCTATCCCTGGCTCTTGATATCAATAACATCAGTGAAGGCTTCTCCGCTGCCGTAGATGAAAAAGTAAAGAGTGAGCGCTTAAAAACAGAACTAATCGCCAATGTCTCCCACGATATTAAGACGCCGCTAACCTCCATAATTAATTATGTGGATTTATTAAAAAAAGAAAATCTGAACAACGAAACCGCACAAGGTTATCTGGATATTCTCTCCGGAAAGACCTGGCGTCTGAAGACATTGATCGAAGACCTAGTAGAAGCCTCAAAAGCTTCTTCCGGCGCTCTGGTCCTTAATCTTGAGTGTCTGAACCTGGTTGAATTGGTAAGACAGTCCCTTGGTGAATTTGAAGATAAATTCCTTGACCATAAGATTGAGCCGGTATTAACAGTATCCCAGGAGCCACTGTATATTATGGCTGATGGAAGAAGCACCTACCGTATAATCGAGAACATCTTCTCTAACGTTGTAAAATATGCCTTAAGCGGTACCAGAGCATATATCAATATCGGTGCCGAAGAGGACATGGCAGTTGTTTCGGTTAAAAATATCTCAACAGCAAAATTAAATATCAGCACTGATGAGTTGATGGAACGATTTGTAAGAGGTGATCTCTCCAGAAATACTGAGGGAAGTGGTCTGGGCTTATCAATTGCCAAGAGCCTTGCGGCTATCCAGGAAGGAACTTTTGATATTGAACTGGATGGCGATCTCTTTAAAGCGGTTCTAAAATTCAATAAATTAAATGGGTATACCAGTGAAACCAGAATAGCAAAGGAAAGTGACTTCTTGCCTTAAGAGTCACTTTCCTTCTTCTTTAGTCCCATATTAAAAACTGTTAAATCAGCTGTAGTAGCAAGTACATTGTTCTTATAATGATCATCAAAGGTAACTTCCTTAGAAAACCAATCCGGCGGTGTAAAGTCTGCTGCTTCTTCCTCCGACTTAAATTCAACCTCTGCAAAAACTAGACCTTCAAGCTCTCCTTCAAAGATATCAAGCTCTGCAGTTAATCCATTATCAAGAGGTATCAGGTAGCGGCATTTTGTAATAAGCCTCAAATCCACCTTTTCCCTCAGATGATAATAAGCCTCTTTTGTTAACGGAAGCTCAACTTCCTCACATACTAAAGCAACAGAACTGTCAACTGTCTTGTTTAACCTGGACTTATAGGTCATATAATAGTCTTCATTGCTTTTTCGGATACGGACAACCGGATTGGTGCAAAGATAACCCTGCTCTATCTCCTTCTTTTTATAAACTGTAAGATCTTCCGGCAGTTTTTTCAGTAAGAATTTTCTTTCTGTTTCCATAGTACTCATCCTCCACACTCTTGTATACCGCGAATTAGGGCATCCTGCATATTTGCCTTAAAGCTTCGTGTTATTCAATATTAATTATAAAACCTTCTGTCCGTTTATTACAAGCTGAAATCTTAAATTTAGTTTTGCAGCTGCTTTCTTACATAAAACCATACGATCTAAAAATATTTCAAAATAATCCATTACAGAAGAGAATTCTGTATCTATGGTAAGGCTTAAGGTTATCTTACTCTTTTCTTCATTTATCGTTGTTTCTGCTTCTTTCACAGCGTAATTTACCCGGTCATGGATATCAAAGCTTGCAAAATCCCTGTTTCTGACTCTTGTGTAGCGTACGTCTGTTTTATCTGCCAGAATCAAGGCTGCTGCGACCTCATTTACTGGGTAGGCAGTACTTTCATCATGGTTTCCGATCGCAGAAATAATCACTGCAATATCTTCTGCCTCCACCCCCTGTCTGTCCAGAATACGAAAGGCCATAACGGCACCGCTCTGAGCGTGGTCAACGCGGTTAATCACATTACCGATGTCATGCATATAGGCAGCTATCTGAGCAAGCTCAACGGTCCTCTGAGGATATCCCATTGTTGTAAGAATATACTTCGCCTTTTCAGCTACCAGCCCTACATGAGCAAAACTGTGCTCGGTATAACCCAAGGCACCAAGGGCCTCATCTGCCTTCTGGATATATGTTTTAATCTGTGGAATCTTTTTAATCTCGCTATACGTAATCAACTTATTACCTCCCGGAATAGTTTATATTAACTCATCATGAACGACAAGGTAAACTCATTATAGCAATAGCATGCAACCTTCATGTAAATTCTATGTAATTTTTTCTCCACAACGGTATTATTGTAGCAGATATTCACAAAAATGAAAAGAAATTCAATATTAGACATTCAGCTGCTTTCTAAAAATGATAACAATCGTTCATATTAGCATAAATCAGCCTATTTTTTCTAATAGAATCACATACATTACTCTTGAAAATATTAAAAAAATATGTATAATTTATTAAGTGACTTTTAAGAAACCAGAAAGAATTAAATTGCAAGGAGTACCTATGAGTATTTTAAATGTTGAAAATCTCACTCATGGCTTTGGTGACAGAGCTATTTTTAATAATGTATCCTTCCGTCTTCTAAAGGGGGAACATATCGGACTAATCGGTGCCAATGGAGAAGGAAAATCTACCTTTATGAACATCGTTACCGGTAAGCTGATGCCCGATGAAGGAACAATACAATGGGCCAAGAACGTCAGAGTGGGCTATCTTGATCAGCATTCCGTCCTGGAAAAGGGAATGACCATCCGAGAGGTATTAAAATCTGCTTTCTCCTATCTCTTTGAACTGGAGAAAAAAATGAATGATCTATGCAATCAGATGGCTGATGCCGACCCTGATACCCTTATGACAATTATGGAGGAGTTTGGTACTATACAGGAAACCCTTGATAATAACAATTTCTATATCATAGATTCAAAAGTAGAAGAAATCGGCCGTGCATTGGGTCTTGACGCCATCGGTATAGATATGGATGTCACAGAGCTCAGCGGCGGTCAGCGTACCAAGGTGCTTTTGGGCAAACTTCTGCTTGAAAAGCCAGATATTCTGTTATTGGATGAGCCCACGAACTATCTGGATACCGTTCATATTGAATGGCTGAAACGATATCTCCTTGATTACGATAATGCTTTTATCCTAATCTCTCATGATATCCCTTTTCTTAACAGCGTAGTTAATATTATTTATCACGTAGAAAACAGTGAACTGACACGCTACGTGGGAGACTATAATAAATTTACCGAAGTTTATGAAGTAAAGAAAGCACAATTGGAAAGCGCATATAAGAAACAACAGCAGGAAATAAACGAACTTCAGGATTTTGTAGCCAGAAATAAAGCAAGAGTTTCCACCAGAAATATGGCAATGTCCAGACAAAAGAAATTAGACAAAATGGACGTTATAGAACTTGCTAAGGAAAAACCAAAGCCGGAATTTAATTTCAAGGAAGCAAGAGCTGCCGGAAGATATATTTTCCAGACAGAGCACCTTGTTATCGGCTATGATGAGCCCCTGTCTAAGCCATTAACCCTTTCTATGGAACGCGGCGATAAAGTTGTATTAAAAGGTGCTAACGGTATTGGTAAAACCACTCTGCTAAAGAGTATTATCGGTCTCATTCCTCCTATTGAGGGAAAGGTAACCTTGGGAGATTATTTGTATAAGGGGTATTTTGAGCAGGAAATGACCGGTGCAAAGAACAATACCTGCATTGAGGAGCTTTGGTGTGAATTTCCTTCCTATTCCCAATATGAAGTGCGTTCTGCCTTAGCAAAATGCGGCCTTACCACTAAGCATATCGAAAGTCAGGTAAGGGTTCTAAGCGGTGGTGAGCAGGCTAAAGTGCGCTTATGTAAGTTGATTAATAAAGAAACCAATATACTGCTCTTAGACGAGCCTACAAACCATTTGGACGTAGACGCGAAGGATGAATTAAAGAGAGCATTGAAAGAGTATGGCGGAAGTATTCTCCTTATCTGTCACGAACCTGAGTTTTATGAAGATTTTGCAACAAAGGTTTGGGATTGCTCCAATTGGTCAACCAGAGTTTAAGCAGGTTATATATTTAATTCAATTATTTTCGGACTGATTCTTATAACCTTGATTATAATAAGAAGAAACAAGGGGCTGTTGCAAATAGCCATAATAAACTCAAAAACAGGACTGGGTGTATAATAATACATTTCGCGTAGACTGGCCGAGCTCATCTTGTGAAGCGGAGCGCTTTGAACGAGCGAGGGAAAAGCAGCCAAATGTATTATTATACACCCAGTCCTGTCAAAAGAGTAATTTAGCTATTTTGCAACAGCCCCTCCTTTATCTTATATTATATTATCTTTCCTTCACTTCTTCACTGCATACTTTTTGGGCGTTATTGAAAACATAAAACTTACTCCATATATAATTAATAACAATTACAATAACAGCCAATCCGGCTTTTACTGCCATGTTATTAAAATGCAGCAGATTGACAAAAAGGAATAGTCCTCCCTCTTCCACTCCAAGAGAAAAAAGCCTTGCCAGGAAGAATTTTACCATCTTGGACAGTTCTTCCTTGATGGTTGTCCGCTTATCTCTGAATACCCAGCCTGCATTTACAAAATAGGCAAAGGTTACAGCCAGAATCCACGCTATGATATTTGCAATAAGGTGGTCCATCCTGACCCAGTAACATAGGATGTAATAAGTCACCATATTCACAGCTGTTGTCATAACACCGGCTATGACATAAACGATGGTTTCACGATTTATGAACTTGTCCATCAGATTCTTTAATTTCATTATCATTGACATACCTGTCTCCTTTATATAAATCCTATGATACATTTTAATTCATATTAACTCGATTGCTGCTCTTGGAAGAACATTTTTAAACTTCTCATAAGAAGTTCCTATAATAATTTCCTATAATATGTTCCCATAAGAACTTCTTATTCTAGTTTCTTAAGTATACTGTTATCCGTACCTTTCTTATAATACCACATTTTCCAATTATAATAAATTCATTTATCATAATATATGATTTTGTTCTAATTGCAACATTATATTAAAAGTTGAGCAATACAAAACACCTGCCGGTTGGTAGCAGGTGCTTTATATCTCTAAACTAATCTAAATCAAAAAACGGCTTTGTTATCAGATTCACTTGGGTCGTACTCTTCTGTTCAATCGTATTACCATCTTCATTAATGCCAACGGAGGTTAGTTCCATTTCTATCAGGAGCTTTCCTGCTCCATTAAAATACTTTAGAGGTACATCAATAGAAAATTCATTGTCAGAGTTTAATTTGGTTCCTTTTCCGGGTACAATAGTGCAGGCCCCACCGGTATCTATATTTTTTGTAGGAAGTACCTCCGTGGAAGTTGAATTTCCCTGGGGATTTAGTTGAACCCGGATTGTTTTTGAACTATCCGCCGGATCCGGTACTACCGCATAGTAAGAAGCATAATAGTCTCTGTCACTGGTACTGACAACACTTTCATCCTCTAATTTAAAGGTTATGGTCTTTACCTGTGTGGGATCCGTTGTTGTAATGGTATCGGAATCCGCATTGATAAATAAATACTGTTGGTTGGAATCGCCTGTATAGACATCCTGATTTGTGATGATAATCTTAGCTTTTGCCGTACCTGCACGGTATGAGCTTATCATTGTATTTATGAATAATTTCATTTCATCATCTGTCAGATTGACCGTATGTCCCAAACCGGTATAGGTGATATTCCCTTTATTATAAATATAGTAGCTATTTCTGGAATCATTTTCTCTGGAAGAATAGAACCCGTTATTACTGCCGCCATTTAACCGGCTGCTGTTATCCGAAAGGTTATACCACACAACCATATCACTTTGTTCCAAATCCAATTGATAATACTGGGTATGTGTTGTGGATATTCTTATCGTATCACCGATGGTAAAAGGATATTGAGTTATCTGCCCCCTGTTGGCAACGGATACTCTGGTAGTTTCCATAAAGGAAAGTTCATTCCATTTCTTGTTGGAAGTATCGTCCTTTCTGTCATAATTATAACCGGAACCATATCTCCAGTATAGTTTGTTGCTATTATCCGTAAAAAACTTCCAGTACTTATCATTTCCGCTGGTCAGATTCGCACTATCATACATTTTAATTAAATTCTTTTTTAACTGATTGTTTGTATCATCATAATAAATAGGCTGCAAATTATCACTTACTCCGGTGGTAAAATGGTAACGATCCTGAGACATTACTTTTCGAAGTACATCATTATATAAGCGCTCCTGTCCGGCGTCTTTATCCCATATAACATCGTGACTGAATATAACACTCTTCCCCTGATTAATGAAATCCAGGATATCCTGATTGGCATATGGGTTATTTGTATAACTACAGGTATCCCGAAATCCCAATATCAGCATATCATAATTATCCAGGACATCATATTTACCGGAAACCACGCTCTGACCTTTGTATTTATTGTACTTACTCAAGAACGTCGCATTATCCATATAAGTAATACTTACCTTATATTCTGGAACCGAGCTTAAGAATTTCTGAAAGGTTGTATTAGTCTGCATGTTGAAATTGGAACTGGGAGAACCTGTTCCTGCATCAATTACCACTTGCAACACATTGATTTGAACTTTACTGGCTTCACTGATTTGCTTAATAACCGTATAATTAATCTCACTGGTTCTGATTGATGGATTGGCAATGGAATTCACTTCCAGCTTCCAGGGAATAATCCCCTGATATGTAGCATCCAGATGTCTGGTCAGGGTGTACCAGGTATTCGGTTTTAAGGAATTGACGTTAATACTGGTATTGGTATCATCCTTTACCGTCAGCCCGCTGATTACCTCCGATTTGGCACTTGTTGGTGTGTCCAGGGAACCATTATACTGTCCATCACCGTTGTTATCTATAAACAGCTTTACTGCGTAAGCATCCGCTGTACCTTTTATTCGAAATCGATATTTTAAGGTACTGCTTCCATTGTATTTCACAGAGGAGATGGAGCCGCTCGAATTCGTGGTATAACTATAGGTTACCGGATACATATTGTTATCACTTTTATCTGCGAATTCTAAACTGCATGAAGAATCCGATATTTTTCTCTCCAGAACATAACTGTTAAAATTATCCTCATAAAAGATCTTATCTATGAACTTGGCACGATAGTCTGCCTGTTCCGGTTCTGTGTTCACCGTAACATTGGGTTGTTTTATCACATCTGCAAGATCATACATATAAGTGGCCTTATCCACCGTTGGTGCTACTTTCGCCCTAGTTGTATCCGTATAAAAACCGCTGGCCAATACAACCGGTCTGCCTGAGAGCATAAAGTTTTTAAGCTGTGTTAATTTTCGGTTCGTCAGGTCATTGCCGGAATAGCGTACCGAATTATCCGTCGTTACTCTGTCTCCGATAGAGAGATATATTTTCCCTTTCAGGTTATCATCATTATATTTTGTTATATCCTTGTAAGCGGTATTCAGACCGATGAGTACCATATCATATTTTGCATTGATGTCCTCAATCTTTCCGATATAATCATAGGTAGTCATCGTAGTGACATGAATATCAGATGCCGTCCCCATAAAATACGGGAAGAACTTCCGGTATCTAGCCTCCCAGCCGGTGGAACCATAGATAAAGCTGTCATAAGGTTCTATCTCCAGAATATTTAATACCGTCTTATCCGCCCAGTCGAACTTTTGGTGCAGAATAAAATAGATTGCATCTACCGGTGAAAGGGAGGTCCTCCTGGGAGCATTTGGGTTAGCCCCCGCCTTCTCATATCTGTCATAATATTCATAAAAATCAAAGGCATCCTTTACAACAGTCCTTGTTGAATCTGTTTCATAGATGTTCTGCTGCTCCAAGTTCTCCAGTAGACTCATATCTCCGTTATAAGTATAGACTCCTTCACCAGCTGTAATATTGCTGGATGTAATATGGGGATTCTTAAATACTAGGTCACCATACTTAGTACCTTCACCATTATCTGGAAAAGTTTTCTGTCCCCACACAATGCTTTCATTCCCGCTCTTACCAACATAATAACCTGTCACTCTTCCGTTAAAAGTAGTTGTCTTTATCTTATTGGTTGAGACAAATAAGCGGTTAAAATTGGCCGGACCCATCTGAAGCAGCATAATACAGAGCTTATGGGCATTATTATCAGAATCTCCACCAAGGTAAACGGAAGTTAAGTCCATTATAAGAGCTGCCCTGTTTTTGGATACCATACGGTTGAAGATTGCCATAACCGCCTCCCAGGTTAAGTCATTCGCTCCCTGAAAATTAGATGGAGGATTTGATAGTGTCAATCCATCCTTGTTGAACTTATTCCATATACTGACCAAGCCGGAATCATGGGATTTACCGTTGATATAAATAATATCTGCTCTATTGATCAGTTCCAGATTAGCGGAATTCGCCAGATCAGAGGGATCTACTGTTATTACTACCGAATGGTAATCACTTAATCTGTTCGTTGGAACCTTAATCGCTTCTTTTAAAAATGTATTTTTATGAGTATAAACCATTTTTATTCTGGAATATAGCTTACGCGTAGTCCATACTTTGTCAGCTGTGTCGTCTGTTATCGTATTGTAATCACTATTATCCGGTACCCATTTATACTGTCCTAACCCTGCTCCTACATAGGTATAAGTATACTCTGTCCCATTCCTTACCTGTTTGATATTGCCGCTCCCATCTGTTACCTTTTGAAAGTATCCTCTTATATTGTTAGGATCTTTCCATTTACCAGACCCGGAGTCTAACTCTGCTTTGTCAATTTCAAAATCATACTTCTGTTCCGTAGGAAATGTACAAACTGATAACCCTCTTGAATTATAGGTATATGCCAAGTCATCAAGGGTAAGCTTTTCCATGTCTACCGGCTCGCAGCCCGGAATCAAATACCCGATTTCTGAAAAACTTTTATTCGGAACAATCTCTAAAATAAATAACGGATTGGCTGCTGTACCAAGTTCACTGACACCATCTTTCATAGGCGGAGTAATGGTTCTACCGGCATTGGAGGTTTCGGCGGACACCAATCCATAGATTCCGACAAACAGGCAGCCAATTACCAGGAATACAAAAACAGCAATCCATCTTGGTTTATTCTTCCTTCCAAACTTTTCTTTCAAATTGCCCCTCCTTTATATTCTCTAACCTGTTTGCATTTCTATGGTATAGTAACAATTCTGTTTCGCAGTTTCATATCCTCAGTTAATGAAAAATCTCTGTTATTGTAACTCAATTGCAATTCCACCGTAATGGTTGTTCCTGTAGTTCCGGTACTGTCATATGTGAATAAATTCCCCGGGGTCACAGTAAAATCCTTTACATACTCTCCCATAAGATTATCAATATCTGTCAAACCGTTTCGGATATCCGTTAACACTGTATTTTTCTGGCTCATAGTGGTGTTGTAAAGATACAAATGGTGATCAGCACTGTTAAACCATATAAGTTCCACCGGGTCTGTTGTGGTCCCGGGATTCCCATCACTGTGGTAAATTGTAAGAACCTTATCAGTCACATCAAACTGGGTGTTATTTCCTTCCAGAACATGTTCTCTTATCTGATTCATAATCGTCTGGGCTTCCGTCTGTAAAGATATCTCACTTTGGGCAGTCTGATATCCACGGCTTCCTGCTGCCATAAACATAACGATAGCTCCGATAACAATAGAGGAGATTGCCATGCCAATTATCAGCTCGATTAAGGTTATACCTTGATTACTTTTGATTCCCATATATTTATTATTAACCAGTCTCATAAGCCCATGTTCCTTATTCTATAAAATGTTTACCGGATGCCTGAATCAACCGGATTGTATAGAGAAGCGTACCGTCTCTGTCTGTAATAACTATTCTTTCATAATAACCGGTACCATTGCTGCTTAATTCTCCGGTACTCTTATCAAAGCCAAGAGTCATATAATTACCGGATGCATAATCTCCTACCGCTACATTCGTACCTGGGTGAGTACTGGCCTCATAGGATATTACAAATTGATTGTTTCCCAATTCGGTACCGTTACCATTCAGAAGAGCAGCTGTAGGACTAGAAGGGCTGACTCTCATATAATAGTGGCCACCATATTGGTAGATATATAGATTGGCCTTTTCGGCTTTGCTCATATTCTCAAGCCGGATCTTATTTAAGGCTGCATCTATTTCATATGCGCACCTTTTTGCATTTCCATATCTGAGATAATGTATACCGCCAAAGGTTGACACACCAAGAACGGAAAGAATTGCTATTACTATAATGATTTCAACCAGAGAAACACCCTTGTTGTTTTTCATTCCCGCTCTCCTTTCTTGGCCAATGATTAATCTGTCTTAATTTTTCTTAAAATTTTCATAATTGATATAGTTTGATATTTTTATCTGATCGATATTTTCTGCATTTGCATTGCTCTTACCAGCATAAGCGGTAAAATAATGGGTAAACTGCATGGACTTATTCTCCAGCCAGCCTCCCTCGGAAGTTTTTTTCTGTTCCTGGTTCAAGGCATAGGAAAGAATAGCTTGAACCATATCCGGGTCAGAGTTGATTTGGGTTCCATTATCCGTTATAAGAATTGTAGCACCGGATATTATCAATCCTGAATAATTCCATCCTACCGTCAAACTGCCGGTCGTAATCAGTATTCCATCCTTTAGATTTCCACCCGTAGCATTCCTGATATCATTTGTCGTAATTGTACTGTCATTGCGGATAATGTAAACCGAATACTCTGCTGTTCCATCTCCGTCTAAATCAATGGGTACTCTTTTATAAAAGTTCCCATTATACTTTACAAATCCATTTGCTAAAGCGGTACTATCATCTCTGGTCTCTTTCTCAATAACCGACTGGCTTCCATCCTGACTGATGATTGTTTTAAACAGCGGACTTTGAGTTTTATCCAGTCTGAAATCTCCGCTGTTGCCCCCGGCAGAGGCAGCTACCAGACATAACTGCCTGGATTTGTATTCTCTCGCAGTTCTGATAGCATCACTTAACAGAGAATTATCCGGTGAATCCGGATTCGCTAAAACTCCGCCGGTTAAGGAGAGATTACCATCACCGGCAGTCATAAGTCCATTCGCTGCTAAAAGAAGGGCTCCGCTTAATCGGATACCGTTTCCATAGAGATAACTTTTGGCATTCTTATTTAAAGTTGCTTTATTCGATGAGTTATTATAGTAATCCTTAAAGTATTGGTTGGCGCAGGTCTGGTCCTTAAAATCCAGATAATAATAGGTCATGGGAATCGTGCCGCCAATAAGATAGTGATATGCTTCAAACTGCTGTGCAGTCAATAAATTTGCCAATGCTCCAGGGGGTATGGTAACTGCCTTTTGTCCTGTCGGAAGTGCATCAAGCTCAGATTTCATTATCGGATTATGCTTCCAGTAAATATATTCGTCCGGTACCAGATATGCCAGCTGATTACTCTTAACGGAGATAGACTCACCGGTCATAATATCATCCGCCACTGTAGCACCTGCTTGATTCTTCCTAGATATAAATGCTCTTCCCGCTACCGTCAGGCTTGTAAGTCCTGACATGTCCAAAGCAGAATTCTGCCCGTTAATCAAGATAGAGCTGCTGTAATTCGAATTAACAATACTATGTACTTCACTGTCTTCTACCTTCTGATTGGTTTTATTATAATTATATCCATAGTAACTGCCGCCTATTGTTACAAAACTTCTGTCAGCGTCAAGGCTTAGATCATCCGCCACCTTGCAATTGCCATAGATATTTAGATAGGCTGTCTGGATGCCATTATCGTTACCGGAGGTTCTGATGTTTTCTGCCCATACATTCATTTTTCTTCCGGCAGCCTGATCTCCGATAAATAGTTTCGCATAATTCTCTACCAGGATATCTCCTCTGGTAATCAGGGTATCGCCAGCAATTTTCAGATTATAACCGGTCGGGTCATTCTGATTCGGAAGGGTTACCGTAGTCGCCTTGACCCGCAAGCCGTCAGCACCAGCGTAGAGATTACCATCAATACTGATACCGGTTCCGCTTTCCGCCGCTAATTGTTTATCCGCAATTAAGGCATACTTTGTAAACTCCGGATAGATATTAGCCGAATCAAAATTCAGATTCGGCGCTTCCAGCCGAATATCCGTTGTAATCTGGGTATCGTAACCCTTACTGTCCTGAAATCTTACTTTTACCTTTTGCAGAACAACGGAATTCACCTTATCCGGATCAACGGTATCCAGATTGATTTGTAAGACGTTGGTAGAAGTGTCCGTATCTCCATATAAAATATTGTCATCCGGAGTTCTGGAGGCGTTTAAGAAATTCTTTAAAACTCTTGGTTTGTAATAATATACTGTGCTTACCGGAGGGTTATAGGCACATCCGCACAAGGCCTGTACCAACCCGTTGATATAGATGCTGTCGAATTCACCTTTGACGGAACTGGAGGTATTCTGGGTAATCTCAGAATAATGCAGAAGAATATAATTATATGCCTGATACATACTGTCAGAAGAAACTCCCTCCAGTCCGGCATGGAGCTCCTCCAGAACTGCTTCTGTCTCATAGAAATTTTCTTTTGACCGGTAATCAATCTGTTTCATCTGGATATTTGTCATTGTCAGAGACAGAATAAGAGAACCCAAAATAGCAATAAAACAGATTGCAATAATTACAAGTAATAATGCAGACCCTTTATTATTTTTTCTTAGCATTCTTCTCTGCTCCTTTCCGAATCCAGTTGATACTCTTTATTCTCCTTTTGCAGAAGTAATTGAAGCATATAAAAAGTTCGAATTTAAAAGCTTGCCAGCTCTGTAGATATCTACTCTTATATTCATTATACGAAGCTTCGTTTCCCTTGGTATATAACCGCTTCCCACCATCATATTGCTGCCGTCGTTGTTTTTAGAAAACTTTTGAGCATTGGATAAGACTTTGTCTGCATACAATAAGGAATTTCCTACCGGGTTTATACTGGCATCAAAAGCAGGAATCGTATTACCTGATGCATCTATCGCCTGGCATAACAGGTAAAAGTTAATTTTATTTACAATATAAGAAGAGAGCCCTGCATCAATATCCAGATTAATCTGCTCCACTCCATGATTTCGTTGAAAAAAAACATAGATATTCTTCAGGTCAGTTAAAGAAACTGTTTCCTGATATAATGGGGGGTCTACTTCTACCCCATTGCTGCTAGTCTGTGGGCATCCATTGATACCCGGACAGTAATACTTATAATATACCTTAACCTTTGCCTTAGTGGTGCTAATGACCGCCGGTGCAGTCTCAATTGGTTCCAGTTTGATATAGATATCCCTGTAAAGTACTGCTTGAATCGCTGTTTCATTAACCGGAACCTTATAAGTCCAGGTACTATCACCTGCATGAGCTGCATTTTGCTGGTCACAAAAGTTTCTGTTTAAATCACTCATAGAGATTACCGCACGTGCATTCTGGGTAGTTTCCACAGCGGTAACATTCTGCGGTGATTGAATTGCTTTTATCTGATATAAAGTATTGTTCACATTCGTATCATAATAAGTAGTACCGTGGGTTATGTTGGTATCAACGGTCAGTAAGGCATCATAATCATTGCCATCACCCTGAATATTTGTGATTGCATAGTACAGCAATCCATTTACAGAATTATGAAAGACACCATTAAGGATATCATAGCTCCCAACGCCTGATAAGGCAGTACCTGCGGAATCCACCTCGAAAGCACGGCTTCTGTCATTATTAATACTTGCAAGAGGCACTAAGTTAAAGTTACTTAAGAATTCTATATTCTCTGCGTGAAAGCTCCTGGCTATTTCCTCAATGGATTTGTCCTTGCATTTCTCTATAATGCTTTGGGATAAAGCCACTGCTTCCTGAGTCGTTTTTGCCCTGGCATTGTAAGCGGCAGCAGATAGGAAATAACTAAGCAAAGGCACGGTTATAATAGCCAGCATTACGATACTAACAATAAGCTCTACCAAGGTAAATCCCTTGTTTTTCTCCTTCCTGCCGGGCCTTCTCATAATGTTCCTCCTTTTACACTTTCATTACTTACTTTAAAGTTCCGAATATATTATCTTTTCCTGTCACAATATCCTCCAGATTCGGAGGTTCATAGGCCTTTTGTATTCCCAAGCCGCTTAAGATGTACATATTGATTACCATACTGCCTGATAGGTTGCCGGTGTCAGTATCATAGGTAGCATTCAATTCTCCTATGGTCATTCTGTCATGGTTTTTATTAATATAATCGATAGCCTTTTTTAATCCAGCATAGGTTGTTTTAAAGGAAATATTTACGGCTGATTTCATGCCGATATACTTATTGGATTGAATAGCCGCCGATAGGCTCGAATCATCTGCTCCTGTTGTATCCGAGCCTTGTGGAGCTGCTGCATTGCTTTCCTCAGTCGTATCAGTAGTTTGAGACGATGCATTTCCATCAGCCGATCCTCCATTAGGATAAAAAATCTGATGTTCCGTAAAACCAGCAGAGGATATCTTCATATCTGCTTCATGCTCTAATCCATCCAGTATCAATATTATATCTGCAGTGCTTAAATCCACCGGAAATTCAGCCTTGATATCCTCTATTTCCTGCTTCATCTTTAAAGTTTCCGTCTTCTTATCCTCAGCCTGGGCCTGCATTTGTGTTAATTCCTGAACCTTTGCATTTAAGGTTTCATTGGAGGTCCTTATTGCCTCCGCTGCATTCATATTCTTTAGAAAAATAAGAAAATACGATACTACTAATAAACATATTGCTGCTGCTATTAGCAAGAGTTTTTTATCTCGTTGGGTTAGTTTTGTCTCTAATTTCATATGTGTCTCCTACTTCGTATTCTCTGTATTTTCAACTGTTGTTTCTGCCACCTTCCCCTCATTACGATATTGGCAGTTCACAGCAAAGGTAACCATCTTGATTCCATTCTCATCTTCAGATTCTGCAATCGAATCAATGGATACAATACTCAACCCCTCTAGATTTCCTAACTGCAGGTAAAGTTTAGCAGCACTAAGTTTACTGTTTGTGGTAATATTCATACTAAAGCCGGTCTCATTTACCGTTAACGCTGAAACCACCGCAGTGGACGGTAATCGTTCTTCCAGTCCGGTAATTAATTGGTTCAGCTTCTCGTTTTGAGATGTTGTATCAGAATATAGCTTTGTTATACTCTGATAATCACCTAAAACACTGTTATAATCATTGTAAACACTTTCTACTGAAGATAAGTCAGCTATCTGTGCCTGCAATTTCTTTTGTTCAGCCTTTGCACCCTGAAGACTTAAGACGGATACGGAGATTAATACAACAGATATTACAAGGGAAGCAGCCAATGTCAGCATTAGAACACTGCGGCCGCTTTTTTTTGCTTCTTTCTCAATGATATCCTTTGATAAAAAGCCTATAGGCTGAAGCACAGCACCAATAACGGACATATAAGCCGTTTCATCGATTTCATCCCGGTTAATATACTTTTGAAAGATTACAGAAGAAAACCGATCCAGCTTCTTTACACCATAACCGATTTCATTTTGAAACAGTTCCGTGATACCTTTTCCCCTGCCACCTGGTCCGGTTATATATATCTGGTCAATCTTCTTCTCCGCGAACTTCGAATTGTAATAATCCAATACTCTGATAACATTATTTATGAGATATTTCAGGGAATCAGCAAGCTCTTCCATATGACCATATGGATTGTCGGTAATAAGGTTGTCAACTTCCGCTGCTGCCAAAGCAACTGCTGCTTCCTCTTCAAAAGCATCAGAATAATTATCAAACTCCTCTTCTTTTTCTCTTATAACCGGTCTATTATCGGATTCGGTTTCCATAACCGGATTTACTCCATAGGGTATGGTTCTTTGCAAAATTAAAGCTTCCTGATCGATAACATGTATCAGCGTATTCTGTTCGTTGAGCTGAATAATGAACCTTACACCTTCATTTGCTTGTCTTTTAAGTAACTGATAACTGCTGTTGCCAATATAATCGATGGCATGTATGGTAAATTTCATAATCTCGGCAAAACTGTAATAATTCTTAATTAGATTATTAGGAGCAGCAAGTAACATTAGCTTTAACTTTCTGGTTTCTTTCGTAATTATCCTCTCCAGAATGCTGTAGGATATAATATACTCCGAAATATCCACGGGAAAATAATCCTGTGCTCCGGCATCAATAACAGGCTGAATTAATCTATCCTTGACCATTGGTATGGTAACTTCACGATTGGCAATTTTACTGGAGGAAATCGTAAATACCACATCGGTCAGCTTCATATCTGCTTCATCTAGCTTCATACGCAGTATGGTAGCCAGTACTTGTTTATTTCTGATGTATCCATCCTCAATAACATTCTCCGGGGTGGAAAAACTAATACACTTGTATACATGAGGAGTCTTTTTGCCGTAATCAATCTCACAGACCCTTGTATTGGTAACTCCAATATCAATACTTAATACTCTCTTGGCCATCTAATAGTCTCCTTATTGTTGCATCTCTCTTATTTTTCCATGGCAGAACATAGAACTAAGTCAACTAACTTTCTATACACTGCAACAAAAAAATACCTCTAACCTTTACCTCACGCCGCATATATGAAGATACCAGTTTATAAAGACTTCGCCATACAGCATATTTACAAAGATGCCCATTGCCAGATAGGGGCCGAATGCCAATACCCTATCAGCCTTACTAACCTTCATGCGAATAACATGCAGAACAGAGCCAAGCAGGCATCCAAAAATAAAAGCTAGCAAGATCAGCTTCCATCCTAAAACCAGACCTGCCGCCGCCATTAATTTAATATCTCCTCCGCCGATTCCTCTTCCCTTTGTCAGGAAATATAACAACAGCAAAAAAAGACTGACGGTACAAAAGCCCAAAACGTAATTAACCCAGTCTGTCCAATCCAATCCCATACGGATTAGTCCCAATATTCCGATGAAAACATTAATTCCAAAAGGAATCTCATAAGTACGAAAATCAATGATACTAAGCACCAGCAAAGCAGAGGTCATCAGACAATAAATAATACTGACGAAATTGAAGCCATTTACCAGGAAAATGCTACAATACAACAGTGCATTGAATAACTCTACCAAGGGGTACTGCAGGGACAGACGGGTTTTACATTTTCTGCATTTTCCGCCTAATATTATAAAGCTAAAGAAAGGAACCAAATCATACCACTTTATCTGCGTTTTGCAGTGCATACAATGAGAGCGGGTCGTTACAATATTCTCATTCCGGGGTATCCGATAAATGCAGACATTTAGAAAGCTGCCGATAAGGAGACCATATAGGAAAATGATTATGTATAAGAATAGGAGCATGGTATGATTGGGTCCTTTCAGGATTATTAGAGAGTTCCTACTACATCTTTAAATACATCATCATATGATGATGTTGCTTGTGATGTTGTTACAGTAATTTTTTTATTTGTCAAATCTACTGTTATTGTTATTCCATTTATATCTTTACCTGCTTTGGAACTCAAGCTTGTTTTAAATGTTGTAATATTTGTATAACCAGTTAAAGTCTTTACCTCATTATATATTATAAGAGCATCGCCTGTAGGTGCTGTTGTATCAGTTGTAGCATTTAATGTGAAACTTATAGTTCCTGTAGTTGCAGAAATATCAGCAGCATTTGATGCATAAGCAGTTGTTGCTGCAGTGCAAAAACCACTAATTACTTGAAAATCTTTTGCCTGTCTGGATTTCTCAATATATGGCAACACCTGTGTACCAACAACACCAACCAGAATTGCCATAATAGCAATTACGATAATCAACTCCACTAATGAAAACCCTTTGTTTTTCTTCTTCTCTTTTGTTCCCTGAACCGGAATCATCTCAATTACTTTTTCCATTATAAACTTCTCCTTCATTGTAATTTATTTATTAAAAATGGCTATCCTGGCAGCAGCCATGTTTAAACTTAAGCCTTCTCGATACTGCTATACAGACTCATCATTGGCGACATAATTGCCATTATGATGGTTCCTACTACCAATGCTAATATGACAATAATAAGAGGTTCTAAAACTGTGGTCAGAGCTTTTGTCGCAGCTTCTACTTCCTCATCATAGTAATCTGCCACACGATCCAGCATACTTTCCATGTTACCGGTTTCTTCTCCGATGTTTATCATGTGATAAACCATGGGAGGAAAGATGCCTGAATACTCCAAAGGTTTTGATAAGGGAACTCCTCTTGCTACCTCTTCACTGGCATTTATAAGACATTTCTTCACAATAATATTGTCCATGGTTCTTGCGGTAATCTGAAGTGCTTCAATTAAAGGGATTCCTGCCGTTATCATGGTGCTAAGGGTTCTTGTAAGTCTTGCAGAGGAGGACTTAATAATCAAGCTACCAAACAGAGGGACCTTAAGAGCAATCCTTCCTAACACTTCAGCACTGGCTGGATTTTTCCTCAAAGCGATAAATCCCCCGACAACGATGGCGATTATGAGTAAGAGCAGCCACCATTTACTTACCATAAAATTACTGATATTTACTACGAACTGTGTGATGGCAGGTAATTTGGTTCCGATGCTGTCAAACATGGCTATAAAGTTTGGAACCACAACAGTCATCATAATACTAATTGCGCCAACAGCTACAATACAGATTACCATGGGGTAAATCATTGCCTGCTTAATCAGCCCTTTTAATTTGGAATCCTTTTCAAAGTGCAGTGCCATTCGCTCAAAGGTAACCTCAAGACTTCCTGTAGCTTCTCCAGCTTCTACCATATTCACGAGTATAGGGGGAAAGACTTTTGGCTGTAAACCCATAGACTGAGCCAGTGTCTCACCTTTTTCTACGGAAGCCTGTATCTCCCGGATTGCATTCTTCATGCGCTTCTTTTCTGTCTGGTCGCCTAACATTTGTAAAGCGCTGATAATCGTAACACCGGCAGACAATATACTGGCAAACTGTCTGCAAAATATGCTTAAATCTCTGGCTTTTACACCATTTCCGATATCAAAGTTTAAATCTTTGGTTAAAAGGGACTGTTCCTTCACAGATAGAGGTATCATCCCGTCTGCCTTAAGGGCGGAGGTTACTTTATCCGCACTATCTCCTACCATGGAACCATGTTTTTCTTTTCCCATGGGGTCTATAATTACATAACTAAAACTTGCCAAGAACCTTCCTCCCTCCTATGTCAAAATAATTTTCTGTCCAATGCAGCGGGATCCTGAGCAAAGTTGATTGCCTTATCAGCTGCAATCCTGCCCCTTAAATAAAGCTCATAGATTGCATCATCCATTGTCTGCATCCCTGCTTTTTTGCTGGTTTGTATGATGGATGGAATCTGGTGGGTCTTAGCCTCGCGGATTAAATTCCTGATTGCATTTGTAGCATGCATGACTTCATAAGCTGCTACTCTCCCCTTGCTGTCAGCGGTGGGAATTAACTGCTGGGAAATGACCGATTCAAGTACAGAAGCAAGCTGTATTCGTATCTGCTGCTGTTGATGAGGCGGGAAAACATCTATAACACGATCAATGGTGGCGGCAGCTCCTATGGTATGCAGGGTGGATAATACCAGATGTCCGGTTTCCGCAGCTGTGATTGCCGTAGCTATGGTATCCAGATCTCTCATCTCCCCTACCAGAATAACATCCGGATCCTCTCTTAGAGCAGCTCTTAAGGCATTGGCGTAAGAATAGGTATCCAAACCGATTTCTCTCTGATTCACGACTGCTTTTTTATGATTATGCAGGTATTCGATAGGATCTTCCAGGGTAATTACATGGGTGTTATAGGTACTGTTTATGATATCAATCAGTGAAGCCAAGGTGGTGGATTTACCACTGCCAGTAGGTCCGGTTACCAGAACCAGACCTCTTTTCTTCTTCGTTAATTCAATTACGGACTCCGGCACCCCTAAGTCGCTGGCCTGAGGTATAATTGTTCCCACAAGTCTCATTACCATTGCGACAGAGCCTCTCTGTTTAAATATATTTACACGGTATCTTCCTAGCCCTGGAATGGAATAAGAGAAGTCTGCTTCTCCTTTCTCCTCCAGAACTTTTTTAAAATGTTCCGGTGTAATTGACAGAACTAGTGCCATGGTATCATCCGGAAGCATTTTATTGTAATTTAAGTCCGTCAGTTCTCCATTAATTCTAACTTTCGGTGCTATCCCTACGGTCACATGAAGATCTGAGGCTCCGCATTGTTTTGCTATGGTCAATAATTCATTTATTGTTATCATTTTATGTACCTTATCCTAAGTTTGTTTATCAGATATTGAAATAACTAATAATCTTATACATGTACTTTATTATTCAAAAGAAATCTTCTTCATTTCATCAATGGTAGTGATTCCATCCAGAACATATCTGGTGGCACTCATTCGAATGGTGTCCATTCCTTCTCTTAGAGCAATCTGTTTGATTTCCTCCGCACCGGTACGCTTACTGATAGCTTCCTTAAGCTGAGGGGAAACCGGCATTATTTCATATACACCGATACGTCCATAGAATCCGGTATTATTACAATGGTTACAACCGCAAGAACTGGCTTCATAAATTTGATGTTCCCGCTCTTTCGGTATTCCGAGTAACTCTCTCTCAAGCAGAGTGGTCTCCCTTAATACTTTACATTTCGGACATAGTCTCCTCACCAAACGCTGAGCTATAACTCCTACGGTGGAATCTGCTATCAGATATGGTTCCACCCCCATATCAACCAGACGGGTAATGGTACTGGCGGCACTATTGGTGTGCAGGGTACTAACTACCAGATGCCCTGTGATGGAAGCCTTAACGGCTATTTCTGCGGTTTCACTGTCACGTATCTCACCAATCATGATGATATCCGGGTCTTGCCTTAAGATAGAACGCAGTGCCGATGCAAAGGTCAGCTCGGCTTTTGAATTCACCTGCACCTGATTTACCCCGTTGATATTCGCTTCAACGGGATCCTCAACAGTAACAATATTGACCCCTTCGGTGTTAAGTTCGCTCAATACGGTATATAAGGTAGTGGATTTACCGCTTCCGGTCGGACCGGTAACCAGTATCATACCATGCGGATTCTCCAGTATCCTGTCAAATCGCTTTAATTCTTCCTCTGAAAATCCCAATTCCCGCTTGTCCTTTGTAAGACCTTCCTTCGTGGTGAGACGCATAACTACTTTTTCACCGAATACGGTGGGAAGGATAGAAACACGGATATCATATTCTCTTCGGTCTACAATATGAGTAATACGGCCATCCTGAGGTTTTCTTTTCTCAGAAATATCCATTCCGCCGATTATTTTTATTCTTGCTATAATTGCGGGTAAAAGTTCCACATCATAGCGCATGGCCTCTTTTAGTACCCCATCCACTCGAAAGCGAATTCTTACCTGCCTGCTCAAGGCTTCAATATGTATATCGCTGGCTCTCTGTCTTGCTGCCTGTTCTATTATTTTAGTAACCAACTGCACGATAGGTGCATTGTTTACATCTTCATTTTGAGCATTCTCTTCCTTTTCCTTGGAAGCGTATTGTTCCTGACGTTCTCTGGTATACCGTTCAGCTACCTTCATGGCTTCTGCATTGCCATAATACCTGTCTATAGCAGCTGCTATATCTTTATGAGTGGATACCGCCGGTTCAATCTGATAATTGGTAACAATGGAAATATCGTCGATCGCAATAATATCCAACGGGTCTGACATGGCGACCCTTAATATTCCCGGATTGTTTTTATTAAAGGCAAAAGGAATAAGGGTATACCTTCTTAAAACAGATTCATCCACCAGAGCAATAATCTCTTCCGGGATACTGATATCGGATAAGGTGACCATATCGATATTCATTTGGTGGTGGAGTGCATTCGCAATCTGCTCCTCTGTTGTTATCCCCATATCTATAAGCGTCATGCCAAGCTTTTGCTGCTTCTCTTTTTGCTTCATTAGTGCCTCAGATAATTCTCGTTCACTAAGCACCCCGGCATCTACCAGAAGATCACCCAAACGTTTCTTCTTCCTAACAACTCCCTGAGTCAAATTGTTCAACAAATTTCTTCCACCTTCATCAGCCTAATCTATTAAATATAATCAATTTACAATTTATACCAAACATGTGTTCTAATAAAGTCAATAGGACTTTAGTCCTGTCTTATTATACCTATTTAGCCTAATTTTTGTCAATACTCCAATCCATAAAATACCAAATATTTTACTCATTTTTCCTTAATTTTATCCTGGAGCAAGTTTGCAAAGATAGATATTTCAACGTGTTCAGGGTTTTTACATATTTTTACTATATTTATAAATGCCAATTTGCTTATAGAGCAAATATGAAATAACTTCTGAAATAATTATGCGACAAAAAATAGGGTATTAACATGAATTTATTGTAAAATTCCTGTAATACCCTTCCATATAAAAATTATATTTATTTTAAGATAATATTGTTATTTTATGATATGAAAAATAATATCTTATTAATTGCATCAGGACATAAATAACATACCAAAGCAAAACAACGGCTAAACTTTAGCTGCCTATTGACATATGAAATTCATGTCTTCTTAATCTCTAACATGGCTAAGCAAACTAATAAAACGATAAACCAGCTCTGAGACAAACAGTGGTGCATGCCTATAAAAACTCGAAAATAACTTCACAGAAAACTTCCTGCTATCCTGTTGAAGTGTTTCCTCCTTCCAGGGAGATGCTTTTGCAATCCTTCTATATTCCTTTCGCATAGGATGTGTACAGTTTTCTTCCCAGGGTCTGCCTACCAAACCTGTGGTAAAATGTAAAATAGCCGGATTTCTTTTTGCCTCTTCTAACTCTGCCTGTGTATAAAAGCTGTCCAAAAAGTATATACGCTTGATGGTCTTTGCAGAAAATGAATAGATATTAGCAAATGCATTGTACCTGGGAGCAAGAATGCGCTTTTTATTCCTGCAGACACCATTGATGGTTCCCTGGTCATGGTGAGGCACATTACCATTGTGTTTTCGGATAAAATCCATAAACTGCTTCTCCATCTCCTCTTCCCGCCAACTGTACAGATTGATCAGTATCGCCCCCGCATTCACATAAGATTCCTGAGGCTCCATTCCAATCTTCTTTAAGAAAAAGCTGTCTACGGTATCCCGAACTCCTGCGACCATATACCCCTTCAAATCCACTGTCCATAAATCCTTCAGATTATCTCGGATAATGGTATCACAATCCAGATACAAAATTCTGTCATAAATCTTAGGAATAATCGATGCTAAAAACAGCCTCGCATAAGAAGCAATTGCTATCTTTCTGGTTCCCATATTTAATTGAAGCCCTGAAACTGCCGCTTCCATTGATATAAAATTAATCTCTCTGTTATATTCCTTCGCAATCCATTCAAGTTTTTCTCTGTTAGGATTCCCTATTCCGCAATCCATCACAAATACTATGATTTCTGTGAAGTCTATATTCGACTGAAACAATGACAGCATGGAAATACCAAGATATTTTGCATACTTATCATCAGCTGCATAAGCAACGCACAACTTTTGATTCTGATCCATCCATTTCTCCTTTTCCATAAACTCCCGGCCTTAACTTCTGTTTCCGGTTACGACAGAATAAAATTTAGGGCTTATTTTTTGCAATATTACTCCAAAGAAGATACACCCGATTATAATAATTACAGGTATCAACAAATATTCCAATAGCTGAACTAAAATAGTTTGAGGAAATACAAGGAGTGACAATTCTTTTAGCATTGATAAATTCATTTCATGGAATACATATATAATAAAAGCATACTTTGATAACCAAATAATTCTATCGCATTTTTTATAAAAAGTAAGCTGACCTGACAATTTTATAAAGAACAAAATTCCAATGATTACACTTAGATTATGAATAGCCGGAAGGTAAAAAGAAAAGGCATAATCCATAACAGTAAATCCTGCAAAGAGTATCATCGCTAGAAATGAGTTTATACGATCTATTACTTTCACATCCAGTTGATATTTTACTACGTAATACCCCAGTGTAAAAAACACTATCGTCTGATTGTCCAGAAAAGGGATTGTGATATTACTAAACCAAAGACCCGCAAGCAAGGCCAGCAGGAGCACCGGTGCCTTATCAACTATTTTTTTAATGACAATTGCCAGTATATTCAATAAGAATAAGTCTCTTAAAAACCATAAAGTATACAGATATGGATAGTTACCATTGAGATAGGTGTAAGCTTTAAGCCAATCCAGAAGACCATAATCTCTAACATAATAACTGTCTCTGGGAAAATATGCTGCGATTATTTTAATGGTCTGGGCACAATAACTAAACAATATCCAAAAACTATTCCAAAATAGATATGGCAGCAGAACAGACCTGCATTTCTTTTTCATATTCGTAACCCACCTAAACTCTTTCGAGTAAAGCAAAATACTTGAAATAAGAAAGAATAACGGGACAGCTGTTCTTGAAATTGACTGTGATAGGATATAAATCAGAAAATCAAGGCATTGTTTTGATAAACTTCCTCCTGATAAGCTGTTATAAGCCGTTACCGCCGGACTGCTGTGTATAAAAACCACCATAATTATGGATAGAAATTTCAAAATATTAATTCTGGCTGATAACCTTTCATCTATGCGATACATAAAATACCATACCTTTGCTACAATTATTGTGTGCCATCCGCTTTCTTTTCGATTGCTTTGATTTCATCCGCATAATCAGACAAGTAATCAATTTGAGGATCATAAGGACTATAAACATTCTGCTTCATCATATAAACCACGTAGATATCATCCTCAAAATAAACCTTGAAATTGTCCGGATACCTCTTTTTAAATTCTTGTGCCCAATAATATGCCTGGGATTCAATGACTGCACGTTGATAGTAATAGTCCTGCACATCCCCCAGATAAGCAAAATTCTTGGCTGCGTATTTCAGATTCACATCCACATAGCCATAGATGTAATCATTTAACACATGCTTTTCTATAAAAAAGAAAACATACTTGGTCGGAAAAGTAAAAAGTTTTTGATTCCCGTTTACCATATCCATAAACTGAGCCAGCTGTGTATGGTAGCCATAGTCCAAAACATCATAGTATTCCTCGGTAGGAGAAACAATCGTATAAGTGTCTTTGGGATATGTCTTCTTAATATTTCGCAGGACATACTCGGATTCGTTATAATATGCCTGATCAAAATAGAAGAAGCTGTGCACCCAGCCAAGCAGAATAATGGCAGATGCTATACCGACGCCAAGAAAGAGTGAAAACGTCCTAAGGAAGGCCTGGTAGTAGCGATTCTTCCAGCCTCCTGCTATACGAAATGCAAAATCCAGCGGAATTATATAGATAAACCCGCTGATTGGCTCCGCAAAAGTTGCTATTCTAGCCACCTCAATCAACTGGACAATTCCCAATTTTTTAGCGGCTCCAAATATACAAAGAATAAACATATTGATGATTATTGCCAAATACACCTGCCCAATACTTCTGGTCTTTTTTCGTAAAATCATTAGGATTGAACATAAAAATCCTAACAACATACACACAAACAGTACCAGTATTGCTTCCTCGTTATATATCGTTGTACTGGCAAAGCTGAATAAGGAATTACCTACATAGATTACAATTTCCTTTGCAGACATCTTTGAGTAGTCGATTTTTACCTTTGTTTCATCTTCTGCGGACGTATCCTCGTTGCCCTCGCCTGCAACATTTTCCCCTAATGCTTCATTCAGATTAGTTTCATACTTCGTTTCCGCTCCCTGCCATTTCTTACCCTCGATTACGCTGGTTGCCCAGTTCATGGAGCCATTGAAAGGGACTCCTCTGGCAAGAAAAGCTGCCATTGGAAGAACTGCTATCACTGCCCCCATTATTCCGCAAAACATCAGCGGAACAAAGTACTGTTTCTTTAAGACCTTTGGAAGGTAAGCCAGTCCAATTGCTATTACCATAAAAATCGCTGCAATCGCGGTAAAAAAATGATATGCAATGACCAATGAGACACATATCATAACAAAAAGGGCATCGGAATTCAGATATCTCCGGTTGATGTAGGAATTCATACGAAAGAAAGACCGAAGCCTTGAATCACTTTCAACCACAGATTTTTTTCTGTCCTGCTTCAGATAGCGGAACATAAAATAGGCAAGTCCGATAACAGCATACATGGCTGCCTCTTGCGGCAGGGCAGCTGCGTAACGGCTTTGATTCAGCATAAGGCTAACCACTACTGCAACCGTTATCGGTGTATACTTCCCATAAAAAATCTGTTTTGCTAACAAAAATATTCCAATGATAAGGAGCACTGTTTGATATGTCCCCGAATAAAGCAGTATCTCACGCAGGTTTAGTTGAAAGAACGCACGAAGGATAAGTATCATAATATGCATTCCATAGGGATAGACTCCCTCGAAAAACATTTTGCCCTTTTCCATGCCATAAATCCAGGATTGATGCACCGGTATATCCGGAAACTGATAGCTATGATACTTCATAACAAAGTGCGTGAGAAAATATATATTGTATAGAACCAGACTTGTTAAGAGAATCGTTTCCAGCCAGTTCTTTCTAATATACTTCCATATTTTCCACTGCAGTAATGACCGCCATAAAGTCTTTGACCTTTCTCTAATCTTACGCGTTAAGTATTTGACTAATCTTTCTTCATTACTTGCCTCCCATAATTCCAGAATGGTAACCTTACAGCGATAAAAAAACTGTTTATCAGAGAAATTCCAGATTATAAAGGAATAAATAAGTACATTGCTTCCAATGATTGAGAAACGATTTAAGATATTGAAAAACCCAAGGAGGTATACCAGGTTAATTTCCAGTGCTGCCTGGGTAAGCAAGCAAAACCAAAAACGATAACTATAGCTTTTATTTAAAAGATATTTTCTCCAAACAATCAGCGGAATCAGAAAATCCCGTACCACACTGCATAATAGTACTAAAACCAAAGACACTATATATGCATTCGTATCAACTATCATCTTCTTTTCTCACCTCACTTCTCTCATTTATACAAACAACCATTCCAGTCTCTATGGGCCTCATGTTTGCGCTGAGGATTACACAGGCACAAACATGTGTGTGAAAATTGCCTTTTAATTTTCACACTACAATCATACCTTCCCAACGCGCCTCATGTTTGCGCCGAGGATTACGCAGGCACAAACATGTGTGTGAAAATTGCCTTTTAATTTTCACACTACAATCATGCCTTCCCAACGCGCCTCATGTTTATGCCGAGGATTACGCAGGCACAAACATGTGTGTGAAAATTGCCTTTTAATTTTCACACTACATACTATCTTTCAATCCACTTATAATATTCCCGACTGAGCGGTATTCCTTACTGATAAAGATAACATAAATGCAACATCCAGCCAGATATACAAAACCTCCGGCACAAATCTGAAGAAGCAATCTTAGGAAATTATTGAAAGGAAGACCACCCAAAGAATATACCGCTGCAAATTCTAACACACCGCAAATCACAAAAGGCCTCAAGGTCTTAAACAGCTGATTCACCTTGTAGATATGCCGTATATAAACCATCTGATATGTGCATACAACTAATTCAGCCCCAAATGTACCAATAACAGTTCCGCTAGCTCCTAGCCCTGGAATAAGCAAAAGATTTAATATAATGTTAGTCAGTGCTCCCAAAGACACGGACCACATATATACATGCTCCCTATGAAATGGAATTAGATATTGTGTCTGTACAACGTTAACGATACTCATGGGAATCATAACCATAGCAAGCTCCATGGTGAGAAGAATCGTAGGTTCATATTCCTTTCCAAAAAACCAGGGTACAAAGTTTGATGCCACTCCAGCAATTCCAAAACAGAGTGCACAGCAGACGAAACTGTTAAATCTGATGGAATTCTTCATCTTCTGCACACCTTCCTCTATTCTGTTATTTGCAACCAGATTTGAGATTCTTGGCAGCATAACCGTATCCAGTGCTGATAGAATTCCCTTGGGGAGGTTAATGATATTTTCAGCAAAAGCATAAAAAGCTACTACAGTGGTGCTCTTAACAAGAACACCAAGCATAATTTTATCCAGCCAGTTATAGATGCTTAAAGCAAAGAGCGGAACAAACAGTTTCAAATTCGGTACAATATGACAGGTGATATCTTCTTTTTTCAGAGTTACCCTCTTAACTAAGGGGAACAGAAACGGAATAAGCTGTACCTGCTCCAGCAAAAAACAAACTGACATTACGCAGGTATATATCCAAAGGTCCCTGTCAGAATGTACAAAAGTAAAAACGCAGACAATAATCAGTGTTCGGGATATCAGACTTCTTATAGTAGTTAACCGAAACCTTTCCA